>NZ_BAABDF010000001.1:0-121849 GCF_039539485.1 Celeribacter arenosi
AATGGTACTGCGGCTTAAGCCGTGGGAGAGTAGGTCACCGCCAAACCTAGTAAAAATCCAAGCTCTCTCTAATACGATATCAGAATACGAATCCCAAATGGGACGCAATTGGCGCGGGGTGGAGCAGCCCGGTAGCTCGTCAGGCTCATAACCTGAAGGTCGTAGGTTCAAATCCTACCCCCGCAACCAAATTTTGCAAAATCTCTGCAAGACAAAAGCCCGCCCTCAAAAGGCGGGCTTTGTTTTGTTTTATGGCCCGATGCTTTCCGTCGTGATCCCCTTCGGTGCTGACGTTTTAATCGAGGGGGCGCGTAGGGATTTGTCTTCGGTTGAGAGCGGGTGTGTTCAAGTACCGATTGGAACCGCTAATTCGGATGACGTGCGTTCCCGGGAGTTCGAAATGGTACCGGTTTCGCGAACTTGATCACGATCATGGCTCGGGTTTTTGCCGGGGGCTATAATCGTTTCGGAAGTGGAGGATTCACCATGAAACATTTCATCTTTGTCCTTGCGTTGGCCGCTCCTCTGGTCGCTTGTGACGCAACCCAGATGGCAACGGATGCCAGCGCTGTTGATGCCGCTAGTGAGAGTTCAACTGTGGTGGTTGATGGTCATGATCAGATCAACGAGCAGGATCAGACCCACACCAATGATCAAGTTGGTTCGGGCGGCAACTAGCCGTTGGTCCTTGTGCGGATGTGTTCTGTACATACGATAGGAATTTGTGAAGCGGTCGCATTCTTTGGAGTGCGACCGTTTTACATTTGGATGGATGATGACGTGCCTTTTGTACGTGCGTTTGGGTTTTGGCTGTCCGAATCCAATGGTTTTGGGTCGTGGTGTGGATCTGCGGCTTATGGCCTGCCTGTAGCTTTTTCGAGCATGGAAAGCATCCGTAGATGACACTCGCGGACCTAATGACTTTCAGCGCCCATGCGATGTTGTGCATGAAGGATGTCGATACCTTCCCAGAACTCATCCATTGACCCAAAGGAAGACTTGGGCATCGTTTTGTCCCACGAATTTCAGGGCGCTATTTTGACCCTGCGGGGAACTTCCGGATGTTAACGCCCCGCGGGGTTTCGTGGGGCTGTTGCCCTGCCAAATGCAGTCAAACCTCTATATACCCCACAAAATTTCCATATATGGATCAATTTTGTTGATTTAGGACGCATTTTGTGGCCGCCAGCGGCAACTTTTCCGGCAATTGATCCAGGTTAAGTCGCTCTCTCCCATTTCATATTAAGATGAATGCATACGACTGGGGGAGGAACGCAGCGTTGTCGATTCTCCCTGTCATTTGTAGATTTGGAGGGACCAAGACATGGCAACGCCACTGAACCCGACCACAGCAATCGACTTCGATCTACCGCTGAATAAAGACCCTGATTTCACATCATTTCACGTATTCAGCACAGACGATGTCACAGGCTCCTTTGACGGCCTAAACCAAGGTGTAGACGGCGGTGTCGTCGATCTCACTGGAGCGCATGGAACAATAGTCACCAAGGAGGGCGTCACACTTTTCCCGATCGATAGTGAATTCGGGTTCAATGTGACCGATTTCGTTGGCGCCGAAGACAAGGTCCTGGATGGCGATTATGCCGAAGGATGGATCGGCGATGTGACGATTGGCGGAGAGCAAGCGGGCGTCGTTGTTTCGAACGTCCCCACTGATACGTTCAAGACGCCAGCCGTTCTGGGCACATGGCTCGCCGGGATCGGCGGGAACACGGTGAAGGCCTCTACAGAGCATTACACCGTGATGCAGAACGTGCTTTCCGACCAGAAATATCCCGGTGATCCTGCAGCAGTTTACGCATTGGACGACAACCTGGTCTTGCTCAGTCAAAATGAGGCTTGGAACGGCCAATATGTCCAAGATCTCATCGCGAACGCAGCGGATTTTGGTGTGGAGGACGCGAACCTTGACGGGAAAATCGACCTCTCCGATCTACTCAATCCCAACGAAAGCACCATCGCCTACGATATCGCCTATAGCAGTGACTATTCGGTGACGATGAAAGACGATGGCAAGCTGCTCTATCGTTGGGGTAACACGATCAAACGGCCAAATGACGTGCGTCTGGAAGCGCACCTCGACACGCCTGATGAGTGGACGCAGCTCGATCCATTCAACTCGCTGAGACAGCTCTACCAAATCACATCTGCCGAATTGGTGGTGCACCATACGATCACGAACAACCCGAACGACCAAATTCGCCCGGAGGATTTCGAGAACGAATCCGCCATCGGTACTTTGCCGACCTATGAGATCATCGAGGACTACGATGGTGACGCGGGCCGTACGGTTTGGGTCACCACAGATGACTACTACGCAGGTGACGGCACGCTGTTCGAAGCAGGGACCATCCTGCGCGACAGCGCCTTGGTTGATGCTGTTGAAGGCTCGACGGCTGCTCTGATTGGCTCGATGTCGTCGGACCTTGAACTGGGCTATACCAACGCGTGGTACACCACGATGGATCGTGAGCCATTCGAACCTGTCCTCAACGATGACGGGACCGAATACATCACAGGCCCACGCTGGCGTTTGCTGCCTGATAAATACGGTCAGGACTTGCCCGGCGTTGTCATCCCGATTGACCCGAGCGATCCATTGCCCGTGACAAACGACGAGGTGAAATACGAAGTCGGGGCTGAAACCCAGACTGTTATCAACCTGCTCGACTGGGCAACCGATAATTCGCCCCTCTCCATTTCTGCCGGTTGGCAGGACAATGCGGGCGATGTGTCTATCAACGGTCTTACCATGACGGATGATCTGGATGTTGCCATTTACATCAAAGGCGATGTGAAACCAACGACCATCTATAGCACCGAAGTGTTGATCGACTACCAAGCCATTGAAATGCATGGTGTTGGCGCCGAGATCATGGGCGGCGACAGCGATGATTTCCTGGTCGGGATCGGTAGTAATACCTTTACCGGTGGCCTTGGATCGGACTTCTTTGTTCTCTCCTATGGCACTTCGCTGACGGATGTCATGACCACCAGCGTTGTGACCGACTTTGAAGTTGGCGCGGACAAACTGGCCTTCATCGGCTTTGATGCTCTTGTCGATTTTGATCCTGAAGACGTCGATGAAGCTTCCGTGATTTCGCAAGGCGTAGACGGTGACGACCTGACTGTTTTCGTGGACGGCGAACTCGTGGCGACCCTGACCGGTGTCGGTCTCGAACTCGGGATCGGGGACACTCTGGACGCGGGCGAAGGCCTGAGCCTGATCGACAGCTTCTTTGTCTCCAACCCTTCTGAAGGGGGCGAAGTTGTTGAGGACCCCGAAACCATCGTTGGCACCAGCGGGTCCGATGTCCTCTACGGCACGCTCAATGATGATACCATCGAAGGTCTGGGCGGTAGTGACTACCTCTATGGTCTGACCGGCGATGATGTCCTCGACGGCGGGGCAGGCCTTGATCGCCTTTACGGTGGTTCCGGCGCTGACACCTTTGTCTTCGCTTTGGGCACCGGCCTCGATTTCGTGAATGATTTCGAAGACGGCATCGACATGATCCAGCTGGACGGCGTCTCCTTCGACGACGTCATTATTCAAACCTACCGCATATCCGACACGCTGATCTCTGCAGGCGACGACCTGATGATCCTGCGTGGCACCGAGGTGGCAAACGTCACGATCGACGACTTCATCTTTGATGACGCTCTGATGATCGCCTGATGCACCTGCGGATATATGAATGGAAAGGAACTGACATGAAACTCTTTGGCACAACCGTTCTAGGTGTGGCGAGTTTGGCCCTATTGACCGCTTGCGGCGGGTCAACCACCGACGCCGTGAGCTATGCGAGCTTGTCGACCTCATCTGCGGCCATGCAGAGCCAGTATACCGATGCAAATGGTGAGCTTCTTGGAGGGGTCGCACCTGCGGCAACTGTGGATATCCTCGCCGCCGCTGATGCGACTTACACGGGCTATGTCTCGGGCACGGTGAGTGGTGGTGAAATGGTGGCTGATCTGACAATCGATGCAAACTTTTTTACCAATAGCGCAAATGCCTCGGCCACCAATTTTGTCCACGAAACCAATGGGGCCTACACCGGCACCCTGTCAGGCACGGGCGTGATTTTGCCCACAGCTCCTCTGGGCGACGATCAGGTGACAACGGTTCTCGACGGTAGTCTGGAATATGGTGGGGCTAGCCTGACGACCTCGATCGGTCTCGGGGGCAGCTTTGTTTCCTCCTCGGGCGATCCGGTTGGCGCAATCGCAGGTACGGCCGATGGTCTCGTCGGGACTGACCTGATGACCGGTGTCTTCGCCGTCGAGAAATAGCGCGCTGCAAATATGCAAGCGTCCTTCTCGGGCTCAGAAAGCCAAAACGCCCCGCATTATGTGCGGGGCGTTTTTTGTTAGCCTATTGGCAAGATCGGCCAGCGCGCCGAGAAAGCTCTGCGCGCAACGCTGGCATCCCGTGCCAGTTCGCGCATAATCCATCGGGAATCCGGCTATGAACGAGGTGGCAGCATGCGCGAATTCACAACAGCTGACGGAGCGCGGTTGGCCTATCGCGATGAAGGGGCCGGATTGCCGGTCCTCGCATTGGCCGGAATGACACGGGACGGGCGCGATTTCGATTACCTCTCCCAGCATCTCGATTTGGGGGCCGTCCGGCTCATCCGGCTCGACAGCCGCGGGCGGGGCGCGTCGCAATGGACCGGTGCGCAAACCTATACCGTGCCACAGGAAACGCAGGATGCTCTGGCGTTGCTCGATCATCTCGACATTCCAGCCGCCGCTGTGGTCGGTTCGTCGCGTGGTGGTCTTATCGCAATGGTCATGGCCGCCACAGCGCGCGCGCGGGTTTTGGGGATTTGCCTCAATGACGTAGGACCCGAGTTGGAGCGCGCGGGGTTGGAGCGTATCGCGGCCTATATCGGCGTGCCGCCGGCTGTCGACAGTCTGGAAGAGGTGGCTGAGCGGTTACCCGGCGCGATGGCGGGGTTTCGCGATGTCGCATCAACGCGTTGGCTGGAGGAAACGGTGCGCCATTACAGGGCGGGCGAGAGTGGCATTTCAGTGCCCTATGATCCGGAGTTGCGCACGGCATTCGAGGCGGGGCTGGCCGCGCCACCCGTCGACCTGTGGCCTCTGTTTGATGCATGCGCGGGGCTGCCGATGGCCCTGTTAAGGGGCGCAAATTCGGATGTTTTGAGCGCAAAGACGGCGGAGGAGATGTGCCGTCGCCAACCTGACATGGGATTTGCCAACGTGCCTGATCGCGGGCACATCCCCTTTCTTGATGAGCCAACGGCGCTCGACGTGATCCATGCGTGGATTGAAAGGCTAGCTAAAGTCTAAGTCGAAGGGTGCTGTGGCTCAGCGGTCGCGCGCACAAGGTCGGCGATTTCTGTGAGTTGTGAGCTGAGGGGGCTCGTGCGCCGCCACACCATGCCGACACGGCGGGCCGGAACGGGGGGTGCGAACCGTGTGACCGCGACATCCGCAGAGCGCGTTTCGACATCGACGGCCATGTCGGGGATCAGGGTGACGCCGAGGCCCGCGCCGACCATTTGCACCAAGGTCGACAGAGACGAGGCGTCGAGGGTTTCACGCGCCGAGGGGGCCGACATGTTGCAAAACGACAGGGCCTGATCGCGAAAACAATGCCCTTCTTCGAGCAACAGCAGGCGCATCTCTCGCAGCCGTTCGACGTCGGGGAGCGGCAGGCCAGCCTCGGAGCGCGGACGCACCAGAACGAATGGTTCCGAAAAGAGCAGCACCTCTTCGAGAGCCGGTTCCGAGACCGGCAGGGCTACAATTGCGGCGTCGATTGCGCCTGCACCCAGTTCCAACAGGAGTTGCTGCGTCAGGGATTCGCGGATGTGGATATCGAGGTCGGGGAAATGCCGCGTGAGTTCGGGAATGACGGATGGGAGGATGTAGGGCGCGATGGTGGGAATCACGCCCAGACGCAGACGACCCGCCAGACGCCCTTGGGCGGCACGTGCCAGATCGTCGAGTTCGTCCACAGCGCGCAGGATCTCGCGCACACGTGTCGCGAAGGTTTCGCCAAAAGGCGTCAATCGCACGCCATGGCTGCCTCGTTCGAACAGGACCGTGCCAACGGATCGCTCCAACTCTTTGATCTGCATCGAAAGAGCCGGTTGGGAAATGGCCGAGATTTCTGCGGCATGGCCGAAATGACCGGTCTTCGCGAGCGCTTCGAAGTAGCGAAACTGACGGAGGGTGACGTTTTTCATAAGTTTAACTTATATCCCCAATCAGCACTTTCAACTAAAACTAATCGCCAATCGGCGTTAGAATGATTCCAAACATCCGTATCGAAAAGGAGATCGACGATGGACGGCGCAGAACTCTCAGACCTGAACAAATGCCCGGTGATGCACACCAACAATGGTGTGCGCTCGAACCGCGACTGGTGGCCTAACCAGTTGAACCTCAAAATCCTGCACCAGAACTCGGCGCTCTCCGACCCGATGGGCCCTGCGTTTAACTATGCCAAGGAATTCAAGAGCCTTGATCTTGAGGCATTGAAGGCCGATCTCACCGCGCTGATGACGGACAGCCAGGAGTGGTGGCCTGCGGATTACGGCCATTATGGTCCGTTCTTCATCCGCATGGCGTGGCACTCGGCAGGCACGTATCGCACCGGTGACGGTCGTGGCGGCGCAGGCAGCGGCCAGCAGCGTTTCGCGCCGCTCAACTCCTGGCCCGATAACGGCAACCTCGACAAAGCGCGTCGTCTGCTGTGGCCGATCAAACAGAAATACCGCAACAAGATTTCCTGGGCCGACCTGTTCATCCTGGCCGGTAACGTGGCAATCGAATCCATGGGCGGTCCTGTGTTCGGTTTCGGCGGCGGTCGTGCGGATGTGTGGGAGCCCGAAGAGGATGTGTATTGGGGCGGCGAAGACGAATGGCTCGCCACCTCCGACAAGCGCAACAGCCGCTATTCGGGTGAACGCGATCTGGAAAATCCATTGGCCGCCGTGCAGATGGGTCTCATCTATGTGAACCCTGAAGGTCCCGACGGAAACCCTGATCCGCTCGCCTCGGCGCGTGACATTCGCGACACTTTCGCGCGCATGGCGATGAACGACTATGAAACTGTGGCGCTGACTGCGGGTGGTCACACCTTTGGTAAAACCCACGGTGCAGGCGATGTCTCCAACGTCGGCCCCGAGCCGGAAGCCGCAGGGATCGAAGAGCAGGGCTTTGGCTGGATATCGACTTACGGCTCCGGAAAAGGTCGCGACACGATTACCTCGGGTCTGGAAGGGGCGTGGACACCCACGCCGACGAATTGGGACATGAGCTATTTCGGCGTTCTCTTCGGCTACGAATGGGAACTGACAAAATCGCCTGCGGGTGCGCAGCAATGGCAGCCAAAAGACCTCAAAGAAGAGGACATGGCGCCTGACGCAGAGGACGGGTCGCGCAAAACCCACATCATGATGTCGACGGCTGACATGGCGATGCGCATGGATCCTGCGTATGAAAAAATCGCGCGCCACTTCTATGCCAACCCTGACGAGTTTGCGGATGCTTTTGCGCGCGCATGGTTCAAACTGACCCACCGCGACATGGGGCCAAAGGTCCGGTATCTCGGGGCAGATGTGCCGGCGGAAGATCTGATCTGGCAGGACCCGCTGCCTGCGGTCGATCACCCGCTGGTCGACGCGGCAGACATCGCGGCGTTGAAGACCAAAATCCTCGCCTCTGGTCTGTCTGTGGCCGATCTGGTGCGCACGGCATGGGCCTCCGCATCGACATTCCGTGGGTCCGACAAACGCGGCGGCGCCAACGGCGCGCGTCTGCGTCTCGCACCGCAGAGCGGATGGGAAGTGAGCCGTCCCGCAGAACTGCAGGGCATTCTGGCGACCTTTGACGGCATCAAAGCGGAGTTTGACGCCTCCGCAACCGGTGGCAAAAAGGTGTCTCTCGCCGATCTGATCGTACTCGGTGGAGTTGCCGCGGTGGAGAAGGCTGCGAAGGACGCAGGCCAATCCGTCGAGGTTCCATTTACGCCGGGTCGCACCGACGCGACCGACGAGCAGACCGACGCGGAGAGCTTTGAAGTGCTTGAGCCGATCGCTGACGGTTTCCGCAACTATCAGAAGAAAGAATACAGCCTGTCGTCCGAGGAATTGCTCATCGACAAGGCCCAGCTTCTGACCCTGACGGCGCCGGAAATGACGGTACTCGTGGGTGGCATGCGGGCGCTCGGCGCGACGTGGGATGGCTCCGAGACCGGCGTGTTCACAACACGCAAAGGCCAGCTCACGAATGACTTCTTCACGGCTCTGATGGATATGGACGTGAAGTGGACGCCCGTGTCGGAAAAAGAAGACCTGTTCGAAGCCCGCGACCGCAAAACCGGCGCGGTGAAATGGACGGGGACACGCGTGGACCTCGTCTTTGGTTCCAACTCGCAACTGCGCGCAATCGCTGAGCTTTACGCACAGTCGGATGCGGGTGGCCGGTTCGTGGCCGACTTTGTCGCGGCCTGGACGAAAGTGATGAACGCGGACCGGTTCGACGTCGCATAAGCGTTGATCGTTTCAATAAACGAAACATTGGACCCCCGAAGCAGCGATGTTTCGGGGGTTTTTCGTGCGTTTGCAGAAAATCCGCCGCCTTCGGTCGCTTGCGGTTGCAGCCCTTGCAGGGGGTCGCGTATCTATCTGGCAGAACGCGACCCGTCCGAAATGGCCGGAGATGCGGTATTGAATTAGTAAGTACAGGAGATGCCGAATGGACATCACCCCCACCTCGATCAAGGATGTGGTCGTTATTGTACCGCCCCGTTTCGGGGATCATCGCGGATTTTTTTCCGAGAGCTGGAACCGCGCGAAACTCGAAGCCGCTGGTCTGTCGCTGCCGGAATTCGTGCAGGACAACCATTCTCTGAGCCGTGAGATCGGCACTGTGCGGGGCCTGCATTTCCAATCGCCTCCCCATGCGCAGGGCAAGCTGGTCCGTTGTGGTCGGGGCCGGTTGTTCGATGTGGCCGTCGATGTGCGCCGCGGTAGCCCGACCTTTGGCAATTGGGTCGGGGAAGAACTGACCTTCGAGAACGGGAAACAGCTCTGGATTCCCGCCGGTTTCCTGCATGGTTTCATGACGCTCGAAGCGGACACGGAGATCGTTTACAAATGCACGGATGGATATGCGCCTGACTGTGATGGCGCTGTGCGGTGGGACAGTTGCGGGATCGAATGGCCGCTGGACGGCATTACACCGGTTCTGTCAGGAAAAGACGAAGCGGCGCAAACGCTGGATGCGTTCGACACGCCGTTTTCATACGAAGGGTAAAGAATGAAACTTTTGGTTACGGGCGGCGCTGGGTTTATCGGGTCGGCAGTTGTGCGGCTCGCGATTTCGCGCGGCCATGAAATTGTGAACGTAGATGCGCTGACTTATGCAGCGTGTCTGGACAACGTTGCCGAGGCGGCAAAAAGCCCGTGTTATGCGTTCGAGCAGGTGGATATTCGCGATCGCGAAGCGCTCGATGCGGTTTTCGAGAAACACAAACCGGATGCCGTGATGCATTTGGCCGCCGAGAGCCATGTAGACCGCTCCATCGACGCACCGGGTGATTTCATCGAAACCAACATCACAGGCACCTTCAACATGCTGGAGGCGGCGCGCAAATACTGGGTGGCCGCGGGCAAACCGGAGAGTTTCCGGTTTCATCATATTTCCACCGATGAGGTCTTTGGATCGCTCGGCGCAGAGGGGCAGTTCACCGAAGAAACGCCCTATGATCCCCGTTCCCCCTATTCGGCGTCCAAGGCGGCATCTGACCACCTCGTGCGCGCGTGGCATGAAACCTACGGCTTGCCGGTTGTCCTGACCAATTGTTCCAACAATTACGGGCCCTACCATTTCCCCGAAAAGCTCATCCCCGTGGTGATCCTCAAGGCGCTCGCAGGACAGCCTTTGCCGATTTACGGCGATGGTTCTAACGTGCGTGACTGGCTCTATGTCGAGGATCATGCGGATGCATTGTTGCTCGTCGTGGAAAAGGGCGAGATCGGGCGCGGTTACAATATCGGCGGCGAGAACGAGCGTTCGAACCTCGAGTTGGTCAATACACTTTGTGCCATTCTCGACGAAAAACGCCCCAAGAACGCGGGCTCTTACAGCGACCAAATTACCTTTGTCACCGACCGTCCGGGGCATGATGCGCGCTACGCCATTGATCCTGCGCGCATACGCGAAGAACTCGGCTGGCGTCCCTCTGTCACTGTCGAAGAAGGGTTGGAGAAGACCGTTCAATGGTATCTCGACAATCCAGAATGGTGGCAGGCGCTGCAGGACCGCCACGGCGTCGGTGAACGTCTCGGGGTGAAGGCATGATCCTCGTCTTTGGTTCCACCGGACAGGTTGCGACCGAATTGCGGGCTCTTTTGCCGGACGCAGAGTTTTTAGGGCGCGATGTTGCCGATTTGAGTGATCCGGCTGCCTGTGCGGGCGCGATCGAGGCGCGTCGTCCGACTGCCGTGATCAACGCCGCCGCCTATACGGCGGTGGATAAGGCGGAGAGTGACGAGGCCACTGCACATGCCGTGAACGGTCTTGCCCCCTCTGCGATGGCGCAGGCCTGCGCGGTGCTAGATATTCCGTTTGTTCATATCTCCACCGACTATGTTTTCGATGGTGCCGGTGAGGCGCCATTTGGCGTCGACCATCCGACCGCGCCTCTGGGTGCCTATGGGCGCACCAAGCTCGCGGGTGAGGAGGGCGTGCGCGCAGCCGGCAGTCGGTTCGCCATCATGCGCACCTCATGGGTATTTTCGGCGCATGGCGGGAACTTCGTCAAAACCATGCTGCGCCTTGGCGCAGAGCGCGACGTGCTGACCATTGTGGCCGATCAGGTTGGCGGTCCGACGCCCGCGCGTGATATTGCAGCTGCCTGTGTGGCGATGGCAGAGCAGTTGGGCGCAGATGCGGCCAAGAGCGGCACCTATCATTTCTCCGGAGCGCCGGATGTGTCCTGGGCTGACTTTGCGCGTGAAATCTTTGCTCAGGCGGGTATCACCTGCACCGTGAAAGATATCGAGACGCGCGATTTTCCGACGCCTGCAAAAAGGCCGGCAAACAGCCGAATGGATTGCAGCGCGACCGAGACGATTTTTGGTATTGCGCGGCCCGAATGGAAATCGGGACTGGCGGACGTATTGACTGATTTGGGAGTTACAAAGTGAGCAATCGTAAAGGAATTATTCTGGCGGGCGGATCGGGGACGCGGTTGTATCCCCTCACGCAGGCAGTCTCCAAACAGTTGATGCCGGTCTATGACAAACCGATGATCTATTACCCTTTGTCGGTTCTGATGCTGGCGGGTATCCGCGAGATTGCAGTGATCACGACGCCGCAGGACAAGGCGCAGTTTGAACACCTGCTCGGAGATGGCACGCAATGGGGGCTGACGCTCACCTATATTGAGCAGCCTTCCCCTGATGGTCTCGCGCAGGCCTATATCCTGGCGGAAGATTTCCTCGATGGGGCCCCCTCTGCGATGGTGCTCGGCGACAACATCTTCTTTGGCCATGGTTTGCCGGAAATGTTGGAAAGCGCGGACGCAAAAGAGACCGGCGGAACAGTGTTCGGCTACCATGTGGCTGATCCCGAGCGCTATGGCGTGGTGAAATTCGACGCAGACGGCACGGTTGAAGAGATTATCGAAAAGCCGGAGGTTCCGCCGTCCCATTACGCGGTGACGGGTCTCTATTTCCTCGACGCCGAAGCGCCTGCTCGCGCCAAGGCGGTGAAGCCGTCAGAGCGCGGGGAGCTCGAGATTGTGACGCTTCTGGAAACCTATTTGAAAGACGGCACTTTGTCGGTCGAACGGATGGGGCGTGGGTACGCTTGGCTCGACACCGGCACGCATGGATCACTTTTGGATGCGGGCAATTTTGTTCGGACACTGTCGAAAAGACAGGGCATGCAGACCGGCTGTCCCGAAGAGATCGCACATGACCACGGGTGGATCGACGACGCGAAACTGTCCGAACATGCGCAAAAGTATCGCAAGACGGAATATGGCCGCTATTTGAAGTCACTGTTGGTCTAACCGTCGGATGGTGGAGCGTCGCACGACGGATGGAGCGGAAGTGGACGGTGCGTCCGTTTTGGTCGTTGTCCCGACGCTGAATGAGGCCGCGCATATCGAGGCGTGCCTTATGTCCATTCTGGAGGGCACGGTGTCTCTGTCGAAGTCTTCGCTCGTCGTTGTGGACGGGGGGAGTCAGGACAAGACCAGAAAGATTGTGCGGCGACTTGCCGAACGGCATCCTCAGATTTCGCTGGTCGATAATCCGGATCGTTTCCAATCGGCTGGGGTCAATCGCGCAGTCGAACGGTTTGCCGGGCCCAAGCACCACGTGCTGATCCGTTGTGACGCGCATGCCATATATCCACCTGATTACATCGAACGATTGACGGCGCGCCTGATGCAAACGGGGGCTGCCTCGGTGGTAACGGTGATGGATGCGACGGGCGAGACGCCGTTCGCGCGCGCCGCGGCTTGGATCGTGGACACGCCATTGGGATCGGGCGGCTCGGCGCATCGGGGGGGCGCGGATTCCGGGTTTGTTGATCACGGGCATCATGCGGCGTTTGATCTGTCCGCATTTCGCGATGTCGGCGGATACGATCCAACCTTTTCGCATAACGAAGATGCCGAGCTGGATGTGCGTCTGGCGCAGTCTGGCGGGAAGATCTGGCTCGATGCGACCATACGGCTCGACTATGTGATGCGCCCGACACTGCGCGGACTTCTGCGCCAATATTGGAATTACGGGAAAGGTCGCGCAAGGACAGTCGGAAAACACAGCCTCCATCCGCGCCTGCGCCAACTGCTTCCGGCCGTGAATTTCGCCTTGCTCGTCCTGACGGTGCTAGGCGGGATGTTCTTTCCGCTATTATGGGTGCTGCCCATCGCCTATTTCGCGACCGTGGCTGCGGTGTCTGTGTTGGCGGCGGTTCGGCTGCGCGATCCCTCCGGCCTGTGGGCGGGACCTTCCATGGCTGCGATGCACAACGGCTGGGCTGCGGGGTTCCTGTTCCAGATATTTGGCGACTTTTACCGCTCCAAGCTATAAATCTTGCATTTCTCCATTTGTTAACTCGCCTCTAAGGCGAAAATTAACACAGATTTAACCAAGATGACCCCCATACATAAGTTAACAACGGCCTGATGTGCGCGCCATGCGTGCTACCGGCCAGTCGGTACGATTTATGGGCGGGAGCATGCACCACAAACCCCTCGATCACATGATGCGCGATGGCCGTTTGGCACGTGTCGGCGAAGCGGACCCGACGATTGTCGATCTGTTCGTCGTTGCCCGCCAATTGTGGCGCGGCAAATGGATCATTGCTGCCTCTACGCTCATCGCGGTTGCGCTGGGCGGGTACTATGCCTTCGGGCTCGCGCAGGAGACCTATCGCTCGACCGCGACGATCGTCCTCGACACACGCGAGGAAATGGTCGTTGACCTGCAGAGCGTCGTTGGCCGTCTCGGGGCAGGGGAGACGCAGCTCAACACCGAAGTTGAGGTCCTCCAATCGCGCGGGTTGGCCGCGCAGGTCGTGGACCAGCTCGATCTGATCAATGATCCCGTTTTCAACGGGCGTCTGGCCCCCCCGACCGGCCTCGCCGCTTTTGAGGGTCAGGTGCGCAACCTATTTGACGGTCTGTTCGGACAAGAGGACGCGCCTCTGGTCATGGAAGATACCGGAGAGATGAACGCGCAGATCCGCTTTGATGTGACGCGGTCGCTGATGCAAAAGGTGACGGTGCGCAATGTGCCGACGACCTATCTATTCCACGTAACTGTGGAATCTAGCGATCCGCGAAAGTCCGCACTTGTCGCAAACACCCTCGTGGAGTTGTACATCCGCGATCAGATCCAGACCAAGTTCAATGCGACCGAACAGGCGACAGATTGGCTGTCAGGGCGCGTGGCAGAATTGGGATCGGAACTCGCGGCGGCCGAACAGGCGGTGGCGGATTTCAACACCTCAAAGACCCTCGTTTCGACTGCGACCCTCGCCGCACAGGAAACGCATCTAAAGGAGTTGCGGGCGACAATCGCCGCGCAGGAGGACCGTGGGATTTCGAACGATCTGACAGCGCTGAAGGCCGAAGAGGCCCGCCTCGCACGCGCGGTGCAGCGTGGCGGAGAGGATCAGCTCGAGGTGCAACAATTGGCCCGTGAAGTCCAAGCTGTGCGGGTTCTCTATGAGTATTTTCTCGGGCGCCTCAAGGAAGCCACCGCGCAGCAGGGCATTCAACGCGCAGACAGCCGTATCCTGTCGCCCGCCATTACCCCATCCCATCCGGCCAGCCCGCAAAAGGCACGAATTCTCGCCCTTTGTCTGACTTTCGGGGTCATCCTCGGCAGTGCTCTGGTGCTGGTGCGGGGGCTGTTTTCGCGCGGCTTCTCGACGCCTCATGACCTTGCCGCCGCGACGGGATTGCGGGTGTTTGGGGCGGTGCCAAAGATTCCGGTCAAGGGGCGTGCACGCGTGTTGCGCTATCTTCTAGACCGGCCGACGTCCGCCGTCGCAGAGGCGGTGCGTGGGCTGCGCACATCCATCGAATTCACCGCCCCTGGCGCGTTTGTGCAGGTCATTGGTGTGACCTCGGCGCACCCCGACGAAGGCAAAACAACTGCCGCGCTGGCGCTGGCGCATAGCTTCGGCGCGCTCGGGCGTCGCGTCCTTTACATCGAAGGAGATCTGCGTCGGCGTGTATTGGGCGAGTATTTCCCCCATATGCGTGAGCGGGGGCTGGTTGCATTGCTGGAAGGTAACGCCACACCCGAGGACGTCATCGTCAAGGCACACAACGGGTTCGCAGCCGACCTGTTGCCCGGAGATGCCTATCACGGAAGTCCCGCCGATCTGTTGGCCATGCGCCGGTTTGGCGAGTTGATCGACGATTTGCGCCGCCGCTACGACATTATAATTCTCGACACACCGCCACTCCTCGCGGTGCCCGATGCGCGCATCATGTTGCAGGATGTCGATCGCGTCCTTCTCGGCGTGGAATGGTCGCGCACCAACAAGGAAGCCGTGGCGGAGGCGCTCGAGCGGATCGACGATATCCCGCCTTCTTCAATTGGCTTGTTCCTCTCCCGCATCAATCCAAAGAAAATGCGCGCCTATGCAGGGCGGCGTGGTTACGACAACTGGATGACGGGCAAGGGGATCGTTCGATGAAAGCGGTCATGATTTGGCCGGCACAGGAGTAGTATGGCACGCAAAGCGCCCTTCATAGACCGAACCCGGCGACGCGTCGCGATTGCATCCGGACGGCTTTTCCACAGTCTGCCGGGCATGGCGCCACGTCGGCGCTCAGTGTTCATGCATATGCCCAAATGCGGCGGTACGTCGGTTTCCGAGGCTATGTATGCGACCGTTCCTATCACCGAACGTCTCGCCGTGCTCGACGCAGTGTCGACGCGTCGTGCGGCGGCATTATCGTATCATGACGCAGATGACGCTGTCCTATGTCACGAAGATCTCGCGCGGGGCGAAGAGGTTTTCGGGTTTCGCGAGCAGGTCCTGTTGCAGCACATGGCATGGGACAGTTTCATGATCCACGGTCATGTCCTCTATTCGGAGCGTGCCGAGCGTCATTTCGGGCCCCGCTACGCCTATGTGACCTTGTTGCGCGATCCGGTTGAGCGCATGATTTCGAACCTGCGAATGGCGCAACGTGCTGGTTTGGCCGATGCGGACGTGGATGCCTATCTCGATGGGCCGCTCGCGCGGCGACATGCGCAGGTCTATTTGCGGTATCTCAGCGGAAAACAGGACCTGTCGGAGACCCAAATAGCGGCCGCAGTTGCGACGGCGAAGTCGCGGCTGGCGCAATTTGACGTAATCGGTTTTCTCGACGACCTCGGCAGTTTCAAACGACGCTACCGTGACGTCTTTGGCGTCCGGCTGCGCATCCCCGTGCTCAATGCCGCGCCTTCGAGTGCGAGTGGGCTGAGCGAAGATCAACGCGCGCGCATGGTTCAAATGACGGCCCCTGATCGCGCGATTTTCGATCATGCCCGACAGATCAGCGTCGCACATCAGGAGCGTGCCGCATGAAACCAACCGTGATCGGGATCGGTGCACAAAAATGTGCGTCTTCATGGGTGCATACAGTGATGGGAAGTCACCCCGAGATTAGCGTGTCGACCCCCAAAGAGATCGATTTCTTCAGCTATTACTTCGATCGAGGCTACGCGTGGTATGAGCGGCATTTCGAGGACTGTGGATCATCGCACCATGCCTATGAGGCCTCGCCAAGTTACCTCTACGACCCGCGCGCACCAGAGCGTGTTGCGACCTATTTTCCGGAACTGAAAATCGTCGCCTTGTTGCGCGATCCGGTTGAGCGGGCCTATTCCAACCACCTGCACGAAGTGATCAAAGGCCACATTGGTCCCGTCGATTTCGAGACGGGTTTGCGCAATAATCCCGGTTATCTCGATCAGGGCCGGTATGGGGCGCATCTGGCGCGCTGGTTCGCAGCGTTCCCACGGGATCAGGTCTTGGTTCTGTTTGCAGAGGAAATTTCCGCCGATGCCGAGGCAGCTATTTCGCGCCTGTACCGGTTTGTGGGGGTTGATGACGCCTTCCGCTCGCCGATCCACCACGAGAGACGCAATGAAAGCGACCGGGCGCGTGTCCCGCTTTTGCGCAATGCTCTGCGGGCGGGTGGCGACTTTCTGCGTGCCAATGGACTGGAGGCTCATCTTGCGCGGGCGAAAGCCATGGGGCCCGTTTCCCGGCTGATGCGTGCCAACTCGGTTGATATCCGGTGCGAGATTCCACCCATGAAGGCCGAGACACGGGCGCTTCTCAGAGATTTCTTTGCAGCAGATGCCGCGCATCTATCGACGCTCCTTGGGCGCTCCGATCTGCCTTGGACGTCTTTGCACGAGGCCGCAGCATGAGTATCGCGCAGATCGAAGCGGGGCCCATAGGTGTGGTGCCCAAAGCTGCGACTGGGCAGCGTGCGTTTTTTGCGCCACTCGAAGCCTTTCGCGGTTTCGCAGCACTGCTCGTGGCCTGGTTTCATTCCGGATTTGTCTATTTCGAAAAGCCCCTTCTGGTGCGCCCTGCCAATATCTACGTGGATTTTTTCTTTGTGCTGTCGGGGTTTGTTTTGATGCATGCTTATCTGGGCCGCGTTCAGTCGGGCATGGGGTTTTATCGTTTTGCAGCACTGCGACTGGCGCGCCTATGGCCACTGCACATGGCAATGCTGTTTGTCTGGGTTGTCTACATCGGCACCCAAGTCGTGCTGCACAAATGGGCGGGCATCGGGGACGGTGAGTTCGGGGACACGTCGTTGCTTTCGTTTGTCTACAACGTGCTCCTCATTCATTCGCTCGGCGTCATGGATCACCTGACATGGAACTATCCATCGTGGAGCATATCGGCTGAGTACTACACTTATTTGATCTTTTTCGTATTTTTGAGCGTTTTTATGCGTGTCAAATACACTGCCATAACACTCGCCTCACTCGCCGCGACACTGGGGCTCTTTTTCATCAGCATTCTGCGCGACAGCCCGTCGATCCTTGCCAGCCACGATTTCGGCCTCTTGAGATGCATCGCGGGTTTCTTTGCTGGCGCAGCCGTCTACGGTCTATATCAACGCTATCCCCTTTGCCTCTCGCGAGGTCTTTCGAGCCTGGTCGAGATTGGGGCACTGTGCCTGTCGATCTACTGTGTGGTGAATTCCGTCGCTGATCGGGGCATGCAGTTGGCGTCTATCGCCAGTTTCGTGGTCCTGATTTTCGTCTTCTCTTCGGGTCGGGGGATACTCAGTGATGCTCTGTCGCTCTCGCCTTTCCGGTTTTTGGGCCGCATTTCGTATTCCGTCTACCTCGTCCATGCGATCGTGCTTAGCGCTGGCGGGTTCGTGATGAAGCAGCTGTTTAATCTTGAGCGCACGGAGATTGCGCCGGGTCATCTGGCAATCGCCACCCACCTTGCGACGCCGATAAACCTGTTACTGCTCGGCATTGTCATTGTGATATCGACCTTCACCTATCGCTACATCGAGCTTCCCGGCCAATCGGTCATGAAGCGGATGTTATTGCGCGATGGCAAGTGAGGGCGATTTGGCTGAGCATGGTGCCCATTCTTTGAGCTATCACGCTTTGGCGCCGTCGCATGGGCGCTATGCAATCCGCCGCTCAACGGTAGTCGCCATGTTCTTTGCGCTGGTCTGTGCGAATGCGGGGAGTCTTTTGATCCGCAGCGGTCTCCAATCCGAAATTTGGATGCTGATCTACGGCGCCACCGCGTTGTGGTGCCTGCATGATTGGGGCCGCACGAAAGGCGCGTTCTGGATGCATGCCGTCGTGTTTCTTCCACCGCTCTACGCGATCTTGTCCACGTTTTGGAGCATCGCGCCGATGCAGACGGCGTGGAGTGGGGTGCAATTTTTGATGACGACGATCATCGCCGTACGCATCGCAATGAGTATTGATCCGAAGCGCGCGCTCGTTGTGGCGGGTGGGGTTTATGCCGTTGGAATTTCTCTGTCGCTGTTGAACGTGGCGACTGGTTTTATGGCGCCGGTTTGGGAACACAACGGAGCGCTTTTAGGCATCTACACGCAGAAAAACATGATGGGAAAAGCGGCCGTCATGGGGGGGCTTATTCTGGTGGGACTGGCGCGCCTCTATCGCATCCCACTTCTGCCGGTGGTCATTTACATCGGACTTTTTGCCGTTGTTCGCATGGCGATGTCGGCGGGTGCGTTGATGACATACCTGCTCGTTCCGGCGCTATTTTTCTTGGCCATGGTGTCGCGCCGGTCTGCGCAGGTACGCGCGGTCTGGATCATCTTTCCCTTGCTGGCGCTGACGTTGGTCGGGTTGGCCTATGTCGGGTCTGGAGGCTCACCAATTACCGCGCTTCTGGAATTCACAGGAAAATCGCCAACTCTCACGGGACGCACGGTGATCTGGCAGTTCGGGTTGGAGTCGTTTCGCGAACATCCTCTACTCGGGGTCGGGTTCAAAGCCTATTGGGCGGTCGATTCATTTGCGATCCGCTATATCCATGCGACGATCGAAGACGGGCTGTTTTGGTTTCACAACATCTACATCGAAATGCTGGTCGGCGGTGGAATTCTGGGCGCCGCAATCATGGCATTGGTTATCGTCCGCTTCCTGCGCCAAGCTTTGCGGTGGATTGTGCGCAGCGGGAGTGTCGTGGCGATCCTATGGGGGATGATCCTGCTCGTCAGTTTGTTCGCGGGACTGTCGGACAACGTCACGTTTACCCTACACGGTCTCAACCATGTGCTGATTGTGATGGGCTATGTATTTGCAACTCGTGCGCTGCGGGAGCAGTTGTAGCCGGGGGTCGGATCCGTTCAAATGCCAACAGATCTTCGTTTGTTGCATCGTGTATTGCCTGTTTGATTTCCTCCGCAAACCTCGGCGGTACGCGTTTGGGTTTGCCTGATACCACCGATTTGGCGCGCTCAACGACACTCCGTGGCAGATAGCGCTTTATGGTGGAAACCAGGCGGGCTTCGCGCCAACGAAAGACCCAAAGCGGCAGTCGGGACAATCCGTCACCTTTGTTGGCGGCGGTTTTGGTCGGGGTCGGCCAGTTATCATCCACACCTAGAAAGGCGGCGAGGCGCGATTGCAGCGTTGATGGCGCCGATACCAATTCGTCAAAGTCGAGAAACAGGAAACGGT
Source organism: Celeribacter arenosi (assembly GCF_039539485.1). Taxonomy (NCBI): domain Bacteria; kingdom Pseudomonadati; phylum Pseudomonadota; class Alphaproteobacteria; order Rhodobacterales; family Roseobacteraceae; genus Celeribacter; species Celeribacter arenosi. The sequence goes on from NZ_BAABDF010000001.1 coordinate 19,743, forward strand.
CGCGCGGAAACAGTTCGAGCCAAGGGGTGATCTGCGCCCCGTAGCTGCTTGTATCTACGAGGTGGTCGAATGTGTGGGACCCAAGCAAGTTTTCAACTGGTGGAACAGGTGCCCCGGCTGCGACCGCATGGCGATATTGGCTCTCTGCGCGCGCAACGGGATTGCGAGTGATGTAGATAAACCGGCAATCGGGCAGCGTCGCGTGGATCCGTTCGGGAACACCAGAAAACGCCGCGCGTTTGGTGTAATTCGGGGAGGCTTCGACGGTTATCTTGGAGCCGGGTGGGAAGAGGGATCGATACCAATCCAGACCGCGTTTCCAGTTTTTCTCGGCGATGAAGAAATCGGTTTCTTTTTCGCAGGAGACTCCGATTTGTGGGTGAGCCGCCATGTAGTCGTATAGCGTTGTAGTGCCAGCTTTCATGGCGCCGATCACGATGACATGCGGAGTGGGACCATCGGACGTCATGCGGGGGACGCCAATTTTGTCAGCGATTTTGGTGCCTCAAGCGCGGCGAACAACCTGTCGATGTCCGCGGAGGTCTGGCAAAGTGCGTCGTCGGGAACACGCGCAAGGCGTTCACGAGCGGATGTAAGGTCCTGTGGGCCAAGTCCGGCAATAAGGGTTTTTAGTGCGTCCACCGTCGGTTCGGGAATTGTGAAGCCGAGCCCGCGCTGGGCGATTGTCCGTCCGGTCATCGTGGTGGCGAGCGCGACAGAGGGGCACCCGAACCAACTCGCTTCATATATCCGGTTGGGCAGGAGCCAGTCGGAGTTCGATCCGCTTTGCCAAAGGTCCTGTGCCCAGACAAGGTCACAGCCTGCGTAAACCTGTGCCAAACCATCGGGATAGGGATAGGGTCCGTGGTAGGTCATGTTCGGGTGTTCTGCGAGGGTGGCGTCGAAGTCCGCAAGCGCATGGTGATGGATAATGCCATGGATCGCGATCTGAACGTGGCCCTCCAGTTGGCGTGCGGTTTGTGACAATAGTCGCAGTGTCGGTTCGCATCGTATCGTGCCGACCCAGCCGATGGTAAGCGGGCGATCAGGAACGGGGTGCGCGCTGGCACGTGGGGGCGGCGGGCCATCAAAGGTCAGTTTGTTTTCGATGAGCTGCGTTGGCCCCGTGTAGTTCTGGATGGGTGAGAAATAGCCGTCCACAAATCCGTCCGAAGACACAGCGAGCAGGTCGGTGCGCGCGAGGACCCATCTCTCCACGCGCCGCGCGAGTTTCGCTTTTATGTCATCGCCGATGAACATGCCGTGGATGTCGAGGCATTCGTAAATGACCGGCGCGGGGATGCGGCACAGGGCCTTGGCCGACAGGGCGAGCAACACCATGTCGATGTTTCGCGCTATGATGACATCCGTTTTTCTGAGCGCTGCGCGGTGGCGCCAAATTCGATAGAGGCCTGCTACAGAGCGACGCATGCGCATGGCCAATCGTCCGTTGGTGATTGTGCCGAGGTCAATATCTTTCCAATCTACGTCTCCACGCAGTTGACCGTCAGATTTGACCATTGAGACTGATTGAACATCGTGGCCCGCCCGACGCACCGCGCGGATGCGACGAATTTGCGCGATCTCGGCGCGGTCGGAGGCAAAGAACAACACGCGCGACATTATGATGTGCCCCCATAGATTTCGGATTGGGGGAGTGCGGCGCATCCTGCAACGACGCCCGCATGCAATGTGCAACGCAGGGCCCAGAACCGGCGGCGATGGGGGTGAAAGGCGCAGGTGGCAGCGCGAAGGGCGCAATATGCCGCTTTTCCTGACGCTTGGATCGCGAGCGTGAGGCGCGCACGCGGGTTTGTTGCCGATGCGGCGTGGCTTTGACCCGATCGGAACTTGCGCTGGGCAATCCACCGGTAGGTCAGGCGCGCGGGATCGACGTCTTCGAAAACAGCGGGCGTTTTAACCGCGATCATATTTGCGTTTCGCGCGGCGACCATCAGGAAGTAGGCGGTATCTTCCCCGCCACTCCGACCCCGCGCGATGTCAAAGCGCAACTCCCGCCAAGGCACGTTTCCCCAACGCAGGAGGGCATTGCAGGTATGGCCCGTCGTTACCTTTGTCCGGTGCGCGACGGGAATGTTTGAATGGTATCCGCCGGCGATGATCCAATCGGGTGCTGCGTCAGGATAGACGGCGAGTGCAGGCGCAAAGACAGCATCCGCTTTGTGAGATTGGGCGGCGTCCATGAGGCCGCTCAACCAGTCCGGCGGAGCGAATTCATCGTCGTCAATGAACGCGATCCAATCGGCCGAGGCATGATCGAGGCACGCGTTTCTCGCCAGCGAAATGTTGCGGGCAGGGGCATGCAGGTAATCTATGTCGAGGCCGAAATCCAATTTGGCAGCCTCCACGACGGGGCGTGCCGACGGGGTTTCGTCATTGTCAGCTACAATCACCCGCATTTTTAGCGATCCGGGAAGATCTTGGTCGCTCAGGCTTTCAAGGGTGCGTCGCAATTGTGGCCTGCGAAACGTGCAGACCAACACATCAACCGAGATGTGAGGGGAAGAGACAGTCAATATGCGACCTTAGGTTGATTTTTCCTGTTTCGAGTAACCCATGGCGTGCGTCTGAGGTCAAGCCAGATAGCCCCCTCAAGTCTCAATTCTTTGGTGTTTGCGTTGCAATTCATCGTGTTGAGCGCGCGCACAGGTAGGGGATGGCCAAGGGGTCCGGCGTAGGGTGCGCAGAAGACCGATCGCGTCCGCGAGAGGATACGAGCCAGAATTTCAGGAGATGAGCATGTCAGACCGTTTCGAAAATACCAGTGCCGGCCTTGAGAGCCCTGCGACGCATATCGAGCCGATCACACCGGACGATGCAAATGACCTGAATGAAACGACACGCGCGCTTCATGTCGCTGGCAGCGGTTTCGTGCATGTTACGACAGTGTCGGGCAGCGAGGGGACGATTTTCATGCCGGCGGGCTCGATTTTCCCCATTCGCGCGCGGCGTGTATGGGCAACCGGCACGGATGCCACGGGTATCGTGGGTCTTTCATGATGCGTATCGGGCTTTCGCTAGGTGCGCAGCCGTCGGTGATTGTCGATGCGCAGCCACCACAGGTCGGGCCGGTGCTGGAAGCGCCGGCTAATCTCCTTTCCCCCGAGCAGACGGCGTTGAGCGATCTGTCCTCGGTGAACCTGCGCAGCAACTGGACTGTCTCTAACGGTACGCTGTCGCAGGTTTTGGGCAACGGTAGCGCCAATGACCTTCGGATCGACCTCGCGGCGCCAGTGATCGCTGGTCATCCGCATGTGTTCACCCACCGCGTTGTGACACCGGGCACGACCGGCGGCGTTAAGGTCCAGTTCGGGGGGAGCGGGAGCGCGGTCGGGCGGCTTCACTTCGCCGACGAAACCCTTCCACAGCTCGAGTATTTTGCAGGATCAAGCGTTTCGGGTGCCTATACCCGTATCGGGTTCAATCCGAACGACGACAATTTCGACGCGGTGCTCGCCGAACCTGCATTGTTTGATCTGTCGACTGTCGATCCCAATACCGTCGCGTGCGACGTCGTGCTCTGTCTCGGGGACAGCAACCTGTCGAATGCCGTGTCCGATTACGCATCGCAGGCCAATGTCGAAACGGCGTTTGATCCGCGCATTTGGTATGTTCCGTGTTTGCGCGCGTCGTCCACATTTGGCCCGACCGGAAGTGCCCGTCACGTTCCACAGCCGTGTATTGAGCCGGTTCAAACAGCCGCGGCAGCACAGCGCGTGTCGCCGGTGCATGCCTGCGCTGGGGAGTTGGTGGGGTGGTCTGCGGCCCGCAACCGACCTCTTTTGATTCTGTCACTCGCTGATCCGGGATCGGGGTTGAACAATACCGAAGACTGGCGCAAAGGGTCCTCCCAGGCCACGACGGGCGGCCGTATGTATCAGGAAATGCTCGATATGTTGGCGGCTGTCGCGGCGCTTGGGCCTGCGCATGAAATCGTCGGGGCCGTGGTGTCTCTGGGTGCGAATGACACGACCGGCGCGGATTATACGCAGGTTTGGGAGCCGATCGCGCTTCAGTTCGTGGCGGATTTGCGGGCCGATGTTTCGCCTGATCTGCCCATTGCATGGCTGACCGTTGGTGAACACTTTAACCCACAGGATGATCGCGGGACCCGAATGCTTGCGTCGATCGAGCGTCTCGATCAGGACAGCGGATCACCGGTGGCTGTCGCGGGGCTCAAAACCTGTCGTCCGCCGACCGGAAACGAGTTGATCCCCGGAGACTCTGCCGATCCACACTTTAACGCACATGGCATGCAGGTGAATGGGCGTGTGCTGGGGCAGGCGCTGAGCGCGCTGCTTTAAAGGCGCTGAAAGTTGGCGGCGGCTGTTGTCGCCGCCATTAGTGCGCCTCGCTCAGAATCCGAATGCCGGCAAGCGTGTCCACTTCACGTCGCAGGGCGGGGGCGAGTGCTGTCATGGCCTCTGGGCTGAGGTGTCCATAATCCACGAGCAAGAGGCCATCTGCGACAGGCGCGCAGGTGCCGCTCAGTTCGCAGAAAAGCGGTAGAACATCCAGAACCTGCACGTTTTCGGGCTGATGAACCTTTGCCATTGCATGGGTAAACCGTTCCAACGGCGCCGGATCATGGTGCAAAGCCTTGGCGGCATTTCGGCCTCTTTGGGCGTAGATGTCATCGAAGTTGTAAAATTCCGGCGCGGGGGATGCGATGATGAGTTTTGCGGCGCGGGATGCCCATTGATCTACGACCATCTGCAAATGTCGAGCAGACAATTCGTTGCTGGAAAACCGGTTGGCGAGGATCAGAACGTCGGGCGGGTTTGCCCCGATGGCGTCCTGAAAAGCAGCCCGAAGTACCGAGCAGGAAGCTGGTCCACCATCCCCGGCCAAGGGACATCCCGGCGCGGTCATTTGGATTACATCCAAACCGGAACGACGTAGAACCGCGGCCTTATCGGCGGCATGGCTGTCTCCGTAAATGGCAACGCGAAGGGGCGCGCCCATGCGGTCCGGCGCACAGGTCCAGTTTGCTACGAACTGCGCTGTGGTCTCTGAACGGTCATAGTGGCAAGTGCCATATCCGATTGCCTCAAGCCTTTGGTTGGCGAGCCTGTCGATCTGCGCGGTACGTGTGCGAAATTCGGCAGACATGCGTGACTGGAGGCCGTCATCCAACTGACCGAGGTAGCCGATGATTGCCATCGCAGAAATTCCCACCGCACTTGCGCCAAATACCTGTTTTTGCATCGGGAAGATGGGCGTGCGCGTGCGAAAAGGTTGCTCGATATAGCGCCACGTCAAATAGGCCAGCCCGATCGCCGCCATGGCAAGCGCGAGCATCGCGGGGGTGCCAGGTACGGCGTCGCTGCGGATGCGGGCGAAGGCGAAGATCGGTTGATGCCAGAGGTACGCCGAATAGCTGATCAGCCCCATCCAGACCATGGGCCGCAGGGAGAGGGCCTTTCCCACGATGGTCGAACCCGTGGCGAACAGGATGATGAGTGCGGCACCGATAACAGGCACCAAGGTATAAAGGCCCGGAAACGGGGTCATCTCCGTGAAGGCGAAGTTTGCGAGCACTATCAACGTGATACCGATGGCGGCAAGGCCCCCGTGGCCTTCGATTGTGCGTCGCGACAGGGCGAATGCACAAAACGAACCGGCAAAGAGTTCCCAGACACGCCCCGGCGCGAGGTAGAAATTTGCGGTGGGGTGGTTGCGCCATCCCCATTCGGAGAGAAGCAGGCTAATGCCCGCGGTAATGGCCAGAACAGTCACAACGCGACCCCGTCCGAAGCGCCATAGAATGAACAGCAGGATCGGGAAGAACAGGTAGTACTGCTCCTCAACTGCAAGGCTCCATGTGTGGAGCAGGGGCTTTTCCTCTGCGGCGGGCGCGTGATAGTCGCTTTGGCGAAAGAACAGCATGTTCGAGACGAAAAAGACCACGGCGATCAGGCTTTGCGCGAACTCGGCCATTTGTCGGGGCGGCATCCATGCCAACGCAAAGGGGATGCAGCAGATCATCACCGTGAACAGCGCAGGCAGGATTCGACGCGCCCGGCGTTCGTAAAACCGCATCAGGCTAAAGCGCCCCTCATCGAGTTCCGAAATCAGGATCGACGTGATGAGGTATCCGGAGATTACAAAAAAGACGTCCACACCGACAAAGCCGCCACTGATGAGCGTCGCATCCGCGTGATATAGAATGACGGGGAGGACAGCGAGGGTGCGCAACCCGTCGATTTCCGGTCTGTAATTGGTCACTGCGTAGCCTTCATGACACAGGGCGAGGGGGCGTGTGGTTCTTTTATCGCTTTGTTTTGCCTAACGGGATCGTGGTTAAGGCAGAGTTAACGAAAAGCGGCGAAACCATTTCCAAAGCATGTGCTCTTCACCGTCGTATTGCGCGACCTAAAGGGGCGATCTTAAACACCAACATGGGGCGCCCGCCGAAAGCAGCGCTCAACCCGCACAAGGAGCGATAGTGGAAATCATCCGGCAACGACTCGCTTCGTCGCAGACATTGCAGGCCCTCGTTTCAGTCTCAGGCGTGATGTTTGCGCGTGTTGGCGGAACTTTGGCCACGTTGGCGTACACTGTTCTCCTCACGCGTCTTCTGGCGCCGGAGGATTTCGGGACAGTTTCGGCGCTCTGGGCGCTGGCATTGTTATTGGTGCCATTGGCGACGCTCAATCTCGCGCCCGTGGCGATCAAGGAAGTTGTGGCCGCCCGCCATGCAGGCGACGAGGCGCGTGCGCGCGGTTTTGTGCGTTTCGCATGGCACGTCATCGCGTTTATGGCTGTTCCTGCCTGTGCGCTCTTCGCCGCGATTGTGGCGTATCGATACGGTCTTACAGGGCGCGAGGCGTGGATCGGCGCGACGGTTCTGGCCCTTACCATTCCACTCTCCGGGCTGGTTCAGGTATGGGCCGCAACGGGTGTCGCCTATGACCGCGCTGTGCTGAGCCAAATACCACGCGAATTCCTGCGCCCCTTGATCTTTCTCCTGATCCTGCTGGCGGTCTATGGGGCGGGCTACGACCTATCGTCGGGCAGGGCGCTCTCTATTTTGGCGCTGGGCGCTGGGCTGACCTTTCTGGCGCAGTTCTGGGCGCTGCGCATTGCGGTTGGCCCGCGCTCCGTTGAAGGGGCTGCGGTTGCCAACGGGCGCAACCTCATCGAAACGGGGTTCTTCCTTTTGCCCACTCGGCTGCTGAATGAAAACGCAAAGCTGTTGATGATCGTCATTGCGTCGGCTGTTCTTCCAATGAGCGAGGTTGCGCGCGTCACCGTGGCACTGAGCATCGCCGGATTGCTCAGCTTCGCCGTGACTGCCGTCGAGGTCAGTTTTTCCGCAAAGCTTTCGCGCGCGCTCCACGCAAAAGAAGATCGCTTGGCACAGCGATTGTTCGCCACTGCCTTGGTGGCGAAGCTGGTGGTTCTGGTTATTGGGGCGCTGGCTCTTGCGCTATTTCTAACGCCAATCCTGCGCCTGTTCGGCGACCATTATATCGAGTCGCGTGGCCTCGTCTGGATTGTTGTAGCCATACCATTTGTGAAGGCACTCTTTGGAAAGGCCGACCTCGTCCTTCTCGTTCATGGAGCGCGTCGGCGGATTTTCTGGGTTCAGTCGGTCACGCTGGCGCTATTGCCTTTGGGCGCATTTGGCGTGCTGCAAATGGGCGGTGGAACAGCGGCCGTTTGTATCGGTTTTGTGGCGGCATTTACGTTCGGATCAATCGCTCTTTGGCTCTCTGCGCGCCATATGACGGGGATGGATCCATCTATCCTTGGCGCTCTCTCGGTAATGCGCCGCGTAGATTAATGCAATACTTGAGGTACTTCCCTCAAGTGTAACAAATTAAATATCTATTAACCTTTTCGACGCCCATTTTTTTGGCGCTTTTCGCTAGGTTGTGCGGACTGCTTTACGTCTTCTCTCAGCGTTAAGAGCGCATTTACCAGTTTCCAATAGCTACCAAAAGGTGACACGCGAATTCGCATCGTTTCAGTCGGTGCAAGGCGCGCGATTTTGACCTTTTACGGGGCCTTCGGAGCCCCTGAATGCGGAGAGCGCTGAAATATGTACGACGGGATGATCGAAGCCTATTCTGTGAAAGTGCCCAATGCAGCCGGCATGCGTTCGATGCCAAAACGCACCCGTGGCCCCTATGCCCAAATCGGCAAGCGGGTGTTTGATGTGGTGTTCGTTCTCTTGGTGGCGCCTATCATTTTGCCGATCGTTGGAATTCTGGCGGTCATCATCGGACTGGACGGCGGGGCCGCGTTCTATGGCCATGAACGTGTCGGACGCAACGGGCAGCGTTTTACCTGCTGGAAGCTGCGCTCCATGGTGGCAGACGCGGATGCGCGACTGGTGCAACATCTGGCGGAAAATCCGGAAGCTCGCATGGAATGGGATCGGGAATTCAAACTTCAAAACGATCCCCGCGTCACCCGTCTGGGTCGTTTTCTGCGTCGCACGAGCCTGGATGAGTTGCCGCAGTTTCTGAACGTCTTGTCAGGCGAGATGTCGGTGGTTGGCCCGCGGCCCGTCACCGCCCCCGAAATTGAATGCTATGGCGCGCAGGCGGCCTCGGTCCTCAACGTTCGCCCCGGTGTCACAGGCCTTTGGCAGGTGAGTGGGCGCAACGCCGTCAGCTACCCCGATCGCGTCGCGCTCGATATCGCGTATGTGACGAAACTGTCCTTCGTTTCCGACCTCTTCATCGTGTTCAAAACCGTAAAATCCGTCCTCGTTCGCACGGGGTGTTGATTTCACGATAGCCATTTGAGCCGCGGCACTCCGGTTTCCCGGCGGCTCAAAATGCAACCAACGCTATGCAGGCGCGGCGAAAATGCGACGCCGCGCAGAAATCCATAGCGCCGCGCCATAGTCCCGTCCCGCTTTTCATTGCCACAGCGCGGCATGCGCGCTAACCCCAAACAGGGGGCGTGACGAAAGGGTTTGGTATGAAAATCGCGGTTGCCGGTCTTGGCTATGTTGGCCTGTCCAATGCTGTTCTTCTGGCTCAACATCACGATGTCATTGCCGTTGACGTCGATGAACGCCGTGTAAACATGGTGAACAACGGACAATGTCCGATCGTCGACGACGAGTTGACTGATTTTCTGGCCAACCGAAATCTGCACCTGACTGCGACGACAAATGCCGAAGCGGCCTATTCGGACGCGGATTTCGTTATCGTCGCGACGCCGACGAACTACGATGCGGACACCAATTACTTTGACACGTCGAGCGTCGAGGCGGTGATTGATCAAGTGATCGCACTCAATTCAGGCGCCACCATTGTTATCAAATCCACCATCCCCGTCGGCTATGTCGCCAACCTGCGACAGAAGCTCGGGAATGATCAGGTCATTTTTAGCCCCGAGTTCCTGCGCGAGGGGCGCGCCCTTTTCGACAACCTTCACCCCAGCCGGATTATTGTCGGCGAACGCTCGCCGCGCGCGCGCGTCTTTGCCGAGTTGCTGCTCGAAGGGGCGATCAAAAAGGACGTCAAACTCCTCTTCACCGACCCGTCAGAGGCCGAGGCGATCAAATTGTTCGCCAATACCTACCTCGCGATGCGCGTCGCGTTTTTCAATGAACTCGACAGCTACGCCATGGCTGGCGGGATGGATTCGCGCCAAATCATTGAGGGTGTCGGTCTCGATCCGCGGATCGGCGAGCACTACAACAACCCGTCTTTCGGATATGGCGGCTATTGCCTGCCCAAAGACACCAAGCAGTTGTTGGCGAATTATTCCGAAGTGCCCCAGAACCTCATTCGCGCAATCGTTGATGCGAACCGCACCCGCAAGGATTTTCTGGCGGATCAGATCATCGCCAAAGGCCCGAAAGTCGTGGGGGTCTACCGCCTCGTGATGAAGGCGGGTTCCGACAATTTCCGCCAGTCCTCGATCCAAGGCATCATGAAGCGGGTCAAGGCAAAAGGGATCGAGGTTATCGTCTATGAACCGGTACTAGAGGACAGCGACTTCTATGGTTCCCGCGTGGTCCGTGATCTCGACGCCTTCAAATCGGAGGCCGATGTCATCGTCGCAAACCGTTTGACGGACGACGTAAAGGACGTGGCTGAAAAGGTCTTCACCCGAGACCTCTTTGGCGCAAACTGATATGCCCACCGCGCTCGTCACCGGTGCTGCAGGCTTTATTGGCGCGGCAATTTCGCGCCTGCTTCTGGATGAAGGATGGCGCGTTGTCGGGGTGGATTGCCTGTCGGATTACTACGACGTGGCGCTGAAACAACGGCGCGAGGCGATGCTGCTACAGTCTGAGAATTATCGCAGTGTCCATGGCATGGTCGAGGATTCCGGTTTGCTCGCCGGACTGTTTGCCGAAGAGACGCCCGATGTCGTCATCCACCTCGCGGCGCAGGCCGGGGTGCGCTATTCAATCGAAAATCCGCGTGCCTATCTGGAAAGCAATATCGTGGGCACTTTCGAATTGCTGGAGGCCGCGCGCGCGCATCCGCCACGGCACCTCCTGATGGCGTCGACATCCTCTGCCTATGGCGCGAACGAGGCGATGCCCTACCGCGAGGCCGACAAAGCCGACCACCAGATGTCGTTTTATGCGGCGACCAAAAAATCCACGGAAAGCATGGCACATAGCTATGCGCATCTCTTTGGTTTGCCCGTCACCATGTTCCGGTTCTTTACGGTCTATGGGCCGTGGGGGCGCCCCGATATGGCGCTTTTCAAATTCACCAAGGCGATCCTCGAAGGGCTGCCGATTGATGTCTACAACCACGGCAACATGCGGCGCGATTTCACCTATATTGACGATCTGGTCCGCGCGATCCGTCTCCTCATGGATGCGGTCCCTACGACGCCCGAAAATGGGATCGTGCCGGAGGGGGACAGCATTTCTCCCGTCGCGCCCTTTCGGGTTGTAAACATCGGAAACGCCAATCCAGTTCAGCTCACCGACTTCATCGAGGCGATCGAGGACGCAACCGGTCTGAGCGCGACGCAGAACCTCATGGACATGCAGGCCGGTGATGTGCCCGCAACATGGGCGGATACAACGCTCCTGACATCACTAACTGGTTATGCGCCACAGACACCCGTGGCCGAGGGCGTGAGGCGTTTTGTGGCGTGGTACCGCGACTATTACCGCGCCTAAGCGTCTTGCGCTTTCCTGCCTGCCGCCCATTATGGGCGGCCAAGGGAGACATCCGGTGAAACTCACGATTGCTGCGGGAATACTGACACTTAGCGCGCTGTCGGCGGGCATGGTCCGTGCGGACGTGACGGTGTTTGCGGCCGCCAGCCTCGCTGGACCGTTGGACGCAGTTGCCGATGCGTTTTCCGATGACACAGGTGAGGACGTGGTGGTTTCATACGCAGGTAGCGCGATCCTCGCCCGCCAGATCGCGGCAGGCGCGCCGGCAGATGTGTTTATCTCCGCGAACATCGACTGGATGGATGTGCTCGAAAACGAGGCGGCTATTGATGCTGTGTCGCGCGTAGATCTCCTTGGAAACGCGCTGGTGCTCATAGGTGGGCCGACGGCGCTTCCGTTCGAGATTGAAATGCTCCCCGAACAACTCGGGTCGGGACGGTTGGCCATGGCTCTGGTGGATGCCGTGCCGGCGGGGGTTTATGGCAAAGCCGCGCTGGTTGATGCCGGCATATGGGGCGAACTGGAGACGCGGGTCGCCCAAACGGATAATGTGCGCGCAGCTCTCGCTCTGGTGGCGCAGGGCGCAGCACCCTTCGGGATCGTCTATCGAACGGACGCAATTGCGGAGCCGCGCGTGCGTATCGTGGCGGAGTTTACGGGCGCCAGCCATCCTGACATCGTCTATCCGGCGGCCCGCGTGAGGGGCGGTGACGACGCCGGGTTCCTCGCTTACCTGCAAAGCGAAACTGCGCGTGCGATCTTTGGCGCCGCCGGTTTCACAATGCCGGAGAAATAGGGATGGGTTTTGGCGCAGCAGAATGGGACGCGGTGGCTCTGTCGCTCAAAGTGGCGACATGGGCAACGCTGGCGAGCCTGCCATTCGGCATTTTCGTGGCCTACGTTCTCGCGCGATATGAGTTTCGCGGTAAACAGCTGGTCAACGCATTGGTGCATCTGCCACTCATCCTGCCGCCGGTCGCCGTGGGTTACATCCTTCTGAGCATTCTGGGTCCTCATGCGCCAATGGGGCGATTTTTGGAGGTCGTGGGGCTGCCGGTCGCATTCCGTTGGTCCGGCGCGGCGATTGCGGCGGCGGTGATGGGGTTCCCGCTCATGGTGCGCGCCATTCGCCTCTCTTTCGAGGCCGCCGATCCCAAATTGGAGCAAGCCGCAGCCTCCCTCGGTGCCCCGCCGATGCGTGTGTTCGCAACGATTTCCTTACCCCTTGCCTTGCCCGGTATTCTGACTGGCGCAATCCTTGCCTTTGCGAAGGCCATGGGAGAATTTGGCGCGACGATTACGTTTGTGTCCAACATTCCGGGGCAAACCAGAACGCTGCCATCCGCGATCTACGCATTCCTGCAGGTGCCGGGCGGAGAGGGGGCAGCGTTACGTCTCGTGGTGGTGTCCATCATCATTGCGACGGGAGCGTTATTGGTGTCTGAAATGCTCGCACGACGCGCGGCGCGGCGATTGGCGGGTTCGTGATGTTGACCGTGGATATCCGACAGAGGCTCGGCGCATTTGATCTCACTGCGCGCTTTGATGCGCCCCAAGGGATCACCGCGTTGTTCGGGGCCTCCGGCGCAGGAAAAACATCTGTTATCAACGCGATATCGGGACTTTCGATGCCCGACGAGGGGCGTATCACGCTTGGGGATACCGTCCTTTTTGACGCGAAATCGGGTATCAATCTGCCTGCTCATCAACGCGGCATTGCGACGGTGTTTCAGGATGCACGCCTCTTCCCGCATATGAGTGTCGCGCGTAATCTCGGTTACGGTCGGCGATACGCGCGCACGCCCTTGGGGGAGGCCGAGGAGGCGCGGATTATTGATATGCTCGGCATCCGGCCTTTGCTGGATCGTCGCCCCGCGAAGCTTTCGGGAGGCGAGAGGCAGCGGGTTGCTCTGGGGCGCGCGTTGTTTTCCGCACCGCGCCTTTTGCTCGCCGACGAACCGCTCGCGGCGTTGGATCGGGATCGCAAAGCGGGCATTCTTCCCTATTTCGAACGGCTGCGGGACGAGGCGGGGTTGCCGGTTCTATATGTGAGCCACTCGGTCTTTGAGGTCGCGCGACTGGCCTCACAGGTCGTGGTTCTCGGCGCAGGGCGGGTCATCGCGACGGGTGCGCCTGCGGATGTCTTGTCTGATCCGGCCCTGCTTCCCGATGGGGATCGTGAGGCTGGGGCGCTTATCTCGGCGCGCGTGGTTTCGCATGACAGCGACGGGTTGAGCGCGCTGGATGCAGGCGGTGTGGCGTTTTTCCTGCCGCAGGTGCCCGCCAATATCGGGGTGGAGGTCCGTGTACGCATTTCGGCTTCTGACGTGATGTTGGCGCGCGACAGACCTCTGGATATATCGGCCCTTAATGTGGTCTCGGGACGCATTGTCGGGTTTCGCGATGGCGGGGAGGCGAGCGTGTTGGTCACTCTGGAAACGCCTGCCGGGCCACTATTTGCGCGGATCACAAAGCGGTCGGTGGCCGCGATGGCGTTGGAGGAAGGGCAGAAGGTTTTTGCCGTGGTAAAGACCATTGCAATCGCAAAAGGAGACATGGCAGGTGACTGAGAAACGCGCGATTGTCACGGGTGGAAGCACAGGGATCGGGCGCGGTCTTGTGAAGGCGCTATCTGACGCGGGCTATCGCGTCGCGTTCACCTATCATGCCTCTACAGAGGCGGCCGAGACGCTGGAGGCCGAGATCACCGGCGCGCGCGCGTTTCAATGCGATGCGGGTGACGCCGATCAGGTCGCGGCCTGTCATGCGTCGGTCGCAAAAGCCCTGGGCGGCGTTCCTGATCTATTGGTGAACAACGCAGGAATTCAAACGTGGTCGCCCCTTCTGGACCTTGCGGCGGAGGATTTCGACCGTGTTATCCGCACCAACCTGCGCGGTTGTTTTCTCAACACACAGGCTGCGGGGCGCGCGATGCGGGACGCTGGTGTAGCGGGATCCATCGTCAATATCGGGTCGGGCTGCAACAAACTTGGCTTCCCGAGACTCGCCGATTACGCGGCCTCGAAGGGCGGGATCGAGCAATTGACCAAAGTCGCGGCAATGGAACTCGGGCCTCATGGCATTCGGGTGAATTGCGTGGCGCCGGGCGCGATCGCGACGGATCGAACGGCGGAAGAGGCAGATGGATACGCAGACAAATGGGCGGCACTGACGCCTTTGGGCCGTGTGGGAACGCCGGAAGATGTCGCAGGTCCGGTTCTGTTTTTCGCATCGGATGCCGCGCAGTTCGTAACCGGCCAAACGTTGTATGTTGATGGCGGCGTCTTTTCCCGTGCGCCTTGGCCAGACTACGATTTATAGGCCTCCAACGAAAAGGGCGCCCGAAGGCGCCCTCTATCATTATCGGGACCCGCTTATCCGATGATGGCGTTGAGCGTCTCGGACGGGCGCATGATCTTTGCAACCTTCGCGGGGTCGGCGTGGTAGTAGCCGCCCATATCCGCGGGCTGACCCTCAGCGGCTTTCAGTTCAGCCAGGATCTTTTCTTCGTTCGCGGAGAGTTTCTCTGCAATCGGTTTGAAGTGGGCGGCCAGATCTGCGTCTTCGCCTTGTGCCGCGAGCGCCTCGGCCCAGTAACGTGCGAACCAGTAGTGCGACGAGCGGTTGTCGTTCTGGCCGACTTTGCGTTCTGGCGAGCGACCTTCGAGGAGGACCTTCTGGGTCGCGTCCTCAACGGCGGCACCGAGGACTGCGGCTTTCACCTTGCCACGCGACGCTGCGAGGAAGTTGAAGCTTTCGCCCAAGGCGCAGAATTCGCCCAAGGAATCCCAACGCAGGTGGTTTTCTTCTTGTAGCTGCTGGACGTGCTTTGGCGCGGAGCCACCGGCACCGGTCTCAAAGAGGCCGCCACCCTGCATCAGTTTCACGATGGAGAGCATTTTCGCCGACGTCCCCAGTTCGAGGATCGGGAACAGATCGGTCAGATAATCCCGCAGAACGTTGCCGGTGATCGTCACGACGTCCTTGCCCTCACGCATGTTGATGAGTGTGAAGCGGGTCGCCTCGCGCGGTGCGAGGATCGGGATTTCCACACCGGCTTTTTCCAGCGCGGGTTTGACAACCTTGATGAGTTCGGCGTCATGCGCACGTGCACTGTCGAGCCAGAAGGCAGCGGTGCCGGTGGCTTTGTAGCGCTCGATGCCGAGCTGGATCCAATCCTCGATCGGGGCCTTTTTGGCTGTGCAGGACCGCCAGATGTCGCCCTTTTCAACCTCGTGGGAGTGCAACACAGCACCGGAGGCGAGAACCAGAGAGATCGTGCCATTGGCAGGGGCTTCGAATGTCGTCGGGTGGGACCCGTATTCTTCCGCCTTCTGCGCCATCAGGCCGACGTTGGAGACCGCGCCACAGGAGGTGACGTCGAGTTTTCCGGTCTCCTTGAAGTACTCGATGGTTTCGTCATAAACGCCCGCGTAGCAGTTGTCGGGGATGCAGCATTTGGTGTCTGCGGCCTTGCCGTCAGGGCCCCAACCGATGCCGCCTGCTTTGATCACGGCGGGCATGGAGGCGTCGATGATGACGTCAGAGGGGACGTGCAGGTTGGTAATGCCGCGGTCGCTGTCGACCATGTAGAGCGGCGGGCGGGCGGCGAGGGCGGCTTTGAGATCGGCCTCCATCTGCGCGTTACCCGCGATCAGTTTTTCGAGCGCGCCAAGGCCACCGTTCGGGTTGAAGTCAAGCGCATCACCGTGTTTGGCGAGGAACTCTTCGATGTAGACCGCAACGAAGTGGCCAAAGATGATCGGGTCGGAGACCTTCATCATGGTCGCTTTGAGGTGCACGGAGAACAGCACGCCCTCGGGCATGGATGCGATCTCCGCCCGTATAAAGTCGCGCAGCGCGGACGCCGACATATAGGTCGCGTCAACAACGGTGCCTTCGTCAAATGACAGACCGTCCTTGAGAACCGTTTCGGTACCGTCGGCTGCGGTGAACACGATTTTCGCGCCACCGGCCTGCGCCGCGGTGATGGTCGTGGATTTTTCGTTGGCAAAGAAGTCGCGCCCGGACATGGAGGCCACAGTGGTTTTGGAGTCTTTCGTCCATTCGCCCATGCGGTGCGGGTTTGCCTTCGCGTATTCTTTGACGGCCTTTGCGGAGCGACGATCGGAGTTACCTTCGCGCAAAACGGGGTTCACGGCCGACCCTTTGATGGTGTCGTAGCGCGCACGGATTTCTTTTTCCGCATCGGTCTTGGGGTCGGCGGGGTAGTCGGGAATTGCGTAGCCTTGGCTCTGCAATTCGGCGACGGCGGCCTCAAGTTGGGGCACGGAGGCCGAGACGTTCGGGAGTTTGATCACGTTCGCTTCGGGCGTTTTGACGAGCTGGCCGAGTTCGGCGAGATCATCGGTGATCTTTTGATCGTCCGTGAGGAAGTCGGGGAAGATCGACAGGATCCGACCGGCCACCGAAATGTCGCGGGTTTCAACCTCGATCCCTGCCGCGGAGGCATAGGATTGGATGATCGGGAGAAGCGATCCGCGCGCGAGCTCGGGGGCTTCATCGACGATGGTGTAGATAATATCGGGTGTCTTGGCCATGGTGTCCTCCAGTGGTCGAATCCGCGGGCGCAAAATGCTTGCGCCGGTTGCCCATGCGCGTAGCGGTTCGGCGCGCTCAAGTCAATGTATCCCGCTGTATACAATGCGCCTGCGCGGCGTTTTGTCAGGGCGTTCCCAACGGCAGGTTGGGTTTGGGAACCGGCGCTGGAGAAATGTCGCGCTCGATATAATCCCACGCCGCCAAGGCGATCATCGCACCATTGTCCGTGGCCCATTTTGTCGGCGGCAGGCACAGGGTGACGTTGTGGGTCTGGGCCACGGTCTGCATGGCCTCGCGCACCTGCGGGGATGCGGCGACGCCTCCGACAATCGTCAAAGCCTTTGCAGGATGCTCGCTCAGGGCGCGATCTGCCTTTGTGCTCAGTACGTCAATGGTCGCTTCGACAAAGGCCGCGGCCATATCGGCGACGGGCGTTTCGGGCGCTTTTTCCATTTGACGGGCGACAGCGGATTTCAGGCCCGAGAATGAAAATTCGAACCCCTCCGCTTTCATCGGGCGGGGCAGGCGCAGGGCAGGGGTACCCTCGCGGGCAAGCCGGTCGATCGCCGGTCCGCCCGGCATGCCGAGGCCAAGCGTGCGCGCGACCTTGTCGTAGCATTCGCCCACGGAGTCATCGCGTGTGGAACCAAGCAGGGAGATGTCCCATTCATTTTCCATGCGCGCGATGAGCGTATGGCCACCCGACACCAACATCACGATCGCCGGCAAAGGCATGGATCCGCCGTCCAATCCGACCGAGCGGAGGTGGCCGCGCAAATGGTTCACGCCGATGACAGGTACGCCCCACACGAGAGATAGCGCATCGGCTGTGGCCAACCCGACGAGGAGCGAACCGATCAAGCCCGGCCCCCGTGTGACACCAATCGCGGCGAGATCGGCAGGGGTCGCATTGGCGGACTGCATTGCTTTTTGCACGGTCGGCAGGATCGCGTCGAGATGCGCCCGCGAGGCCAGTTCGGGATAGACGCCACCGAATGCTTCATGCACGTCGAACTGGGTCATGGTTTCAATCGCTGCGACATTGCCGTTGCGATCCACCAAGGCCACTGAGGTGTCGTCGCAGGAGGTCTCGATCCCGAGGACAAAGCGGCTCATGTCACATCCCCCAGAATTTGGGTGATTTGCGCCCGCGAGACCGCGCCAAGACGTTCGATTTTGGGAGGCACGGTTTGGCAATTGACCAAGGTCGACGGTGTTTCGGTGCGCGAAGTCCCCGTGACCACGAGGTCAGGTGCATCTGTGAGATCGGCCGCGGCGGCGGCGCTGGTTGCGGGGGTTGGCCGCCCCGACCGGTTCGCGGAGGTGACGAAAAGGGGTCCCGCGTCCCGCAGGACCGCGCGCAGGAAATCGTCATCGGGAATGCGCACGGCGATTTCGCTCCGCCCCTTCAGCCACGCCGGTGTGCGTGCGGGGTCGAGGCCGAGTACAATCGTCAGCGGGCCGGGCATGAATTCACTGGTCGCCAGCGCGGTTGCACTGGGTGTCATGATCCCACCGATTGCAACAATCTGATCCAGATCGGCGACCATAACAGGCAGGTTCTTTTCGCGCGGGCGATCTTTGAGCGCGTAGAGACGTTCGACGGCATCTTCGTGCGCGGGTGAGACGGCGAGGCCGAGAACGGTATCGGTCGCCAGTAGGACCACTTTGCCCGCCTTAAGGGCGGCGACCACGACATCGGGTGTCATTGCAGTGTCTCCACAATGGGTCTGGCCCGTGCATCACTGGGCAGCCCGGGGGCGTGCATGGCCATTTTCGCCATGACTCCCATGTCCGCAACATTGGTCAACGGGGCGGGATAGCCGTCGAGAGGCACATTCCCCGCAATGTCGACATTTGACAGGTTTTTGACGGCATCGAGCGCGGTGTCACGTTCGCAATATTCGTATCGTACAAGTTCATTGTTCTCGAAGATTCCGAAATGAACAAAGGGCCGCGCGGCTTTGCGCAGAATCGCGACCGGTCCTTTGCCCGTCCAAACCGTGCGCCCCAACAATTCAAAGGCCGGAAGGCCAATGACGGGCTTTGACAGGGCATATCCCAACGCGTTTACAAACGCCGCGCCGGTGCGCGTGGCGCCCAGACCGCCGGGGCCGATATCACTGGCGAGGATTTCGAGATCGCCCACCGCGGCACCCAGCGTCCGCAGCCCGGCTTCCAACATGGCGCGGTAGTCGCGGTTGTCCTCGAAAGCGGGATCGGATCGCGTGTCGAAGCGGATGTTTTCACCCTCGGCCAAGGCGAGAATGGGCGCGCCATTGGAAACCTGAAGGAGCAGTGTCAAAGCGCTCATGCCAAAGCCTCCAGCACAGGGGCCCATCGGGCATCCGTGGCCGTCACCGTGTAGCTGCGCGCGGTTTCGCCGTTCGCGAGATCGATACGGATCGAAAGCGCTTCGGGAAACGCATCCCCCAAACGTGCACCCCATTCGATGACCGTGATGGCACGCTCCATGTCATCCTCGAGCCCTAGATTATGAAATTCACGTTCATTTTTAAGGCGGTAGGCGTCGATATGAATCAGGTTTCCACGCGGCAGATCATAGATATTGGCAATCGTGTAGGTCGGCGACGTTACCGGATCGTCGGTGCCAAGCGCCAGTCCGAGCGCGCGTGTGAAAAACGTCTTTCCCGCCGCCAGTGCCCCGTCGAGCATCACAATGTCGCCCGCCCGCAAATGCGGTGCGAGGGTTTGCGCGAGGGCGGTACTCGCGGTCTCGTCCGGGACGTGGATTTTGGCGGTCGTGGTCATGGCGTGAGGCTTTAGGCCAAACGGCGCGCCACGTCCAGTTGGCGCTATTTGAAGATACGGTTGAACCACGTGCGCGGCAGGTAGCGCCCCATCGTGAAGAGCCATGCGAAGGGGCGCGGGAATGCGGTTTCAAACCGACCGCGCTCAAGGGCGCGCACAACGTGGCGTGCGGCCGCGTCGGGCGTCATCATTTGGGGCATGGCGAAATCGTTCTTTTTCGTCAGGCGGGTATCGATGAATCCGGGATTTGCGATTTGTACCGAGACGCCGCTCCCGCCGAGATCGACCAAAAGGTTTTCGGCCAGATGCATCAGCGCCGCCTTTGACGCACCATATCCGATCGCGCCCGGCAGGCCGCGATAGCCCGATAAAGATCCGATCAACATAATGCGCCCGTGACCGCGACGCGCAAAATGCGGGACGATATGGGAGAGCACGCGCACGGCGCCGGTGAAGTTGACGTCAATCATCCGCTCGACCGCTTCTGCGTCCCACTCCGGTGCGCTCACCGGTTCGTAGAAGCCCGCGCAATAGATGATGCCATCCGCCTTCTGTGCGAGGTCGAAACTGTATCTGACGGACACGGGGTCTGTGACATCCAGCGGGAGCGCCGAGCATCCGCCAAATTCTGCGCAGAGTTCCCTCAACCGGTCCTGGGAGCGCGCGGAGAGAATCATTGTTGCGCCTTTTGCGGTCATTTGTTCGCAAATTGCGCGTCCGAGGCCCTCAGATGCCCCGATAAGCCACCATGTTTGTCCTTCAAAAGTCATGTGAGGAGGCCTCGGGTAGGGTGAGTTCGTGGGTCGGGGGCGTTGGTTGTCTGCGCCACCGCGCGCCCTTCAGTTTCAGTTTCAGTGCCTGCCAATGGATCAGGGCGATCGTGCGCATCGGCCCGAACGGGCGGCGCAGGGTCGCCAGCAGGATCGCGCGATTGGTTAAGCGGGCACGTTTGCCATGCAGGGTCGCTATGACGCCTTTGGCACCGTTTTCGTGGAAAATGCGGATGGCAATCTTTTGCGCGTCGATGTCGAAATTGAAATGATACAGCCCCGCCACATCCTGAAACGGGGAAACGTGCAGGTGTTTTCGGGCGGTAATGCGGTGATCTTTGCGGATCGGTGCATGGTCGGGATTGAAGCAGAGATAGGAATGGCGGTCGCCAAATGGGGTCGACACTTCCGCAATGACCGCAATGAGGTCCGCGCCGCGCCAACCGAACCAGAACGACACCGGATTGAATGCATAGCCGAGAAACCGTGGCTGCGTCAGCAACTCCAACCGGAGGTCGCCCAACCCTGCCTGCGCAAAGGCTGCGCGCGCCCAGGTGGCCCCAATACCTTGGGTCAGAGGGCCGCCGTGGTCGCGATCATGCACGGAAGCGAGGTTGAACCCGTTGCGCGAGAAAAGGCGCGGACCTTCTGTGGCATCGGGGTCGATCAGGACGCAATCCACGCCATAGCGAAACGAATTGCGAGGCCCCCCACGTCTGCCGTGGACGGTATGCCCGGCGATGTGTTGGGGCCAATGGGTCATTGCGCGGCCATTGCGACCGAGGTGTCGGCGATCTGGCGGGCGACTTCTGCGGCCGAATGAAAGCCGTCTTCGTGGAAACCGTTGCGCATGTATGCGCCTGCGAACCACGTGCGATTTGTGCCCTGAAGCGCGGCCAGACGTTTCTGCGCGGCCATCGCGGCAGTGTCGAACAGAGGGTGATCGAAAGAGACTTCGTCGTAGATGAGCTCTTCGCGCACCGAGCTGGCAGGGTTGAGGGAAATGAACAGGGGATCGTTTTCCGGCAGCCCCTGCAAACGGTTCATCCAGTAGGTCACGCCGAGCTTTGTCTCGGCCCCCGCATTGTCCGCTTTGTAAATCCACGACGACCAGCACGAACGCCGTTTGGGCATCTGGGAGGTGTCTGCATGGAGGAGCACTCGGTTGGGTTGATATGTCAGATCACCAAGCGCGGATTGCTCCTGAGGCGTGGCGTCGGTGAGCATGGCGAGGGACTGATCAGAATGGCTGGCCATAATGACCTCGTCGAAATGCATCGCGACGCCACCTTTAGCGCGGATTGTGACACCGTTTGCGGTGCGTGTAACGGCGCGGACCTTTGCGCCCATATGGAAGGTCACGCCCAAACGGCGCAGATGTCTTTCCAGAAGGGTGACATATTCGATCGAACCGCCATCAACGGTCCACCATTGATGCTGACCCGTCGTGGACAGCAATGCGTGGTTTTTGAAGAAATGCACCAGCGAGGCGGCCGGATAGGCGCGCACGCCTGCGGGCGGGGTAGACCAGATCGCACCGCACAGCGGCATGAGGTAGTAGCGCATAAACCAATCGCCCAGCCCCATTTCGTCGATCAAGTCGCCGATGGTCTGGTTGTCATCGCGCAGCGCGTCAATCGCGCCTTTGTTGAACCGCAGGATGTCACGCACCATCCCCAAAAATTCGGGGCGCACCATGTTGCGGCGTTGGCCAAAAACCTGATTGAGGGTTTGCAGCCCATATTCGATGCGCCCGCCGTCAATGGAGGCGCCAAACGACATGTCAGACTTTTTGACCGGCACGTCTAGGGCATCGAACATCGCCGTCAAATTCGGGTAGTTGGGATAATTGAAAACGATAAACCCTGTGTCCACGGCGACATTGCCACGTTGCCCCGCCATGATCGTTCGTGCGTGACCACCCAACCGGTTCTCGGCCTCAAACACCGTTACGTCGTGATCGGGTGCGAGAAGATAGGCGCTGGCCAAGCCGGAGATTCCTGCACCGACAATGGCGATGCGTCGTTTGGGGCGGAACGGTGCGTCGAACGACATGTTTTTCTTATCCGTTTTTGTTTGTTCATACGCTTTACGCACATTGCGCCACACTGGATCATATTCGGGCGCAATTGCCCCGACATTTCTGTGTTCGCCGGAATTTCACTATGAGTTGAGGGTGGGGCAACTGGTCAGGCGCGGCGATATCTTTTACGCTTTGAGCGTGCTCAGAACGGGTCGGATATGTTGGAAAAGTTTGGCGATGACATCTGGACGACGGACGGATCGACAGTTGAGGTTTTGGGGTTTCGATATCCCACCCGCATGGTTCTCATCCGGCTGTCTGACGAAAGCCTGTTTGTGTGGTCGCCCATCGCGCTGAGTGATGAGCTTCGCGCTGAGGTTGATGCGCTGGGTGTTGTGGCTCACATCGTGGCGCCAAACTCGCTCCATCATTTGTCCGTGCTCGATTGGCAACGCGCATATCCCGCCGCAAAAACCTATGCGCCGCCCAAGTTGCGCGACAAGCGGCCCGATATCCGCTTTGACGAAGACCTAGGGGACGAAGCCAACGCTGCTTGGGCCGGTGACATTGATCAGGTGGTCGTGCAGGGTAACGCGATAACCTCGGAGGTGGTCTTTTTCCACAGGCGGAGTGAAACGGTGCTTTTCACGGACCTGCTCCAGCAGTTTCCTGACAACTGGTTTTCGGGATGGCGTAAAATCGTCGCGAAACTGGATCTGATGGTCTCGCCGGAGCCTGCTGTTCCACGGAAATTCCGTGTGGCGTTTAAGGACCGACAGGCGGCGCGGGAGGCAATGAGGCGCATATTGGCTTGGCCTGCGCAAAAACTGGTGATGGCGCATGGTTCGCCCGTGACCCGTGATGCCAAAGGGGCATTAGCCCGCGCATTTGCATGGTTGAAGGTGTGACGTCCCGCCGGTCTCGGGTGATTTATGCCGGGTTAGGTGGGTGGTGATTGCGCGATTTCGGGTCCCCAGATATTTTTTGCAGTAACGTATGATCCATGGGTCGATTACGCGCGTAATTGACATATGCTGAACCAGATTGAACATGTGGGATATGAGAGGTGGAGCGCTCCTGTGCGCCCATGCAACCCCGTGATCGCGGAGGGGAATTCCCCGGTGCAAGACGGCCAGCCAATTGCCTATTCGGCGCAAACGACATGGATGCTTGCGGTGCGCGATCACCGCGACAAGGCGGCATTTGCGTGTCTGTTTGATCACTTCGGGCCGCGACTACGCGGTATGCTGATGCGCTCGGGCGTGTCTGCGGCGCAGGCGGAAGACATCGTGCAGGACGTCATGCTGTCAGTCTGGCGCAAGGCGGCCAGTTTCAATCCCGAGCGCGCAGATGTTGCCGGCTGGGTTTTCCAGATCGCGCGCAATCGAAAGATCGACATCATTCGCCGCGAACGCAGGCCTGTGCCCGAAGATCTCTCTGAGCCCACGGTTGATGAAGCTGACGGCGAGCAAATCGTCGCCCTTGAACAGGAGGCGGCAAAGCTTCGCAGGGCGCTATCCGCGCTCAGCCCCGAACAACGCAGCGTGGTGGAGCGTGCCTATATGGGCGATCTCACGCACGCAGAAATTCAGGCCGAAACCGGCCTACCCCTGGGGACGATAAAATCCCGCATCCGGCTCGGTATCGAGCGGTTGCGACACGAATTGAAAGGAGACAGGTGAGAGCGATGCAATCCATCCATCACCATATTCCCGACAGCCTGTTGGCTGCCTATGTATCGGGCGCGCTGCCGCGTCCATTCGGGGTCGTTGTTGCGGCGCATGTGTCGCTGTGTGAAACCTGCCGTGCGGCCATGTTGGCGCATGAGGCGGCGGGGGGCGCGATTTTGGACAGTTTCGAGCCGATCGAGGTTTCGTCCGATCTTCGCGAGCGCGTTTTGGCGTCGCTTGATGACGAAGTCGCGCCAGAACCCGCGCCGGTTCAGGCAGACGGGCCATTGCCCGCGCCGGTTGTCGAGGCGCTGGGCGGGCGCAAACCGAAATGGCGCAGCCTCGGTCCCGGTGCGAGCCAATGTATTCTGGAACATGGGGCGGCGGGGTCCGTGCGATTGTTGAAAATCTCGCCCGGATATGAGGTGCCCGACCATAGCCACAACGGGCTGGAACTGACCCTCGTTCTTCAGGGCGCGTTTCGCGATGTTACGGGACGGTATGGGCGCGGCGATCTTGAAGTTGCGGACAGTGATTTGGAGCATACGCCGATTGCAGAGCAGGGTGAGGCATGTATTTGTCTGGCCGCCTCGGACGCGCCGTTGAAATTCTCCTCTCTCATCCCGCGGATATTCCAGCCGATCTTCCGGATCTGAATTCTAGCCACCCGAACAAAGAAAATGCGCCCCGTGTTTCAGGGGCGCATTTTTTGCGCGTGGCGTTCAGTTGCGCAACGTCTGTCGCACGACTGTGCCGGTTTGCATCCCCTGGAGGAAAGCGGATGCGAGCGTGTCACCGTTTGCGGTGAGCTGATCACGGGGAGGGACGTGATCAGCTTCCTTTGGTCCGATAAAGGCCAAGGTTATGAGCCCCGTGCCCAAATAGGCGCCCCCGAGGATCAGAGCCGCAACCACGGGCTCTGTCGCCAGTGACAGCGCGATGTAGGCCGAGAGCGTCAAGAACATGACGCCCACCACAATCAACGTGGCGCCGACTGCGCCCAGAGCGGCCTGTCGCGCGGCGGCGCGTGCTTTATGGCGGAGGGAAAAGCCCATGACGCGCCCTTAGCGGCGTGCCGCGGTGACGAGGCCCACCAGAAATCCGAGGCCGGCAGCAACGCCGATGGAGGCGGACGGGTTTTCGCGCACCTTATTCTCGACGTCGCCATAGGCGGCGAGGGCCTGTTTTTGCAGGTCTGCTGCCTGTTTTTCGGTCGCGACACGGGCCGCATCATAGGCCTCTGTGGCGCCATTGCGCACCTGTTCACCTTGGGCGCGGCCATAATCTGCAAAGGTTTTGGTGAGCGAAGAAATGTCTTTTTTCAGGGTCGCGATCTGCGCCTGAAGGTCTTCGGTTGTCGCATTTTCTGTCGCAGCGGTGGAACGTGCCATGACGTTTCTCCTTCGTGCTGTTTGCGTTTCAAGTTCGCTCACTCAACGCGGGGCGCGGCGCGAAAGTTCCGCCGAGGCGATGAAATAAAGTTTGGAACAACCACGCGGACCGGTCCGTTGATACCCCAGAACGACCGGATCTATCCGCGTCGAAAACACATGCATCAAGGAGACTTCCCATGCTTGGTTGGGCAATCACATTTCTCGTCGTGGCTCTCATTGCGGGCCTCTTTGGTTTCGGCGGCATCGCCTCTGCGTCCGTCGGGATCGCGCAAATTCTGTTCTTCGTATTCATCGCCCTGTTCGTGATCGCGATGATCGCACGTGCGATGCGGGGCAACCCGCCGGTTTAACCCGCGCCGGAACCCCCAAATCCGATTGAATCCTGAAAGGACACATCATGGCAAAAGCACTTAAATCCGTCGCCAAGGTCAAAGACTTCGACACTGGCACCAAGGACACATCAAAGGTCGCAAATGGTCTCGCCGACGTGCTCAGCGACACCTACCGTTTGTTGATCAAATCGCACATTTACCATTGGAACGTGGAAGGGCCGATGTTCTACCCGATCCACCAACTGACCGAGACGCAATATAATAACCTCTTCGCGGCGACCGACGAGCTGGCGGAACGTATCCGCGCGCTGGGCCACGTAGCGCCGTCGAAAATCGGCGATGTTGTTGGCGATCACGCGGTTGGGGAAACCGATGGCAAAATGACCGCGGAGGAAATGATCGCGGATCTGGCCGAGGATCACGAACGCGTGGCGCATCGCCTGCACGCGCTCATCGAAACCGCCGAAGGGGCCAATGATCCGGTAACCGCAGACCTCGCGACGGCGCGCTCCGGCTTTCACGAAAAGGCCGCATGGATGTTGCGCGCGACACTGGGGAAATAACCCGCCCCGGCATGAAGCCACGAAAAAGCCCCGCGGGAATTACCGGCGGGGCTTTTGTTTGGTTCGACGTGTCGCGCGTTAGACGAGAAGCGTTTCGGTTGACGAAAAGAACATCGCTTGGCTCAGCGCAGAGGACACTTGTTCGTCGGTGTAGGGTTTGGTGATCACAAAGGCCGGTTCAGGCCGCTCACCGGTGAGGAGGCGTTCGGGGAAGGCGGTGATGAAGATCACAGGCACCGGTTCGTCCATTTCCGCAAGGATATCGTTGACCGCATCAATGCCGGACGAATTATCGGCAAGCTGGATATCGGACAGGATGAGGTCGGGTTTTTCCTTGGCCGCCAGTTTCACCGCACCTTCACGGGTGCGTCCAACGCCGGTGACTGTGTGACCCATGTCGGAGACGATGGACTGCAGGTCCAGCGCGATGATTGCTTCGTCTTCGATGATGAGGACGCGACCGGCGATGCTGTCCTGCATTTCCGCGCGGGCCGCCGAAACCAGAGCCGCGACATCGTCCGTGTCGGTATCCATGATTTTCGCGATTTCAGCAGTCGAGAACTCTTCGATCGTTGCCAATAGCAATGCCTCGCGCGAGTTCGGGGTCAAACGTTCCATATGGGCCTGCGCGCGTTTTGCCAAAAGGCTGTCCGCTTCTGCGACAGGCGCGCCGGAACTGTTCCAGATCAAATGAAAGGCTTTGAAGAGGGCAACCTTTTCGCTGATCTCTTTTGTGAAAACAGACCGGTCCTGCAAAAGAGCCTCAAGGGTCGCCGCCGCATATGCGTCCCCGGATTTCTGGCTCCCCGTCAAAGCACGTGCGTAGCGGCGCAAGTAGGGCAGATGGCCCGCAATAATCTCGGCCAAGCTGGGTGCTTGTGGTGTCACTGTCATTTTTTCTAACCTTTTTTCGAGTCGACGGGAACTAAACGCCAAACACCTGCGTTAAGTTCCCATAAATCGACAATGAAAAATGTGCAGGACAGATAATGGCTCGCCAGGAACAAAATTCCAGCTTTGAGGCCCAGATTGAAGCGAATCTAAAGAAGGTTTACGAGAAAACCGTTCAGGAACCCGTTCCTGACCGGTTTGCGGCCCTTCTTGCCCAATTGAAAGAACAGGATGCAGCCTCTTCTGATCCGGATGCCGGTGATGATGGGGAGAATTCCCAATGAAAGCACCTGTTGGCGACGATCCGGCGTCAAAATCCGGCGATCCACGTGATGAAATCATTCAGCACCTCGGCGCAATGCGCGCGTTTGCGATGTCGCTGACCCGTGACGGGTCGTCTGCGGACGATCTGGTTCAGGACACCATCGTAAAGGCATGGAGCAAGATCGCGACCTTCGAGCCGGGCACAAACATGCGCGCATGGCTCTTTACCATCCTGCGCAACACATTTTACTCCGGCCGGCGTCGCGCCAAACGCGAAGTCGAGGATGTGGATGGCGTCATGGCGGGTGGTCTGGCCGAAAAGCCTGCACATGACGGTCGCTTGGCCATGCGGGATTTCGAGTTTGCCTTTGCCAAACTGCCCGATGAGCAACGCGAAGCGCTTACTCTGGTGGGGGGCAGCGGTTTTTCCTACGAGGAAGCGGCCGAAACCTGTGGCGTTGCCGTGGGCACCATCAAAAGCCGCGTGAACCGCGGTCGCAAAAAGCTCGCGGAGCTTTTGCATCTGTCCGAAGACGACAGCATGGATATGACGGACAAATCCACGATGGCCGTTATCGGGTCCCAGTCCGCCACCGGGGGCTTTCGCGCATGATGAATAAAATGGCCGCGCAGGCAGATAGCCTCGCGGTTCGCGTCTCCCTTATCCTCGCTTTGGCGCTATTGCCAATCGGGATCATCGCGATTGCGCAAACGATGGCTCTCCTCAAGGAGAGCCGTGCGCAGAATGAGGCGGCTTTGCTCGCGCTCACCTCGGAAGCTGCGGCGGTCGAGGAAGGGATGCTGCGCACAGCGCTCGGTGCCACCGAAGCGGTCGCGGCCCTCGCGCCGACTTTGTCTCAAACGCCGGAGTTGTGCCACGAGTTGGTGGGCAAGCTGCGCGATGAAGAAGGGTCATTTTCCTTTGTCGGCTACGTCAGCCCAGAGGGTAAGACGACCTGTTCCAGTGCCGGCTCTGAAGTTGACGTGTCGGACCTGCCGGTGTTCAAACAACAGATGGACGATCCGCGCATTCGTGCGACGGTGAACGTCAACGCCCCGATTTCCAAAACCTCCGTGGTCATCATCTCCAAACCCGCCTTCACCGAGGCCGGTGAGTTCAATGGCTATGCGGCGGTGTCGCTCCCTCACACGAGGCTTTTCGAGAAATTCGAAGAGCTGGCCAGTGGCCGCCCCGTTGATCTCGTGACGTTCAATGTCGATGGCGAACCCCTCTCCTCGGAGCGCGGTTTGTCCCATATCGCGGACGGTCTCCCGGAGGGGCGAGATCTTCGGTCTTTTGCCTTTGGGGGAAACCGTGCCTTCACGGCTATGACGATAAACGGGGAGCGGCGCGTTTTTGCGGTCGTTCCGATCATCCCTGACCTGATCTACGGCATCGGGAGTTGGGACGCAGACGATCTCGGCCTGACGTGGAAGCGTATTTGGACAACCGCACCTTTGCTGTTTCCGGTCATTATGTGGCTGGCCAGCCTGACCGTCGCCTACGTCGCTATCCAGCGTCAGGTGATCCGCCCGACGCGAAACCTGCGGGCGCGAATGTTGTTGTTCATGCGCTCTCGACAGTTTGCGACGCTTGAAAACGTGCGACCCAGACCTGCACGGGAATTTCGTGAAATCGACGAAACATGGGCGTTGATGGCCAAGAGCATCCTGCATGACGAGGCGGAGCTGGAAGACACGCTACACGACAAAACCGTGCTTCTGCGCGAAGTGCATCACAGGGTCAAAAACAACCTCCAACTCATTTCGTCCATTGTGAGCATGAAGATACGGCGCGCGAAAACTGATGATGCGCGGCGCGCGCTCGGTGATGTTCAGACACGGGTCATGGGCCTCGCTACCGTGCACCGCAATCTCTACGAAACCTCGCTACAAGGGCGTGTGCGGGCGGATGAATTGCTACGCTCCATCGTTCAAAACGTTCTCACCGCGGGTCGTCAAGGAGAGGCGAAAATCGAGGTGGAAGAGCACTTTGATCGCGTTGTCCTTTATCCCGATCAGGCGGTGCCATTGTCGCTGGTAGTGTCTGAGGCTCTAAGCAATGCGATGAAATACGCAGGCTGTCAGAAGGGCGGATCGGTCGAGATGGGTGTTCTGCTGCGCAAGGATCCCAACAGCACAAAGGCCGTGTTGGAGGTTACCAACTCAAAGGGCCCATTGCTTCTCACGCTGGGTGCGCAGGACGGGACGGGTTTGGGCAACCAGCTGATCGGGGCGTTCACATCGCAGCTTGAAGGTGAAAACGAGGTGATCGAAACCGACAGTCGATATACCCTACGTGTCAGTTTCGACGTGGCCGATTTCACCGAGGACGAACCTGAAACCTAGGACGCGACGGTGTCGAGCCAGATGGTGACGGGCCCGTCGTTTATCAGGCTGACTTTCATATCCGCGCCGAAACGACCGGTTTCGACCGGCACGCCATTGGCCGCGAGGGCCTGCGAAAACGCCTCGTAGCCGATGCGCCCTTCTGCGGGGGGCGCGGCATTGGAGAACCCGGGCCGGTTGCCTTTGGTCTCTGCCGCGAGTGTGAATTGGCTGATGACCAAGGCAGATCCACCAACGTCGCGGATGGAGAGGTTCATTTTGTTGGCGTCATCTTGGAAAATGCGCAGCTTGGCGACCTTGGCTGCGAGCTTTTCTGCCTCAGCCTCCGTGTCTCCCGCCATGGCGCAGACCAGCACCAAAAGCCCGTGACCGCACTGTCCGATAACCTCGCCGTCCACGCGCACGCTGGCTTCGCTGACGCGTTGAACCAGTGCCCTCACAGTTCGCGCGCCCAAGGCGGGTTTGCCCCGGCACGTGATACGGTGATTGCGGCGGCTTTGGCCCCCAATGTCAGGGCTGCGCGGATGGTGTCATCGTCAAGCGTCGCGATTGCGTCCTTGGTCAATTTTCCCGCCTCCTGAAGGCTGGCGAGGAGGCCTGCGTTAAAGGTGTCCCCCGCGCCGACGGTATCGGCGACAGTGACTTTCACGGCCTTGACGGTGACGGCACCACGCGCGGTGTAGCCACGCACACCTTCACCACCCATGGTGAGGCAAACGAGCTTTGGACCCTTTTCCAAAATGCCCGCGACCTGCGTGTCCAGATCGCCTTTTCCAACGATCCAGTCGAGGTCTTCATCCGAGATTTTGACGATATCCGCATGCGCGAGCATATGTTCGATACGTGCACGATAACGGGCTTCGTCGCGAATAAATCCGGGGCGAATGTTCGGATCGATCATGGTGACGCGTGTCGCGGAGGCATCCACGAACAGTTTTTCGTAGACCGCACCACAGGGTTCAACGGGCAGAGAGATCCCACCGCAAAAAACCGTGCCGATGTCTGCGGGCAGGGTCGGCAAATCTTGTAGGCTCAACATGCGGCCGGCTGTGTTTTCGTCGTAGAAAGCATAGGTCGCATGGCCGTCGACCAGTTTGACAAAGGCAACCGTGCAGGGCCGGTCTGCCGTAATGGCCAGCGATGCGTCAACGCCGCTTTCATCCAGTTTCTGTTTGAGTAGGTCGCCAAAGAAATCCTGTGAAAAGCCGGAGAAAAACCCGACCTTTGCGCCCAGGCGGCCAAGGGCGATGGCGGTGTTGAACACCGCGCCACCGGCATAGGGAGCGTATGCGTCCTCACCTTCCGTGCTTTGACGTGGCAACATGTCTATCAGGGCTTCGCCCGCGCAAAGGATCATCTTTACTACTCCTCTATTCGCCCTTGTTTAGGACTGTTAGCGCCAACACAACAAGTGAAATCGTCAGTATGCGGACGTGAACGCGCCCTGTTCGTTGAGCGCAATCGCGTATCCGACACCCGCTGCAACGATTACACCGAGCAGGACGGCGAATGCAATTTTCCAGGCCGAGAACGGGCGTTCGCCCTGAACCCTGCCGGTGCGGCCATTCACCACGAAACGATAGGTCCGTCCGCGGTATTTGTAGGCCGCCATCCAGACCGGAAGCAGGATGTGTTTGTAGGTCACATCGCGCACTTTGGTGTCAATGTCGTGGATGCGCTGGCGGTCGCCGCCAATGTCGAATTTCACGTCGCGGCGGATCACGCGATCCATATACTCACGCGCGCCCGCATAACCTTCGTCGAGGCGCACAGCGTAGGCTTCGGATCGAAATCCGGCGAGGTAGTCAGGCAGATAGGGCTCCAGCGCGGAGAGATCCCAAGGCTCCAACCCTTCGGTGTATTTTCGCGGCAAGGCGTGTGAGGCGAGGATCAGCACATCGTCAAAGAACCGCGATACCCGCCCTGATTTCGACCGCCAGCGCGTCTTACGTTGGCGCACTTGAACGTTCTCACCATTGCGGCGGATCGTTTTCGTCACGTAGTAGTCATCGCCTCGCTCGCCGCGATAGCCCGACTGCGTGTCCGCATCAAACGTCCAGTAGGGCACATAAACGCCCGACAGTCGGCGCCCCTTGCGCGCATAGGCACGCAGGCCGTTCGGGGCGAACCACAACTGCCCGAGCCAATCCGACATGGCCGCATGGGCGGTCTTTTCGTCGAGAGCGAAGGGCAATAATCCATGGGGTTTGATCTGGCGATGTCCGCCGGTGTCGGCCACGACGGGCGTTGCGCAGTAGGGGCATTCGGATGCGTGGAGCGTGGCATGAAATTCGACCGTCGCACCGCAGTTGGGGCAGTGGGACACGCGAATTTCTTCGGTTTCAGCACCATCCGCGTGCAGGCCGGTCGCGATTGCGCGCGCAAAGTCCTGTTCGCGGGGCGGCATCGCGCCTGCGGTATCCAACGGTTCCGTGGCCCCGCAGTGGTCGCAAATCAGCCGCCGTGTACCCGGCGCATAGCGCATATCTGCGCCACAGGTGCCGCAGGGAAAGCGGTGGTCGTCGTGGACTGTTGCGACCTCATCCATGGGACACCTCTTGGCGCTCGAACGACACGAGTTGCGCGATTTGGTGCGTGCTCGGCGAAGTGAACCGGATCACATGGCAAAACAGGACCGTGCCCGCCCCGTCGCGGGTCATGCGGCCGGAAACCGTGCCCGCGCGCCCGTGTGTGACGACCTCTGCGAGAGAGATCGACGCGGGTGGATCCACCTTTGCCACCGCGTGGCTTACCGCTTCGCGCCCCACGACAACGGCGGATTGCGAGCGGTCCCATGTTACAATCTCTGCCAAAGCGTCCTCTTCGAGTCTGCCCACGCCCATCAGCGCCAGCGCGATTGCCTCGGCGCGGGCGTTTTCGGGCGCGTTGCCGCACTCGGGGGACCGTGTCACCCGCGTCTGCATCGGGGCCTCCTCAGTCGGCGGGGGGCGGGGGCGGAGAAATGGTGAACAGCTGTGCCAGTTCAGTGACCGCATCTGCTTTGAGCCATCCGTCCTGACCCGGGGTCCAGACATAGGTGTCGCGGGCGACTTCGCCCTTATCAGCCATCTGTCCGATCTCGGCTTTGGAGAAGGGGCCTTTGGTCTTACCGGCTACCGCAATGTGCCACACGTGCTCCACAGGCGGGGGTGGGGGAACCTGAACGGGTTGCACCGATACCGGACGTGAGCCCCATGGTCCGGCCTGTGTGGCCATGGACATGCCGATGCCCGCGCCCATGCCCGCACCCATGGATGCGCCCATGGCGGAGTTTTCGGCCCCCATGCCTTCGGCCGCGTTGAATTTCATGTAGTTATCGAGGCTGCCGACGATCCCCATCGAGGTGCGTTTGTCGAGTGCGGCTTCGACCGTTTCGGGAAGCGAGATGTTTTCGACATAGAACTCGGGAATGGTCAGGCCGTATTCCGCAACCACTTTCGAGATTTCCGTCGCAACAAGCTTGCCCAGATCGTCAGTGTTGGCAGCCATGTCGAGGACAGGGATATTGGACTGCGCGATGATGCGTGAAAAGGCCTGCACAATGATATTGCGGACCTGATAGGAAATCTCGTCCATGGTGAATTCACCATCGGTGCCCACGATTTCGGTCAGGAACAGGGCCGGATCGGACACCTTGACGGTGTATGTGCCATAGGCGCGCAGGCGGATCGGGCCGAACTCCGGATCACGGCACAGGATCGGGTTTTTGGTGCCCCATTTCAGATCGGAAAACCGCGTCGTGTTGACGTAGTAGATCTCGGATTTAAAGGGCGAACGGAAGCCGTGATCCCAATGGTTGATCGTCGTCAGGATCGGCATGTTGTTGGTCTCCAACATGTAGAGACCCGGCGTGAAGACATCCGCCAATTGTCCTTCGTGGACAAACACAGCCGCCTGACCTTCGCGCACGGTGAGCTTGGCGCCATATTTGATGGCATGCCCTTCGCGCTCAAAACGCCAGACCATCGTGTCGCGTGTGTCATCCGTCCAGTGAATGACGTCGATGAATTCGCCGGTTAGGAAATCGAGAATACCCATGGTTCAACCTTTCTTACGCTCTGTGCGTTTATACCTTTGTGACGGCGGGCCTGTCAGCCCGTCAATGTGAGTGCAAAGATCAAAACGCCCCCCAAGAAGGCGTATCCGATCCCGATCCAGAATGTTTTGCGCAGGATGTCGCCTTCGCGCCCGACAAGGCCCACGGTGGCGCTTCCTGCGATGATGTTATGTGGCGCAATGACGTTACCTATGGCGGCGCCGAACCCCTGGGCTGCGACCATTTTGGTCGCCCCGAGGCCGAGTGCCGCGGCTGTCGAGAGCTGCAATTCGGTGAAGAGGATGTTGGAGGCGGTGGCCGATCCGGTGATGAACGTGCCCAACACGCCGAGCGCCGGCGCGAGTAGCGGCCAGACGGATCCGAGGCCCGCCGCGGCCTCTGCGAGACGATCGATCATGCCCGAGTGGACCATGACGCGAGACAGCGCCAACATCGCCAAGAGGGCCAAAGCAACGCCGCCGAGTTTGCGCAATGCCGCGCCGAGGCTTGGCGCAAGCGCCGATGCGCGCCCCGTGAGGAGTGCGGCCGCAACCAGACCGAGCAAGAGCAGCGTTCCGGGGTGATATAGGGGCTGGAACTTGCCGGCAAACTGACCCTGCCACTGCCAGCCGAGTGTCGGGGCGAGGAGCATTTCTTTGAGCGGCGCCGCGAGGCGCGATGTGAGCACCAGCGCTAGGATGATGAGGTAGGGCGCGAGATCGCGCAGCAGGAGGCGCAGGTCCAGACCGGTGCTCTTTTTGCCGCGCGTTATGATAAATATCACCGCGATTGCCCCGAAGAGCCCGCCACCGAGGCTGGGCAGTTCCGGCCCGACGAGCCATGCAAGCAGCAGAAAGGGAATAAAGAACGCCAAAGCCGCGCGAAGGATCCATGACCAGTCGGTCCGTGTCAGGGGGCCTTCGCCCGCGAGCCGAACCGTGGCCACCAAAAGCATCGTGCCAAGCGCTGCGTGCAGTGAGGCGACGGTACCTGCCAACCGCACTGCATCCAGTCCCGAAAGCTCGACCTGCGTGATGGTCGGCGTCCCGATTGCCCCGAAAGAAACGCCCGCCGCATGCCCCAAGAGGGCGAGAACAACCGCCTGAACGGGCGGGTAGCCGAGCCCCACCAATAGGGGGGCGGCCAAGGCGACCGGTGTTCCGAAACCTGCGGCGCCCTCAATGAAGAGACCGAAAAACCACGCGATTAGAATGGCTTGAAGTCGGCGGTTCTCTGTGAGGTGACTGAGGGCGTCGCGGATGTGGTCAATTGCACCGGTACGGCTCTGAAACTCGTAGAGCGCGAGGGCAGGGAAAATGATCCACAGGATGGTACCGGTGGTAAAAATGGCCTCCGCGCTAATGCCGCTCAGCAGGGCAACCGGAGCGGCCGAGAGATCAAAGAGGGTGACGCCAAGACCGACCGCGACGATCAGGCCGATCAAACCGGCCTTGGCCGCCGATAGGCGCAGAACGCCCATGGCGAGCAGGATTACGGCGAGCGGCAGGGCAGCGAGAAGGGCGGTCATCGGTTCACTGTACGCTGCCAGTTGGCGCGTCCTCCAAAAGCTCTTGTGCAATCCGCGCCACAATCGGGCGTGCGGTTTGCGCGTTCATACCGGGCGACAGACGGGGATCGTACAGGATCGAAAGCAGCAGTTCGTCGTGTCGTGTCAACAGTGCGAATTCTTCGTCGTCGTTGAAAATTGAAGGCCGCGCGTGCGGGCTGTCGTTACCGAGTCCGAGGCCTTGGGCGACCTCTTCATGCAAGCACGCGCGCCGCAGGAGGGAAGGATGTTCGGCGCGGATGACGGCAACGGCACGCTCGTAGACCCCGTCGTTGTCGGGGTCGGATGCAAAGGCGAGGCAGTAAATCGAACGCGGCAGTGTTTCGACCGTGCGCAGGGCCGCCGCGCTGATGCCCGGAATGCGTTGGGCAATCTGCGCCCCGAGACCGGCGCGATCATCATGCCCGATGATGAAAATGGTAAAATTCGGCGACGCATTGAGCCCGATCGGGTGTCCGGTCGCCGCGGAAAGGCGCGCCGCGAGTGCGGTGAGCGTTTTGCGATCCTCGCTGCGCTGGGCGGCACTTACGCTTTCGCCAAAGACGAGCCCGAGCCGCACGGAGTCGTCCCAACGATGGAGCGTCGTGGGAGTGGTCTGGGTCACATATTGGCCATTGATGCTGGCGTATTCATCAAAGAGTGCGATGTCCTCAAAGTTGCGCGCGAGCGTGCGTGCGCTGAACGGCGTGTCGGGGCCACCGCCGTCGGTGCGCAACAGGTCATTGGCCAAAAGATCGGACTGCAGGTCGCGGTAATACTGCGAAAGCGCACGGCTTTGCGCAGAGGGCCGTGTTTCGGGCTTCGCTTGTGCCGAGGGCGCAGAAACGGTCGTGGGGCGCGCCGCCGGTTTTGGGCTTTCGATCGCGGGCACGCAGGCGGACAGCGCGAGAGCAAAGGCTCCCGCGCCGAGGCACCGCAAATTCTGCGCGCGTGGCATGATCAGGTCGGAACTGCAGTGCCAGACGCGTTCGCTGTCGACTTGGCAGAAGCCAGAGTGTCGCGCAGGCGCGCCTCCAGCTCTTTGAGTTCTTGCTCGGCCAGGGCGCGTTTGCGTTTGCCTTCGTCGGCGATCTGAAGGCTTTCTTCGATGGTCGCGACCAGTTCGGCATTGGCGGTTTTCACAGCCTCGATATCGAAGACGCCGCGTTCCATTTCCTCGCGCACGACCTTGTTGGCCTGACGCAGGTTCTTGGCGTTGGCGGTCAACAGTTCGTTGGTCAGATCAGAGGCCTCACGCACCGCACCCGCGGCTTCTGCGGAGCGTTGGATCGTAACGGCCTGCGCCAGCTGGGTTTCCCAGAGCGGCACAGTGTTGACCAGCGTCGAGTTGATTTTGGTCACGAGCGATTTGTCGTTCTCCTGCACCAAGCGGATGGAAGGAAGGGACTGCATCGTGACCTGACGGGTCAGTTTGAGGTCGTGCACACGGCGTTCGAGGTCATCGCGCGCGGCGCGCATGTCGCGCAATTCCTGCGCTTTGATCACCTGTTTGTCTTCGGGTGCTGCATCGACAGCGGCGGCCATGGCAGGGATTTCGACCTCGTCGAGGGTTTTCAGTTTCTGCTCGCCGGCTGCGATGTAAACCGCCAACTCGTCGTAGAAGTTGAGCGTCTTTTCGTAGAGCACATCGAGCGATTTGATGTCTTTGAGCAGCTTGTGCTCATGGGTGAGAAGGCTGTCCGTGATCTTGTCGATCTGGGTCTGCACGTTCTCGTAGCGTGCCACGAATTTCGCCATGGGGGCGGCGCGACCGAGCAGGCGTTCCCACCACGACCGTTTGCGGCGCACGTCCAGTTCGGAGACCGAAAACCCGCGAATGGTGGAGACGATGTTGCGCAGGCTGTCACCGGCGGGGCCGACGTCCTTGTTGCGCACATCCGCCAGCATGGCTTGCGAGATTTCCTGCAATTCCGCCTGAGCGGCGGAACCGAAACGCACGATGGATTGCGTGTTTGTCATGTCGATTTCGGCCATGGCCGTTTTGACATCTGCCGCAACGGGCGCATCGGGCCCTTCGAGCGGCACAACTTCACCCTTGGGTTCGGGAAGAATGAACGCGGTCACTTCCTCAACTTCTTTGAGAACGGCTTCGGCCTTTTGGCGCACTGTGTCAGACATGTGTTCGTCCCTCTTGTCACTCGTTTATCGTTTGATGCCTTCGCGGGCGAGACGCTCACGAAGGACGTCGATCTCGATGTCGAGACCGGTTTTGTCATCCAGAAGCAACGATTCTGTGCGCGCGGTAAAATTGCGCTCCAGATCGTCCAGAAGTGCCACCCATTTCGCGCGTGCCTCGGCATCGCGTGAGCGGACATAGATATCGGCAAACTTTGAAGTCGCGTCACGCGCGCCCAGCAAATAGACGCCAAGATATTTGCGCGCCGCCGTCAGATCCCGCGGGTCTTCTTCGATGGTGCGGAACATGTCGCGGGCGGTCGCCACAAAGTCGTCGACGCGGCGCTCGACCTGTCGGTCGTTGGTGCGTTTGACCGCGTCACGCATCGCGGCGAGATGTTTTTCGGCCTCATCCACGGCGCGGGCAACGCGGTCCTGTTGGAAGGTGTCGATGCCTTCCATGCCCTTGCTTTTCATCGGGTCGAGACCAAAGGCAAAGCTGTGAAGCACCACGCCGAGGACGGCGAAGAGAACGGTTTCAACAGAGCCCCATCCGAACCAGCCCACGAGGCCCAAACCAATGCCGGTCAGAACAGAGCCAAACAGTTTGCGGGGAATGCTGGGGCGACGCGCGACCTTGCGCGCCTCATAGGCCTCTTCGGCCTTTAGCCCTTCGCGGGTCAGAAACGCCGCGCCGAGAAGACAACCAAGTGCTGCGAGGTAGCCGGACATCACGACGGGTTCGGATTGAAACGCTTTCCAGGCAAGGGGAAGTGCCGCAAAAAACAGCAAATTCGACCGCGCACCGACGCGTGAGGGCCGTTTCCCGTCAAAGGGGCGTTTGGGCGGGGGCGCCTGATGGTCCGGTTTGGGATCAGGCGAATAGGTTGAACCGTAGCGTTGCGACATCCGTCAGACCCCCGGCGCGCCGATGGTGACGTAAAATGTGAGAGCTACCAAGAGGTAGTAGGCCAGTTTGGCGTAGTTACTGTCGCTCATTACGGCCCCTTGGATTCCCTAGCAATCGTTGCGCTTTGGAATATAGGCAGTAATCAATTGGCGCGAAAGGGGTTGGGGAATTCCACGTCAGTTTTCCCCGCGCCGCAGAACGGGTGTGGACATGGGGTAGGGGGCCGACTGGAGGCGCCTTAGCGGTCTTTTTTACCGCCCGGTTTGCCACCCGGTTTTGCGCCATGGGATTTGAAACCCGCAGAGCGCGCGCCGCCACCGGGTTTGCCGCCGTGGGATTTGTAGCCCTGCGATTTGAACCCGGGTTTGCCGTCGCCATCGCGTCGTGGTCCCTTGGAAGGTCCGAAATCTTTGCGAGGGCCGCCGCCAGAGGGTTTGTCACCATCCCGACGCGGGCCTTTGGCGAACGGTTTGTCGCCATCACGGCGCGGTCCCTTGTCATACGGTTTGTCACCATCGCGACGTGGACCTTTGGAAAATGGTTTATCGCCGTCACGACGCGGACCTTTTGAAAACGGTCGGTCGTCGCCGTCACGTTTGCCTTTGAACGCAGGCCGGTCGCCGCCGCGATCCCCACCGCGATCTCCATCACGCTTGCCTTTGAACGGCGGTTTGGGGCCACGCGGGTCGCGTCCTGTGGTCTCGGTGCGCGGGCCGCCCGGTTTGCCGCCACGCGATACTTCGCGGCGGGGCGCTTCCTGACCTTCGCCGTCACCCTCGACGCCGAGTTGGTCACGCAAGACGCGCGGACGCACTTCCTCAACAGCCCCGGCGAGCAGGTTGCCGAGCCGGAACGGGCCGTAGGAAATGCGGATCAGCCGGTTCACGACGAGACCCACGGCCTCCATCGCGCGGCGAATCTCGCGATTCTTGCCCTCGCGGATGCCGACGGTGAGCCATGCATTCGCCCCCTGTTGGCGGTCAAAGACCACTTCCATCGGCTGGAACCGTTCGCCTTCGATCTCGATCCCTTTGCGCAGCGGTTCAAGGATTGCTTCGCTCAGCGTCCCTTTAACCCGCACGCGGTATTTGCGCAGCCAGCCCGTGTCGGGCAATTCGAGTTTGCGCTTCAACTCGCCATCGTTGGTCAAAAGCAACAGACCTTCGGAGTTGATGTCGAGGCGTCCGACGCTCATCACGCGGGGCAACTCTTTGGGGAGCTTGTCAAAAACCGTCTCGCGCCCTTTTTCGTCGCGCGCGGTGGTCACTAGTCCAATTGGTTTGTGGTAGAGCCAGACGCGGGGCGGTTCAGCTTCGCGCAATTCGTGGCCATCGACCATGATCCGGTCTTTGGGCATCACGTTCATGGCGGGGGATTTGATGATCCGCCCGTTCACGCTCACACGGCCTTCCTCGATCATTCCCTCTGCATCGCGACGCGACGCAATTCCTGCGCGGGCGAGGACCTTTGCAATACGGTCACCGGGGATGGGTTTTTTGTCGGGTGTGGGCGTGTCTTGTGTCATGCGCGTGCCATATAGCGCGATTGGGGTCTTGGAAAGGGCTTTGCTTGCGCGTCGCGCGATTGTGCGGCACGAAAGGCTATGGTTTTTCGCTCATATATGGACATCGCTTTGAAAGAGGCACGCTCTGCGGCAGAACGCGGCGAGGTGCCTGTGGGGGCGGTCGTTGTGTCGCCACAGGGGACGGTTCTGGCGCAGGCGGGCAACAGGACGCGCGAGTTGAATGATCCGACGGCCCACGCCGAAGTCCTCGCCATCCGCGCCGCCTGCACGGAACTGGTGCGCGAGCGGCTGGTTGGATGCGACCTCTACGTGACGCTGGAACCCTGTCCGATGTGCGCGGCCGCGATTTCCAACGCGCGCATTGCACGGCTATATTATGGGGCGGAGGATCCGAAATCGGGGGGCGTTGCGCAAGGCGCGCGCGTTTTCTCCCATCCTCAATGTCACCACGTGCCCGAAGTTTACGAAGGCATCGGTGGCGGCGAAAGCGAAGCTCTCCTCAAATCCTTTTTCGCTGATCGGCGGGCCCCGTGATGGATTGGACTGCGCAAATTGACAGCTATTGCGAGCGGGTGGATTTCACTTTCTGGTCGGAGCCTGCCAATGCCGTGACCAACGCCGCCTTCCTGATCGCCGCGCTATTCGTGTGGCCGATGGCCAAACTTCTGCCGGGCGCGCGCGCCTTGGCGATTATCCTGTTTTTGATCGGGCTTGGGTCCTTTGCCTTCCACACCACAGCGACGCGGTGGGGCGCGATGGCCGATAGCCTGCCGATTCTGGCATTTATCCTGACCTACATTTTTCTCGCCAGCCGTGATTTCTTTGGTCTGGCGGGATGGCGTCCCTATGTTCTGACGCTGGGGTTCATACCCTTCGCCGCTGTGTTCACGCCCATTTTTGCATGGGTCGGCATGGGGTCCTCTGCGGCCTATGCTCCTGTGCCTCTGTTGATCTTTATCTACGCGTTCCTGTTGCGCCACAGCGCGCCACAGACGGCGCGGGGTTTGGCCATCGGGGCCGCGACCCTGTGCGTTTCGATCGGCTTTCGGATGCTCGATGCGCCGATTTGCGGTGTTTTCCCGCTAGGCACGCATTTCCTGTGGCACCTTCTCAATGCCGTGATGTTGGCCCATATGATCCGCGTTTATGGCGCGCACATGCTTGAAGGCCGCGCGACCCTCGGCTAAAGCCAAACCAAAGCGACAAAAAAGCGACGACAAAGGATTATCCCATGTCCATCGACATCGACACCGCACGCCGCGTGGCCAAGCTGGCGCGCATCCGCGTCGAGGAGGATCGCCTCCCCGCGCTGGCAGAAGAAT
The DNA here is from genome assembly GCF_039539485.1 of Celeribacter arenosi. Classification (NCBI taxonomy): domain Bacteria; kingdom Pseudomonadati; phylum Pseudomonadota; class Alphaproteobacteria; order Rhodobacterales; family Roseobacteraceae; genus Celeribacter; species Celeribacter arenosi. The sequence continues at coordinate 60,945 of NZ_BAABDF010000001.1, forward strand.
TCAACGCCGTGCTCGGGTTTATCGAGCAATTGTCCGAAGTGGACGTCGACGGTGTCGAGCCGATGACATCCGTCACCCCGCAGCGCCTCAAGCGCCGTGATGACGAAGTCACCGATGGAAACATGCAGGACAAAATCCTGTCCAATGCGCCCGACGCGCGTGAGGGCTTTTTCGCCGTGCCGAAGGTGGTGGAATAATGAGCGATCTGAACAAACTGACCCTCGCAGATGCCCGTGACGGGCTACGTGCGAAATCCTTTACCTCGGGCGAATTGACCGAGGCCTGCCTGTCGCAAATCGAAACTTCGGGTGCGCTGAACGCCTTTGTCCACAACACGCCAGAGATCGCGCGCGCGCAGGCCAAAGCCGCCGATGCGCGCCTTGCGCAGGGCGAGGCCCCCGCGATGTGCGGTCTGCCCATCGGGATCAAGGACCTGTTCTGCACCCAAGGTGTCCCCTCGCAGGCGGCGTCCGCGATTCTGGACGGGTTTAAACCCGAATATGAATCCACCATCACCACGAAGCTGTTCGATGCGGGCGCGGTCATGTTGGGCAAATTGAACATGGACGAGTTCGCCATGGGGTCGTCGAACGAGACCTCGACCTATGGCAATGCGATCAACCCGTGGCGTCGCGGCAACGAAGACACGCAGCTCACGCCCGGTGGCTCGTCGGGTGGTTCGGCCGCTGCGGTGGCTGCGGACCTGTGTCTTGCGGCGACGGGGACCGATACCGGCGGGTCGATCCGCCAACCTGCGGCCTTCACCGGCATCGTAGGCATCAAACCGACCTACGGGCGTTGTTCGCGCTGGGGCGTCATCGCCTTTGCATCCTCGCTCGATCAGGCGGGTCCGATGACCAAAACCGTGCGCGATGCGTCGATCATGCTCGAAGCGATGTGTGGGCATGATGCCAAAGACAGCACCTCCGCCGATCTGGCTGTGCCGGACTTCGAGGCGATGCTGACGGGCGATATTCGCGGCAAGAAAATCGGCATCCCGAAAGAATACCGCATGGATGGCATGCTGCCGGAAATCGAAAAGCTCTGGGACGACGGCGCGGCAATGCTACGTGACGCAGGCGCCGAGATTGTCGAAATCTCCCTGCCGCACACCAAATACGCGCTGCCCGCCTATTACGTCATCGCGCCTGCCGAAGCGTCCTCCAACCTCGCCCGTTATGACGGGGTGCGCTATGGCCACCGTGCTAAGCTCGCGCAGGGTGAGGGCATTGACGACATGTATGAAAAGACCCGCGCAGAGGGCTTTGGCCACGAAGTGCAACGCCGTGTGATGATCGGCACATATGTGTTGTCGGCGGGTTTCTACGACGCCTATTACAACCGCGCGCGCCGTGTCCGTACCCTGATCAAACGCGATTTCGAACAGGTCTTTGCGCAAGGCATCGATGCAATCCTGACGCCGGCGACACCTTCGGCGGCCTTTGGTCTGGGTGAGATGTCCGAAAGCGATCCGATCCAGATGTATCTCAATGACGTCTTCACGGTGACCGTAAACCTCGCAGGCCTGCCCGGTATTGCCGTGCCCGCAGGGCTCGATGCAAAGGGGCTGCCGCTCGGTCTGCAACTGATCGGGCGTCCGTGGGAAGAGGGTGATCTGCTGAATATCGCGCATTCCCTTGAGGCATCATCGGGCTTTGTTTCCAAGCCCGAAAAATGGTGGTAAGCCTTTCTGACGCTTATCTTTCAGCCGGAGTTGATCCTTTGATCCGACGCGCCTCATTCGTTTTTACCGCCCTCGTAGCACTTGCTGCTTGCGAAACGCCTGTGCCCGATAGTGGTGCCGGTGTCGGGTTTGGCTCCTACGCCGATTATCAGGCGCAGCGCGAAGCACAGCTCATCGCGCAGGGCGAGGGTGGCGGTGACGTGGCCGGATCGCTTGATGCGCGCGCGATTTCTCCCGAAACCGCATCCGCAACAGGTGCGCCGGCGGATCCGACTGGGCAGCTCGGTGACGAAGCCTTGGCCGCAATCGGTCAGGCACCGGCGGCTGTGACCAATTCGGTAGGCATCTCGGCCGAGAACGATTTTTCGGCCGTTTCCAGTGAACGCTCGATTGAACAGGACGCAGCCCTCGTTGCGGCCAACCGTCAGCAATACCAGGTTATCGAACCAACTGCCGTGCCCGCACGGCCCTCCGGCACCTCGCCGACCTTGGTCCAATACGCGCTGTCGACGACCAACAACGTGGGTCAGCCGATCTACTCGCGTCTCGTGGTGGGTGCCGATGCGCGCGCCGCGCGGGCGTGTGGGAAGTACCCGTCGCCGGACAAGGCGCAGTCGGATTTTCTCGCCAATGGCGGGCCGCAGCGCAATGCCAAGGGGCTGGACCCTGATGGCGATGGTTTCGCCTGTAGCTGGGACCCGCGGCCATTCCGTCTCGCCGCTCAGGCGCGCGTTTCCCAATAACCAATGTCTGATTTGACGATCCGTGACATACCGTCGCCCAATTGCGGTGAACGGCGCGGCGGGGTCGTGCCTGATATGGTGGTCATCCATTATACCGCGATGGAAAGCGCCGCTGCCGCCTGCGCGCGGCTGTGTTCGCAAGAGCATGAGGTTTCCGCACATTATCTGGTTGATATCACAGGGGAAATTATCCGTCTGGTGCCCGAAGATTTGCGGGCATGGCATGCGGGGGCGGGGGCGTGGGGGGATGTGACGGACGTCAATTCGCGCTCCATCGGTATCGAACTCGCCAACCGTGGTGCAGAGCCCTTTGCAGCGGCGCAGATGGATGCGCTCGAGTTGCTTTTGGCCGATCTTTTGACGCGCCACCGGATCGCACCGGAGCGCGTGATCGGTCATCAGGATATGGCGCCTGCGCGCAAATCCGATCCCGGACCGCGGTTCGATTGGCGGCGGCTGTCCCTGTCGGGATTGGCGGTTTGGCCCGAGGCGGGCGAGGCCGATCCATCGGGGTTTTTCGATGATTTGACGGCGTTCGGCTATCCGCAGGCGGATGACCCAGCGCGACTGGCGGCTTTTCGGGCACGGTTTCGCCCCCGCCGTGAGGGCTCTGTGGATCGCATCGATGCCGGTCTCGCACACGATCTCGCCGCGCGCTTTCCCGTTGACCCCACGCCCGCGAATGCCTAAGTGCGACCTCGCGCGGATGGCTGGACGATCGCGGGGCTTTCGGGCCGCGAGGAAAGTCCGGACTCCATTAAGCAACGGTGCCGGGTAACGCCCGGCGGGGGTAACCCTAGGGACAGCGCCACAGAGAAGAGTCAGCCCTCTATACGGGGGTGAAGGTGAAACGGTGGGGTAAGAGCCCACCGCGGGACTGGCAACAGGACCGGCACGGCAAGCCCCACCGGGAGCAATGCCAAATAGGGGTTTCGCGCGGGGACTGTGTGCGGCAACGCATACCGCCCGCAGGGTCGCTTGAGCCCGAGAAGCCCGGGTTGGCAGCTTGAGCGTATCGGTAACGATGCGCCTAGAGGAATGATCGTCGTCAGACAGAATCCGGCTTACAGGCCGTCCGCGCATTTTCCCGCTCTACTCTGGCCCGAGCGCCCTATTTCTCGGCGGCGATACTGTGCAGTGCGACAACGCCGCCACGCATCCTTGTTGCCGCACTGTAGCTTTCGGCGCAGTATGGTTGGGAAGGTTTAGCAAGAGAGGGATTTGATATGAGTTTCGTAAAAACTTTGGCGACACTGGCCATCGGTTTTGCTGCGGCGAAGGGCGTGGGCAAAATGCGTGAAATGGGCGGCATGGATAAGGTGCGCGAAAGCATGCGCACCTCCGGCGAGCCGGGCGGAATGGGTGATCAGGTCGGCGAGATGGCCGAAAAGCTCGGGTTCCCGGGTGGCAAAGACGCCGTGCGCGACATGTTCGGCAAATTTGGCAATCAGGCCGCGGATATGAGCGAAGCGACGGAGGCGGGGCTGGGCTCTCTTATGTCCGCGATGACCGGCGCGGCAAAGGTCGGTGCAGGTGGGTTGTCGGAAATGTTCGCCACCATGACCAAGGGCACGCCGGTAGGCGAAGTGGCCGAGGAAAACGCAAAGATCATGATCCGCGCCATGGTCATGGCGGCGAAGGCCGACGGCGAGATTGACCCTGACGAGCGCACCAAAATTCTGGACCAGCTCACCGATGCATCGGATGAGGAAATGGACTTTGTCCAGAGCGTGCTTGATGCCCCTGTAGATCCTGTGGCGCTTGCGCAGGATGCAACCGAAACGACCAAGGCGCAGGTGTATTCTGCGGCGCTCATGGCGATTTCGGTCGACACGCCCGCCGAGCGAAACTTTCTGACGACGCTTGCGCAGGCATTGATGTTGGATGCGGCCAAAGTGACGGAAATTCACCAGACGATGGGTAAGCCCGTTCTGTAACCGGCCACTGGGGGCGCCGATTTGTTTGGCGCCCCGTTTCGTCGACGTGAAAGTGTTTGTGGCACTAAGCGTGGTTTTCCACGCCAGCGTGCACCCTGCCTTTGGTCAGGCTGCAGATGGGGGACGCAAGTGACGTTGGATTCCTGAGCCGAAGGTTGGAAAAGCCGGTTGACTCGGGCGAGCATGCGAGTAAAAGGCGGGCTTCAAGGATTCCACGGGTTGGCCCGACCGCCCGTTGCACGACTTAAATTGGAGTAACCAAAATGGCGAAGCCGACGACGATCAAAATCCGTCTGAACTCGACCGCGGACACGGGCCACTTTTACGTGACCAAAAAGAACGCGCGTACCATGACCGAAAAGATGACCGTACGTAAGTACGATCCGGTCGCGCGCAAGCATGTCGAGTACAAAGAAGGCAAGATTAAGTAAGCCATCTCTCGACACTGAAATGCAAAAGCCGCGCGACCCGAGACAGGTCGCGCGGTTTTTCTTTTTTATGATCCTGCGACCTGCCTCTTCCCTGACTGACATGCCAGAGAGGAAGACCGATGCTGGATCCTGTTCACGAACCCTACGCCCCCCCGCCACTGTCGCCCGTATGCGGCAAATCCTTGCCGCCCTTTATCATTCGCTCGGCGGTTCCTGACGACACCGATGCGCTCGCTGCGTTGCTACGCGAGGGCTATGGAGAGGGCTTAAGCGGGGATTACCACCCAAACGTTCTAAGTGCCGCTCTGCCGGTGATTTCGCAGCCCAAGGACGCCTTGGTACGGTCTGGCACATACTTCGTGGCCGATAGCGGCGCGGGGCGGTTGCTCGGCGCCGGGGGGTGGAGTTGGTCGGGGCCGCTCGGGGGGGTGCCGCCGCGCGACTGTGCGCACATGCGCCATGTGGTCGTGGGGCGCGGGTTCAAAGGGCGCGGGATCGGGCGGCTGCTTTTGGGACATGCCCGCGCGTCGGCGCGCAGGGCAGGGGTGTCACGCCTTTTGTGCCTCTCCACGATCTCTGCGGCGGGCTTTTACGAGGCGCAGGGGTTCTCCCGTCAGGGTGAGGTGGCCCTTAGCCTGCAACCTGGTCTGAGCTTTCCAGCGGTGCAGATGGAAGGGCCTGCATGAAAAAGGGCCGGTCATTCAGACCGGCCCTCAAATCAATCCAAGTATCGCGCGATTATTCGCGATTGCCGAGGAATTGCAGCAGGAACATGAACAGGTTCACGAAGTCGAGGTAGAGGTTCAGGGCCCCCATGATTGCCGACTTGGCAAGCCATTCTGTGTCCATTGCATGGGCGTGGGCGATGTAGTCAGTCTTGATGCGCTGCGTGTCATAGGCTGTGAGGCCTGCGAAGATCAGCACGCCAACAACCGAGATCACAAATTCCATAAGCGCGGAGCCGAGGAAAATGTTCACGATCGAGGCGATGATCACACCGATCAGGCCCATGATCAGGAAGGCGCCCCAACCGGAAATGTCTTTCTTGGTTGTGTAACCCCAGAGCGACAGGCCCGCGAAGGCGATCGCGGTGATCAGGAAGGTCTGGGCGATCGACATGCCGGTAAAGACAAGAAAGATCGAGCTAAGCGACAGGCCCATCACGGCCGCGTAGGCATAGAAATAGGTCTGTGCTGCCGCGGCTGACAGGCGATTGATCACGGCACCAAAGCCGAACACCATGGCAAGCGGTGCAAACATCAGCACCCATTTAAGCGGCGTGTTGTAGAGCGTTTGTCCGAGACCGGTGAGGTATTCGTTCGCGCCGATCTGGAATTCGGACGGGACGGCGGACACGGAAAGGTTCGCCAAGGCCCACGCGGCAAGAGCAGTAATGAGAAGGCCCACGGACATTGTGCCGTAGACTTTGTTCATATGGGCGCGAAGGCCCGCATCGATATCCGCTGTGCGCGTTGCAGCGCCTGCGTTCATCGTTCTGTAGTCGGCCATTGACTGGTTTCTCCTGTGCGTCAGTGCGTAAACATATCACCGGCCGCAATCCGCGCCGGTTTCCTAACGGATATTGGCATTTCCACACCAGAATTCAAGGACAACTGGGAAGGAAGCGAATGTATCACGCATAAGAAAGCCCCCGCATGGCCTAAAGCGATGCGGGGGCTTTGATCAAAACTGAAAATTTGGTCAGCAGGTCCAGGAGCGCGGAGCATCCCAGAGCGGGCGTTCGGATTCGCGACGTGCTTCTTCACGTGTCAGGCCGATATCGGCGAGCATGTGGTCGTCGAGTTTCGACAGCGACTGACGCGTACGTGCCAGTTTGAGCGCTGTGACGACCCGAGAGACGATTGAAGGGGCGCGGCGGGCGCCGGCGGCGGTAGAGAGGGACAGAGCCTGCATCGGGCATCCTTTCCGTATAGTGATTTCAGACCAGAAGAGAATCATTTCTCTTGATGTTTATCGCCCATCACTTAAGATAAATAAAATGAATGTTTATTGACTGACGCATCACGGGAATTGATATGATCCGCAATCTCGACCTCACCGCCCTCCGCTCATTCGTTGCTGTTGCCGATTGTGGTGGTGTGACGCGCGCTGCGGGATATCTCAATCTCACCCAATCCGCGGTCTCGATGCAGATCAAGCGGCTGGAGCAATCGCTGGATACGCAGCTATTTGACCGGAGTTCGCGCAGCCTGATCCTCACGGGCGCGGGCGAGCAGCTATTGTCCTATGCGCGGCGAATGCTGGATCTCAACGACGAAGTGTACGGTCGGTTGACCTCAAAAGAGTATGAAGGCGAGATTGTGCTCGGCGTGCCCCATGACATTGTGTACCCCTCGATCCCGCTGGTGCTGCAACAATTCCACGCGCGATATCCCCGGATGCGGGTGAACCTCGTCTCTTCCTATACGATCAAGCTGCGCGAGATGTTTGAGCGGGGTGAGGCGGATATCATTTTGACGACCGAAGACGGTGTCGGGCCCAATGGTGAAACGATTATCGAATTGCCGCTGGTCTGGATCGGGGCGATTGGCGGCACGGCATGGCGACAGCGACCGATCCGTCTGGCCTTTGAGCACAAATGCATTTTCCGCAAAGGTGTTCAGGTCGCGCTCGATCGTGCCGGTATCCCGTGGGAAATGGCAATCGAAAGCGATCAGACCCGCACCATCGAGGCCTCGGTTTCCGCAGACCTTGCGGTACATGCGATCCTCGAAGGATCCAGCCCGCCCCAGACTGAGTCCATTGCCCATGGCGGGGCCTTGCCCGAACTCGCGTCCAAAAAGGTCAATCTATACGCCAGCGACCTTTTCAAAGGGGAGCCCGCAGTCGCCCTCGGTGATCTGATCCGCGCGTCCTATTCCATGCGTGCCGGGCGCGTGCCGATTGCAGCGCAATAGAGGTGACGCTCGCGCGCGCAGCTTAGAATGTGATGACGACCTTTCCGGTGGCCTCACGGGTGCGCAGTAGATCGAGGCCCTTTTCGACCTGATCTGCGGGCAAGCGGTGGGACAGGTGCGGCGTGATGCGCCCCTCGTCGGCCCATGTCATCAGCGTCTCGAGCGATGCGCGTAGCGGCGCGGGGTTGAACTGGTAATAGGCACCCCAGTAGAACCCGATCGCGGTGATGTTTTTGACCAACATGTGGTTGGGCTTCATCTCGGGCACGCCGCCTGCAAACCCGATCAGCAGGTAGCGACCGTCCGGATTGGTGGCACGAAAGCAGGGTTCATAAAGGGGCCCGCCCACGGCGTCATAGACCACATCCGCCCCGCCGAGCGCTTTGATCTGGTCGCGGATGTCGGGGGCGTCGGCATCGATCAGGTGATCTGCGCCCGCTGCCTTTGCCACGGCGAGCTTGTCTGCGCCACGCGCAATGGCGATTACTTCCGCCCCCATGATTTTACCGATCTCGACCGCCGTCAGGCCCACGCCGCCCGCAGCCCCCGTTACGACGAGGCGCTCCCCCGGCTTCAGCTGCGCTTTGTAGTCGAGCGCCATATGCGATGTGCCATAGGCAATTTGGAGCGCCGCGCCGGTTTCGTAGTCGACCCCGTCGGGTAGTTTTATGGCGCGGGCGGCCTGAAACGTGCCATGCGTGGCCAAGCCGCCTTGGCCTGCGTAAATGGCAACGCGGTCACCCGTCGCAAAACCGACGCCCTCCCCACAGGCCGTGATGTCACCGGCAAGCTCGAGACCGAGGACAAAGGGTGGCGCAGGCGTATCCTGATATGTCCCCTTGATCATCAGCAAGTCTGCGAAGTTCAAGGCGCAGGCACGGATGCGCACCGAGATCTCTCCCGGCCCGGGTTGGGCCACTTCGAGGGGCTTCCAGACCGGCATTTGACCCGCTTGGAAAAGGGTGAAGGCTTGAGATTGTTCCGACATAATACAATTCTTACAGGAAGTTTTGTTGCGCGACTCACGCATTTTGACGTGTTATAGCCCTAGAGGTTGTGGGGACATATTTTGCAAATTGCGAAGTTTGCCCAAAAAACACGCTTGGGTTTAGTTGGTTTTGCCATTTGATTGAGTTGAATCGGATTGGCGTTCTGCGAAGTGAATCAAAATTTTTTATATAGATCAATATATTACGCATGAATTTTTTGAGCTTGTCCAAAAAGACAGGTTGAGTGAAGTCTAAAAGCCTTAGAAATGTGCTATGCACGCATAGGTAAAGCGTATCGAAGAGTTGAAGGAGCGGTCAGAATGAAACATCCCGTAGACGTCCATGTTGGGAAGCGGATCCGGCATCGCCGGTGGATGGTCGGAATGACCCAGCAGCAGCTTGCTGAGAGAGTTGGAATCAAGTTCCAGCAAATCCAGAAATATGAAACGGGTATGAACCGTGTCTCTGCATCTCGCCTCTGGGATATCGCGGAATCTCTTGCTGTTCCTGTTGCCTACTTCTTCGAAGGTATGAGCGAAATGGCCGACAGTGAAATGGATGCGGTTGCTTCCGACGTCGAAGCCCGCGCTCCTGTGGATATTCTCGCCGATAAGGAGGCGCTGGAATTGGTGCGCTCCTACTACGCAATTCCCGAGAACCAGCGCCGCCGCTTGTTCGAATTGGCCCGCGTCCTTTCCGACGTCGCCTGACCCCAACGTTTTCGCACGCATTCTATGCCCTGACCCCTAGCGGGTCGGGGTTTCTTTTTGTCGACACGCAGGTTTCCTTGACCCTTGCCCATCGGGCGGCTAGGGCGAATGGAGACGCGAGGAGAGAAGATGACTGCGAACATCCGCCCCGATGAATTGACCCGGAGCCTGATCGAGACAGCCCATGCTGCGGCGCAGGCCGCGCGGGACGAGACTTTGCGCAGTTTTCGCGGCAACGCGCTCGGGACGACTTCGAAACTCGCCGAAGGGTTCGACCCTGTAACGGTGGCCGATCGCGCCGCGGAAACGGCGATGCGGGCGGTGATTGAACGGCTGCGCCCCGAGGATGCCATTGTCGGCGAGGAGTTCGGCGCGAAAGATGGCACATCCGGCCTGACATGGGTGCTCGACCCGATTGATGGCACGCGCGCGTATATTTCAGGGACCCCGACATGGGGCGTCTTGATCGGCCTGCGCGACGCCTCGCGTGTGTTGATGGGCATTATCGATCAGCCCTATATCGGCGAGCGTTTCTTTGGCGGGTTCGGAATTGCCGAGATGACGGGTCCGCATGGCTCCAAGGCATTGAAGTCTTCGACATGTCGCACGCTGGACGAGGCGATCATTTTCACAACCTTCCCCGAAATGGGCGGCGAGGCCGAGGCACGCGCTTTCGCGGACCTTTCGGCGCGGTGCAAATTGACCCGCTACGGCATGGATTGCTACGCCTACGCCCTTTTGGCGGCGGGCCATGTTGATCTGGTGGTCGAGGCCGGTCTGCAATCCTATGATGTCCTCGGACCGATTGGCGTGATCGAAGCGGCCGGTGGCATCGTCACCGACTGGCGTGGTGGTCCGGCCATGGAGGGCGGCCGCGTGATCGCGGCGGCGAACGCGACATTGCATAATGAGGCGCTGGCGATACTCTCCACGTATTAACGTTCGAGGAGCGGCCAATGCATTCCTGCTTTCTGATCCGCAATGCCCGCGCCGTCCTGACGATGGACGATACGCGACGTGAAATTGTCGGTGGCGACGTATTGGTGCGCGACGGGGTGATCGTCGGTGTCGGGCAGGGGCTCTACGACGATGACGCGCAAATCGTGGATGGTCGCAATCGTATCGTCACGCCGGGTTTGGTGAATACGCACCACCATTTGTACCAAACGCTGACCCGCGCGGTGCCGGGCGCACAGGACGCGCTATTGTTCGGCTGGTTAAAGACGCTCTACCCGATCTGGGCCCGTTTCACGCCAGAGCACATGCGGGTATCCGCGCTCGTTGGTTTGGCGGAGTTGGCGCTATCAGGCTGTTCGATGACCTCCGATCACCTCTATCTCTATCCCAACGGTTCGCGGTTGGATGACACGATTGATGCGGCCCGGTTGATCGGCGTTCGCCTGCACGCGACGCGTGGGTCGATGAGCATTGGTGAGTCGGCAGGTGGTTTGCCGCCCGATAGTCTTGTCGAGCGCGAGGCGGATATTCTCAATGACTGCATCCGCGTCATTGATGCGTTTCATGATCCCGAACCGGGGGCGATGATCCGCGTCGGCGTCGCGCCCTGTTCGCCGTTTTCCGTCAGTCGCGAGTTGATGCGGGATGCAGCCATTCTGGCGCGCGACAAAGACGTGATGATGCATACGCATTTGGCCGAGAACGATGAGGATATCGCCTATAGCCTCGAAAAATTCGGCTGCAGGCCGGGGCAATATGCAGAAGACCTCGGGTGGACCGGATCCGATGTCTGGCACGCCCATTGCGTCAAACTCGACGGGCGCGAAATCGATCTTTTCGCGCGCAGCGGCACCGGCGTGGCACATTGCCCCTGTTCGAATTGTCGCCTCGGGTCGGGCATCGCGCCGGTGCGCAACATGCGCGATTGCGGTGTGCGGGTTGGCCTCGGTGTCGATGGCTCGGCGTCCAATGATGCGGGTAATCTCATGGCAGAGGCGCGCATGGGAATGTTGCTGCAGCGGGTGAGCGGCGGGGCGGACAAAATGAGTGCCCGCGAAATGCTCGAAATCGCGACGCGCGGTGGTGCCGAAGTTCTGGGTCGTGATGATTTGGGCCAGATCGCGGTTGGAAAGCGGGCGGACATCGCGCTGTGGGATGTTTCTGACATCGAAAGCGCGGGGAGCTGGGATCCAGCGGCGCTATTGCTCGCAGGTCCGATGCAGGTGCGGGACCTGTTCGTGGAAGGCCGTCATGTCGTGTCGGGTGGATGGCTGTGCACCGCCGATCTGCCGGCCATTCTGGCTCACCAGTCGCGGTTGGTGTCGGGGTTGATGGAGTAGGCGGGGCGGTAATGGGTGCCGTGGCGGCGGTTGAAACTGCGGCACTTGGTCAATGGACACACTCCCTTAAAGCTTTAATGACATGGATGATGATGGCGGCCATTCGTGCACTCTTTGCCCGTTTTGCGCCGCGATATCGCCCGTTTTTGCGCGTATCGCATGTGGGTGCGGCAATGAAAGGTGACGGAAATGGGTTTTATGCGATTTGTGGTGACAGCTCTGGTGATGACGGCGGGATTGATCGCTGTCCCTTCTCAGGCGGGCGTGCGCGCTCTGCCCGAAGCAACGGTTCAGATTGCCGTCTCCAATAAATCCCAAGCCGGAAAAGACGTCTCGGATCTCATCAATGCCTATCGGAAGTCAAAAGGCCTATCGCCCCTCAATCTGAACGCAAAGCTGTCGAAAGCCGCGCAAAAGCACGCCGATGATATGATCCGGCGCGGATATTTTGCGCATGTCTCGCCATCCGGTTCCAAACCGCTCGCACGGGTGCGTAAGGCGGGGTACAAAGGCTGTCTTGTGGCCGAAAACCTGTCCTACAGCTGGAAAACCGTGGATATTGCGGTTGCGGAGTGGATGAAGTCATCCGGTCATCGCACCAATATCATGCATCCGCGGTTTCGCGATGTCGGTGTCGGGATCGGCCCCAATAATCTCATCGTGGCGGTGTTTGCAAAACCCTGCTGATCTCGCCTATTGCGCGACACGGGCCCCCATCACATATGTCGCCGCGATCGCGCGGTCATCGCCCATCATCAGGGTTGGAAAGACCTCTTCCCAAATTGTCTCCGCGCGAATTGCGCGCTGCGAAATCGCCTCGGTCGAAGCGAGGTCGAGTACGCATAAATCCGCCTCCATCCCGACTGCAATATCGCCGATTTGATGGTCGAGGTGCAGCGCGTGCGCCGATCCTTTGGTCGCCAGCCATAGAAGCTGCGCAGGATGAAGCACGGTTCCCGATAGCTGCCCGATTTCGTAGGCCGCGGCCATGGTGCGTACCATCGAAAACGATGACCCTCCGCCTGTGTCCGTGGCCAACCCGACCCGCAGGGATTCCGCCTTTCGCGCGCCCATGTCGAACAGCCCCGAGCCGATGAAGGTATTCGACGTGGGGCAGTGGATCAGCGAGCAATCCATCGCCTGAAGGTGATCGATCTCGCGTTGTTCGAGATGGATCGCATGGCCGAACAGCGCCCCTTCGCGCACCAGCCCATGTGCCTCGTAGGTATCCAGATAGTCCCGCGCCGTAGGGTAAAGCCCTTTGACCCATGCGATTTCGTCGGTCTGCTCGCTCAGATGCGTTTGCATCAGGCAGGTCGGGTTTTCGGCCCAGAGTTTGCCAAGCGCGTCGAGTTGTTCGGGCGTTGATGTAGGGGAAAAGCGCGGTGTGATCGCATAGGTCGCACGGCCCGTTCCGTGCCAGCGCGCGATGAGTGACTTGCTGTCGTCATAGGCCCCCTGCGCCGTGTCCCGCAGGTTGTCGGGGGCCGTGTCGCGATCCATGCAGGTTTTTCCTGCAACGATGCGCATACCGCGGGCCGCGGCAGCCTCGAACAGCGCGTCCACAGAGGTAGGGTGAATCGTGCAGAAACTCGATACCGTTGTGGTGCCATTGGCCAGCAATAGATCGAGATAGCGCGCCGCGATTGTCGCGGCATATTCCGGATCGCCAAACTTTGCCTCTTCGGGAAATGTGTAAGTGTTGAGCCAGTCGATCAGGCGTTTGCCCCATGACGCGATGATGCCTGTCTGGGGGTAATGCGCGTGGGCGTCGACAAATCCCGGCACAATCAACGAGGGACCATGGTCGTGAAAAATTGCGTCGGGATGTCGACGCCGCAGGTGTTCACGTTCCGAGACCGCAGCAATCACCCCGTCACGCACGAGAATGGCCCCGTCACGATGCACGTGCACGGCTTCCTCGGCGGGAATCTGGAAAGGATCGCCGTTGAAGGTGACGATCTGTCCGGCGATCAGGGTATCCATGGCGCTTGGGCTCCGCTGGCGACAATTTGGAGAGAGACTAGTTGCCGGAAAGGTAATGGTAAATCAATCTTGCCTCTGTTTCTCGTAGCGAAGACGTTTTAAGGTCCGCTCAAAAGTGGAAAAAAGACACATGGTCGAAGAAATCACTGATCTCGAAGAGCTAAAGGACGATGAGGACGAGGGCTATACGCTAAGTCCGAGACGTTTGTCCGCGATCCTCTTTGCGGTGGATCGCGAAGACCGCGATGCCTTGATGGCGGAGATGGAGCCGCTCCATGCCGCAGACATCGCTGACCTTCTCGAACAGATCAATTCTTATGACCGTCGACGTCTGATCCTGCTGTACGGCGAGGATTTCGACGGTGAAATCCTGACCGAACTTGACGACAGTATCCGCGAAGAAGTCATTGCTGTCCTCAACCCGCACGTCCTCGCCGAAGCTGTGCGTGAGCTTGAATCCGATGACGTTGTGGACCTCGTCGAAGACCTCGAACAAGAGGCCCAGCAGGCCATTCTTGGCACGCTTGAGGATGCCGACCGGATCGCCGTCGAACAGTCTCTGTCCTATCCCGAATTCTCCGCCGGCCGTCTCATGCAGCGTGAAGTTGTCATGGGGCCGGAACATTGGACCGTGGGGCAGGCCATTGATTACATGCGTGAAAGTCAGGATTTGCCCGACGACTTTTACCACATGGTTCTGGTGAACCCCAAGATGCACCCGATCGGCCATGTCACCTTGGGCAGGATCCTCGGTGCGCCGCGCGGCACCCGGTTGACCGATCTGGTGGAGGAAGAATTCCGCACTTTCGAGGTTCTGGAAAGCGAAACCGACGTCGCCTATGCGTTCAACCAGTACCACATGATTTCCGCGCCGGTTGTCGACGCCGATGGGCGGTTGATCGGTGTGATCACCATCGATGATGCGATGAACGTGCTCGATGAAGAGCACGAAGAAGACATCATGCGCCTCGCCGGTGTTGGCGAAGGCTCGCTGGCCGACCGCGTGGTCGATACCGTTCGCCAGCGCATTCCATGGCTGGCGGTGAACTTGGTCACGGCGATCCTCGCCTCCCTCGTCATTGCCCAGTTCGAAGCAACCATTTCTCAGTTCGTCGCCCTCGCCGTGTTGATGCCGATCGTGGCGTCGATGGGCGGCAACGCAGGCACTCAGTCCCTGACCGTCGCCGTACGCGCAATTGCAACGCGCGACCTTACCGGCGCGAACGTGTTTCGCGTTATCCGACGCGAAGTGCTCGTCGGGCTCGTAAATGGCATCGTTTTTGCGGTGGTGATGGGGGTCGTCGGGATACTCTGGTTCGGCTCGCCTGCCTTGGGCGGGGTGATTGCCGCCGCGATGGTGATCAACCTCGTCATTGCGGGGCTCGCCGGGATCGGCATTCCCGTAGTGTTGGAACGGATGGGGGTGGACCCCGCGCTCGCGTCCGGCGCCTTTGTGACGACGGTGACCGATGTGGTCGGCTTCTTCGCCTTCCTCGGGCTCGCAGCGACTGTGCTTCTGTGAGTATAGAAATCGACCTCAAAGCCATTGCGCGCAAAAAGGCGCGGCGTCTGCGGGCGCGGGCCCATTCGGATGGTGTCGTGGCCGCCCATAGCGCATCACGTTTGCTCATGGGGTTCCTCAAGCCCTATGAGGGCCGTGTGATTGCCGGTTACATGCCGATTGGATCGGAGATCGACCCGATCCCGGCCATGACGCGCATGTCGCTGACGGGGCCGGTTGCGGTGCCGGTGGTGGTTGAGGAAAACCAACCGCTCCGGTTTGATCGGTGGCGGCCAAACAGCAAATTCAGCGAAGGTGCCTATGGCATTCCGGTTCCTGCCGTGTCCGAGCCGTTGGTCCCCGACGTGATCATTGTTCCGGTTCTCGCCTTTGACCGGTTGGGTCACCGGCTGGGATACGGGGGCGGGTATTACGATCGCACGCTCGCCCAGTTGCGCGCGGAGCGGGACGTGTTTGCGGTGGGGTTGGCCTATGCGGAACAGGAGTTGGGCGGGTTGCCGATCGAGCCCACCGATGCATCCCTCGATGCGATTGTAACCCAGAGTGAAGTGCTATTCTTTTAAGGTCGGTCATCCGCGTCAGGGCGGCCAATTCAGAGCGGTGAGCGTAAGGCGAATTTGATGAAAACACTATTTTTGGGTGACATTGTCGGAAGTTCCGGCCGCGATGCGGTAACGCAACGGCTACCTGCGTTGCGCGAGCAATGGGGTCTCGATTTTGTCGTGGTGAATGGTGAAAATGCGACCAACGGGATGGGGTTGTCAGGCGAGCATGCAAAGCTGCTTTTGGAGGCGGGCGTCGATTGTCTGACGCTTGGCGACCATGCCTTTGACCAAAAGGATATGATGCAGTTCTGCGAAACCGAGACACGCATCATCCGACCGATCAATTTCGCCAAGGTCGCACCGGGTCGTGGCGTGCGTATTTTCGAGGACCGCCGCGGCCGCCGTATTCTTGTCGCGCAGGTGCTGGGACAAGTGTTCATGAAGCGCCCTTTTGATGATCCGTTTTCGGCGCTGGATCAGGTCTTTACCAACCACAAACTTGGCGGGTCCGTTCAGGCGATCCTCGTGGATGTTCATTGCGAAGCGACAAGTGAAAAGATGGCGATGGGCCATTTCTGCGATGGAAAGGCCAGCATCGTGGTGGGGACACACACCCATGTCTGTACAGGAGATGCGCAAATTCTGCCTGCGGGCACCGCCTATCTCACGGACGCAGGCATGTGTGGCGACTACAATTCGGTGATTGGCATGGACAAGGCAGAGCCGCTGCGCCGTTTCGTCACCGGCATGGCAAAGGGACGTTTTTCGCCCGCAAAAGGCGAGGCCACTTTGTCTGGTCTCTATGTGGAAACCGACGACCGCACCGGTAAAGCGACCCGTGTCGTGGCTATTCGCGAAGGGGGCCGTCTGGCCCAGAGCACACCCTGACCAATATTGCAGGACGCAACCCATGGCTGAGGTCGATTTTTCATTGTCTATTCATGCTTGTGGTGGGCCCGTCCATACGGGATATTGACCCCTTAGAGGCGGCAAACGCGAGGCGCGATGCAATTCCTTTCTCTTGATCCGACGGCACAGGCAATCGTCGCGCTGATCGTGGTCGGTGTCATGTTCGTCCTGTTCATTCGGGAAATCTTCCCCACCGAGGTCGTCGGCATTGCTGGTGCAGCAATGATGATCGTGACGGGTATTCTGCCTTACGAAAAAGGTCTCGCGGTTCTCTCAAACCCGGCGCCATGGACCATCGCCGCGATGTTCATCGTGATGGGGGCTTTGGTGCGCACGGGGGCTCTGGAATGGTTCACGCGCAAGGCCGGGAGTTACGCTGAAACCCACCCGTCGCTCGCGATCGCGCTCTTGTTGCTGGTGGTGATTGTGCTCTCCGCCTTTGTAGCCAATACGCCCGTCGTGGTGGTGATGATTCCGGTGTTTATCCAGCTGTCCCATAAACTCGGCATCACCCCATCTAAGCTACTGATTCCCTTGTCCTATGCGGCGATCATGGGGGGCGTTATTACGCTGGTCGGCACCTCGACGAACCTGTTGGTGGATGGCGTCGCGCGGGCGAACGGATTGGCACCTTTCGGTATTTTCGAAGTGTCCATTCTCGGGATCGCTATTGCCGCATGGGGGCTGTTCTATCTCTATTTCATCGGGCGGCATCTGCTGCCTGAACGCGATAGTCTCGCGGCGATGCTGTCGTCGAACCGCTCCAAAATGAAGTTCTTTACCGAGGCCGTGATACCGCCCGACAGCAACCTGATTGGCCGCGAAGCGACCGGTGTGCAGCTTTTCAAACGCGAAGGTGTGCGCCTGATCGACGTGATCCGCGGGGACACGTCTTACCGCGATGAGCTTCAGGGGCTTCAGCTGCAGGTCGGTGACCGTGTCGTCCTGCGCTCGCAGATTTCGGAGCTTCTGAGTTTGCAGCGCGACAAATCCCTCAAGCGCGTGGATCAGGTGTCGGCGGTGGAAACCACCACGATGGAGGTGTTGATCACGCCGGGGTGCAAAATGGTCGGGCGCTCGCTCGGCTCCATGCGTCTGCGCCGCCGCTATGGTGTCTATGTGCTCGCTGTGCACCGGCGTAACCAGAACGTTGGCAACAAGATCCGCGATCTCGTTGTGCGGGTGGGCGATACGTTGCTTCTCGAAGGGTCGCAGGCCGATATTCAACGCCTCGCAAACGATATGGACATGGGGGATGTGTCCAAACCGACCGAACGCGCCTACCACCGCAGCCACGCGCCAATTGCCATCATTGCCATGCTTTCCATCGTGATTCTTGCCGCTATGGGTGTTGCGCCTATTCTGATGCTCTCCGTGGTCGCGGTTGCTATCGTTCTGGTCACCCGCTGCATTGACGCCGATGAAGCGTTTTCCTTTGTCGATGGTCGATTGCTGGCCCTGATTTTCTCGATGCTTACGATTGGTGCCGCGCTAGAATCTTCAGGCGCCGTGCAGTTGATCGTCGATCAGATTACGCCTTTGCTAGATGGGTTGCCGGTGTTCTTTGTGGTCTGGTCGATCTACCTTCTGACTTCGCTTCTCACCGAAATGGTGTCGAACAACGCGGTTGCGGTTGTGGTGACGCCAATCGCCATCGGGTTGGGTCAACAGATGGGTCTCGATCCACGTGGATTGGTGGTCGCGGTGATGATTGCGGCGTCGTGTTCCTTTGCCACGCCGATCGGCTATCAGACCAACACGATGGTCTATGGGCCCGGTGGCTACAAGTTCACCGACTACATGAAGGTCGGCATTCCGATGAACATAACCGTGGGATTGCTGGCGTCGCTTCTCATCCCCTATCTGTGGCCGATGTAAGGGCGGTCTTGCAGGCCCAATGTGCTATCGCCTATAGAGGCAAAAAGCCGAGAAATCTATGACCGGAGGACCTCATGGCAGGCCACTCAAAATGGGCGAATATCCAACACCGTAAAGGGCGTCAGGATGCTGTGCGCTCGAAACTCTTCTCCAAACTCGCCAAGGAGATCACCGTCGCGGCAAAGATGGGCGATCCCGATCCGGACAAAAACCCCCGTCTTCGCCTCGCTGTAAAGCAGGCCAAATCAGCCTCCTGCCCGAAGGACGTCATTGATCGCGCGATCAAAAAGGCGACGGGCGGCGATGAAGAGAACTATACCGAAATCCGCTACGAGGGTTACGGGCCCAACGGCATCGCGTTCATCGTTGAGACGATGACCGATAACGTGAACCGCACCGCGTCCAATGTGCGCAGCTATTTCACCAAGGCGGGCGGCAATCTGGGCACCTCCGGTTCTGTTGCGTTCATGTTCGACCGCGTGGGTGAAATCACCTACGGCGCCGAAGCCGGCGACGCCGACACGGTGATGATGGCCGCAATCGAGGCGGGCGCGGAAGATGTGGAGAGCGATGACGAAGGTCACTGGATCTACACAGCAGATGGCGATCTGGCGGCGGTATCCGATGCGCTCGAAGCCGTTTTGGGCGAGGCGAGCGATACCAAGCTGATCTGGAAACCACAGAACCGCACCGAAGTCGATCTGGAGTCCGCGCAGAAACTGATGCGCTTGGTCGAGATGATCGAGGACGACGATGATGTGCAATCGGTGACGGCGAACTTCGACGTCCCCGACGATGTTGCTGCGCAACTTTGACCCGTTAAAGCAAACACCCGAATGCCCCGTCCATTGTGGCGGGGTTTTTCATTAGGAGCAAAATTTTGCCCGCACTTCTCGCCGGTTTTCTCACGGGTCTTTCCCTCATTGTCGCCATCGGCGCGCAGAACGCATTTGTCCTGCGTCAGGGCCTGCGCCGTGCGCATGTCTTCGCGGTCGCGCTGACCTGTGCGGTGTCGGATGCGATACTGATCGGGGTGGGTGTATTCGCCTCCGCCCGTGTCAGCGAAGCGTTCCCACTGGCGATGCCGATCATGCGGTGGGGCGGGGCGGCATTTCTGTTGGTCTACGGCCTTCGGGCAGCGCGCTCGGCCTATCGGGGCGGTGGGCACCTGGAACCCGCGGAGGGCAAAGCACAGAGCCTGACTGCGGCGCTGACGACCTGTCTGGCGCTTACATGGCTGAACCCACATGTCTACCTCGATACCGTGGTCCTCATGGGGGCGATTTCGTCGGAGTTCGGTTCGGATCGGGGCGCATTTGCCATCGGCGGGATCGCAGGGTCGTTCGTTTTCTTCTTTGGCTTGGCCTATGGCGCACGGCTGCTCGCGCCGGTGTTCGCCCGTGAGGTGTCATGGCGCATTCTGGACGCGTTGATCGCGCTCGTGATGTGGTCTATCGCCCTGAAGCTGGTCATGGGCATATGAGCGAGGCGCAACACGCACGCCCCGTCGCAGGCATCCTGTGGATGCTCGCAACCACTCTCCTTTTCATTAGCGTAAACGTGACCGTCAAATTCGTCGGTGACGGGCTGCCGATTTTTGAAAGCGCGTTTTTGCGGTTCCTTTTGGGGCTGATCCTTTTGGTCCCGATGTTGGGGCAGGCGCGGCACCTGAAAATGACGCCGCGTTTGTGGAAGCTCTCGCTGGCGCGCGCGGTGTTCCATGGTTTTGCGATGACCGCATGGTTCTTCGCGATGACACGCATTCCGATGGCCGAAGTCACGGCGATGAATTTTATGAACCCGCTCTACGTGACGATCGGTGCGGTGCTGATCTTTGGAGAAAAGCTACGTGCGCCGCGTATTGCCGCCCTCTTCGTGGCATTTCTGGGCGGGCTGCTCATCCTGCGGCCCGGAATGCGCGACCTCGACGCGGGGCATGTCGCGATGATCTTTACGGCGATGCTGTTTGCGGGATCCTATCTGATCGGCAACAGGCTTTCGCGCGAAATGCCGGCGACCATGGTGGTCTTTCTCTTATCGATATCTGTGCCCTTCGTCCTCGCGCCCTTTGCCTTGGCCAATTGGGTGACGCCAAGCCTGCATCAGTTGGTGTTGCTGTTCATCACAGCGGTCTGCGCGACATTGGGCCACTATTCGATGACACGCGCATTTGCCTGTGCGCCCCAAACGGTGATCCAGCCGGTGACATTTGTTCAACTGGTTTGGTCGGTCTTGCTCGGGTGGACGATATTCGGGGAAGTCCCCGACCTCGTCGTGATCCTTGGCGGGGTGATGATCATGGGGGCGGTGACCTTTATCACTTGGCGTGAAGCGCGGCGCAAAGCGGATGTGCCAGAGTCTGTAAAACACTGACTTTATCTATCCTTATCGCTCCGGACGACGATCCGTCTGAGGTTGAACTGCGCAAATCACCATGGCGATAAAGGGAAAACTCTATCGAATTTTGACGTCGGCGGCGTGTGTTGGCGCGGATGGATCGAGAGGGCGGGCGTTAACGTAAAGTAGCTGTGCGCCCTTGTTTTAAATCCCGCACACTGCCATGTCGGAGCCGTGTGGACGGGTAGACATCAGATATTGGCCGCTTTGGCGGTTCTGGCGGTATCGGCATGTGTGCCCGATGATGCGCCTAACGCCACGCCGGTTGACGTGAGCGGGTCTGCACATGTGATCGACGGGGATACCTTGGATCTAGACGGCACGCGAATTCGTCTGTTCGCCATTGATGCGCCCGAGTTGAGCCAGAGCTGTTCAGACGCGGCGGGCAGGACATGGGACTGTGGTACGTGGTCCAAAGCCGTTCTGAAAAGCCTGACAACCTCCGAGACGATCTGTGAGGCGCGCGATATCGACCGCTATGGCCGCACGGTTGCGGTCTGTACCTCCGGCGGTATTGATGTGGGACGTGCATTGGTGCGCGAAGGGGCCGCGTTCGCCTATACGCGCTACAGCACCATCTACGCGAAGGACGAAAACAACGCGCGCGCTGAGGCGTTGGGCGTTTGGCAGGGGGATGCACAGCGCCCTGATGTCGTGCGCGCACAGGCACGCGACCTCGCGAAGGGCGCCGCACCATCGACCTCAAACCCGTCTGAATGCGTCATCAAGGGCAATATTTCGCAGTCAGGGCGAATCTATCACCTGCCGGGCAGCCGCAGCTACGACAAAACGCGCATCAGCACGCGACATGGCGAACGTTGGTTCTGTTCCGAAGCCGAAGCCCGCGCCGCCGGATGGCGCGGGATCAACGGTTAGGATTCGCCCGATTCTGAGTTGCTGGATGCCTCGACGTGCTCCTGGAAATTCACAAAGAACTGGTCGGCCATTTTTTTCGCAAAACTGTCGATCACGCGACCGCCGAGCTGGGCGAGTTTGCCTCCGACTTTTGCGTCCACAACATAGGTAAGTTCGGTTCCGCCCTCGACCTCGGTCAGACGAACATCCGCACCGCCCTTGGCAAAGCCTGCAACGCCACCGGTGCCTTCACCGGCGATATGGTAGCTTTCGGGTGCGTTGATGTCTGAAAGGGCCACTTTGCCTTTAAACGTTGCCCGAACGGGGCCAACCTTCTGTTTTACCACGGCTTCGAACCCCTCTTCGGGCGATCCGGTAAGCTCATCGCATCCGGGAATCGATGCTTTGAGGGTTTCGGCGTCGTTTAGCGCGTTCCATACGGTTTCGCGCGGCGCGCCAATAATGCGTGTGCCAGTCAGTTCCATCGTGCGATGTCCTAGAGAAAATGTTGAAAGACAGTTACGTTTTGGCCGAGTTATTACAAGAGGCAACTTCACCCTCTTGCACAGGTCGCAGGGATGGGCTATTTGCCGCGCCACGGCGGGTCGTTAGCTCAGTTGGTAGAGCGCTTCGTTTACACCGAAGATGTCGGGAGTTCGAGCCTCTCACGACCCACCATTCCCCCTCCTGCACCGCGGTCCCAAAAAATCCACGCCGGATCCGTTTTTAGCGCAATGACCGCTTGACGTGTCAGCGCAGCGGCCATAGAACGCCCCTCACGTCAAAGCGGCGGGCGGTTGTAGCTCAGATGGTTAGAGTACCGGCCTGTCACGCCGGGGGTCGCGGGTTCGAGCCCCGTCAACCGCGCCACCGCCGCTTGGACGTACGCCTTTTAAGGCATCGCGCGGTTGTAGCTCAGATGGTTAGAGTACCGGCCTGTCACGCCGGGGGTCGCGGGTTCGAGCCCCGTCAACCGCGCCACTTTCCTACCAGAATCGAATGGCCCCATCGGGTGCCCTGACGCCCCAAGGGGCGCTCAGTCGATTTGGTAGGGTAGGGCGCCGCGCCGATCCAGATCGATTGTCAGGCGTCGCTCAAGCGGTGGCACGGAGCGCTGATGGCAATCGCGCCGTTCGCAAATCCGACATGAAATGCCAATCGGCTCGAAGGCCTTTGGTTTGGTCACGTCCAAATCGTCGCTGTAAACGAGTTCGGCCGCATGGGTGATTTCGCACCCCAATCCAATGGCATAACGGCGCACAGGCGCATGGAATCCGCCGCCGGGTTTGGAGACATTGCGCGCAATCGAGAGGTATCGCACGCCATCGGGGGTTTCGGCGAGCTGGCGTAGGAAATGGCCGGGCCGCTCGAAGGCTTGGTGGACGTTCCACAGCGGGCATGCGCCGCCGTAACGCGCGAATTGCAGGCGGGTTGCGGAGTGGCGTTTGGTGATAGTTCCCGCCTGATCCACACGCACAAAGAAGAAGGGAATCCCCTTTGCCCCGGGTCGCTGCAATGTGGAGAGGCGATGGGCCACCTGTTCGATAGAGGCACCAAAACGTTCGGCAAGCATTTCGAGATCGTGACGGGTTTCGCGCGCAGCGGCAAGGAAGGCGTTGTAGGGCATGAGAGCCGCACCTGCGAAGTAATTCGCGAGGCCGATCTTGGCGATCTTCTGAGAATCATCGCTGTGGAAACGCGCCAGATCGAGCGTGGCGTCCAAAAGCTTGCCTTGGGTAATGAGCGCAAGCTGGTGGAGGAGCTGAAAGCTTTTCGTCGCCTTGGTGGCCCGCGCCGACAGTGTCAGCATGTTGGTTTCGCTATCAAAGCTTCGCAGCGTTTCGTTCGAGTATACGACGTCGACACCGTGTTTTTTCAGCGCCGCTATCGCGAGTTCAACGACATCGCCGCGCGTGCCCGAGGGACAGGCAAAGTTTTCCGCCGCGCGGTCCACCGCGTCGATGTAATTGTCGCAATAATGAAAGAAGTCCCGCACTTCTTCCCATGGCGACAGGCGCGTGGTGGCGTCCTCGCGATCCAGCGCCTCGTCCATAGAGGCCAGTCGTTCGCTGGTCTCACGATATGCGCGATGCAGTTCGAGGAACGAGCGGGCCAAGGCAGGGGCATTTGAGGCGGCGAGCCGCAAGTCGGCCAATGGCGGCGCGCCGTCTGCGAAAATCGGGTCCGCCAGAGCTTCGCGCATGTCGGTCACGAGGCGCTCTGCGTCCCCTGTCGACAGTTCGGTCACATCAAACCCGAACTCTTGGGCCAGCGCGAGGACAACACCCGTCGACACCGGCCGGTTGTTGTTTTCCATCTGGTTGAGATAGGGCAGGGACACGCCGAGTTTTTCGGCGAAGGAGCGTTGGGTCAGACCGAGACGCGTACGTGTTTCGCGTAGTTTAGCGCCGGCGTAGAGCTTTTGCTGAGCCATGCAGGACTGTTCCCTCGATCTAGGTTTGCAAAGCAAGTTTTGCCACTGCAAACCCTGTTTTTCAAGGGATTAGGAAAGTGCGAGGCGCTTTTCACGTTGGATGACCCAAAGGATCGCGAGGATTGAGGCGAAAGCTGCCGCGCACATGATGAGCAGGAGAGGTGTGGCGCCGGTGTCTTCGGACAGGACCGAACCGGCCAGCGCGGAGAGGATTGCACCGCCCCCGATCATCAATGTACCCCCCAAGCCCGACGCCGAGCCGACCAGTTCGGGCCGCACGACCGAGAGTGACCCCGCGATCGCATTGGGCAGTTGCATGCCGTTGCCAAAGCCAAGCAGCACCATGAAACCAAAGAAGGTTTCAGCCGTCGCATGGCCGCTGGCGTCAAGGGCCAGGGAGGCCAGTAGGCCTGCCGTCACGATCACCGCGCCGATCAGGACCATGTTGTTCATGCCCACCTTGTGCGAATACCGCCCTGCGAGGAAGTTACCAAAGAAGTACCCCAGCGCAGGTGCGCCCATATAGAGGCCGAGTTTGTCTTCGGTCAGGCCGAAAAGCGTGCTGCCCACAAACGGCGCACCGCCCAGATAGGCAAAGAAAGCGCCGGAGGCGAAGGCCGTGGAAAACGCGTATCCAAGGAAACGTTTGGAGGTGAGGATTTCGGGAAAGGCGCGGAAGGTTTCGGAGAGGGTGCGCCCGCCACTGTCCGGCGCGGTTTCGCCCAAATCAAAGTAAAACAGCACCATAAGCGCCCCGCTCGCCATCAGCAGAAGCCAGAAGTTGGCCTGCCAGCCGAAAGCCTGCGACAGATACCCGCCCACAGTCGGCGCGAGCATGGGAACAACGGCCATTCCCATGGTCACATAGGCGATCATGGAGCCTGCACTTTCAGCAGGCGCGATGTCGCGCACAATAGCGCGTGACAACACCATGCCGGTCACGATCCCCGCCTGGGCGGCGCGCATAAGCAGGAAACTCTCGATCGAGGGCGCGTAGATCGCAAAGACCGTGGCGATCATAAAGGTTCCCGTGCCAACCATGATCACCGGACGGCGGCCATAGCGGTCCGACAGCGGGCCGATGATGATCTGCAACACCGCATTTACCGCCAGAAAGATGCCCACAGAGAGCTGCATCACTTTGTAGTCGGTGCCAAAATGCGTGGCCATGTCAGGCAGGGCCGGCAGAAACACATTCAGGGCCATCGCCGAAAGTCCGGCCATAAGAACGAGTGTCGTGATGTGGGGTGGCGTGCTTCGATCGAGGAAGCGCGCAGGGCGAAGTGTTTTCATGACGCGAAGATAGGCGAGGAGCGCACAGTGTCCACGGTTAATCCTCTGCAAAAATGCACGGATGGCAGTTGGTCCCTGCACGGTGGTGGAGTTTCGGCGTCAAAACTTTGCTAATTTGCAATTTACTGAATCTATGTGTTGCAAGGTATTCACCTCTGCCAGTCTTTCCTTTTCACAAGGCCCCGCGCACGCGTAAGGTGCGGTGGAACTGATGAGGAGACACCCCCGTGAAAGACATCATCAAGGAATTGCATGACCGCCGTGACGAAGCCCGGCTTGGCGGTGGTCAGCGTCGCATCGACGCCCAGCATGCAAAAGGCAAACTGACCGCGCGCGAAAGGGTCGAGTTGTTGCTCGATGAGGAGTCGTTCGAAGAGTTCGACATGTTCAAAACCCATCGCTGCACCGAATTCGGCATGGAAGAGAGCAAGCCTGCCGGTGACGGTGTCATTACCGGTTGGGGAACGATCAACGGGCGTCAGGTCTATGTGTTCTCTCAGGACTTCACGGTCTTTGGCGGGTCCCTGTCGGAAACCCATGCCCAGAAGATTTGCAAGATCATGGATATGGCGATGCAAAACGGCGCGCCTGTCATCGGTCTGAACGACTCGGGTGGTGCGCGCATTCAGGAAGGCGTGGACAGCCTCGCAGGCTATGCGGAGGTGTTCCAACGCAACATCATGGCCTCGGGCGTGGTGCCCCAGATTTCTGTGATCATGGGGCCATGTGCGGGCGGCGCGGTGTATTCGCCTGCCATGACCGACTTTATCTTTATGGTCAAAGACACCTCCTACATGTTCGTCACCGGTCCCGACGTGGTGAAAACTGTCACGAACGAAGTGGTGACCGCAGAGGAGCTGGGTGGCGCATCGACACACACCAAGAAATCATCCGTCGCCGATGGTGCCTTTGAAAACGATATCGAGGCGCTGACCGAAATTCGCCGTCTCGTCGATTTCCTGCCGATGAACAACCGCGACACGGTGCCGACGCGTCCCTTCTTTGACGATCCGGCGCGCATCGAGGCGTCGCTCGACACGATCATCCCCGACAACCCGAACACGCCTTACGATATGAAGGAAGTGATCACCAAGGTCGCGGACGAGGGCGATTTTTACGAAATTCAGGAAGAGCACGCCAAGAACATCATCACGGGCTTTATCCGCCTCGAAGGCCAGACGGTCGGCGTGGTGGCGAACCAGCCGATGGTTCTGGCCGGCTGCCTCGATATCGACAGCTCCAAAAAAGCAGCACGTTTTGTGCGCTTCTGCGATTGCTTCAATATCCCTGTGCTGACATTTGTCGACGTGCCGGGGTTCCTGCCGGGGACGGGTCAGGAATACGGCGGCGTTATTAAACATGGGGCAAAACTGCTCTTTGCATTTGGCGAAGCAACCGTTCCCAAAGTCACCGTCATCACGCGCAAAGCCTATGGTGGCGCCTATGATGTGATGTCGTCCAAACACCTGCGCGGTGATTTCAACTACGCATGGCCGACCGCGCAGATCGCGGTGATGGGGGCGAAAGGGGCGGTGGAGATCATTCATCGTGCCGATCTCGCCGATGCGGATAAAATTGCGGCGCATACCGAAAGCTACGAGGACCGTTTTGCCAATCCCTTCGTCGCCGCAGAGCGCGGGTTCATTGACGAAGTGATCCAGCCGCGCTCAACCCGTCGCCGTGTTGCCCGTGCCTTTGCGGCACTGCGCAACAAGAAGCTCGAAAATCCATGGAAGAAGCACGACAACATCCCGCTTTGATCGCGGTGTGTGGGTAGGATCATGGGTCAGGACAGATGGCATATTGTCGAGGAAGACGGCGCGCTGACGATGGCGCGGCGCCTGCCCGCGCGCTTCGATCTAGCTGTTGAGGCGGTGATCGAAGGTGGGGCTGGTCTGCGTCGCGGTCGCATCGCGCGTCAGGTGCTTCAGGATGTCTGGCGCGCGCTTCAAAACCTGCGGGGCTTTTCGCCTGCGGCCCGTGTGGTCGCTGATGGCGCGGATTTGCGGATAACCGTGGGCGGGCAGGTGGCCGGTGTTTTTGCAAAAGCCAATAGCGAAGCCATCATCGCCGACCTGATCAACGATCCGCGCAGACGCGCGCGGTGGATGCGACATGCGGGGAAGGCGGCGTGAAGATGATTGGCGCATTCCTCACCGGTCTTGCTCTCACGGCTTCGGCCAGTGCCGAGGTGCAACCGTTCCTGCCCCAAGACATCACGGTCCCCTCCGGGCAACCGGTGAGCTTTCTGGAGACCCAGATCACGCCACCCGGTTTGACGGCGCGATTCCGTTTTGTGGCACCCGAACTGCGCGACACGGTCGAACGGTTGTCCTTTGCCGATCTGGAGGCCGATTTGGCCTATCTGTGCGAGACATATGCACTGCCACGGCTGGGCGTGCCCGAGCCTGCGCATATCGTGATTTCTCTCGCCGAAGTTCCGGTGGAACTCGGTACGCCGGCGCCGGACATTGTCCAGATATTTGAATCCTATCGACCGGTGGACGAAGCCTGTGAATGGGAGGCGTTTTGATGGCCCCGAGATTCCACATGGTTGAATCGGGCCCGCGCCCCGTCGCCCCGTTTTCACATGCCGTAGAAGACGATGGCTGGGTCATCCTGACCGGCCAGATGCCCACCGATCCGGCCGCCCCCGACGCGCCTTTGCCCGAAGGGATCGAGGCGCAGACAAGGCGCGTGATGGACAACCTCGCGCTGATCCTCGGTAAACTGGATTTGGGGCTCGAACATGTCGTGCAGTGCCGCTGCTTTCTAACTGCCTTCGAACGCGACTACGCGCTGTTCAACGATACCTACAAAAGCTATTTCCCCGCTAACCGGCTTCCGGCGCGTACCACCGTGGGCGTGACCGCGCTTGCCGTTGGAGCGCTCGTCGAAATCGACCTGATCGCCCGCCGACCGACAGGAGAAGTTAGCTAATGGCCCTACCCCCGATGACGAAACACAAAGGTTTTCCGGGTCGCTATCCGGGATCCGAATTCCAATTCACGATCCGGCGCGCGAACCCGAAAGGGATCACGCCGCTCAAACGGCTAGAGCGCTACAAAGATCGCAAATCCGTGGACAAACGGATCGACGCGGCTTTTTTCGCAGCCATCTGGGAATACTTCGGTGAAGAGCCTTTCGAGCGCGGAAATCTGGACGCGGGGCGGCTTTCGTGGCTTTTCGGGCGTGAAATCGTGCCTGCGAATGCCGACGATTTTGACCCCGCATCCTATGAGGCGCTCCTGCGCGTCGACCCCAATGTGGCCCGCGTTTCCTTCCCTGAATGCTTCGAGGAGGATGAAACGTGGTGAACGGCTCGATTTCAGGCGGAATTCTGCCGATGTTTTCGCATCTTGCGCATTCCTCCGCCAAATATGACGAAATCGTAAATACACGTCTTGCGTGTGCAGTCGTTAATGAACATGTTGAGTGTATCGCGGATGTGGCCAGCAACTCATCCAGCGATGGTGTAGTAAACCGTTACTCTACCCCTCACGCGAGGGTCGGACAGCCCCCGTTCGACCCTCGCAACAATTCCCTCCCATATTCGTTGATCCCTGCGCCTCGGCCCGCCGCCGCCTATTTGGCATCGCCTGTAAGTTCCGGCTTTTTTGGCGCGCGGACTTGGTGCATTGTTTCTTTGGTAGCAACCAACCAACGAGCAGTATCATGCGCAAATCTATCCTCATTCTCGGCTTCGTCTCACTCACAGGTCTCTCGGCCTGTATGGACACTCCCGACCTGCGCCGCGCGGCGGCAGGGGCGGCGATCGGCTGTCTCGCGGGTGAAGTCCTGCGCGATGGCGAGTGCCTCACGGGCGCGGCAGTCGGTGGCGTCGCGGGCGCTCTGGCCGACGACATCTAACGACAACGCTCTGCGCGTCTCGGCGCAGCGCAATACACATCACCAAAAGGTTCTTGGGCATGCCTGCCCGGGGGCCTTTTTTCATGCCCCGATCAACGCTGAAAAAGCGCGCGGGCAGGCCCTTTAAACGAGGAAGGAACAGGACATGTTCGACAAGATCCTGATTGCGAACCGCGGCGAAATCGCGTGCCGTGTCATCAAGACGGCCAAAAAGATGGGGATCAAGACGGTTGCGGTCTATTCAGACGCCGATAAGCATGCGCTCCACGTGCAAATGGCGGATGAAGCAGTCAACATCGGGCCGCCACCGTCGAACCAGTCCTACATCGTGATCGACAAGATCATGGATGCCGTCCGTCAGACCGGCGCACAGGCTGTACACCCCGGCTACGGATTCCTTTCCGAGAACTCGAAGTTCGCGCAGGCCCTTCATGCAGAAGGGGTCGCCTTTATCGGTCCACCCGTCGGTGCGATCGAGGCGATGGGCGACAAGATCACGTCCAAAAAACTCGCCGCGGAAGCGGGCGTTTCCACGGTTCCCGGTTACATGGGCATCATCGAAGACGCCGACGAAGCGGTCAGGATTTCCAATGAAATCGGCTATCCGGTGATGATCAAGGCCTCCGCCGGCGGTGGCGGCAAGGGCATGCGGATCGCGTGGAACGACGTGGAAACACGTGAAGGGTTTCAGGCATCCAAAAACGAAGCTGCGAGTTCCTTCGGGGATGACCGGATCTTTATCGAAAAGTTCGTCACCCAGCCTCGCCACATCGAAATTCAGGTTCTGTGCGACAAGCACGGCAATGGTCTCTGGATCAACGAACGCGAATGCTCGATCCAGCGCCGCAACCAGAAAGTCGTTGAAGAAGCGCCATCACCTTTCCTCGATGCCGCCACGCGCAAGGCGATGGGTGAACAGGCCGTGGCTCTCGCGCAGGCGGTGGACTATTGCTCCGCGGGCACGGTGGAATTCATCGTGGACGGGGACAAGAATTTCTACTTCCTCGAAATGAATACGCGTTTGCAGGTTGAGCACCCTGTGTCCGAGTTGATCACTGGTATTGACCTCGTGGAGCAGATGATCCGCGTGGCCAACGATGAAAAACTGGCGATCAAACAATCCGACATCGGCATCAACGGGTGGGCCATTGAAAGCCGCCTCTACGCGGAGGATCCTTACCGCGGGTTCCTGCCGTCGACGGGCCGTCTGACGCGCTACCGGCCACCTGAGGAAATTGTCACATCCGACGACATCGTTCGCAACGACACCGGTGTCTATGAGGGCGGCGAAATATCGATGTTCTACGACCCGATGATTGCCAAACTCTGCACATGGGGCAAAGACCGCGCATCGGCCATCGAGAACATGCGCAATGCCTTGGACGCCTTTGAGGTCGAAGGGATCGGGCATAACCTGCCGTTCCTCTCAGCGGTGATGGATCACCCGCGGTTCATTTCCGGTGATATCACCACGGCCTTCATCGAAGAGGAATATCCCAACGGGTTCGAAGGGGTCGAATTGGCCTACGAGGATCTCGAAAGGATCGCGGCGGCATCGGCGGCGATGTACCGTGTCGCCGAAATCCGTCGCACCCGCGTGTCTGGGCGGATGGATAACCACGAACGGACCGTTGGCTCCGATTGGGTGGTGCAGATCGGCGAACACGACTTCCCCGTCTCGATTGAGGCCGACAAACGCGGATCGACGGTCTCGATCAACGACAAGAACATCCGTTTGGAAAGCACATGGGCACCTGGTGATAGTCTGGCCGTGATCGACATGGATCATGGTGGTCCGCTCACGCTCAAGGTTGGCAAGGTGCCGGGCGGGTTCCGCATCCGGAACCGCGGCGCGGATATGAAGGTCTATGTGCGCCATCCGCGCGCGGCCGAACTGTCCAAACACATGCTCGAAAAGCTGCCTCCGGACACATCGAAGCTTCTGCTGTGCCCGATGCCCGGACTGATCGTAAAGGTCGAGGTGGAAGTCGGTGACGAAGTGCAGGAGGGCCAGTCCCTCTGCACCGTCGAGGCGATGAAAATGGAAAACATCCTGCGCGCAGAGCGCAAGGGAACGGTGTCCAAAGTCCTCGCCAAACCGGGTGACAGCCTCGCAGTTGACGAAGTGATCATGGAGTTCGAATAGGGTGGGTTATAACGCGACAATAGTCCATGTGCCCCGCGCGGGCGTGGATAGCGCGCTCGGTCTCCTAGGGGCCGAGCGGACGTCGCGTGACGATCATCACAACGAGAGCCCGCTTTCGATCGCCGAGCGCGAGGATTCTGCGTTGATCTGGTACAACGCAAGGGCGCGGTTGTGGCCGGGCGTTCGTGAACTGGACCAAGTGCTCACCGAAATGTCGCGCAGTGGCGATGTTGCCGTCTTTGACGTGAATGACGGCGACGTGGTCTCGACGGTGCGCTTTTTGTCGGGCGGGGTCGCCAAATGGGCCGTCGCGCACAATGCCGAGACAGGGGCGAAACACCTGCAGGTGGATGCCAAGGTTCCCAAATTCGTCAAGGATATCGTTGCCGACCACCGGCGCGACCCATCAAAATTGCCCGCTGTCGAGGTGCCAGTCGCCGTCTTCGAGGAGATGACGGGCTTTCGCTACGATTGCGCGGATGGTGCGCAGTTCCGCGCCTTGGAGCGGGCGAAACCTGCAAAACGCAAGCCATGGTGGCGGATATGGTGAGCAGCGCCCATAGATCCACACATCACGTGCCGTCGAGGGCTGAGTTTTTCTCGTCGCGGATTTCCTGCTGCCGGAGCGGAGTTTTGTCGATGGAGCGGGTGATTTCGCGCAAATCCCATGGCACCGGCTTGCGCAACATGACACGACCGTCTTTGTCGACGATCACGAGGGCAAATCCGCGCGGGCGCAATTGCGTGCGTACAGACGATCCTGCATCGGGCGCGGTATCGACCAGAACGACCACATCGCGATCGATCAATTCGTCGGGCCGCTCGGACAGCAGTTCGATCTGTTCGGCAAAGCTGGGATCCAGCGGGCTATCGGCGAACACCACGATGACGCGGTTGATCCAAAGAAAGTCACTAAGTGCGGCGTCCTCGCCAGATTGGGTGACAAAACCGTCCGCTTCGGGGCCGGTTTCGTCGTCGACAGACGGGGTCGCGTCCTGCGCGGTGCCCGTATTTGCCAAGAGTATCGCGCAAAACGCGGAAATTAGGATGTTTTTCATCAGTCCTCCGGTGACCTTACATATAGGCGGCGCGGAGACGTAAACCAAGCATTGCACGTCGGCGATTTCACGCACAGGCGCGCGTTGGACATAAAGGAGCCGGAGATGACGGACCGAAAACTCTGGAAAGAACTGGCCGAGAAAGAATTGCGGGGCAAGCCGCTCGAGAATCTCAACTGGGACACGTTGGAGGGCATAGAGGTCAAACCGCTCTATGCGCCCGATGATCTCGAAGGGTTGACCCATCTCGACAACACGCCGGGTGTCGCGCCGTTTACGCGCGGGGTGAAGGCCACGATGTACGCGGGCCGTCCCTGGACCATCCGTCAGTACGCGGGTTTCTCGACCGCCGAGGAATCCAACGCCTTTTACCGCAAAGCGTTGGACGCCGGACAGCAAGGTGTCTCTGTCGCCTTCGATCTCGCCACGCACCGTGGCTATGACAGCGATCACCCCCGTGTGGTTGGCGACGTGGGTAAGGCGGGCGTGGCCATTGATAGCGTCGAGGATATGAAAATCCTGTTCGACGGCATCCCGCTCGACAAGGTGTCTGTGTCGATGACCATGAACGGGGCGGTGATCCCGATCCTCGCGTCCTTTATCGTCGTTGGCGAAGAACAGGGGCACGATAAATCCCTGCTGGCGGGGACCATCCAGAACGACATTCTCAAAGAGTTCATGGTCCGCAATACCTACATCTATCCGCCCGAACCTTCGATGAAGATCATTGCGGATATTATCGAATTCACCTCCAACGAAATGCCGAAATTCAACTCGATTTCCATTTCCGGCTACCACATGCAGGAAGCGGGCGCGAACCTCGTGCAGGAGTTGGCGTTCACGCTGGCCGACGGGCGCGAATACGTGCGCACGGCGATCAAAGCGGGCATGGATGTCGATAAATTCGCAGGCCGCCTGTCGTTCTTCTTTGCCATCGGCATGAACTTCTTCATGGAAGCGGCCAAGCTGCGCGCCGCGCGCCTTTTGTGGTCGCGCATTATGGAGGAATTCGACCCCAAGCTCGAAAAGTCCAAAATGCTGCGCACCCATTGCCAGACGTCCGGCGTGTCTCTGCAGGAGCAGGATCCCTATAACAACGTGATCCGTACCGCCTATGAGGCGATGTCGGCGGCCCTTGGCGGCACACAATCGCTGCACACCAATGCGTTGGATGAAGCGATTGCTTTGCCGACCGAGTTTTCGGCGCGCATTGCACGCAACACGCAGCTTATCCTGCAGGAAGAAACGGGGATCACCAACGTCGTCGACCCTCTCGCGGGGTCCTATTACGTCGAAAGCCTCACGGCAGAACTCGCGGAAAAAGCCTGGGCCCTCATGGAGGAAGTTGAGGCACTGGGCGGTATGACCAAGGCGGTGAACTCCGGCATGCCAAAACTGCGCATCGAGGAAACGGCGGCCAAACGGCAGGCGATGATCGACCGCGGTCAGGAGGTGATCGTCGGTGTGAACAAGTACCGCAAAGATCACGAAGACCCGATCGATATCCTCGATGTGGACAACGTGGCCGTTCGCGAAAGTCAGGTCTTGCGGCTCGGTCGGATCAAGGCCGAGCGGGACAGTTCCCTCGTCGAGGTAACATTGGAGGCGCTCGAAACAGCTGCGAAATCGGGCAAAGGTAACCTGCTGGCACTCGCGGTCGAGGCCGCGCGCGCCCGCGCAACCGTTGGAGAGATTTCCATGGCGATGGAGAAGGCGTTCGGCCGCCACCGTGCCGAAGTCAAAACCCTCGCGGGCGTCTATGGCGCGGCGTATGAGGGCGACGAAGGGTTCGCACAAATCCAGAAAGACGTGGAAACCTTTGCCGAGAAACAGGGGCGTCGGCCCCGAATGCTGGTGGTGAAAATGGGGCAGGACGGGCATGACCGCGGCGCTAAAGTCATTGCGACGGCATTTGCCGACATCGGCTTTGACGTCGACGTCGGCCCATTGTTCCAAACGCCCGAAGAAGCCGCGCAGGATGCCATCGACAACGACGTGCATATCGTCGGCATTTCCAGTCAGGCGGCAGGGCACAAAACGCTGGCGCCCAAGTTGATCGACGCGCTGAAAGAGCAAGGCGCGGAAGACATCATCGTGATCTGCGGCGGCGTTATTCCGCAGCAGGACTATGATTTCCTCTACAAGGCTGGCGTGAAGGCGATCTTTGGGCCGGGCACGAATATTCCGGCCGCGGCGCGCTCAATTCTCGATCTGATCAGTTGATGCGATACCGCACAAGATCATGGGCCGGTGCTTTGCAGCGCCGGCCCTGATCGTTTTATTCCACTGTTGGTCGGCTGTCGGGCAACGGGGGGAGAACTGTGTCATCCGAGCGGTGCTTTGGCAGTGGCAAGGGTGCAAGCCGCAGCACGACGTACCCAACGATTGCCGACAGGATCGAGCCGGCCAACACGCCCACCCGCACTTCGTTCATCAGCAGCGGCGATTCAAACGACAGCCCGCCGATGAACAGGGACATGGTAAACCCGATCCCCGCGAGCGCTGAAATCCCATAGATGTGCAACCAGGTTGCGCCATAGGGTAGTCGCGCGATCCCCAATTTCACCAATGCAAAGGTGATCCCGAAGACGCCGATCTGTTTGCCCAAAAACAACCCGACCCCAATGCCGAGCGGGAGGGGGTCGAGGAAACTTTGCAGCGTCATGCCGGAAAACACGACACCAGCATTCGCAAATGCAAAGACCGGGACAATCAGGAAAAACACGTAAGGCGACAAGGCGTGTTCAAGCGAATGCAAAGGCGACTTGCCCCAGCGGTCCTTGAGCGGCACGAAAAAGGCCGTGACCACGCCCGCAAGTGTCGCATGCACGCCGGATTTCAGCACCAGCACCCACAGCACCATACCCAACAGGATGATCGGTGCGACGCGGTGCACGCCTGCGCGGTTCAGCAGGTACATCGCAAACAATGGGATGGTGGCGAGGAACAGGTAATCGAGGTGCAAATCGGCAGTGTAGAACAGGGCGATAATTATGATCGCCCCCATGTCGTCGAGAATGGCGAGGGTAAGGAGAAAGATTTTGAGCGATGACGGTACGCGGTCGCCGACCAGTGCAAGGACACCGAGAGCAAAGGCGATGTCAGTGGCCGCGGGAATGGCCCAACCGCCAACGGTGACGGGATTGCTCAAGTTGAAGATCAGATAAATCAGTGCCGGCACGATCATCCCGCCGACGGCGGCAGCACCCGGGAGTATCACATCGCGCGGATTTTTCATTTTGCCTTCAAGAAGCTCTCGTTTCAGCTCCAGTCCGACAAGCAGGAAAAAGACTGCCATGAGGCCGTCATTGATCCAGAGGATCAGCGGCTTGGCGACGCCTTCTTCGTTGAGCGTGATGGCAAAATATGAACTGAGTATCCCGTCATAGGCGGGATAGAGCGAAGAGTTGGCAACCAGCATTGCCGCGACCGCGGCAAGCATCAAGACGATGCCTCCGGATGTATCACTGTCAAAAAAATCGTCTATTGCGCGCAAAAGCATTTGTGTTCCGTACGTTGTGTATTTGTCCCGAGGCCTTTACTAAGATGGAGCATGGGCCGTGACAGTCAAGGGAAGCGACATGGATTGCGCGCTCGATCATCTCGTAGTCCGCACAGGTGACCTAATACAAGGGCGCAGTGCGATGGAAAGCCTTCTGGGAATAGCGATGTCTGCGCGTGGAATGCACGCGCAGATGGGCACGCACAATCACCTCGCGGCACTTGATCGGGATTCCTATCTGGAGGTCATCGCGGTGGATCCGGCGGCGATTGCGCCGAAAGCGCCCAGATGGTTCGATATGGACAACTTTTCGGGGTCAACGAAGCTGTCGAACTGGGTGATCCGTTGCGATGATCTCGATTATGCACGTTCTTTGGCACCTCCTGGAATAGGAGAGGAACGCGCATTCGTTCGGGGCGATTACGCGTGGCGTATGCTTGTCCCGCACAACGGCCAATTGCCCTTTGATGGCTGCTATCCGGCGATCATGTCGTGGGACTCGAAACACCCGGCGCCGGCCTTGGCGCCACAGGGGTTGAGCCTGCGCGGTCTTCGCATCACGCACCCGCAGGCCGACGACCTAAGGGATGCCCTAAAACCATTTGCCGACGCCATGGAAAATGTTCGAATAGTGCAGGGTGCGCGGGCCGCACTCGCCGCAGAAATTACCACGCCATCCGGGGAGATCTGGATCACATGACACTACGCAGCGCCACACCCGCAGATGCGGAAGCAATCAAGTCGATCATGGATCCCGTGATCGAAACCTCGACCTCGTCTTTCTCGAGCCTGTCACGCAGTACGGCCGAATGGGCGGCATTCATCGAGGACAGGATCGCGGCCAATCGCGCGTTCTACGTGGTTGAGGGCGAGGGACACAGCGTGCTCGGCTACGCCAGCTACGAACAGTTCAGCCCCGGCAACAACGGTTACCGCTATACGATGGAGCACTCGGTGTATCTGACCGAAGGCGCGCAGGGCAAAGGCCTCGGGAGGATGCTGATGATCGCGTTGATCGAACACGCGCGCTCATCGGGCCATCACTCCATGGTGGCCAAAATCGACGCGAGTAATAATGGCTCTATCGCCTTTCATGAATCTCTGGGCTTCGAGGTCCGCGGACGTTTGCAGGAAGCGGGTTTCAAATTTGACCGCTGGCTCGACGTTGTATTCATGCAAAAACTTCTCTGAACGGAGGCACGCACAGGGTGCTGGGCGGAAATGTCGCCTGACATAGTCACCGTGCGGAGATAAACTTGCGCCTATGTCTATTTGGACCCGAATTCTGGACGCCATCCGGGCGCTGCGTGATGGTGAAAGCCTCGCTGCGGTGTTCGATCGATTGCGCTCCGAACCGGAGCGGCGGGTCGGTTTTGCCATCGCGGTCATCGCATTGGGTGCCAAAATGGCGAAAGCGGACGGTCAAGTCACCCGTGATGAGGTCTCCGCATTTCGCGAAGTCTTTCACATCGCTCAGGAAGATGAGGCAGCAGCGGCAAGGGTGTTCAACCTTGCGCGCAAAGATGTAGCCGGTTTTGAAGACTACGCGCGTCGCGTGCGGGCCATGTATCACACCGATCAGGCGCCATTGTGTGACCTCATGGACGGTTTGTTTCACATCGCGATGGCCGACGGTGAATATCACCCCGGTGAAAACGCGTTCCTTGAACGGGTCGCGGAAATATTCGAAATCGACGAGCGCTCTTTTCGCATGATGCGCGCACGCTACGTCCCCGATGCTGCGCGTGATCCCTATGACGTGCTCGGCGTGGCGCCCCATGCCCCGCTCAAAGAGATCAAAACCGCCTATCGTGCTCTTGTGCGCGAAACCCATCCCGACCGTATGATTGCCCGCGGCGTGCCCGAAGAAGCGATACAATTGGCCTCCGATAAACTCGTCGAGATCAACGCTGCGTGGGAAGAAATTTCGCGGCTCCAGGCCGTCTGATGCGTATCGTGACCTACAATGTCGAGTGGTTCGACAGCCTGTTTGCCCACGATGGTTCACCGCTTCTCGATGGGAAATGGTCATCGCGCTACAATGTCACGCGGCTGGACCAACTGGAATCTTTGGGAATTGTTTTCAATGCGTTAGACGCAGATGCAATCATGGTGATCGAGGCACCTGACACCAGTCGTCGACGCGAAACCGTTCGCGCGCTTGAACAATTCGCCGATTGGGCCGGCATTCGGGCTAATACGATCGAGCTGGGTTTTGTGAATGAAACCCAACAGGAAATCGCACTGATGTATGATCCGCTGGTGCTGCGCGCGCGCCATGATCCAAAAGGTGCGCCCATACCATTCGGGGCGACGGGCGAACCGCCGGCATTCAACTCGGTGTATCGTATTGATCTCGATACCGACCGCGATCGCGACCCCGTTGAGTTCTCCAAACCCCCGCTTGAACTTGCGGTAGAGGTGCGCGAGAGCGGTTTTGCGTTTCGCATGATCGGGGTCCACGTCAAATCAAAAGCGCCCCACGGCGCGCGGTCGCGAGACGACGTGATCCGCCTGTCGATCGAAAACCGGCGCAAACAATTGGCGCAGTGTATTTGGTTGCGTGAACGCATCGAATTGCATTTGAAAGCGCATGAGCCGCTGATCGTGTTGGGGGATTTCAATGACGGGCCGGGTCTGGATGAATACGAAAAGCTATTCGGGCGTTCCGGCGTGGAAATCGTCATGGGGCGCGAAGATCCGGATTTGCCGGTCGCGTTGCGCCTGAGCGACCCGAATGCGGCAATCGTTCATGCACGTAGGGGAACGGCAGGGCCATCAACGGCGCGCTTTTATATTGAACCGGAGAAGCGGTATCTGTCGGCCATGCTCGATTACGTGATGCTGTCCCAAGACCTCGCAAAGGCTGCGAATTGGCGTATTTGGCATCCGTTTGACGATCCCGTTTGCTTTGAAACGCAGGAATTGCGTGAGGCGTTACTGGCCGCGTCTGACCATTTTCCTGTGAGCGTCGACATCGATCTCGAAAAGGTCATGTGAAAGGCGCGGCGTGTTCGGATATGATGCGAGCATGATCAAAACAGTCGTCACAATAGCCTTCGCCACCCTAGCGTCGCCGGTTTTCGCACAAACATCCGACGAGGATCCCAACGGGACCGGTATTGAGATGCTCGGGGAGGGAGCGCGTCAGTTGCTCCAGCGTTTGCTTGATCAGATGGCGCCTGCGATCGATGAGCTTGAGGGGTTTGTGGACGACATGAATGCCTACCACCCGCCCGAAATCCTGCCAAATGGTGACATCATTATTCGGCGGCGCCCTTTGGATGATCAGCCGCCGCCGCCTGACCCCGATGCCGGCGAGACCATCGATCTGTAACTACGCCTTTGCGTGGATGACTTCGGCCTTTGCGCCAAGGCTGTCGGCAAGGGACTGAAAGCGGGCTTGGGCAACTTCGCCGAACAGGTCTTCGCCATCCTGCTGGACCGTGAGCACGAGGTGCTTTTTCTTCGGAAAATAGCGCAGGGAGGCGATTTGATCGGGAGATTGCGCGGCAAACATCGCACCGAACCGCATAGCTTTTCCGAGCACTTCGGCATTGCTGATCTCTTTTTCGCTGAGCATCTCGATCAGCGGGGCAAAGGGCGTGCCTTCGCGCGAATTCTTGTAGCGATGCAGCAGTGCAAGTCCGAGGAAAATCCGTTCGTTATGCGTCAGCCCACCTAGGTTGGCGCGTGTCGCATTGTCGAAACAAACCTCGGCGCGGTAATCGGGGTGCGCGCGCCATGTCACGTCGTGCAGCAGGCAGGCCGCGCGGATCAGGCGCATCTTTTCGTATTGGCGGGCTTTGAAAATCGGGGCGATAAAGTTGTGCAACTGGCGCCCGAAGCCGGGCATGCGCGCGTCTTTTTGTTCAGAGAAACGGCAGGCCTCGATCAGCGGATCACGGGCGCGTACCCGTTCGGGCATCTGTTCGTAGAGCAGGCCTTCGCGGATGCCATAGGAAGAAATGCAGATTTCACGCGGATGGAAGGCGTTGACGAGTTGGCGTAAAACCTCGGTCGCAATCGGCACCAAGGCCATACGCGCGGCGGAGGTACCGGTTTTAGCGCGGATTTCTTCGATGTTGTTGCGACGGATGTATTTGATGGTCTCGGTCACTGCCCGCGTGGTCATGCGATATTCGTGGAGCACGTGGAGCGGGTAGCCGCGCCGTTCCATGTCGATGCGTGCGATGGCGCGCCATGAGCCGCCCACCAAATAGAGGCGTTTGTGGTTCGTGCCCATCGTCTCGGCGAGACCCGCCATAATTGGCTTGATATGCTCCTTGAGGCCACGCCGCCCGCCTTTGAGCCCGTCGAGTTTGAGGGGGCCGAGGGGGGAGGTGATGCGTTTTCCGACTGTGCCGGCGCGCACTTCTGCGAGCTCCATCGACGAGCCGCCGATATCACAGACGAGGCCATCGGCCTCCGGCCAGCCGAGCAGAACGCCCTGCGCCGACAGTCGCGCCTCTTCTTCGCCGTCGATAATCCAAAGGCTGAGGCCGGTCTCCCGCTCTATTTCCTCCCGAAAAGCAGGACCGTCCTCAGCCTCCCGCATAGCAGCCGTTGCGACTACCGTGAGCGGGGGTATTCCCATTCCTTGCGCGAGGCGTTGAAACCGCTTGATTGCGGACATCGCGCGAATTTTTCCCTCGGGATTGAGCCTGCCGCTTTCACGCAGACCGGCGCCGAGACCGCAGAGGATTTTTTCGTTGTAGAAGTAGGCCGGTGACCGTGCGGCGCCGTCAAAGACGACCAAGCGCACGGAGTTTGACCCGATATCTACGACCCCAACCCGTGACAGCGCACGCGCTTCTTCGTCTAGAAACAAAGGCCGCCCGAAAACGCCCCAGTCTTGATGGGCTTCGTCCCCCTGCGGGCGGTCTTGGGTTGCGGTCACGTCTCATCCCCGTCTTGAACCGGCACAGTGCCAAGGCGCACATCCGGAGTCAACTTTTTGATATTTGCGGCAAACTTAGGTTTCACTGTCGCCGTCCAGCAGTTTCGCGGCGAGCGCGCGCGAAACAGGTTTCCCACAGGCCAATGCTGCGCGGTCCAGATTTTCAACAATTTCTTGGGCGGCCCGCGCAGAGCGTTCGATCCGCTTCACCAGATAGGGGATGAGCGTCTCGGGCGCGGCGATTTGGCGGTCGTCGAACAGTTTGACGAGCAATGCGGCCAGCAACTGATCGTCGGGCGGCGCGATGCGCACCACCGCTGTGCCTTCCATCCGCGACGCCAGATCGGGCAGGCGAAGGTTCCAGTCGCGCGGGGGTGTCGTGGCGGTAACGAGCAGGCGACCCGCCTCGGCCAAAGTCAGGTTGTGGAGGTGGAAAAACGCCTCTTCGAGCGCCGCTGCGTTTGGCGCGCGGGCGAGGGTATCCGCATCTTCGACACAGACATATCGCTTTGCCGCCACGGCGGGGATATCCGCCCCGGCGAGGTCGCGCACCGGTAAAATCACGGCGTCACATTCCGCAGCCCAAACATGCGCGAGGTGGGTTTTGCCTGCGCTCTCCGGCCCAACAAGAGCGAGTTTTCCCGACGGCCAATTTGCATGATTGTCGAGCGTTGCAATGGCGATTGCATTCGAGGGCGAGACAAAGAAAGCGTCGCGTCCGAGTGCTGCGCGCGAGGGCAGGTCGAGGGGAAGTTGTTCGGCCATTGGGCGTTTACTCGGTGGTATCGCTGGATTGGTCGGACGTGGTTTCTTCCAGCCCGCGGTAGAGGCGGCTGCCTTGATACCGCTCAATGGCAAAGCGGGCGATAACACCGAGAGATGCGGCCACGGGCACAGCGACGAGCATGCCAACAAATCCGAAGAGTGTCCCGAATGCGGTCAGGGCAAAAATGAGCCAAACAGGGTGAAGGCCGATTGAGGAGCCAACAAGATTGGGCGTCAGGATGTTGCCTTCGACGAACTGGCCGACCGCAAAGATGCCCGCAACGGCGGCAATCCACCACCACTCCCCCCAGAACTGGAACAATGCGAGGCCGATGGAGAGGGCGCCGCCAACAATGGCGCCAACGTAGGGGATGAAGGTCAGCGCCCCTGCGATTGCGCCGGCGACCAGACCGAAATTGAGGCCCACGAGCATCAGGCTAACCGCATAAAAGGTCCCGAGGATGAGGCAGACTGTGCCTTGTCCACGGATAAAGGCGGCCAATGTGCGATCGATTTTCGATGCGAGGTCGCGCACAATTGGGGCGTGGTCGCGGGGCAGGAGCGCTTCGATCCTCGAGACCATGCGATCCCAGTCCATCAGCAGATAAAAGGTTATCACAGGCACCAGAACCACGAGCATCAAAACATTGAACAGGCTCATCGCCGAGGCCAGTGCGGTCTGGAGCAATTCGCCGCCGCGCGACTGGATCGTCTCTCCGATTTGCAGGAGCGATTGGCGGATCTGGCTGTCTTCGTTCAGCAGCGACGGGAAACGTTCGGTCAGAAACGCCTGAAGATCCTGAAACAGTTGGGGGGCGGTGGCAACGAGGTCGCTGGCCTGGCGGATCAACGTTGGGATGATGAGCAGGGCAGCGACAACAAATATGATCGCGGCCACGATCGTAATTACGACGGTCGAAAGCGCGCGCGATAGGCCCCAGGATTCAAGGCGGTCGGCCACGGGATCGAGCATGTAGGCGACGGCCATCGCCAGTACAAAGGGCAGGATTACATCGCCCAGAAACCACATGATAGCAAAGAACACCGCCGCGGCGATGCCCCAATATTTGGCTTGTTCGCGTGCAGGAAGCGCCATGTGGTCCTTTCGCTTTTCACCACGTATCGCCAATGCGCGCGCGGGATTCAAGCCTCGTGACGATCATAGGGGACTTCGTGGCGCAAGGATCAGGTTTTAGGACGCGTGCCTGAGTTTATTGCTGTGTGTGTCTATTTCATGCCCGCCGGTCACAAAAGTGTCCACAAGCCCGGTTAGAGCGCGCGCACCTTCCGACAGAAGCACGTTGGCTGCGGTCGTTTGTTCGAACATTGCCGCGTTCTTTTGGGTGACGCTTTCCAGTGCGGAGATGGACCGGTTTACCAATGCCAGATTTTCGGATTGGTCGGCCGTTGCACGAGATGACGCCCGCAGTCGCGTGGTGATTTGTTCTACCGATGTGCGGATGCCGCCGAGCGCGGTGCCGGTGCGATCCACGAGGTCGGCGCCACTCGCGATCTGTTTTGATGACCGCTCAAGCAGCAGGTTGATCTCGCGCGCCGCATCCGATGAACGCTGTGCCAAGGCGCGCACTTCGGAGGCCACGACCGCGAAACCCCGTCCTGCCTCGCCCGCGCGTGCCGCTTCGACCCCGGCATTGAGCGCGAGAAGGTTGGTCTGGAAAGCGATGTCCTCGATAACACTTGTGATTTTGTTGATCTCTTGGGACCCGGATTCGATGTTTCGCATGGCGGCGACGGCTTCGCGCATGATGTCGGAGCCTTCGGTGGCTTGGAGTGCGGTTTCTTCGGCCAGTTTTTCGGCCTCGGTCGAGCCCCCGGCCACGGATTCCAACGATGTTGCGAGTTCGTCCACAGAGCGGGCAATTTCGGCAAGTGTG
This sequence comes from Celeribacter arenosi, assembly GCF_039539485.1. Lineage (NCBI taxonomy): Bacteria > Pseudomonadati > Pseudomonadota > Alphaproteobacteria > Rhodobacterales > Roseobacteraceae > Celeribacter > Celeribacter arenosi. The sequence goes on from NZ_BAABDF010000001.1 coordinate 104,609, forward strand.
GCCGCTTGCTGTTCGGTTCGCTGGGACAGGTCGTTGGCGGAGGTCGAGATTTCCTGCGACTGGCTCTGCATTGAGTATGACTGTTCGCGCACTTGTTGGATCGCAGACGACAGGCGTTGCGTTGTGGCGTTGAACGAATTGCGCAGGCTTTCGTAATCGGGATCAATCTTTTCGGTCACACGGGTGGACAAGTCGCCCGACGCCAGTTGGTCGAGGTGTTTTTCAAAGACATCCAGAAGCGTGGCGAGCGCTTCGTCGCGCTTTTCGCGCGCGGCTTCTTCGTCGCGTTGACGCGCTTCGCGGTCGGCCTGTGCGCGTTGATTGGTCTGCAGGGCTTCTTGCGACATCGCGTGCGCTTGGGCCGCGGCCTCGGTCGCTTCACGGGCCTCACTCAGAGCGGTTTCGGCGCGTGCATTTTCAGCCGTGGCTTTTTCAAGAGCCGCCTGCGCACGCTCGGTTGCCTCATGACTGGCGATCTGGCCCTGTTCGACGAGCTCGTTGATGTGCAAACGCTTGCGCACCATATACCCGAGCGCGAGGGTTTCCATGATCACAATGACAGCATGGAACGTGGTCCGCATGAGGTTAAACCCCAACTCTGTCGAGGAATAGACCAGCGATGGAAGGGCAATGGTGAGAACCAGATGATGCACCGCGATCGTGCCCGCCGCGAGCAGGAGCGAACGAATGCCGGTCATCGTGACCACCAAGGCAAGGACCGCGAAGTACAGCATATGGCTGTCGATCTGCATCGGATGTCCGGTCAGCGCGGCATTAAACGAAATTGCGACCCCCACTAAAGCCTGCGCCATGATGATGCGGTCGAGACCCGGACGAAGGCGGCGTGCGACAAATCCCAGCCCCGCGAAAAAGGTCCCGCCGGCGAGCGCCAGCATCAGATTGCCGTTCTGGGTGCCAACGAACACGATCATCGCGACGGCGATTGCCGCGCAGATATACGAAAGCAGTTTTACAGCCTCGCTCTGGCTGGCCTCGAACGATTGAACCGTGTCAGACATTGGTAACTCCACATATTTTGGCAATGGCGCGGCCATCAAGAAGGGTGATCAGGCCCGCGTCTCGCCGATCAGGCGTGAATCCGGGAACAGGGGTGACGAGAACACCGAAGGGTGCCCGCGTCGGGGCAATTTCGCGAAGCCTGTTGGATGCAAGGACGGCGTCGACATCGGACCACGGTGCGATGATCGCGACCGCGGGCCCATCGCCGCTATAGGGCAGCGCCAGGATCGACAGGGGCGCCGTCAGGAGCGTCACGGCCAGAATGGCGGCCACAAATAGTGAGTCTCGGGGCATGGGTCGGTGTCCTAAAGTCTGCGCACAGACCATTCTCCTACACCCGTAAACTTGCAGATTGCTTAACCGCAGCAGCAATGGTCAATTGGGTGCCTCTGGCTTGTCTGCGCTGTGCGGATCGCTTAGAGGAATGGAAAAATTGTTCCTGATCAGGGGTCTCCCATGCGCCTTTCCCGCTACTTCCTGCCTGTTTTGAAAGAAACGCCTTCGGACGCCCAGATCGTGTCGCATCGCCTGATGTTGCGCGCAGGGATGATCCGCCAACAATCGGCAGGCATCTATTCGTGGCTGCCGCTGGGCTACAAGGTTCTGCGCAATGTCGAGCGGATCGTGCATGAGGAGCAGCAACGCGCAGGCCACATCCCGTTGTTGATGCCGACGCTGCAATCGGCGGACCTGTGGCGTGAGTCCGGTCGCTACGACGACTACGGCGAGGAAATGCTGCGCATCACCGACCGTCACGGGCGTGATATGCTATATGGTCCCACGAACGAGGAGATGATCACCGACATCTTCCGCGCGCACGTCGGCTCCTACAAAGACCTTCCGATGACTCTCTACCATATCCAGTGGAAATTCCGCGACGAGATCCGCCCCCGTTTCGGCGTGATGCGGGGTCGCGAGTTCCTGATGAAGGACGGGTATAACTTTGACCTGACCAAGGAAGACGCGCTGCACGCCTATAACCGCCACCTCGTCAGCTACATCCGCACCTACGAACGTATGGGGCTGCAGGCGATCCCGATGCGCGCGGACAGTGGCCCGATTGGCGGCGATGATACGCATGAATTCCTCGTGCTGGCCGAAACCGGTGAAAGCGAAGTGTTCTATGATGCCTCCGTCACCGACATCAAACTCGGCGATCGCGAAATCGATTATGATAGCGTCGATGAGTGCCGCGCGGTGATGGAGGAGTTCACCTCGCTCTATGCGCGCACCGACGAGACCCACGACGAGGCCGAGTTCAACAAGGTTCCCGAAGACCGCCGCCGCGCCGCGCGGGGTATCGAGGTTGGCCAGATTTTCTACTTTGGCACCAAGTATTCCGAGCCGATGGGCGCCACGGTTCAGGGACCAGATGGCAAACCCGTTCCGGTCCACATGGGGTCGCACGGGATCGGCGTGTCCCGTCTGCTCGGCGCGATTATCGAAGCGAGCCATGACGACAAAGGCATCATCTGGCCCGAAGGCGTCACGCCGTTCCATGTCGGGATCGTCAACCTCAAACAGGGCGATGAAGAGGCGGATGGTGCCTGTGATGCCCTCTATAAATCCTTCACCGCGCTGGGGCTGGAGCCACTCTATGACGACCGCAAAGAACGCGCGGGCGGCAAATTCGCGACGATGGATTTGATCGGTCTGCCATGGCGCATCACCGTGGGGCCACGCGGTCTCAAAAACGGTGTCGTCGAGGTCACGTCGCGCCGCACCGGTGTGAGCGAAGAGATGACCCCGGAGTTGGCGGTCGAGAAAATCGCCCAGATCTACGCGGGTCTGTAAACGCGCTATTTCGGCGGATTTTCGCGCCTGACAGGCCATTTAGCGGTGGGGATTTGGCACCTGAACCCGAATCCCCATAGCCTTTGTGCACGAGCTCCGCGTTAGACGGGGCCGAGGCCGAGGAGCGCGACATGATCGTGAGAATGCTAACTCTTGTGGGTGGCCTGATCGGGGCTGCCATGTTGTCCCAGTTTCCCGAGTTTACCCAACAATATACCCAACGCCTTGCCGGTCAGGTCGAGGCGCTGGATGTGGTTATTGCCGATTTCGACCGCTCTGCCAGCAAGGCGGAGATGACCCGCGACGAGGCTTTGGCCTCGATGGGCGGCAGTGTGTTTTTAGAGAACAGACGCAGTGATATGCGCGACACGATTTCGCGCCACGAACGTCTCGGGCGCGATCTGACGGCGCTGCGTGCGGCCGGTCCGATCGAACGTCTTTCCATGCCCCACCGTGTCGCGGATACAAAACTCGCCAGAGCCACATGGATGGATTATCAGCCGGCCCTGCCGATTAGCGTCGATGGGGCGATCTGTGCTGTTGTCGGCTTTGTCGCGGGATGGATTTTGGTCGGTGGGCTGTTGCGCCTCTTGCTTTGGCCGCTTCGCGGGGGATCGCGGGCGCGCACCGGCCTGACCTTTTGATCGCGCAAACCTCCCACCACTCTTTCGCGCATTGACCCATGGGGCGCGCGCCTTACAGTCGGGCGAAATGAGGGAGGATACGATGGCCAAGGCATTGATCACATGGGGCGGTTGGGACGGACACGAGCCCGACAAGGTCGCCGCACTTTGCGGAGAAATCCTGACCCACGCGGGGTTCGAGGTGGAAACTGTCGACCACCTCGATTGCTTTGACGATCAGGCGCGGTTGGAAGAGCTCGACCTCATCGTGCCGATCTGGACCATGTCCAGCATCGAGAAGAACTACGTGGTCAATGTCAGCGAAGCCGTGGCGCGCGGCGTGGGCCTCGCGGGGGTGCATGGCGGCATGTGCGATGCGTTCCGCGATCAGGTGTTGTGGCAATTCATGACAGGGGCAAACTGGGTCTCCCATCCCGGTGGCGACGGGGTGAAATACACGGTGAATATCGCCAATTCGTCCTCGCCCCTCGTGGCCGGGATCAGGGATTTCGACGTCGAGACAGAGCAGTATTACCTGCATGTCGATCCGGTGAACGAAGTCCTCGCAACCACGCGTTTCCCCATAGAAACATGGTATCACAGCCCCAATGGGCCGGTTGATATGCCGGTGGCATGGACGCGGCGTTGGGGGCTCGGGCGGGTGTATTACAACGCGCTTGGGCATCATGCGGATGTGATCGACCACGGGCCTGCGCGCGAGATGCTGCGACGGGGGCTATTGTGGGCCGCACAGGGGCGCAAAGCCGCGTTGGATGCAGGTGAGCGGTTCGAAGATTACGCCTCGGAATTCAAGAATTTCTGATAGCGCGTGTGCGTGCACCGCTTGACCTTTTGCGCCTGCGCGGGAAAGGTCGCCCGACGTTTCAGACGAGGGCAGTCAAATGCAGAAGGCGGGCAGCACAGGGCCCTTTTCGCGGTTCGAATGGATGATCGCGTGGCGCTATTTACGGGCGCGGCGCGCCGAGGGGGGCGTGTCCACGATGACGTGGATTTCGCTCATCGGGATCACGCTGGCCGTGGCCGCGTTGATCATCACGCTGGCCGTAAGGACTGGATTTCGCAATGAATTTGTCGATACCATCCTCGGATCGAACGCCCATGTGACGGTCTATTCGGCCGGAACGATCGACGCGAACGGCAATATGAACCGCACGATTGAGGACTATCGCGGCTGGAGCGAACGGATCGCTGCGGTGGATGGTGTGACGCGGGCGGCGCCTTTGGTGAAGGGGCAGGTGATGGCCTCCGGGCGCGACGGGGCGGCGGGTGTTGAGGTCTATGGCATTGAAAAGGCTGACCTTATGACCATCCCCCGCGTTGCGGTCCGGCCTGATATGGCGCTGGGTGATCTGGCGCGGTTTGATGAGGGGATCGCAATCGGCTCCGGTGTGGCGCGCGAATTGGGGGTCGGGATTGGTGACCGGCTCAAACTGATCTCGCCGGAGGGGGCCAAAACCGCCTTTGGAACCAGCCCGCGGGTGTCGTCATACGAGGTGGTCTATATCTTCACCGCTGGACGCTATGACATTGATCGCACACGGGTTTATCTGCCCTTCAGCGACGCCCAGGTGTATTTCAACCGCGATGGTGTGGCCGATGAAATCGAAGTCATGGTGGAGGATCCTGACGGGGTGGATGACATCACGATCAACATGATGATGGCGGCGGGTGACGGGGCGTTGATCTGGACGTGGCGCGATAGTGCGGGGTCGTTTTTGCGTGCGCTGACGATCGAGGACAATGTGATGTTCGTGATCCTGTCGATTGTGGTGCTGATCGCGTCGATGAATATCGTGTCGGGTCTGGTGATGCTGGTCAAAAACAAGGGGCGCGATATTGGCATCTTGCGGACCATTGGTGTCACGGAAGCCTCTGTTTTGCGTATCTTTTTTCTCTGTGGCGCGCTGACCGGCGTGATCGGGACCTTGATGGGTGTGGCGCTCGGCGTGCTGTTTGTGGTCAATATTGACGGCATTTTTGCGGTGGTGAATTTCTTCTCCGGAGGGGGTGTTTGGGACCCGTCCATTCGCGGGATTTACGAGCTTCCGGCGGAATTGCGGGCGTGGGATATCGCGAAATCGGTGATGTTGTCTTTGGGTTTGTCGTTTTTCATCACCATTTTTCCGGCGCGACGGGCGGCTCGGATGAACCCTGTGGAGGCGTTGCGCTATGAGTGAGATGTTGTCTCTGAGCGGTGTGACCAAGGCCTATGCGCGCGGAAAACCTAGCGAAGTCAATGTGTTGCAGGGGATCGACCTGATGCTACAGAAGGGCGAGGTCGTGGGATTGGTCGCGCCTTCGGGGGCGGGGAAATCGACCTTGCTGCATATTTCGGGGTTACTCGATGTGGCGGATGCGGGGGATATCCGTGTGGCGGGGGAGGAAACGCGGGGGCTTTCGGACCGAAAACGCACCGCGCTGCGCCGCCAAGCCATTGGTTTCATTTATCAATTCCACCATTTGCTGCCGGAGTTCACGGCATTGGAAAATGTGGTTCTGCCACAGTTGGCCAATGGGGTGTCCCAACAGGATGCCGAAGCTAGGGCGTTGAAATTGCTAGATAAAGTTGGCGTTGCGGCGCGGGCGGGGCATCGGCCGGCGCAATTGTCGGGGGGCGAGCAGCAGCGGGTGGCGTTTTGTCGGGCGCTGGCCAATAAGCCGTTGTTATTGCTGGCAGATGAGCCGACGGGGAACCTCGATCCGGCGACTTCGGATGTGGTGTTTGCGGCCCTCATGGAGGTTGTGCGCGAGGAGGGTCTGACGGCTCTGATCGCGACGCATAACATGGAGCTGGCGGGGCGGATGGATCGCGTCGTGCGGCTCGATCAAGGGCGGGTTTTGGACAAGTCTTAACGACTTTGTGGCGCGTGTTTGCCATGTTTTACAAACCGCGCCACCCCCCGTTTGCAGTGTTTTACATGTTTTAAAAGACGCGCGCGGATTTGAGCGGCACGGTCGGGCCGGATCAGACGCTCGCGGGGGTGTGGGATGTGCGCGGCGGTCAATGGTGTCGCACCTTGAGCGCGCCGCCCGCCTTCGTCGGCACCGCCTGTCAGAACGCGACGTTGAATGGCGACGGGACGATGACGATTGAGGGGGGTGGGGGTGTTGTTTGGGCGATTGAGTAGGGGGTTGGTTTAGGCCGGCCTACGACTTTGTAACCCTTGAGCGCGATGAGCATCATGGCGCCGAAGGTGGTGGGATCAGAAGGCTGCGCATGAGTGGGTCCATTTCTGGCGAACGGGGGAAAAGGGCGCGCGGCGAAGTATGAGAATGACCCGGGGGAAGTTTGGGGTAAGTGACTATCCCGAAGTGAGCTTCAATGACTTCAAAAAAAAGTTGCTGCCATCTTTTTCAAGCTCGAAGTCGCTGGATTGGCTCAGCCAATAAGTCGCTGTCATTTCTAGCCGCCACTTTTCTCCGGAAAGGGTTTGAAACCTGTACGGGGCTCGGCCGTTGTTTTGACTACATATTAGTGAAACGATAGTTGCTAGAGCGATTTGACGTCCTGAATTAGGGTCGCCGGGTTCAGGAGCGGGATTGGAATACAGATTGTTTTGAGTGAACGGCGCGTGAACAATATATTCGAACGCAATTTTACAATCTGGAAAATTTGGAAAAGTCACTCTTTTCATTCCTTGAGGCTTACCATCCAGTTTTTGGATATCTACCTCAACAACGGGGAAATCGTTTTGCAAGAACCCAGCTCCTCATCAGACTGCATGCGGCTTTATGCAATCAAACCTGCTATTCACGCGGCATGTCTAGAGAAATTTCACAGTGAATGCTCTTCGGAAGGCTTTTTGCGTTCCTGAGACTAGGAATATGAGAACTTAATCACTCAGTTTGGCGGTTTTCTAATCTAAGATAGTTTTCGAGTGAAAGGGTGGGTGGCTACCAAGGTGTATTTGTGCGCCGAGGCCTTAAACATCCAACTCCTCAACAAAACGCGCGTTTTCTTGGATGTATTGAAACCGTAATTCCGGTTTTTTGCCCATTAGGCGCTCCACAAGGTCGCCGGTTTCGCCGGGTTCGTCTTCGTCTATGGTGACGCGGATGAGTTTGCGGGTTTTGGGGTCCATGGTGGTTTCTTTGAGGTCTTTGGCGTCCATTTCGCCGAGGCCTTTGAAACGCTGGACGTCGATTTTGCCTTTTCCGCCGAGTCCTTTGGCCATCCATTCGTCTTTTTCGGCGTCATCGGCGACGTAGAGGCGTTTGGCGCCTTGGCTCAGGCGGTAGAGGGGGGGGCAGGCGAGGTAGAGGTGGCCTTGGTCGATGAGGGGGCGCATCTGGGTGAAGAAGAAGGTCATCAGGAGGGCGGCGATGTGGGCGCCGTCGACGTCTGCGTCGGTCATGATGATGATTTTGTCGTAGCGCAGGTCTTCGACATTAAAGCGCGTGCCCATGGAGACGCCGAGGGCTTCGCAGAGGTCGGAGATTTCCTGGTTCGAGTTGAGTTTGCCCGAGGCGGCGCCGAGGACGTTGAGGATTTTGCCTTTGAGGGGCAGGAGCGCTTGGGTTTCGCGTTTGCGCGCGCCTTTGGCGGAGCCGCCTGCGGAGTCACCCTCGACGATGAAGAGTTCGGTGCCGGAGCGGTCTTTGGATGTGCAATCGGTGAGTTTTCCGGGCAGGCGGAGTTTTTTGGTGGCCGATTTGCGTTGGGTTTCTTTTTCCTGACGGCGACGCAGGCGTTCTTCGGCGCGCAGGACGAGGAAGTCGAGGATGGCGCCGGCGGATTTGGTGTCGGCGGCGAGCCAGTTGTCGAAGTGGTCGCGCACGGCGCCCTCTACGAGGCGGGCGGCCTCTGCGGTGGCGAGGCGGTCTTTGGTCTGGCCGACGAATTCGGGGTCGCGGATGAAGCAGGAGACGAGCGCGCAGCCGCCGGTGAGGAGGTCTTCGCGGGTGATGTCTTTGGCTTTTCTATTGGCGGTGAGTTCGCCGTAGGCGCGGATGCCTTTGAGGACGGCGGCCCAGAATCCGGCTTCGTGGGTGCCGCCTTCGGGGGTGGGGACGGTGTTACAGTAGGATTGGATGAAGCCGTCGCGCGCGGGCGTCCAGTTGATCGCCCATTCGACTTTGCCGGGCACGTTGAAGCGTTCGGCGAAGGAGACGGTGCCTGCGAAGGGGCGGTCGGCGTAGGTTGTGGAGGCGCCCAGTGTTTCGCTGAGGTAGTCGGCGAGGCCGCCGGGGAAGTGGAAGGTGGCCTCTGTGGGGGTTTCGCCGTCGTCGATTTCCGATTTCCAGCGCAGTTCGACGCCCGAGAACAGGTAGGCTTTGGAGCGGGCGAGCGTGAAGAGGCGTTTGGGTTTGAAGCGGTGTTTGCCGAAGATTTCTTCGTCGGCGTGGAAGGTCACGGTGGTGCCGCGCCGGTTGGGGGCGGCGCCGATTTTTTCGACCCCACCGAGGGGGATGCCGCGCGCGAAGCGTTGTTCGAAGAGTTCTTTGTTTTTGGCGACCTGGACGATCAAGGAGTCCGAGAGGGCGTTGACGACCGAGGAGCCGACGCCGTGGAGGCCGCCGGAGGTTTCATAGGCGTCGCCGGAGAATTTGCCGCCCGCGTGCAGGGTGCACAGGATGACTTCGAGGGCGGATTTGTCGGGGAATTTGGGGTGCGGGTCGATGGGGATGCCGCGGCCGTTGTCGGTGACGGTGACCGAGAAGTCGGCGTGCAGCGTCAGTTCGATGCGGTTGGCGTGGCCTGCGACGGCTTCGTCCATGGAGTTGTCGAGGATTTCGGCGACGAGGTGGTGGAGCGCGCGTTCATCCGTGCCGCCGATATACATGCCGGGGCGTTTGCGTACCGGTTCGAGTCCTTCGAGGACTTCGATGGAGGAGGCGTCGTAGGTGATGTCGTTGCCGGCGAGGAGGTCGTTGGCCATGGGGCTGCGCTCGATTCTTATGACTGTCGATTTGGCCTAGGATTAGACCATCGGGGCGGGGATGGCGCAAGGTGTTGAGGGCGGATCGGGGGCGAGCTTGGTCTGGATCAAGGTCTGTGGGAGGGTATCGGTGTAGAGGTTTGTGCAGATGATGCGAAAACAGCCGGAGATTTGCCGATGAATGACATGCCCCCCAATGGTAAAACGCCCGAAGGTGTCGAGACCGCGCCCATCGAAGAGACGGTGACGGGCGGCGCGCCTGTGCGACAGATCACCCCTCAGAAGGCCTTTCCCAAGGTGACGCCGGATGCGATCCGCAGTGCGTTCGAGAGCGGGCGCTATCCCTACCGGCGCAAGATGAGCCGGTCGGAATACGAGGCCGAGAAGGTCAAGTTGCAGGCCGAGATGTTGAAGGTGCAGCTCTGGGCGAAGGAGAGGGGCGAGAAGTTCGTGTTGCTCTTCGAGGGGCGCGATGCGGCCGGTAAGGGCGGCACGATCAAGCGGTTCATGGAGCATCTCAACCCGCGCCATGCCCGTGTGGTGGCGTTGAACAAGCCGAGCGACGAGGAGCGCGGGCAGTGGTTTTTCCAGCGCTATCTGGAGCATTTGCCCACCAACGGGGAAATCGTGCTCTATGACCGGTCGTGGTACAATCGCGCCGGTGTGGAGCGGGTGATGGGGTTTTGCACGCCCAATGACTATCTCGAATTCATGCGCCAGACGCCGGAGTTGGAGCGGATGTTGGTGCGTTCGGGGCTGCGGCTCTACAAATACTGGTTCTCGGTGACGCAGAGCGAACAGCAGCGCCGGTTTGCCGCGCGCGAGACAGACCCCCTCAAGCAGTGGAAACTATCCCCCATCGACAAGGCGTCTTTGGGCAAGTGGGATGATTATACCGAGGCCAAGGAGGCGATGTTTTTCTACACCGATACGGCCGATGCGCCGTGGACGATCATCAAATCCAATGACAAGAAACGCGCGCGGATCAACTGTATGCGCCATTTCCTGTCGACCATCGACTACCCCGACAAGGATCTCGAAATTGCGCGCGCGCCCGACCCGTTGATCGTGGGGAATGCGGCCCATGTGGTGCATAAGTCCGAGCATATTCTGGGCACGGCGCTGCATCCGGATACGCGGCGGGGGCGCAACGGCAAAGAGGAGTCGTGAGGGTCGTTAGCGTGTCGCCTCAGGCGTTCTCGTCGCCGAAACCGCCCATGCGTTTGGCCCATTGGAAGGCCACGATCGCGCCTTTGAGGCGGGGCAGCAGGTAGAGCGAGAGCGCCACGGTCGCCGTCACAAAGACCGTCACGAGGACCAGAGGGTCGGGGCGGAAGGTCACAAAGGCCCACCCCAGCGTCATCACCACAATATGGCCCACGATCAGGATCGTGAGATAGGCGGGGCCGTCATCGGCGCGGTGGTGGCTCAGGTTTTCGCCACAGACGACACATTCATCACGCACCTTCAGATAGCCTTTGAGAAGGGGTCCGCCGCCGCAGCACGGGCAGCGGCGTTGCCAGCCGCGCAGGAGTGCGGGGGTCAGTTCGCGTGCGCCATCCTCGCTATGGGTCGGGTAGGGAACTTCGGTCATTTGCACGGGCCTGTTGGATAGGGTTTTGGGGTAGATCGTTTTTTCTATCAGCTATGGGGCGCTCTGTCTTTGCGGCGCGTTGTCGCGAGGGGGATGGGGGCGCGCGTTTTGGCCTGTGTTTGATCCTGCGATTGATCCTGCGTTTTACGGGCGGTGAAATTATTTGCGACGGAAAGCGCGGGCTGGTGCGTTTGTACAGTATCGAAGACGCGACAGGCACGACAAAACGGCGCGTCGCAAGTTACTGTTTAAAAGGAAAATAACATGAAACGTACTACAGTTGTAACTTCTCTCATTCTTGTGGCTGTTCTGGGTGGCGCCATGGGCGCTGCTGCGGCGGGTCGCGGGATGAATGATGACCGTGGCGGCCGTTTTGGTCCCTCCGGTTTTGATTTCGCCGCAGTCGATACCGACAGCGACGGCAAGGTGACGGTGGAAGAACTCGACGCCTATAAGGCGGCACAGTTTGCCCTGATCGACACCGATGGCAACGGCACGGTTTCGGCCGAAGAGTTGATCGCCCATCGTGACAGCCAGCGTTCGACGCGCGCGCAGGAGCGGGCCACCAAGATGATCGAAGCCCGTGACACCGATGGCGATGGCGTTCTCTCGGCAGAGGAATTGGCGGCCACGCCGCAGCCGAAGTCGATGTTCGAGCGGTTGGACCGTGATGGCGACGGCGCCGTTTCCGAAGACGAGATGGCAGATGCCGGCAAAGGCATGCGTGACCGTGGTGACCGTGGTGACCGTGGTGAGCGCGGTGAACGTGGTGAGCGCGGCGAAGGTCGCCGTCACAACTAAGTGAGGCCACGTGCATTGGACGGGCGGGGAAAAATTCCCGCCCGGACAGGATGGACGCTCTGGACGCCTCGGGATAGTCATTGCCGGTGATGGACATGCCCTACGACGCCCTTTTGGATACTTCGGACGAAGCGTTGCTCGTTGCTTTTGGCAATGGCGATGCGTCGGCGGCGCGGGCTTTGACGGTCCGTTTGACGCCGAAGGTTCTGGGTTATGCGACACGCCTGTTGCGTGATCGCGCCGAGGCCGAGGATGTGGCACAGGAGGCGATGGTGCGCCTGTGGCGGATCGCGCCGGAGTGGCGTCAGGGCGAGGCGAAGGTGACGACGTGGCTCTATCGCGTGGTGACCAACCTGTGCACCGACCGGTTGCGCAAGAAGCGCGGCAAGGGCATCGACGAGATCCCCGAGCCGGAAGACGGGCGGCCCAGTCAGGATGCGGTTCTGATGCAGGCGGCGCGGATGGCGGCGTTGGATGCGGCTTTGGCGACTTTGCCGGACCGGCAGCGTGAAGCGGTGGTTTTGCGCCACATCGAGGGGTTGAGCAATCCGCAGATTGCCGAGGTTCTCGACATAAGCGTGGAAGCGGTCGAAAGTTTGACGGCGCGCGGAAAGCGGAGTTTGGCGGCTGCTTTGAGTGGCCAGAAGGATGAATTGGGGTTCGAAGATGACAGATCGTGATGACATGATGCTCGACGACCTCTTTGCGCAGGCGCGTGACGGGGCGCATGGGGCCGATAGTGCGGCGGATATTGCGTTGATGGCGCGGATCGTGGCGGATGCGGAGGCCGAGATTGCGGCGCGCACGCCCGTCGTTGAAGTTGCGCGTGGCGGATGGTTGCGCGCGATGGTGCGCTCTGTTGGCGGCTGGCCAAGCATGGCCGGTCTGGCCACGGCGGGCGTGACGGGATTGGCCATCGGGCTGAGTGCGCCGGCGGCGATCAGCGGTGTGGCTTTGGGCACGAGTGCGCAGGCGACGGGTGTCGAGAGTGCGAGTTATGCGCTCGACGATCTGATGCCGAGTTTCTACGATCTGGGGACGGAAGGATAAGCGATGAGCCAATCGGACGGTCAAAAACCAAAGGCGCGGTTCCATTGGGCCCGCGTCGTTCTGGTGGTGTCACTGGCGGCGAACCTCGCGGTGGTGGGGTTGGTTGCGGGTGTGGCGCTGCGTGCGGATTCGTGGGTTGATCGCTCGCGCTCTCTTCAGGTGCGCGATGTGGGGTTTGGGCCCTATGTCGGTGCGATGGAGGGCGAGGACCGGCGTGCTTTGGGGCGCGAATTTTTCCGTGAGGCGGGCGGTGCGCGTGAGGCGCGGGCCCGTGCGCAGGGTCAGTTCGAAGAGTTGATGGTGGCGCTTCGCCAGGAGCCGTTCGATGCGGCGCGGGTGGAGGCGCTTTTGTTGTCCCAGCAGGAGCGGTTGGCCGAGGGTCAGCGCATTGGCACGCGGCTCTTGGTGGCGCAATTGGCGCAGATGGAGAGCGATGAGCGGTTGGAATATGCCGACCGGCTCGACAAGATTTTGACCCGTCCGCCGCGCGGTGACAAAGGCGACCGTGGTGACGGGACGCGCCGCGACTGAGGCGATTGGTGCGTGGTTTCAGGCCGCGTGTGAGCCCAGCGTGACGAGGTTTCGCCCCTCGGCCTTTGAGTCATAGAGCGCGCGGTCGGCGATATCGATGAGCGCGTCGAGCGGGGCCACGGGTGCGCCGTCCACGCCGCCGCCCATGGTCATTCCGATAGAGACGGAGACGCAGATCGGGTCGCCGTTCGGGGCCTCGGCGGCCACTTCGTCACAAATCGCTTCGCGCAGGCGTTCGGCGCAGGCGCGGGCCTCCACCAGTGAGGTGGCGGGCAGGCAGACCAGAAATTCCTCCCCCCCGAAACGTGCGATCAGATCCATGCCCCGCAGGTTGGCGCGCAGGCGTTTGGCCACGGTCACGAGCACCGCGTCGCCGGTGGCGTGGCCGTAGGTGTCGTTGACGGCTTTGAACCGGTCGATGTCGATCAGCATCAGCGCGAAGGGGGTGTTGTTCGTGGTCGCCTCGGCGGCGATTTTTTCAACGTGGGGCAGGGCATAGCGGCGGTTGTAGAGGCCTGTGAGGCTATCGATGGCGGCGAGTTTCAGGCCCACCTCCATCGTGTCGCGCAGGCGATCGGCCTCCTGTTTGCGCCGCATCTGGGTGCGCAGGCGCAGGGCGAGTTCTTCGGGATCCGAGCCGCGGGTGATGATGTCGTTGGCGCCCAGATCGAGCGCCATATGCGCCTCTCTGCGTTCATTGGCGTCATGGACCACGACGATGCCCGCATGGCGGGTGCCGGCGCGCGAACGCAGGTCGGCGACGCGGCGCAGGCCGTCGGAGGTGGCGTTATGGCTCGCCGAGATGACGTAGAGGTCGGCGATCTGGTCCTGCGAGATCGCCTCCAGCAATGTCTGGGCGGGTTGGACGATGATTTCATGGCCCACGAGACCTTTGAGGCCCGCGCGCCAGCTACGCGCCTCTTCGATGGTGGAGCCGACGAGGGCGATTTTACCGCAGGCCTCGAAGAGGGCGGGCGCTTCGGCAAAGCCGAGGGCGGTGGCGGTTTCCTGACGGCGGCGCAATTCGTCCGATGTGGCCGAGGCGCGCATCAGGGCGCGCACCCGCGCGGTCAGGGTCAGCTCGTCGAGCGGTTTGGTGAGGAATTCGTCCGCGCCCGCTTTGAGGGCGGCGATTTTGGCCTCTGTATCGCCCTGAAGCGTGATGATCGCGACGGGGATATGGGCGGTTTGGGGGTCATCTTTGAGGGCGCGACAGGTCTCGAACGCGGTCATGTCGCCGAGGTCGAGGTCCATCAGGATGAGGTTGGGGCGTTCGCGGCGCGCGATTTCGAGGGTGCGCGCACCGGTGTCGCATTGCAGCACGCTATAATAGGCGGAGGACAGTTTGACCTTCAGAATGATTCTGTTGGTGGGGACTTTGTCCGCTATGAGTATGCTGCCCGCCATTTCTGCGCACATGGCTCCTTGTTCGATCCTGATCCTGTCGGATGGGTGACAGGTGTTAATGCACCGGTCGCTTGTCCTTGGAGGTTTAGGGTGGCAATGGTTAAGAAAGTGTTTCGTGCCATGGGGAGAACCAAAGAAATGCAGCAGGATTCTGCCGAAACTGTCGGGTTGAAAGTGCTCGCCTGGTTGGCCGCGAATGAAGAGCTTTTTCCGGTTTTTCTAGGGTCTTCAGGTATTTCGGGTGCGGAGTTGATGTCGCGTGCGGGGGATACAGAGGTGCTGAGTGCTGTTCTCGATTTTGTGACAATGGATGATGCGTGGGTGATGGCCTGTGCGCAGGAAACAGGGTTAACGCAGGACGCGCCGATGCGGGCGCGCGCGGCCCTTCCGGGTGGGGCGCAGATCAATTGGACATGAGCACGCCGGTTGAGGCCATTCTGTTCGACAAGGACGGCACGCTTTTCGATTTTCAAAAGACATGGGCGGCGTGGGTGCGCGATCTGATCGACCAGTTTGCCGATGGCGACGCGCAGGTGCGGGCCGCGCTTTGTGGGGTCATGGGGTTTGATTACGGCGCGGTCGCCTTTCTGCCCGACAGTCCGGTGATCGCGGGGACGGCGGGCGAGCAGGTGGCGTTGATCCGCTCTGTGGTGCCGCATTTGAGCGAGGCGCAGATACGGGCGATCAGCCGCGCGGCGATGGGGGCTTTGGTGCCGGTGGTTGTGGGGGATCTGGCGGGGTTGCTGGCGCGGCTTGCTGCGCGGGGGGTGCGGTTCGCTGTGGTGACCAATGACGGCGAGGATGAAGCGCGCCGCCAGATTGCCGATCAGGGGTTGGAGGCGGTTTTCGATGTGATCATCGGCTATGATAGCGGGTGGGGGGGAAAGCCTGCGCCCGAGGGCTGTCTGGCGGCGGCGCGCGCATTGGGGGTGGATCCGCGGGCCTGCGTGATGGTGGGCGATAGCACCCATGATCTGGACGCGGGGCGCGCGGCGGGGATGCGCACGGTGGCGGTTCTGACAGGCGTTGCGGGGCGCGCGGATCTGGCGCCCTATGCCGATGTCGTTCTGGACGATATCCACGGTTTGGCGGGGCTGCTCGGGGTGGCCTAGGGGGCGTCGGGGGTGGCCGTTTCGCCGGTGTCATTCGGCGTTGTCATTCGGCGTTGTCAAATTTTTAACTGAGCGCGCGTAAACGTTTCACGTGGACGAGTGAAAGGGCGTGCCTGCTATGCACGGAATGATTAACCGCGCTATCCAATGCTTTCTGCGAGATACCTATGGTCCGCAGGTCTGGCATGATATTGGACAGGGTGCGGGGCTCGGCTTTGAGAATTTTGAAGCGATGCTGAGCTATCCCAATCAAATGACCTTGGATGTGCTGGCGTCATCTGCGCGCCGGTTGGATAAGCCGGTTGAGTCCATCCTCGAAGATATTGGCACCTATATGGTGTCTCACCCGAACGTCGAGGCGATCCGCCGGTTGTTGCGTTTCGGGGGCGAGAATTTTACCGAATTCCTTTATTCACTGAACGAGCTGGAGGGGCGCGCGAGATTGGCGTTGCCCGAGCTCGAGATGCCCAAGATGACAGTGGGGCAGAGCGACAACGGGACCTATGAGTTGACCGTTTCGATTTCTTTGCCGGGATTTGGCTATGCGATGTTGGGCGTGATCCGCGCGATGGCGGATGACTATGGCACTCTTGTGCTGCTCGACCATCAGGGATGGACGGATTCGGGGGATGAAGTGATCATTGTCAACATTCTGGAGTCCGCCTTTGCGGAGGGGCGCCATTTCGATTTGTCGGCGGGGGTTGTGCAATGAATTTCCCCCTGGCTTCCGGTCTAAAGATAGAGCCGCGCGCGATTGATACGGCTGCACTGGATGTGTTGATGCCGATGCATTTGGTGATTGATTCCGCCGGGTTGATCCGGCGGGTCGGGCCGACGCTTTTGAAGCTGCGCGAGAAGGACGGCATTGTTGGCAGGCCGGTGAACGAGGTCTTTAGCATTATCGATAACGGGCGCGGGGCCGGCGATGGTGCGGTGATCACGGGGACCAAGCTCTACGTTAGTTTTCGCGGCGGTGTTGCGACGCCATTCAAAGGGGTTGCGGTCGAGATTGCGGGGACGGGGGAGACGTTGATGAACCTGTCGTTCGGGATTTCTCTGGTCTCGGCGGTGTCGGATTATCGTCTGACGGCGGGTGATTTTGCCCATACCGATCTGGCGATCGAGCTATTGTACCTGGTGGAATCCAACGCGGCGGTGATGGAGGAGACCAAACAGCTCAACCAGCGTTTGCAGGGGGCCAAGGTTGCGGCGGAAGAGCAGGCCTTTACCGATACGTTGACCGGATTGAAGAACCGGCGTGCGATGGATCAGGTGGTGTCGCGGATGATCCATCAGAAGACGTCGTTTGCGTTGATGCATCTCGATCTGGATTACTTCAAAAGCGTCAATGACACCTACGGCCATGCGGCGGGGGATCTGGTGTTGGAATATGTCGCGCGCGTGCTTTT
>NZ_BAABDF010000001.1:121920-134744 GCF_039539485.1 Celeribacter arenosi
GTGGATCACGAGCGTCTGATGTTGATCGGGGCGCGCATTATCGAGCGTCTGGAAGAGCCTGTGCCCTATGGCGATGGCGTGTGCAAGATTTCGGGGTCGATCGGGATCACCACCACGGACATGTATGATGCGGTGGATATTGACCGGATGATTTCCGACGCGGATTTGGCGCTTTATGCGTCCAAACATGACGGGCGGGCGACGGCGACGGTGTTTGACCGCAAACGCCACGACGGTCAGGTCGGTGACTTTGACGGTGCGCTGAGGGCGTAGGGACCTGAGGCGCCGTGTCGCGATTGGCGCGGTGCGGGGCAGGGGTGAGGCGGCTGGCGGTATGTAGGCGGTGCGTTGACGGTACGTCGGCTGTGCGTTGTCGGTGTGTCGGTTGCGGGCGCAGACTTCAGAAAATTGAGATTGGTCCGATGTTGTTCGGTGGCCACGCGCAGGTTGGGCGCGGGGTTTTTTGGTGTGGGGATTTAGAGGGGGATGGGCGTTGGTGTGAGCGGGAGTTTCTGCGCGTCTGGGCGGGTAAGAGGCGCGGGGCAGAAGGTGTGGATTAGGGTGCGAGGGGTTTGAGTGCGGGTCGGAGGCGCGGGTGCTTGGCGTGGATCGAAGTGCGCGGGGTTTTCGGGCAGGGGATTAGCGCGGGGGAGAAGGTGTGGACTGGACTGCGCGGGAAGTTGGGCGGGCGGATAGGGTGCGCGGGACTTGGCGTCGGGCAGGGTGTGGGTCATGTCGCGGAGGTTTGGCGCGGGTTTTTGGGGGCCGCCGGAATGTATGGCCAGGGTGTGCGGGTCGAGGTGTTTGGGCGGCGGTGTTTGGGCGTGCGGGCGTGCGAAACGACGCGGGTCATCTCGCGGGTCATCACGGGGGCCTGCGCGCGTGGTTTTGCGCGATTGGGCGGGCGGTGTTGGGTGGGGTGCGTGGGGGGCGGGTGTGGTTTCGGGCGTGGTTTGCGGTCAGTGGATGGGGCTTTGGGGCTGTGGAACTCCTTATTTTCGCGGGATTAATGCAAGGATATCATCAGAGTTTACGCGATGGATTGCCTGAAAGGTCAAAAAAGGTGAAGGTGAGGACAGCGAGGTAAAGTTTGCGCGCGACAATATTTTGGGCTGCGGGAAAGCGGTTCGGGATTTGGGGCGACGCAGGGCGATCGCAGGGTGGAGGAGGCACAGAATGGACGATTCGAAGATCCGGAACATGGAGGAGTTCGCCTCCGTCAGTGGCATTTCGCGGCCCACGGTTTCGAAGTATTTCAACGACCCTGAAAGCGTGCGCAAATCGACGCGGGCGCGCATCGAGGCGGCGCTCGAACAATACGATTATCGCCCCAATATTTATGCCATCAACCAGAACCGGCGATCCACGAAGAACGTCGGGATTGTTGTGCCTTATCTGGCCGATCCGTTCTTTGCCGAGATCGCGCGCCATGTGGAAACCCATGTGATTGGCGCGGGGTTCCGGCCTATCCTGTTGAGTTCGCACGGCGATCCGGGTCAGGAGATCGGTAATCTGGACAGTTTGCGCGCGTTGCGGCCGGCGGGGGTGTTGATGGCGCCTTTGGGGCGGGCATCGGATCGCGCCATGGTGGAGGCTTTCTGTGAAGAGGTGCCCACGGTGCTGTTTGACAGCAACCTGGAGGGGGTGGGCGAGGCCTTTGTGGGGCACGATAACCGCCAAGCCACGGAAAATATTGTGAAATACCTGTGTCGCACGGGAGAGCCGCCGGTGTTTTTCGAAATGAAGACGCCCGCCAACCCGAACGCCAACCGTCGCCGGAACGCCTATCTGGACGTGATGCGCGCGCATGGGCATGAGCCGCAGGTGATCAGTATTGATGGTGTGGGGTGGGAGTTCGAGGAAATCGGGTTTCGCGGCGCGCAAAAGGCGCTCGCGGCGCGGGAGTTTTCGACCAACACGGTGCTGTGTTCCAACGACCGTCTGGCGATCGGGTTTTTGTCGGCGGCCTATGAGACGGGATTGCGCATCGGGGTCGGGGCGGGATGTGCGATGCGGGTGGCGGGGCATGATGACCATCCGTTTGCGCGCTTTACCTGTCCGCGGCTGACGACGATTTCGCAGGACTATACCTCGATTGCGACCAAGGCGGCGGAGACGTTGTTCGGGCTCATCGAATCGGATGCACGTGCAGCATCGCGTGAAACCACGCTTTTCGACGGAAAACTGATCCTGCGCTCTTCGGCCTGAGGCGCGCCCCCAAATCGCTTTGGGTGTGTTGGGCGTCGGGTTTTTCGCATTCTGCGTATTTAATTCACTCCTTAAATTTACGCGCGTAAAGTTTTTGATTGACGCATTGTCGCAGTTTTGGATAGCGTTAACCCACAACATCAAATCTCAGGGAGGAGTAGGATGTCTTATCGTAACGCACTGAGTGCGGCTACAGCACTCTGCATGATCACAGCCGGTGGCGCGATGGCAGAGACCATCACCATCGCAACTGTGAACAACGGCGACATGATCCGTATGCAGGGCTATACCGACGATTTCACCGCCAAAACCGGCCATGAAGTCGAATGGGTAACGCTCGAAGAAAACGTTCTTCGCCAGCGTGTGACCACGGACATCACCACCAAAGGTGGCCAGTTCGATATCATGACCATCGGCATGTATGAAACGCCGATCTGGGGTAAGAACGGTTGGCTCGTGCCTCTCGACAACCTCTCCGCCGAATACAACGCCGACGACATTCTGCCGGCGATGAAGGGTGGTTTGTCCGCAGATGGCGTCATGTATGCGGCACCGTTCTACGGCGAAAGCTCGATGATCATGTACCGCAAGGACCTGATGGAAGCGGCCGGCATGGAAATGCCTGATGCGCCGTCCTGGGCTTTTGTCGCAAAAGCGGCACGCGCCATGACCGACAAAGACAATGAAGTTTACGGCATCTGTCTTCGCGGTAAGGCCGGTTGGGGTGAGGGCGGTGCCTTTATCACAGCGATGTCCAACTCCTTTGGCGCCCGTTGGTTCGACGAAGAGTGGAATGCACAGTTCGACAGCCGTGAGTGGTCCGACACGCTGCACTTCTTTGTTAACATGATGAATGACGCGGGCCCTCCCGGCTATGCGACGAACGGTTTCAACGAAAACCTGTCGTTGTTCCAGCAGGGCAAATGCGGCATGTGGATCGACGCAACTGTTGCGGCATCCTTTGTGACGAACCCCGACGACTCTGAAGTCGCTGACAAGGTTGGTTTTGCGCTGGCACCTGACAACGGTCTGGGCGTTCGCGCCAACTGGCTGTGGGCATGGGCACTGGCAATTCCTGCCGGCACCCAGAAAGTCGAAGCGGCTACCCAGTTCATCGAGTGGGCAACATCGACCGGCTACATCGATCTCGTAGCGGCCAACGAAGGTTGGGCAAACGTTCCTCCGGGTGCGCGTACATCGCTGTACGAAAACGCAAACTACCAGGACGTGCCGTTTGCGAAGATGACGCTGGAATCGATCCTGTCGGCTGATCCGAACAACTCGACTGTTGATCCGAGCCCCTACGTAGGTGTTCAGTTCGCAGCAATCCCCGAGTTCGCCGGTATCGCGACAGACGTGAGCCAGGAGTTCTCCGCAGTCTACGCTGGTCAGCAGACCATCGAAGAAGCGCTCGAAAAAGCGCAGGCACTGACGACTGACGCAATGGAAGCCGCAGGCTACTAAGCGTTCTCCCTGCTGGTGGGCGGCTGGCCGAAAGGTCGCCCACCGGTTTCTCCATTTTCGACATTCCGAACAATTCTCGCAGACAATGTAGAGACTTAGGAGCCCGATATGGCCACTCAACATTCCCGATCAGCAGCACGCATGATGATGGCTCCAGCCGTCGTTTTGCTTTTGGGCTGGATGCTCGTCCCGTTGACGATGACGGTTTATTTCTCGTTCAAGAAATATCTGCCGCTGCGCGGGGGCGACCTCGGGTGGGTGGGATTTGAGAACTACGCCCGCTTTGTCGGTTCGAGTTCGTTCTGGCCGTCGGTCTGGACCACGCTGGCGATTGTTGGCGGTGTGCTGGTGATTACGATTTTCCTCGGCGTGTTGCTCGCCGTGCTGCTCGACCAGCCGATCTGGGGGCAGGGGATTGTGCGAATTCTGGTGATTGCGCCGTTTTTCGTGATGCCCACGGTGTCCGCGTTGGTGTGGAAGAACATGTTCATGGATCCTGTGAACGGGTTGTTTGCCCATCTGTGGAAGGCGTTCGGGGCGGAGCCGGTTTCGTGGCTCTCCGAGGCGTCGATGCCGTCGATCATTCTGATTGTGAGCTGGCAGTGGTTGCCGTTCGCGACACTTATTCTTTTGACCGCGATCCAGTCGCTGGACAGTGAGCAGTTGGAGGCCGCCGAGATGGATGGTGCGCCGGTGCTCAAGCGGTTTGCCTTTATCGTGCTGCCGCACCTGAGCCGCGCGATTACGGTGGTTTTGTTGATCCAGACGATTTTCCTGTTGTCGGTTTTCGCGGAAATCTACGTGACGACGCAGGGTGCGTTCGGGACCAAGACCCTGACCTATCTGATTTTCCAGCGGGTTCTGGAGAGCCAGAACGTGGGTCTGGGATCGGCAGGGGGTGTGTATGCGATCATCCTGGCCAATATCGTCGCGCTCTTCCTGATGCGCATTGTCGGCAAGAACCTGGATACCTGAGGAGGGACGCGAGATGGCACGTGCTGCAACGACACAACGCAAAGTCTTGATGACCGTTCTGGCGTGGGGCGTCGGGTTACTGATCTTTTTCCCGATCCTCTGGACGATTTTGACAAGTTTCAAAACCGAGGCACAGGCGATTGCAAGCCCGCCTATCTTCCTCGGTTTTGATTGGACACTGGAGAACTACAGGGTTGTTCAGGAGCGCTCTGACTACATGCGGTTCCTGTGGAATTCGGTGATTATTGCGGGGGGCTCGACGCTTCTCGGGGTGATCATTGCGGTTCCGGCGGCGTGGTCGATGGCCTTTGTGCCCTCCAAGCGCACCAAGGACATCCTGATGTGGATGTTGTCGACCAAGATGTTGCCGGCGGTTGGTGTTCTCTATCCGATCTACCTCATCTTTATTAAGCTCGGTGTTCTGGACACCCAGATCGGGTTGGTTGTTGTGTTGATGTTGATCAACCTGCCGATCATCATCTGGATGCTCTACACCTACTTCAAAGAGATCCCCGGCGAGATTTTGGAAGCGGCGCGGATGGACGGTGCGGCATTGCGTGAGGAGATCATCTACGTTCTCACACCGATGGCGATCCCGGGCATTGCCTCGACCATTCTTCTCAACGTTATTCTGGCGTGGAACGAAGCGTTCTGGACGCTCAACCTGACGGCGGCGAAAGCGGCACCTTTGACCGCCTTTATCGCCAGTTATTCCAGCCCGGAAGGGTTGTTCTACGCAAAACTCAGCGCGGCCTCCACTATGGCGATTGCGCCGATCCTCATCCTTGGCTGGTTCAGCCAGAAACAACTCGTGCGCGGCCTGACCTTTGGCGCGGTGAAATAAGGAAATCCGATTATGGGACGCATCACGCTCGATAAAGTGACCAAGAGTTTTGGGTCGACGGAGGTTATTCCACCGCTGGACCTGACGATCGAAGACGGCGAGTTCACGGTCTTTGTTGGCCCCTCCGGCTGCGGTAAATCCACGCTTTTGCGGTTGATTGCCGGTTTGGAAGACGTCAGTTCGGGGCAGATCCGCATTGATGGTGCTGACGCGACGCGGGTTCCCCCTGCAAAGCGCGGTCTGTCGATGGTGTTCCAGTCCTATGCGCTCTACCCGCATATGTCGGTCAAAAAGAACATCGCCTTCCCGTTGCGGATGGCGAAGATGGACCCTGCAGAGATTGAACGCCGCGTCAGCGAGGCGGCATCGGTTCTCAACCTGACCGACTATCTTGATCGCCGCCCCGGACAGTTGTCGGGTGGTCAGCGTCAGCGGGTTGCCATCGGGCGTGCGATTGTGCGCGAACCTTCGGCCTTCCTGTTTGACGAACCGTTGTCGAACCTCGATGCGGCATTGCGTGTTGGCATGCGGATGGAGATTTCCGAGCTGCACAAAAAGCTGCAGACTACGATGATCTACGTGACCCACGATCAGGTCGAAGCCATGACCATGGCCGACAAGATCGTTGTGCTGCGCGCCGGTTACATCGAACAGGTCGGATCGCCTCTCGAACTCTACAAAGCGCCGCGCAACCTGTTTGTGGCGAGCTTTATCGGGTCGCCGAAGATGAACTTTATCGAAGGTCCCGAGGCTGCGAAATACAATGCCCATACCGTCGGGTTCCGCCCCGAGCATATCGAGATTTCCGCAACCGGCGGTGCGTGGTCGGGTGTTGTGGGTGTTTCCGAGCACCTCGGATCGGACTCGTTTTTCCACATCCATGACACCGGTCTGGCAGAGACCATCACGGTGCGCGCAGATGGTGAAGTCGGGTTCAAATACGGCGACCGCGTGACCCTGTCTCCGCGGGTGGAAACGGTGCATCGCTTTGACGAGAACGGTCTGCGCATCGAGTAGACCGTGTCTGCGTCAAGCGGCTTAAAAACAACAAGAAAGCGGTGTAATCATGCCGGTTAAACTCTCCAATGCGACCCTTAACGATCTGCCGGAGGGCGTTCTGCGTCCGACCTATGATCGCACCGCCCTGACGCCCGGTATCGTTCACATCGGGTTGGGCAATTTCCACCGTGCGCATCAGGCGTGGTATTTGCACCGTCTGATGCAGGCGGGTGGGGCGCGCGATTGGGCGATCATCGGGGCGGGTGTTCGCCCCTATGATGCCGATATGCGCGAGCGTCTTTTGGCGCAGGATTGTTTGACCACCTTGATTGAACTCGATCCGGCGGGCACCTCGGCCGAGGTCAGTGGCGCGATGATCGACTATTTGCCGATCGAGGAGGGCAATGCGTCCCTGATCGCGGCGATGTCCGATCCGGCGATCCGCATCGTGGCTTTGACGGTGACGGAGGGGGGCTATTATGTCGACCGTGTCACCGGTGGGTTGGATGTCGAGCATCCTGATATTGTGCATGACATTGCCAATCCGGCGTCGCCGCGCACCGCCTTTGGCGCGATGGTGGCCGCGTTTAGTGCGCGCCGTGCGGCGGGACATGCGCCGTTTACGGGGCAGAGCTGTGATAACCTGCAGGGTAATGGCGATATTTTGCGCCGCACCGTGGTGACTTTGGCGCGGCTGACCGACGATAGTCTGGCCGATTGGATCGACCGCGAGGGGGCGTTCCCCAACTCCATGGTCGATTGCATTGTGCCTGCGACGGGTCCCAAAGAGATCGCTTTGGCGCGCGAGATCGGCATTGATGATGCCGCGCCCGTGACGCATGAGAATTTCCGCCAATGGGTGATTGAAGACCGGTTCTGTGCGGGGCGTCCTGCGTGGGAAGAGGTCGGGGCGACGATCACCGATGATGTGCATTCCTATGAGACGATGAAAATCCGTATTCTGAATGCGGGCCATCAGGTGTTGGCGAATGCGGGCGAGCTTTTGTCCGTCGGGTCGATTTCCGACTGCATGACGCATAGTGCGATTGCGCCGTTTTTCCGCAAGGTCGAGCGCGACGAAATTGCGCCCTATGTTGATGCTGTGCCGGGAATGAAGCCGGAAGACTATGCGATTTTGATCGAGCGTCGGTTCGCCAATCCCGCGATCCACGACACGGTGCGCCGTGTGGCCTTTGACGGGTCGTCGCGGCACACGGGCTTTGTCCTGCCGGTTCTGCGCGATGCTTTGGCGGCGGGTGGATCGGTGGAAGGTCTGGCATTGGTCGAGGCGCTCTGGGCACGGATGTGTGCGGGCGGGCGTGACGATGGCACGGTGATCGAGCCCAATGATCCGATGTGGTCGCAATTGGTTGTGGCGGCGCTGGAGGCCAAGGAGCGGCCCATGGCGTGGCTCGAACAGGAGCGGTTCTATGGGGATCTCGCGCAGGCGGCACCCTTTGCGGAGGCGTTTTCGCGGTGGCTGACGCGGCTGTGGTCGGAGGGAACGGAGTCCGTTTTGAAGGCCTACGCGGCCGCGTAACGGGGTCCTTTTGGCGAGCGATTCGACATCGCCACCGATGTGTTAGCGCATAAACCGATTAATAATTTGTCTATTTGGTCTAATTTTTTGGCCCCGCAGTGCGCTCTGCGGGGCCTTCCCTTGCGTAAGTATTGGACAGGTGCCCCCATCGTCAGCAACACTTCATGATGCTGTTACGCGTGGATGCCACGCAGGCGGCGCATAGCACATGTTTCGCTCAGAGGGGGCACTTATGAATAAGCATCACCACGGACGTTCCGGATTCGATCACGCTTGGGGTCCCAAGTGGAACAGCAAAGCCGATCAGACGGTCTATGGCACGGATGGGTCCGACTGGATCAAGACGGGTCGCGGTGATGATACGATCTATGGCAGCGCGGGGTTGGATTTCATCGAGGCCGGCAAGGGGTTCGATACGGTTGTTTATGGCGGCTCGATCCTCGATGCGGTGATTACGCCGATTTATGCCGGGCACGGGTGGAAGTGTTCGGGTGCGCCCAAGGCCTATGTTGTGGCGTTCGGCGGCGATGACTGGAGCATTGATATCCTCAAAGGTGTCGAGGCGGTGCGTTTCGAGGCCGATGATTACACGCTCTATCTCGATGGCACGAACAACGCGGTTCTGGCGGGCGATGATGTGGCCGAGGCGGTTGAGAATGTCGCGCTGGAGATTGATGCGGCGGCGCTATTGGCCAATGACCGTGAATTTGATGGCGATGCGATCGAGATTGTCGAGGTCTCTGCGACTTCCGAACTCGGGGCGGATGTCAGTTTTGTCGATGGTGTGGTGAGCTACACGGCGGGTGCGGGATTTGATGCGCTGGCGGCCGGTGAGACCGTGGTCGACACGATCACCTACACCGTGGACGACGGCAAAGGTGGCACCGACACCGCGACGGTGACCATCACCGTGACGGGCACCAATGACGCGCCGGTTCTGTCGCTGACGGGGGCGGTGACGATTGACGAAAACACCACGGCTGTGGATGCCGGCGTGTCCGCGAGCGATGTGGATAGTGCGACGTTGACCTATTCGCTGTCGGGCACCGATGCGGCCTATTTCACGATTGATGCGGCGACGGGGGAGATCGCATTCGCTGCGGCGCCCGATTTCGAAGCGCCGCTCGATGACGGCGGTGACAATGTCTATGACGTGACGGTGACGGTGAGCGATGGCGATCTGAGCGATAGTGCCG
Organism: Celeribacter arenosi; assembly: GCF_039539485.1. Taxonomy (NCBI): domain Bacteria; kingdom Pseudomonadati; phylum Pseudomonadota; class Alphaproteobacteria; order Rhodobacterales; family Roseobacteraceae; genus Celeribacter; species Celeribacter arenosi. Next base: position 131,147 of record NZ_BAABDF010000001.1, read on the forward strand.
ATCTCTCTGTGACGGTTGCCGATGTGCTCGAAATTCCGGTGGTGGATGGGCGCATCAACGAGATTCATTATGACAACGAGGGCACCGATACCGGTGAGTTCATCGAAGTGCGCGTCGCGGCGGGGGACGATGTCTCCTACCTCACGGTCGAGCTCTATAACGGGTCGAACGGGACGGTGTATAATACGCTGGATGTCTCCGGCGCGGTGATGACCTCTGACGGGGTTTACGACTATTACGTGATCGATCTGCCCTCGAACGGGTTGCAGAACGGATCGCCTGACGGGATGGCATTGGTCAACGGGACCGAGGTTCTGGAATTCCTGTCCTATGAGGGCGAGCTGGTGGCGGTCGGCGGTGCGGCCGATGGGACGCAGTCGAGCGACATCGGGGTTAGCGAGAACGGCGGCACGCCTGAGGGCTATGCCTTGCAGCGCAACGACGATGGCACCTGGCGTGAGGCGGAGCCGGAGACCAAGGGCGGCGAAAACGTGCAGGTCATCACACTCGGCGGGCGCATCAACGAGTTGCACTACGACAATGCCGGTGCGGATCAGGGCGAATTCATCGAGGTGCGCGTGAATGCGGGCGCGGATGTGTCGTTGGTGACGGTCGAGCTTTATAACGGGTCGAACGGGACGGTGTATAACACGCTCGCGCTGTCGGTTGGGGATGTGACCAGCGACGGCACATACGACTATTACGTCATCAATCTGCCCTCGAACGGGTTGCAGAATGGATCGCCCGATGGATTGGCGTTGATCGACGATGGGGCGGTGGTCGAATTCCTGTCCTATGAGGGCGAGATGACGGCGACTGCGGGGGCGGCGATTGGCCTGACGTCCACGGATATCGGGGTGAGCGAGGCGAGCAGTGCCGAGATCGGCACCTCTTTGCAGCGGCGCGCCGATGGCAGCTGGTTCGAGAGTGCGCCCGAAACCAAGGGCGGCGAGAATGCGGGTCCTGCGGTGCCATTGGTCGCGCGGATCAACGAGTTCCATTACGACAATGACGGCAGCGATGTCGGTGAGTTCATCGAAGTGCGCGTGGAAGCCGGTGGCGATGTCAGTTTGCTGACGGTCGAGTTGTATAACGGCAATGGCGGGACGGTCTATGGCACCTTCGATGTGTCGTCGGGGACGATGACCTCGGACGGGGACTATGATTACTACGTGATCGAGACCGGATTGCAGAACGGCGCGCCCGATGGATTGGCTCTCGCCAATGACGGGGTGTTGATCGAATTCCTGTCCTATGAGGGCGAGATGACCGGGTCGGGGGGCAGCGCGGATGGCGTGACCTCGACGGATGTGAATGTCGCGGAGGGCGCTGACACGGCGATTGGCGAGTCCCTGCAGCTCGGCGATGACGGGGTGTGGAATGCGCCCGCCGCAGAGACCAAGGGCGCGGCCAATAGCGGCGATGTGATCGTTGATCCGCCCGTGGGTGAGGCGGTGTTGATTTCGGCCGTTCAGGGCAATGCGTTCGAGACGCCTTATGCCGGTCAGACGGTGATCGTGACCGCGATTGTGACCCATGTGGTTGGCACCGGTTTCTACATTCAGGAAGAGGATGCGGACGCGGATGCGGATCTGATGACCTCGGAGGGGATTTTCGTCTTTACCGGAGGTGGCACGGCGGTGAGCCTTGGCGACTTGGTCGAGGTGACGGGCGATGCGGCCGAGTATTTCGGCATGACGCAGATCGCCAGCGTGTCGAATGTGACCGTGGTGTCGAGCGGCAATGCGTTGCCGACGCTGACGACGGTGACGCTCGATCCGGAAATTCCGCAGAGTTTCGAGGCGGTCGAGGGCATGTTGGTGTCTGTGGTGTCGGGCACCTCGGATGCGCTGACGGTGATCGAGAACTACAACCTCGCGCGCTATGGTGAGGTGACCATTTCGGCGGGCACGCAAACCCAGCCGACGCAGATTTACGACGCCCAGACCGAGGCCGCAGAGATTGCGGAGTTGATGGCGGAGAATGCGAATGCGCGTCTGTTGCTCGATGACGGAAACGGGGCGCAGAACCCTGATTTCTTTGAGTATCTGCCGGATAACAACCCGCTCGATGATAATGATTATCTCGATAAGGGTGACGATTTCGGCGACGATGGCACCACGGTTCGTCTGGGGGCAGAGGTCGATGGGGCCGTTGAGGGCGTGATGAATTACGCCTTTGGTGACTATCGCCTGACGGTCACCGAGACGCTCGATTTTGTCGACGGGACCAATGTGGGCGCGCGCACCGATGCGCCCGAGGATGTGGGCGGCACCTTGCAGGTGGCGTCTTATAACGTGCTCAACTTCTTCACCACGATTGACGTGACGGGGGCGGGCACGGGGCCGGACGGGTCGCTCGATCCGCGCGGTGCGGATTCGGAGGAAGAGTTCGCGCGCCAGTCCTCCAAGATCGTTGACGGCATCATCGCCACGGGCGCCGAAGTTGTGGCGCTACAGGAGATCGAGAACAACGGCACGGTCGCGATCGGCACGCTCGTCGATCTGCTCAACGCGGAAGGCACGGGGGCGGATTACGCCTATGTCGATCCGACCGGCACCGGTGATTTCATCGGCACGGATGCGATCACCACGGGCATCATCTATGACGCCAATGCGGTGAGTTTGGTGCATGCCGATTACCTTGTGTTCGAAGAGGCGAGTGCGGATGCGACATTCGCGATTGCGGATGCTTTGACGGGCTATGTGGGCGGAAGCTTTAGCGACTTTGACCGCAACCGTCCGTCCACTGTTGCGACCTTCCTTGACGAGGCGACGGGCGAGGAGTTCACGGTTGTGTCCTCGCACTTCAAATCCAAAGGTGACAGCGGGTTGGACACCGTGGCGAGCAATGCGCAGAACTGGCTGTCGGCCAATGCGTCCTCGCCCGATTACGCGGTGGTTGCCGATCTCTATGCGCAGTTGCTGGCCGATCCGAACTTTGACCAGGGTGGTGGTCAGGGGTTCTGGAACGGGGTGCGCACGGATGCGGCGGGCGAGTTGTCCGATTGGATGTCGAATGACTACAACGGCGGCGGCGTGACCAATGTTCTGATGATGGGCGACATGAACGCCTATGCGAAGGAAGATCCGGTTCAGGCGCTGGGCGAGGATGGCTATGTCGATCTGATCGACACCTTCATCGGTCAGGACGAGGCCTATTCCTATGTCTTCGATGGTCAGCAAGGCACGCTCGATCAGGGGTTTGGCGATGCGGAACTGGCGGCCCATGTGACCGGCGTGACCGAGTGGCACATCAATGCCGACGAGCCCGGGTTGATCAACTACGACAACAGCTTCACCGACTCGGCGTTCTACAACGACGGGGTCTATGCGAGCTCGGACCACGATCCGCTGATCGTGGGGCTCGATTTCTCCGACAGCTTCGTTTTCGTCTGAGGCGGGGATTTGGTGGATTGAGAGGGGCGGCCTGCGGGTCGCCCTTTTTGTTGGGGGAAGGGGTGTGGATGGCGGGTTTGAGGCCAGAGTTACTGACGAACAAAAGCCCGGCTTGAAACGGAAATGGAGTTCTTGGCGGGGTCTTTCGCGTTGGCGAAGCAGTAGCCGTCGGCACGATGAATAGTGCCGAACTTCAATCC
>NZ_BAABDF010000001.1:134777-280972 GCF_039539485.1 Celeribacter arenosi
CCAAAATGCTTGCAGTAAAAGTCCGCAACTTCCTCAACTTTTTTGGTGTAGATTATGATGCGGCCAAGCTGCGCTGACACTGCGATCTCCCATTTCAATGTTGTCTAAGTTTAACTTGAAACCTGCCCAGCGCCAACGGCTGCAAAGTCCCGCATTGCAGACATGAGGGACGCAATGTCCCGTTGGGTTTCTTCGGGCGTTTTGTGGGCTCGGATCGTCGTGGTCACGACGGGTCTGAACTGAACCAGCATGAATGCGCAGGGGTGGCCGTTTGGTCGCCCTTTTCGTTGGGGCTTCAGGTCGGGGTGGGGGGCAATTCGGCGCGGCGGGTGGCGACGGCGCGTTCGGCCATGGCGAGAAAGGCGGTGGCGGCCGCGCTCAGGTCGCCGTGGGCGCGGGTGATGATGCCGAATTCGGGGACGTTGGTTTCAAAGTCGACGGGCAGGATGCGCACGCCATTGCCGCTCTCGAAGGCGCGCGCGACCGAGGTGGCGATGGGGGCGATGGCGTTGGTTTGCGAGATCGTGGCGAGGGTGAGCAGGAAAGACGATGTGTTGAGCACGCGCGCGGGCAGGGTGAGGCCGAGGGCGCGCAGTTTGGCCTCCATCGACACGCGCAGGATCGAGCCGGGGTGGGGCATGACCCAGTCGTAGGTGACGAGTTTGGAGCGGTCGAGATATTGCGCGCCGCGAAACAGCGGGTGTTCGGAGCGCGCGATCAGCGACATGGGTTCCACATCGACGGGGCGGTAGGCAAACGAGGCGGCGGCGTCGCCGAGCGGCGGGCGGGCGAGGGCGAAGTCGAGATGTCCGTCCAGCAGCATCTGGCACAACACATCGGAGGGGCTGACTTCGACGCGGACCTGCACGCGGGGGTGGGCGATGCGGGCTTCGCGGATCAGGGGGAGGACGAATTCGATGGCCGGTCCGGTGACGGCGCCCATGGCGACATGTCCGGCGCTGCCGTCGGTGAGGTCTTTGACGTCGCGTCCGACATCGACGATGTCGCGCAGCACGCGGGCGGCGCGTTCGGCAAACAGGCGGCCCTCGGCGGTGAGTTGGATGCCGCGGCCCGAGCGGGCGTAGAGGGGGGTGCCGAGGATGCCTTCGATTTCGGCGGCCAGGCGCGAGGCGGCGGGTTGGGTGATGGCGAGGCGGTTTGCGGCGGCGGACAGTTTTTCTTCGGCGTGCAGGGCGGCGGCAAGGCGCAGGTGGGGCATTTTGAGCCCGCGAGCGAGGAGGTCCGACATCGAATACTTACCTTTATTGGTAACAGTTTATATCAATACATAATTTGACAGATATGTGATTGAAAGGATTAATCGCGCCATACCGATCGGGTCGGGGGGTGTCGATATGCGTCCGATTCACCGGTTCACCACATAGATTCAGGGAGGAATCACCATGAAATTCACCAAGGTGTTGGCGTTGGCCGCCGCCGCCTCGACATTTGCGATTGCCGCATATGCCGACGGGACTATTGGAATCGCGATGCCGACGAAGTCTTCGGCGCGCTGGATTTCGGACGGCAATTCGATGGTCGAACAGTTCGAGGCCGCAGGCTATGACACCGATCTGCAATATGCAGAGGATGACATTCCCAACCAGCTCGCGCAGATCGAGAACATGATCACCAAGGGTGTTGATGTGCTCGTGGTGGCCGCGATTGATGGCACGACCCTGTCCAACGCCCTGTCCAACGCGGCGGCGTCGGGGATCAAGGTGATCGCCTATGACCGTCTGATCCGTGACAGCGGTGATGTGGATTACTATGCGACCTTCGACAACTTCAAAGTCGGTGTGCAGCAGGCGTCATCGCTGGTCTCCGGTCTGAAGGAGCGGTTTGGCGACGGGCCCTATAATGTCGAATTGTTCGGCGGTTCGCCCGACGACAACAACGCCTACTTCTTTTACAACGGGGCGATGTCCGTTCTCGATCCTCTGATCGCGGATGGCACGGTGAATGTCGCCTCCGGCCAGATGGGCATGGATACGGTCGGCACGTTGCGCTGGGACGGTGCGGTTGCACAGTCGCGCATGGATAACCTTTTGTCGGCCCATTACACCGACCAGCAGGTTCACGGGGTTCTGTCGCCCTATGACGGGTTGTCGATCGGGATTTTGTCGTCGCTCAAAGGGGTGGGCTATGGCTCCGGCGATATGAAGATGCCGATTGTGACCGGTCAGGACGCGGAAGTGCCCTCGGTGAAATCCATGTTGGCAGGCGAGCAGTATTCGACGGTGTTTAAAGACACGCGGTCGCTGGCGGGTGTGACCGTGAGCATGGTGGATGCGTTGCTCAAAGGCACAGAGCCCGAGATCAACGATACCTCGACCTATGACAACGGCGTCAAGGTTGTGCCGTCCTATCTTCTCGAGCCGGTCTCGGTTGACCTGAGCAACTGGGAAGAGATCCTGATCGGGTCGGGTTACTACACCATGGACCAGATCAAGTAAGTCGGTACCCTTCCCTAGGATACCTGCCGGACCGGTTCCCTATGCCGGTCCGGTGACCTGCCTCCGTCGGGGCGGGAAATACGGGGGCAGTGAAGACCCCCGGGATGAAAAGGGCGCGAGATGACCACACTTCTAGAAATGCGCGAAATCACCAAGGAATTCCCCGGCGTCAAGGCGTTGGACCGGGTGAGTTTGGCGGTTCGGGAGGGCGAAATCCACGCGATTTGCGGCGAGAATGGCGCGGGCAAGTCGACGTTGATGAAAGTGCTCTCCGGCGTCTATCCGGCGGGCAGCTATGACGGGGAAATCCATTACGGTGGGGAGGTGGCGTCGTTCCGCTCGCTCAGCGAAAGCGAAGAGCGCGGGATTGTGATTATCCATCAGGAGCTGGCGTTGGTGCCGGACCTGTCGATTGCGGAGAACATATTCCTCGGGAACGAGCGCGCGGGGCGTGGGGTGATTGACTGGCGGGCGACCAACCGGCGGGCGGAGGAATTGCTGCGCAAGGTCGGGCTGCGCGAGGCGCCCACCACCAAGGTCGATAGCATCGGTGTGGGCAAGCAGCAGTTGGTGGAGATCGCCAAGGCGCTGTCCAAGGACGTGCGGTTGTTGATCCTTGATGAGCCGACGGCGGCGTTGCAGGAGAATGACAGTCGCAAGCTTCTCGACCTGATGAAGGAATTGCAGCGCCAAGGCGTGACCTGCATCATCATTTCCCACAAGCTCGGCGAGGTGCGATATGTCGCCGATACGGTGACGGTTATTCGCGACGGGATGACGGTGTCTTCGGGGTCGGCCAAGGGGCTGAGCGAGGATGACATTGTGCGCGATATGGTGGGGCGCGATATGACCCACCGGTTCCCCGATCATGTGCGCACGCCCGGTAAGCTATTGATGGAAGTGGAAAACTGGAACGTCTGGCATCCCGAACACGGGGAGCGTCAGGTGATCCGCGACGCCGCGTTCACGGTGCGCGCGGGCGAGGTTGTGGGCATTGCCGGTGTGATGGGATCGGGGCGCACGGAACTGGCCATGTCGATATTCGGGCGCAGTTACGGGCGCAATATTTCGGGCACGGTGAAGTTGCATGGCCAGCCTGTCGATCTGAGTTCGGTGGATCGCGCGATTGCGGCAGGGCTGTCCTATGTGACGGAGGATCGCAAGACGCTCGGGCTGGTGCTTGACGAGACGATCCGGTTCAACACCACGTTGGCCAATCTGGGCGCGGTGTCCAAGGGCGGGGTTCTCAATCGTAACGAGGAGACGCGCGCGGCGGAGAAGTATCGCGAAGCTTTGGCCACGCGCACGCCGACGGTGTTCCAGAAGGTGGTGAACCTGTCGGGGGGCAACCAGCAGAAGGTGGTTTTGGCCAAGTGGCTGTTTACCGAGCCGGAGGTTCTGATCCTCGACGAGCCGACGCGCGGCATTGATGTGGGCGCGAAATATGAAATCTACACGATCATCAATGACCTCGCCGCACAGGGCAAAGGGGTGGTGATGATATCCTCGGAGATGCCCGAGCTTTTGGGCATGTGCGACCGGATTTACGTGATGAACGAGGGCGCGTTGGTGGGAGAACTTTCCGCGCGCGAGGCGAGCCAAGAGCGGATCATGTCGCTCATAGTGAACGAACGGGAGACAGCCTGATGGCAGTTGCAGACGAGGGCACCACGGGTGCCGCCCCCACCAAGGGGATCAAGGAATATCTCGCCGCGAACATGCGCGAATACGGGTTGTTGGTCGCGTTGATCGTGATCATGGGATTCTTTCAGGTGGTGACCAATGGCACGCTGTTGAAGCCGGTCAATATCACCAACCTGATGTTGCAGAACTCCTATATCGTCATCATGGCGCTGGGCATGTTGATCGTGATTGTGGGCGGTCATATCGACCTGTCTGTTGGGTCCGTCATGGGCTTTATCGGTGCTTTGGCGGCGGTGTTGATCGTGAATATGGATCTGCCGGTACTGGTCGCGATCGTGATCTGTCTGGTGGCGGGGGGCATCATCGGGGGCGCGCAGGGTTATTGGGTCGCCTATTGGCGCATTCCGCCCTTTATCGTGACGCTGGCGGGGATGTTGGTGTTTCGCGGGCTGTCTTTGTGGTTGCTCGAAGGGCAATCGGTCGGCCCGTTCCCGCAGAGTTTTCAGGTCATCGCGAACGGGTTTGTGCCCGATATCTTCCCGCAGAGCTGGGGCGTGGCGCTGGCCGAACTGGTGGGTGCGCGTCAGGTGAATGTGCTGGCCCTGGTGGCCGGTGTGCTCGGCGCGGGCGCGGTGGTGCGGTTGGGGTTAAAGCGGCGGGCGGCCAATCGGGCCTATGGCATCGTCGACGAGCCGCGCGCGTTTTTCATCCTGCGCACGGGCATTGTCGCCATCGCGATCCTGTTCATTCTGTTCAAACTCTCGACGTTTCGCGGGATCCCGAATGTGTTGGTCACGATGGGCATTCTGACGGTGATCTATGCGTTCATCACCGAGAACACGGTGATCGGGCGGCGGGTCTATGCGATGGGCGGCAATGAAAAGGCGGCCAAGCTGTCGGGGATCAAAACCGAACGGCTGAGCTTTCTGGCCTTTGTGAACATGGGTGTTTTGGCGGCGGCGGCGGGGTTGGTCTTTGCGGCGCGGTTGAACACGGCGACGCCGAAGGCGGGGTTCGCGCTCGAGCTGGATGTGATTGCGGCGGTGTTCATTGGCGGGGCGTCGATGTCGGGCGGGGTCGGCACGATTGTCGGCGCGGTTGTCGGGGCGTTCCTGATGGGCGTGCTCAACAACGGGATGTCGATCATGGGGATCGGGATCGATTTCCAGCAGATGATCAAGGGGTTGGTGCTGCTCGCGGCGGTGGTCTTTGACGTTTACAACAAACAGAAGCAGGGGTGACGCAGGTGTTCATTTCACAAGTCAGAAACCATGACGCAAGCACCCTGATCGTGGCGCGCGAGGGGCCGGAGGCCTATGTGGTGCGCGATGCGGTATCGACGATGGATCTCGTGCATGAGGCCATCGCATCGGGGCGCAGCCTGTCGCAGACGGTGTTCGATCACGGCTTTGGCGCGGCGGTCGATCTGGAAGCGGCCTACGCGGAGGGGCGGATGATGTTGCCCATTTCCCATCCCGATCCGGCGCATTGTTATCTCACGGGGACGGGGTTGACCCATCTGGGGTCGGCCTCGACGCGGGCGGCGATGCATGCCGGTGAGGGCGATGAGGCGGTCACGGATTCGATGCGGATGTTTCGCGATGGTGTCGCGGGCGGTCGCCCCGAGGCCGGTGCGGTCGGCGCGCAGCCGGAGTGGTTTTACAAAGGCAGCGGTGATCATGCGGTGGCCGCGGGGCAGCCGTTGGTGTCGCCGTCCTTCGCGCTCGATGGCGGCGAGGAGCCGGAGGTGGCGGGGGTCTATGTGATCGCGCCGGATGGCATGCCTATGCGGGTCGGATTTGTTTTGGCCAACGAGTTTTCCGATCACGTGACGGAGCGGTCGAATTACCTGTTGCTGGCGCATTCGAAACTGCGCCCTGCGAGTTTCGGGCCGGAGTTGTTGGTGGGGGAATTGCCCAGCGATGTGCGCGGCACCAGCCGGATCCTGCGCGATGGCGCGGTGATTTGGGAAAAGCCGTTCCTGTCGGGCGAGGCGAACATGTCCCATACGATCGCCAATCTGGAGCACCATCATTTCAAATATCCGCTGTTCCGCCGTCCGGGTGATTTGCATGTGCATTTCTTTGGCACGGCGACGCTGAGCTTTGCGGATGGAATCGCGGCGCAGGCGGGGGATGTGTTCGAAATCGACGCGCCCGATTTTGGATTGCCGTTGCGCAATCCGCTGGGTGCTGCGCAAGAATCGCATGACCTTGCGGTGGTGCACGCTCTGTAGGGATGAGGGCGGCGCGGGGGTGTATTGCGCCCCCGCGTGACTATCAAAGGTGCCAACGACGCAAACGACCGGCGCGGGGACCCGTGGTGTGGTCCCTGTGGTGGGATCGTTGTATTCGAGGTGGGGAAAGTGGCAGCCCGTAGGGGAATTGAACCCCTCTTTCCAGGTTGAAAACCTGGCGTCCTAACCGATAGACGAACGGGCCGCGCTTAACGTGAGGCGGTTTCTATGGAATGGCGGCGGCGGGCGCAAGAGGTTCTTTTACAAAAAATGCAGATTTTTTTCATGACTCTGCGGCATCCTCCAAACGCACCTGCGCGCTACGCTTTCCGCCCCAAGTATTGATCTCCAGACGACCCGCGAGATGGAATCGCGCACCGGCGTGTTTTTCAAGGGCCGGACCGATGGGGCTATCGAAGGCGCCAAAGCAGATGGCATCGAGGCGCGGGCCGTGGCCGTCGGAAAATGTCACCTTGAGATGGTTTTCGCCGACGCGGCGCGCGAAGTGGATGGCGCAGTCGGGGAAGGCAAAGCGGGGCGCGGGGGCGGCGGCGCCAAAGGGGCCTGCGGCCTCGATCCGTTCAATCAGATCGGGATCGGCGGCGCCGGGCATCAGCATCGAATCGAGTTTGAGGTCGGCGGGGCCTGCGGTTCCCGCGCCTTGGCGGGCGAGCAGTTCCGACAGGCGCGCCATGGCGGGTTCGAGTTGGTCGCGCCGCACCGTGAGGCCCGCGGCCATTTTGTGTCCGCCGCCTTTGACGAGCAACCCTTCGGCTGCGAGGCGCTGGATCGATGCGCCGAGGTCGACACCGGTCACCGAGCGCCCTGATCCTTTGCCTTCGTCGCCCTCTAGGCCGATGACGATGGCGGGGCGGTTGGTTGATTCCTTGAGCCGTGAGGCGACGATGCCGACCACGCCGGGGTGCCAGCCTTCGCCTGCGGCCCACACGAGCGGGCCGTCGAGGCCGCGCTCTTCGGCCTGTGCGATGGCGGCTTCGCGCACGGCGTTTTCGACGTCGCGGCGTTCAGAGTTCAGCGCGTCGAGGCGTTCGGCCATGGCGCGGGCTTCGTGTTCGTTGTCGGTGGACAGAAGGCGCGCGCCGAGGTCGGCCTGTCCGATGCGCCCGCCTGCGTTGATGCGCGGGCCGAGGACGAAACCGAGTGCATAGGAGGTCGGGGCATTGTCCATGCGGGCGACGTCGGCCAGCGCGCGCAGGCCCGTGCGATGACGCCCCGCCATGACGCGCAGGCCTTGGCGCACCAGCGCGCGGTTGACGCCGATGAGGGGGGCGACATCGGCCACGGTGGCGAGTGCTACGAGATCGAGCATCGCCATGAGGTCGGGGCCGCGCGTGCCGGATTCCCGCATCTGTCGGTTCACCTCGACGAGCATCAGGAACACCACGGCGGCGGCGCATAGGTGGGCGAGATCGCCGGTTTCGTCCTGACGGTTGGGGTTCACCACGGCCACGCAGTCGGGCAGGGTTTCCCCGCCCAAGTGGTGGTCGAGCACGATGACATCGGCGCCTTTGGCGGCCGCGATGGGCCCGTGCGAGAGGGTGCCGCAGTCAACGCAGACGATCAGGTCGTGGTCGCGCGCCAGCATCGCCATGGCGTCATCGTTGGGCCCGTAGCCTTCGTCGATGCGGTCGGGAACATAGAGGGTGGCGGTATGGCCCGCCTCGCGCAGCCATGTCAGCAGGAGCGCCGCAGAGGAGCCGCCATCGACGTCGTAATCGGCGAAGACGGCGATCTTTTGGCGTTTTATGAGCGCGGTGAGGAAACGGTTGGCCGCCGTGCCCATGTCTATGAGGCTCTGCGGGTCGGGCAGGAGGTCTTTGAGGGTCGGGGCGAGAAAGCTCTCGGCCTCTTCCGCGCTGACGCCGCGCCGTGCGAGCAGGTCGCAGAGCGCTTTGGGAAAGCCGGTTTGTTGGGCGAGCGCATCGGCGGCGCGGATCATGTCCTCGCTCGGGCCGACCCAGCGGCGGCCTGTCAGCGAGGCGGAGACGTTCAGGAAATCACTCATGGGCGGTTATATCGGCCACTGCGCGCACGGATGCAAATTCGCCGTGCAGGTGGGAGAGCGCGGTGTTGTGGATTGTGGTCGCATCGAGGGGCGGCAGGTCGGCCCATGTGGTGTCGGCGTTGCTCGTGAAGGCGGCGCAGGCGTCATGGGCCAGCGTGACACAAAAGCCGAGGTTGGCGGCCATGCGGGTGGTGGTGGAGACGCAATGGGGCGTTGTCAGGCCGCAGATCACCAGATCGGTGATAGCGCGCTCGCGCAGGCGGGTTTCGAGGTCGGTGCCGATGAAGGCGGAGTTGACGGATTTGTCGATCACCGCTTCGCCGTCGCGGGGGGTGACCTGTGGTTTGAAGGTGGTGCCAGCGCCCGAGAGGGGCGATCCGGGCGTCGTGGAGATATGGCGGATGTGGAAAATGGCCCAGTCTTTGGCGCAGGCACGGGCACGTGCATGGGCGAGCAGGTCGCCCGCGCGGTCTTCGGCCTGCGGGTTATTGCGCGTGCCCCAGACGGGGGCGTCAAAGCCGGTCTGGATGTCGATGAGGATGAGGGCGTGCATGGTGTCTCCGGTTTGGCCAGAGGGTCACCGAGCGGGCGGGGAATGTAAAGCCTCGCGGCGGGGTTAGCGCGCGAGGATTTCGCCCAGAGTGCGCGCCGTGGCGATGCCGCTTTGCAGGCTGGCGATGGCGGCGTCGTGGACGGCCTGTGGCGTGGGACGGTCGGGGGTTTCCCATCCGGCCTCGCCCGCGCCGGTGAAGGCCGCGCAGGCCTCCGGCACCACGGTGACGTTCAGGCCGAGGGCGCTGGCGTCGCGCGCGGTTGCGCTCACGCAGGCGCCGGTGGGTAGGCCGCAGATCACCAGATCGCGCACATTGCGCAGGGCGAGGCGTTGGGCGAGATCCGTGCCGTCAAAGGCGGAGTGGGCGTGCTTTTCGATGACGGTTTCGCGCGCTTTCGGGGCGACCACGGTTTTGAAGGCGACGCCCGCGCCCGAGAGCGGGCTGCCTTTGGCGTCCGAGACGTGGTGGACGTGGTAGACGGGCAGGTGGTTGCTGCGGAAATGGGCGAGAAGGCGGCCAGCGGCGGCCTCTGCACCGGGATTGTTGCGTGCGCCCCATGCCGGGTCGTCGAACCCTTTCTGGATGTCGATCAGGATCAAGGCAGTGTGGTCCATTGGCTTACCTCTCTGGGGCGGGTTGCGTTACTTTTTGTGGTGGGGCTCGGCGGGGTTGCGGTAGGTCATGCGGCGCATGGAGCCGGTTTTGGAGCGCATCAGGATGGTTTCGGTGGTCAGCCAGCCGGGTTCGCGTTTGATGCCGGAGACGATGGAGCCGTCGGTGACGCCGGTGGCCGCAAAGATCACATCCGAGGTCACCATATCGTCGCGCGCGTAGATGCGATTGAGGTCGCGGATGCCGGCCTTGTCGGCGCGGGCGCGTTCGTCATCGTTGCGAAACGTCAACTGGCCCCACATTTGCCCGCCCATGCATTTAAGAGCGGAGGCGGCGAGCACGCCTTCGGGGGCGCCGCCCGAGCCCATATACATGTCGATGCCGGTGGTGGGTTCGGCGCAGTGGATCACACCGGCCACATCGCCGTCGGTGATCAGGCGGATGGCGGCCCCTGTGGCGCGCAGCTCGGCGATCATTTCCTCATGGCGGGGGCGTTCGAGGACGCAGAGCGTGATGTCATGGGGGTCGACGCCTTTGGCCTTGGCCAGTGCGTGGACGCGTTCGGTGGGGGACATCTCGAGGGTGACGACGTTCTTTTTATAGCCCGGGCCGATGGCGAGTTTGTCCATATAGACGTCGGGCGCGTGCAGGAGCGTGCCGCGCGGGGCCATGGCGATCACGGTGAGCGCGTTGGGCATGTCCTTGGCGGTCAATGTGGTGCCTTCGAGCGGGTCGAGCGCGATGTCGACGGCGGGGCCGTTGCCGGTGCCGACCTCTTCGCCGATGTAGAGCATCGGGGCTTCGTCGCGTTCGCCTTCGCCGATGACCACGCGGCCGTGGATGTCGAGGAGGTTGAGTTGATCGCGCATCGCGTTGACGGCGGCCTGATCGGCGGCTTTTTCGTCACCGTGGCCGACGAAATCTGCCGAGGCCATGGCGGCAGCTTCGGTCACGCGCGCGAGACCCAATGACAAAAGGCGGTCGAAAAATGTGATCTGGCGGTTCATCGGCGCGTCCCTGTTCAATTCGTTGCCACTCTGGTAGCGGGGGGAGGAGGCGCTCACAAGCGGGGCGTCTGATGTGCGCGCTAACAGTCATCATGTTTACGCTAACTTGTTACGCTAACAGTATAATTCGTGATTTACGCTGCCCGGAAATGTGGTTCGGGGGGCGGAATCGCTTTTGGTGCGGATGAGGGTGCGGAACCATTGGCGGTTTCGATGCTTGGTGAGTGGGGTGCGGGTGGAATGCGCGCGCCTATGGATGCGGTTTTGGTGGGAAAGTTTCGGGATGCAGATACAGATCGATGTAGCGATGGATTACGCGCTTGGGGTGGATCCGTTGGTCAATCTCGCCATAGAGGTGGCGCGCACGGACGGGCAGGACGTGATTTCCGACACCATTGCCATCGACTATTGCACGGTGACCCGTGTGGCAGGCGAGGGGGGTCTGGGCACGCGGATCTGGGCCGATGTGACCAGCCCGCGGATGGTGTTGCGCTATCAGGCCACCGTTGATGTGACGCGCGAGGTGAGCGCGCTCGACACGCTTGCCGCGGATCCGCGTCAGGAGTTGCCGGGGGATGTTTTGTCGTTCCTGCGCCCGTCGCGGTTGATCGAGTCCCACAGCTTTCTAGGCTTTGTCGAGCGCCGGTTCGGGCATCTGTCGGGGGGCGCGAAGATCGCGGCCATGCGCGACTGGATCGAGGCGGAGATGGAGTATTTGCCGGGGAGTTCGAATGCGACCACCAGTGCGATTGACAGTTTCGCGTCGCGCCAAGGTGTGTGTCGTGACTATGCGCAATTGATGTGTGCTTTCGCGCGTGCGGTCGGGATTCCGGCGCGTTGTGTGTCGGTCTACGGATTGGGCGTGGATCCGCAGGATTTCCATGCGGTAGCGCAGGTTTGGCTATCCGGCGGGTGGCATCTGGTGGACCCGACGGGGATGGCGCGGCCCGATCATATGGCGGTCATCGCGGTGGGGCGCGACGCCGGTGACATCGCGTTTATGGAGACCGAAACACCGGCCGATCTGTATTATCAATCGGTCTCGGTGATGTCGGTGGCCTAGGGGTCAGGTGGCCTAGGGGTCAGACGGCTTCGATGCGGATCGCGACGGGCGCCTCGGCGAGCACGCCTGTGGCGTCCATTTCCTCAAGAGCGTGATCGAGCGCGTGGCGCGATGTGGCGTCGGTGACGATGAGAACTGGCGCGACGTCCGGGTTTTCGAGTTGGCCGTATTGGCGCATGCGGTCGATGGAGACGCCCGCATTGCCAAGCGCGGCTGCGATTTTCGCCAGCGCGCCGGGTTTGTCGACCAGAGACATGCGCAGGTAATAGGGCGCAGGGGTCGCGGCGACGGCGGATTTCGCCTTTACCAGTTCGCGCGCCGGTTGGCCGAAGGTGGCCAGACGCGTGCCGCGCGCAATGTCGATTACATCCGAGAGCACTGCGGAGGCGGTGGGGCCTTCGCCCGCGCCTGCGCCGCGCAGCACGATCTGGCCGACCGCGTCGCCTTCGATCACCACCATATTGGTGGCGTTTTCGAGTTGGCCGAGGGGGCTGTTGTCGGGCACGAGGCAGGGTGTCATGCGCTGTTCGAGGCCGCGACCGGTCATCTGGGCGACGCCCAGCAATTTGATGCGGTAGCCCATGTCGGCGGCGTGGCGGATGTCGGAAATGGTAATGCGTTCAATGCCTTCGAGGACCATGTCCGAAAAAGCGACCTGCGTGCCAAAGCCGATTGAGGCCAGCAGCGCGAGTTTGTGGCCCGCGTCGATGCCGCCCACGTCGAGTGTCGGGTCGGCTTCGAGGTAGCCGAGCGCATCGGCGGCGGCGAAGACTTCGTCGTAGGGCAGGCCTTCGTTTTCCATCCGCGTGAGGATGTAGTTACAGGTGCCGTTCATCACGCCGATGATGCGGGTGATGCGGTTGCCTGCGAGGCCCTCGGTGAGGGATTTGATGACCGGAATGCCGCCTGCGACCGCCGCCTCATAGCGCAGCACGGCGCCATTGTCCTCGGCCTGAATGGCGAGGTCCTGACCGTGCAGGGCGAGCATGGCTTTGTTGGCGGTCACCACGTCTTTGCCAGCCGAGAGCGCGGCCTCGGTTGCCGCCTTTGCGGGACCATCCGCGCCGCCCATCAGTTCGACGAAGACATCCACATCCTTGCGCAGGGCGAGAGAGACGGGGTCGTCTTCCCATGCGTAGCCGGAGATATCGACGCCGCGGTCTTTGTCGCGGGTGCGTGCGCTCACGGCGGTGATGACGATCGGGTGGCCGGTGCGTTTTGACAGCAGTTCGGCTTTTTGCTGGACGATCTTGATGACGCCCACGCCGACGGTGCCCAGACCCGCAATGCCGAGACGAAGGGGGGCTTTGGGGTCGAGAGTCTTGGCCATGGGGCGCTCCGGAATTCAGCGGGGGACAAAGGAAATCTGGCGGTGGTGATAGACGGGTTGTGCGGGTCGCGCAACCGCTCTGGCATCTGGGTCAGATGGGGGTGTTGGCCAAGTCGCGGGCGCGCGCTCTGAGGGCGGCGGCGCGTGCGGCGAGTTCGTCGGCCTCGGCGGTCCCGCGATCCACGTCGGATTGGGTGGTTTCGGTGAGCCCGAGGTCGTCGGCGGGCATCAGTTCGGGCCACTGTGCATTCGCGGGCAGGGGTGTCACGCGGCTGCTCAGATCGGGGCCACCATCGCAGGCGGCCAGCGCGAGCGGAGCGAGGAGCAGGAGGCGAAGGGGTGTGCGGGACATGCGCGGGCAACTCACGAGGGACCAAGAGGGGTGGATGGCGGGCAGGCCCGCATCCGCGCAGACCATAAAGGGCGCGCGTGCAGGGCGCAACGCGAGACGCGCTTCCTTGCGCCTTCCTTCCGCGCGCGCGGCGCGTTAGGTAGGGGCAGATTTGCCAGAAAGAGCGCCTATGACCGTTTTGACCGTCGACCCCTCTCCCGCGCGCCGCAGTTTTGCGGTGGTGACCTTGGTTCTTCTCGCTTTGATCGTTCTGACGCTGGGGTTGCGGTCGGGTGAAATGGCGCTCGGCTATAGGGTGTTCATGATCGTGGTTGGTGCGGGGGCAGGGTATTTCGCCTGGGCCATGTGGCAGGCGACGTCGCAGGGGCTGGTGCTCGACGAGGACGAATTGCGCGAAAGCGGCGGGCGGGTGATCTGCGCGCTGGCCGATATCGAAAAGGTCGAGCGGGGCACCTTTGCCTTCAAGCCCTCGAACGGGTTCCTCATTCGGGTGAAAACGCGCCAGGGTCGGGTGTGGGCGCCGGGCCTGTGGTGGCGAATGGGGCGTGTGATCGGGGTCGGCGGGGCGACCTCCGCGTCACAGGCCAAGGCCTTGGCCGATGTTCTGGCGGCGCGGATTTCGGGCGCGGGCCGGATTGATTGAGCTCTGCGCGAATCTCTCGACTCCGCTTGGCTGACGGGAGATAATCGCGGCTATGTCATTGCCCCCCGGATTTCTCGACGAATTGCGCACCCGCCTGTCGTTGGCCGATGTGGTCGCACGCAAGGTCGTGTGGGACACGCGCAAGTCGAACGCGGGCAAGGGCGACATGTGGGCACCATGCCCGTTCCATCAGGAAAAAAGCGCCTCTTTCCACGTCGTGGACCGCGAAGGCTACTATTATTGCTTTGGCTGCCACGCCAAGGGCGATGCGATCAATTTCGTGCAGGAGACCGAGAATGTCTCCTTTATCGAGGCGGTCGAAATCCTCGCACGCGAGGCGGGGATGACGATGCCTGCCCGCGATCCGCGTGCCAAGGAAAAGGCCGATCTGTCCCAGCAATTGGTCGAGATCAACGAAGCGGCGCTGCGGTTTTTCCGCCTGTCCTTGCAGCAGGGGATTGGCGCGGATGCGCGCGCCTATCTCGATAAACGCGGGATGAAGCCCGAGACGCGCGATAGGTTCGAGATCGGGTTTGCGCCGAACGGCAATGCGTTGATGCAGCATCTAAAAGCGCAGGGCATGGACCCTGTGCTGATGCAGCGCGCGGGGTTGCTCGGCAAACCCGACGACGGGCGCGATATGTATGATTTCTTTCGCGACCGGATCATGTTCCCGATCCGCGATGCGCGCGGGCGTTTGATTTCGTTTGGCGGGCGGGCGATGGATCCCAATGCGCGGGCCAAATACCTCAACGGTCCGGCGACGACGCTGTTTGACAAAAGTGCGGCGCTTTACAACATCGGGCCGGCGCGCGCGGCAGCGGGGCAGGGGCAGACCCTGATCGTGGCCGAAGGCTATATGGATGTGATCGCGCTGTCTGAGGCGGGGTTCGAGGCGACGGTTGCGCCGCTCGGCACCGCCGTGACCGAGGGGCAGTTGGCGATGATGTGGCGGTTGTCGCCCGAGCCCGTGATCGCGCTCGACGGGGATACGGCGGGACTGCGCGCGGCCTATAAGGTGATCGATTTGTCCCTGCCGTTGTTGAAATCAGGGCATGCGTTGCGCTTTGCCCTGTTGCCCGACAAGACCGACCCCGATGATTTGATCAAGTCCAAGGGGCGCGAGGCGATGCAGGGCGTTCTGGACGGCGCATTGCCGATGGTCGCGCTGTTGTGGCGACGCGAGACCGAGGGCAAGACGTTTGACAGCCCCGAGCGGCGTGCAGCGCTCGAGACCGCTTTGGCGAAAAGCACGCGGTTGATCGAGGATCAGATAATCCGGCGTCATTATGACGATGCGCTCAAGGAATTGCGGTGGAACCTGTTCCGTCCCGCCCGTGCGCCCCGGCCCACGAAGGGCAAATGGAACCCGCGTGCAGGTGCGCCGGTTGTGCCCACGGCGGGCACAAAGGCATCGGCCCTCGCGGCGGGGGATGATCGCACGGCGCAGGTGATGCGCGAGGCGGTTGTATTGGCGACGCTGTTGATGAACCCGTCGCTGATCGAGCGGTTTCTGGACCGTTTGGAGCGCCTCGACATGGTGTCGCCCGATCATGCACGTCTGCTCTCGGTCATCCTGCGTTATGAGGGGGCGGCGGTGTCGCAGGAATTGCGCGAGAGTGTCGTGGCGGCATTGGGGCGCGAGATCCTTGATCTGCTGATGGCGCGACCCCATGTGCAGATTGCACCACCGGTACGCCGGCCCGATCCTGTGACCGCGGCGGCGTGTCTGGACGAAGAATTGACGAAACTGCGCGCGCTCTATGGTGCGAAGACGACTTTGGACGAGGCCATCGAGGATATGCTGGCCGCCGAGGACGAGGCCGTGACATGGCGGTTGGGCGAGGTCGCGGCGAGCCGGAACCGCGCCATCAAGGCAGAAACTGAAGAGACGATTGAAACCGACATCGCCGACAACGGGTTGGAGATCAACCGGTCGGAACGTGACCGGTGGCAAAAGCTTCTTAACGAAATACATCCAGACAAGCGTCAATGATGCGTTCGCGGCATGAGGCATCTTGGCAACGCTCTGGTGCGTGATGACGACAGGAAATAAGGGTATCAGGTAGCGAATCGTCGATTCGCGTGACATGATTCGCCGAGATTCGTTCCGCTGCCCTGATTCGGGTGCAGGCGGCACTGGTGCCCCAACCGTTAAAGGGAGAGCCGAACCTATGGCTGCCAAAGACAACGACGACGCCCAAACCGAGGAACAAGACTCCGAGGTGATGCTGGATGTGAGCCAAACTGCGGTCAAAAAGATGATCGCGGAGGCGCGTGAGCGCGGCTACATCACATACGACCAGTTGAACAAAGTGTTGCCGCAGGATCAGGTATCTTCCGAGCAAATCGAAGACGTGATGTCGATGCTCTCCGAGATGGGCATCAACGTGATCGAGGACGACGAGGTCGAGGACGACGACGACGCCAAATCCAAGGGCGGTGCGTTGGTCGAGGCCAATTCGTCGCGCGATGTGGCGGTAGCGGCCTCCGAGACCGAAAAGCTCGACCGGACCGACGACCCTGTGCGGATGTATCTGCGCGAAATGGGGTCTGTGGAGTTGCTGTCGCGCGAAGGCGAGATCGCGATTGCGAAACGGATCGAGGCCGGTCGCAACACGATGATCGCGGGTCTGTGTGAAAGCCCTCTGACATTCCAGGCGATCACGATCTGGCATGACGAGCTTTTGACTGAAGACATTCTTCTGCGTGACGTGATCGATCTGGAGGCCACGTTCGGCACCGGCGTCGATGGCGACGAAGAGGGGTCCGTGGTTGAGGGGATCGCGACGAGCGAGGGCGAATCCGACGAGAAGACCGAGGAAAAGCAGGAGCTGGACGCCGACGGCAATCCGATTTCGCGTGAAGACGACGATGACGATGATGACGACGAACAGGCCAATATGTCGCTCGCCGCGATGGAAGCCGCTCTCAAGCCGATGGTTCTGGAAACCCTTGCGCAGATTTCCGAAGACTTTGCACAGCTCTCCGAGATGCAGGATCAGCGGATGAGCGCGACGCTCAACGAGGATGATTCCTTCTCGGCCTCCAATGAGGCGGAGTACCAAAAGCTGCGCTCCGAGATCGTGTTGCTGGTGAATTCGCTCCACCTGCACAACAACCGTATCGAGGCGTTGATCGACCAGCTTTATGGCATCAACAAACGGATCATGGTGATCGACAGTTCGATGGTGAAGCTCGCCGATCAGGCGCGCATCAACCGCAAGGAATTCGTCGACGAATACCGGGGTGCCGAACTCGATCCGACATGGATGGATCGCGTGGCCGAGAAGCCCGGTCGCGGGTGGCAGATGTTCCTCGAACGCTTCACTGGTCAGGTCGAAGAACTGCGCTCCGAGATGGCGATGGTCGGGCAGTATGTCGGTGTGGATATCACCGAATTCCGCCGCATCGTGCAGCAGGTTCAAAAGGGCGAAAAAGAGGCCCGTCAGGCGAAGAAGGAAATGGTCGAGGCCAACCTGCGTCTGGTGATCTCGATCGCGAAGAAATACACGAACCGCGGCTTGCAATTCCTTGATCTTATTCAGGAAGGTAACATCGGCCTGATGAAAGCGGTCGATAAGTTCGAATACCGTCGCGGGTATAAGTTCTCGACCTATGCGACGTGGTGGATCCGTCAGGCGATCACCCGTTCGATCGCCGATCAGGCCCGCACGATCCGTATTCCGGTCCATATGATCGAAACGATCAACAAACTGGTGCGCACCGGTCGTCAGATGTTGCACGAGATCGGTCGCGAACCGACGCCGGAGGAATTGGCAGAAAAGCTGCAGATGCCTTTGGAAAAGGTTCGCAAGGTGATGAAGATCGCCAAGGAGCCGATTTCGCTCGAGACGCCGATTGGCGACGAGGAAGACAGCCAGCTTGGCGATTTCATCGAGGACAAGAACGCGGTTCTGCCGCTCGATGCCGCCATTCAGGAGAACCTCAAAGAGACCACGACGCGGGTTCTTGCCTCTCTCACGCCGCGTGAAGAGCGCGTGCTGCGGATGCGGTTTGGCATCGGGATGAACACCGACCACACGCTCGAAGAAGTGGGTCAGCAGTTCTCGGTGACGCGCGAACGTATTCGCCAGATCGAAGCGAAGGCGCTGCGAAAGTTGAAGCACCCGAGCCGAAGCCGGAAGCTGCGCAGCTTCCTCGACCAGTAAGTTTTAGAGCGCCTCCCGAAAGGGGGGCGTTTTTCGTTTTGTGGGGCGACATGCAAGACAGATATGTGGGTGACATCGGTGATTTTGCCAAATTCTCTATGCTGCAGAGCGTGTCAGAGGAAAGGAGTTTGGGGGTCGCTTGGTATCGTTATCCCGATGAAAACCACAACGCCGACGGTAAACATGTCGCATACCTTGATGCACCAGAGACATGGCGCGATCGGTCACCTCAAGTCTTCGATGTACTTGGAGAGATGGTGAAAAGGAACGAACGATCTCTCGCTATGGTAGAGAGGTCCCGATTGTTTCCAGATGCGACGTTTTCCAACCAGATTTTGGAAACCACCGAGGTTTCATCCTTAAAGCGCCAAGAGTGGCGACGGAACTGGTTTCGCACGGTGAGCGACGATCTAAGTTCATGTGATATTGTTTTTGCCGATCCAGATAATGGCCTGCGCTCGGACAGAAAATTCCGCTTTGGTGCGAAAAAGCAGTGGAAATCCATTCCTGTCTCGGAAGCGCGGGTGTTGGCAACCGATCGGCCAGCAATCATCTACCATCATAACAGTCGGTTCAAAGGCGGACACGAAGCCGAGATCGGTCACTGGCAAGAGGCATTGGATTGCGATTTCGCAATAAGAGTCCGCTATTCCAACGTTAGAACTTATTTCTTCCTAAATGCGGATGCGGCATTAAAAGAACGGGCCAGATCCTGGGTGGTCAACTTTGGGCGTGGATCCGAGAAGGTTGTGGTTCACGAGCCGTGAAGACTAAACTAGTTTTATTTTTAGCGGCTTCATTTTTGGTGCTCGTCTCATGTAGCCGATTTTGCCGGGGCCAAACGCAATTCGTAGGAGGCATCCGATGGGACTATTGTCGAAACTCTTTGGTGGCGCGTCTGACAAAGGGGCGAAGTCGAAGGTCGAGCCGCAGGAGCACAAAGGGTTTCTGATCTACCCCGAGCCAAAGCGTGCCGAGGGCGGGTATCGCATTGGCGCGCGCATCGAGAAAGAAGTGGGCGGCGAGATGCGCAGTCACACGATGGTGCGGGCCGATACCTTGGCCAGCGAGGACGAGGCCAGCGCGGCGAGCGTTCACAAGGCGCAGATTTTCATCGACCAGATGGGCGAGGGGATTTTCGGCTGAACTGGCCTCAGGTCAGGTGGCGGATCAGGGGCCGGATCAGGGACAAGTGTCGCCGATCCCGTAGCGCGACTTGTTGCGCATGACCTCGTCGACGGGGCGTTTGCCCGCCCATGTCGCGCCGGGAAAACGCGCCATGTAACGCAGGGCAATGGCGTGGTAGGCGGCGAGCCAGCGGCTCGTGTGGCCGCCGCAGACCCGTTCGAAATTGCCGACGTGTGCGATTTCATGGGCGATGTTGGCAACCGACCGGCCGATGTCGTTTTCGGCATTCACGTAGACCATCCCGTTATTCGTCGCCATGCCGTATCTCGTTTGAATTTTCTTACCCAGAACCGGCACGCCGCCTGCGGGAACGGGGCGGATGGATTTGACGCCGGCGCGCATGGCCTCTTCGGTGAGAAAGGCCACGACGGCGGGATCGCTCTGATAGGTTGCGATTTGCGCGCTCAGGGTGGCGCGGCGGACCTCAGGGGACACGGCGGGTGTGGTCACACAGCTGGTGAGGAGGGCGGTGGCGAGAGGATTGTGGGTAAAAATTTCATCGTTAATCCGGTTTGGAATGCACTGGGTTTGGAATGCACTGGGGTTGGTGTCTCGGTGCCGTTTCGGTGCCGTCAATAAATCACTGTTCTGTCGAAATTAACCACAATTTGCGCGGTAGGTGAAACTCCCGCGGGGGTGTGTGCGTTAAACCCCCGAAGCCACCCGATGGAGAGTGATGTTATGGCACATAAAAAGATCGCATTGTTGGCAGCCTTTGTTGCGGCGGGTTCCGCCTTGGCGTCACCCTATGTGCCCATGTCTTATGTGCCCGTGTCGCAAGAGCACGCAGGCGTGGAGCCTGTGGTGATTGTTGTGCCAGCGAGTGAGCTGTCGCGGTGTCTTGAAACGCTCGAGCAGGTGTTCATCGCCCCTGTCGAAGACGCAACGGTTCAATCGGCATCCCTTAGCGCCCAAGTGAGCGGTCCGGCCGTGACCTGCGTCGCCGAATAGGCGTCACGGGCATCTTGTCGCGCGTTCTTTGGCGTGACAGGAATGGTGCATGCTCCGCTTTGCAATCCTCCCGTTTGTTATCCTCGCCTCGCCGGCCCATGCCGTCTGTGCCCTCAATCAGGAAGTGATTTTCCAGTGCCTCGACGGGGCCAAGACGATTGAATTGTGCCTGACACCTTCTGATCAGAATGTGACCTACCGTTTCGGCGCCGCGAGCGCGCCCGAGATCGAATTGACGCGCGGGTTTGACGAGATCGAGATGGTGCCATGGAACGGGATCGGCCGGTCGATTTGGGATCAGGTCACCGTGTCGAATGGCAATTTCGCCTATGGGCTCTTCTGGAACTACGACAAGTTCGACGAAACCGCGTCCGGTGGTTTGCAGGTCACGCGGGGCGAGAGCGTCGTGGCGCGGCGCGCGTGCACCGCGGAGGGGATTTATAACTTCGATATTTTGCGGATCGCGATGCAGGAGGCGGGGTATTGCCGCTCTGACACCAATGCGCCGCTCACAATGGGGCCGTGTTCATGAGCCATAGTTTTTTCGAGATCGCGACGCATGGGCCGGGTCTGTATGAGTTTACGGATCGAGTGGCCAATTGGGTCGCAGGCGAGGGGCCGTCGGAGGCGGTTCTCACGCTGATGGTGCAACACACGTCCGCATCGCTGCTCATTCAGGAAAACGCCGATCCCGAGGTGCAGAGCGATTTGCAGGCCTATTTCCACCGGTTGGTGCCGCCAACGAGCGATCCGTCGATGGGCTATTTGACCCATACCTATGAGGGTCCGGACGATATGCCAGCCCATATCAAGGCAGCCATGCTCCCGACCACTCTCACGATTCCGATAATATCGGGGCGAATGGCATTGGGAACATGGCAGGGACTTTACCTATTCGAACATCGCCTGCGCCCGCATGTTCGGCGGGTGGTGGCGATGATCGCCTGAGATCAGCCCTCGAGAACGAAGGTCACCATCAGGTTCACTTGATAGGCGGCAACTTTGCCGTTTTCGACGATGACGCGCTGTTCTTTCACCCATGCGGAGGAAACATTGCGCAGGGTTTGGGCGGCGCGTTCAACGCCAACTTCGACTGCATCGTCAAAGCTCTTTTTGGAAATGGCGGAAATTTCGGTGACGCGTGCGACAGACATGGATTTCTCCCTCTAGTGTTGAAATGCGCCCGGAAATGGACGCTGCGTTGATATGGGATACAGCTAGCGTGTTTGACGTTGAAATCACGGGGGGAAATCCGGCGAAGACCTCCCCTTTGGCGCGCCCCTGCGCGGATTTTGCGCTAAACGTAGTAGGCAAAAGAAGAGACTACCCAAAATCAAGGTGAGCGCCTATAGTGCCTGTGGATGAGTAGGGCTGAGACCCTATGGACCGTGGCGAAGTCTTTTATGGGGGTCACTGATGCGCTGTCCGTTTTGCGGGAATGTCGATACGCAGGTAAAGGACTCGCGTCCTGCCGAAGATCATGTGGCGATCCGTCGCCGGCGGTTCTGTTCGGCCTGTGGCGGGCGGTTCACGACCTATGAGCGGGTCCAGTTGCGTGATCTCGTGGTGGTCAAAACCAACGGCCGCCGTGAAGATTTCGACCGTGACAAACTCGAACGCTCCATCCGCATCGCGGCCCAGAAACGACCCATCGAACCGGAGCGTCTCGACCAGATGATTTCGGGCATTGTGCGGCGTCTGGAAAGCATGGGCGAGACGGATATCCCATCGAAAACCATTGGCGAGATCGTCATGGAAAGCCTGTCGCGGATCGATACCGTGGCCTATGTACGCTTTGCCTCTGTATACAAAAACTTCCAGGCTGCCGACGATTTTGACAAATTTGTCAGTGAGTTGCGCCCCGACGCGCCCGAAGAGTAAGCCCGATGTCCGACACGGCCCATATGCGCCATGCGCTGCGGCTGGGCGCGCGGGGGCTTGGGCGGACGTGGCCTAATCCGGCTGTCGGTTGTGTTATCGTCGCGCGTGGCCGTGTGGTCGGGCGCGGGTGGACGCAGCCCGGTGGTCGCCCCCATGCAGAGACCATGGCATTAACGCAGGCGGGTGCTTTGGCGCGCGGTGGCGATGTCTATGTCACGTTGGAACCCTGTTCCCATACCGGCAAAACGCCGCCCTGTGCGCAGGCCCTGATCGCGGCGGGCGTGGGGCGTGTTTTTGTGGCGCTCGGGGATCCCGATCCGCGGGTGAACGGGCAGGGCATTGCCATGCTTGAGGCGGCGGGGATCGAGGTGGTCACAGACGTCTGCGCAGATGAAGCCCGTGCGGCGCAGGTCGGATTTTTGTCCCGCGTGACCAAGGGGCGTCCTGCCGTGACGCTCAAACTCGCGCTGTCGTGGGACGGACGGATTGCGACGGCGACGGGGGAGAGCCAGTGGATCACCGGTCCGCGCGCGCGGGCGCGTGTTCATGCGATGCGCGCGCATCATGATGCGGTGATGATCGGCGCGGGGACGGCGCGGGCGGATGACCCGATGTTGACGGTGCGCGATCTCGGCGTCGATCATCAGCCGGTGCGTGTGGTTTTGTCCCGTAGGCTCGATATTTCAACCGACGGGAAACTGGCGCGGTCGGCGCGCGATGTGCCTTTGTGGCTCGTGCATGGGCCGGATGCGCCGCAGGATGTGCGCGCGGTTTGGCGGGATCTGGGGGCGCGTCTGTTCGAGGTGCCGGTCACGACGGGTCAGGTTGATCTGTCTGCGACGCTCGCAGCGCTCGGCGAGGCGGGTCTGACGCGGGTGTTTTGTGAGGGCGGTGGGACCTTGGCCGCGTCGGTTTTGCACCATGGGGTCGCCGATCAGGTGGCCGTGTTTTCGGCGGGTTTCGCGATTGGTGCGGAGGGTATGCCGGGGATCGGGGCTTTGGGTCTAGATCGATTGTCGCAGGCCCAGAGGTATCGGTTGGAGGGCGTCGAAGTCCTCGGTGAGGACACGCTTTCCCTATGGTCGTCAGAGGTTTAGTCCGAGAGCCCAAGAAATCGCGCGCGGAGTTGGCGGATTATCGCGAGGGCGCGTTGGGCCGGTTTTGAGCGGCCTGCGCGCGCGGATTCCAACCATGTGACGGCCTGTTCCGGTGACAGTGGCGCGCCGGTTTCGGGGTGAAAATAGCGCGGATAATCGATCAGTGTGGCATAGGCGAGTGCGGCGATATCAACCGATCTGCCGCGTCGCGCGGGGACGTTTCCGATGTCGCGCGTGAGGCCCCAGCCCGCATAGAAGGGCGCGCCTGTGCAGGTGACGGGTTTGCGGCGCAACAGGGCCTCGAACCCGATGAGCGACGTCATGGACCAGACTTCATCGCAGGCCTCGATCAGAGCGATTGGATCGGCGTTGGTTGCGACCACATCGGCGAGCGTTTCGGCATCGGGGATTTTCCCACGGCGCAGGCCCGCCTCTACATCCGGATGGGGTTTGTAGACGATCACGGACTGCGGGTTGGCGGCGCGTGCGGCCTGTAGAAGGGCGCGGTTGGTGTTGATCTCGCCTGCGCCAAAGCGGATCGAGGCGTCGTCATCGACCTGACCTGCGACGAGGATGCGATGGCCCACGGGGAGGTCGGGGTGGGCGGTTCCGACGTTATATTTGCTCAGATGCGCCTGTTGGATGCGCGCCAGCAGGGTGTCGATGCGTGCGCGTGCATAATCGGGCAGTTGCGCGCGGGTTTCGATGAGGTTTTCGAGGCGCGAGGGGCGTGTGGGGTCGAAATAGAGGCCGAGATCGTCGCTGACCAAAGAGAGGGGGCGCACCAGGGCCGCGCCGAGGCCTTTGGAGCGCAGGAACCCGTCTTCGATGCGCGTGACGTCGGCGTCGGTGTTTCCCCAATGGAGGGGCGTGCGGCCCGCGGCGATCTCTTTGGCGACGACATCTGGGTCATCTGTGAAGGTGATGTGGGTGGCGCCGAAATACTGGCGCATGAAGCGGCGTTTCCACGGCAGGATATTGGTTGCCACATAGCCGTTTGCGTCCGCGCGTGCGGCGCGCAGTTGTGCCTCTGTCGCGGCGAGGACGTCCTCGATCGGTGCGGGATTTCCGGAGGCGTCGTGCCAGTCGGCGTGGTCGATGAGAGCGGCGAGGGTGATTTGCGCGCGGGTCAATCGGCGGCTGCGGGTGGGGTCGGGGGATTGGTCGTCTGTGAGGCCCCAGCCGCCATACCACGGCTGGCCGAAAACGCGCGGGCGGTGGCCTGCGAGGAGGGCGTCGAACCCTGCGCCGGTGCTGTGGCAATAGACGGCGGTGGCGCCGCGAAACAGGTGCCACGGGTTCACGTGCGGGGCCAAGAGGGTCACGGTCGCCCCCGCGTCGTCAGTGGTGAAAAAGCCATCCGTCGCGCCGAGGATAACCACATGCGCGTTGATATTATCGGTGCGGGCAAAGACCAGCATTTCGCGCATATCATCGAGCGTTGGGCCGCCTGTGGCGCGTGCGGATTGATCGAGAACCAGCACATATGGCGCAGGAGGGAGGGAAAATTCGCTCTCGTGGCCGTAAAACGTGCACAAATCCAACTTATCGAGCCAGTCGATGACATTTCGCGCCCGCGTGAGGGAGGCGCTGTTGTCCAGTGGTTCATTTGCGAGATGGTCGAGCAGGTCTTGGTCATCGGAGCCGCCGTCGCCTGCGTGCAGGGCGAGCAGGAGTGGGGCGTCAAGAAAACGCCGCCCCGGCACAAGGGCGGGGGCGGCGTTGGAACCGGTGGTAATTTTCATCAACCTCAGTTTGAGGAGAGGTTGCTGATCTGTGCCGCAGAGGCCGCGGTGCCTGTGACGGCGCCCAGAACTTTGGTCCACTGGGTGAACGGAGCCTCGGTCACGTAAACGGTGTCTTCGTCGCGGATCTGGAAATCGCGCGCGAGGAACAGGCCATTGGGTTCGGTCAGGTTGAGCACGTAGATCATGCGCTGTGACCCTTCCAGATCGGGACGTCCGAGCACTTCGCGGGCGATGGATTGTCTTTCGTCGCGCAGGACGAAGATGCCCGTGGGATCGGATGCGTTGCCACGCAGGCCGCCGACGCGGGCGAGGGCTTCGAGGGCGGACAGGTCGCGGGTCTGGAACGGCACAATGGTCTGTGCGCCTGTCGCGCCGAGCGCGGTGAAGTTGCGCGGGTCGGCCTCTACAAGGACGCGATCGCCATTGCGCAGCGCGATGTCGTAGCTGGCGTTGCGGAACAGGTCCTCGAACCAGATGCGGCCGGTGTGGTGGCCGCGGATCACTTTGACCTGTGCGGTTTCGGGTTCAACCGAAGGACCGCCGGCTTTGGCAAGCATCGCTGTGAGCGTGCGTGTCGGGCGTTCGATCGGGTAGATGCCTTGGCCGCTGATTTTTCCGGCCACGGTCACTGTCGCACCATTGCCTGCCGCGCGGGTGACCATCACCTGCGGGTCGGGGGTCTGTGCGTCGAGTTTTTCGGTGATGATGCGGCGGATCGCTTCGGGGCTGTTGCCAGCCGCGAGGATGCGACCTGCGTAGGGCACGAAGATGTAGCCGGAGCCATCAACCTGAACGTTGGTCAATGCCGTGGCGTTTGCGCCCTGACCGGCGAGAAGACCGTCATCGACGTTCTCCCAGATGGTCAGAGACAGCGTGTCACCGGCGGCG
The DNA here is from genome assembly GCF_039539485.1 of Celeribacter arenosi. NCBI lineage: Bacteria > Pseudomonadati > Pseudomonadota > Alphaproteobacteria > Rhodobacterales > Roseobacteraceae > Celeribacter > Celeribacter arenosi. The sequence goes on from NZ_BAABDF010000001.1 coordinate 160,626, forward strand.
ATTGTGTCCGAGCCGATGGTTGCTGCATTGAGAAAGTCCTTCGAGAACCCGAATGACTCATTGTATGTAGCGGCCCGTGCGACGCGGTCAGAAACGGTGACAACAAATGCGTCGCCCTCTTCCATGACGGAGCCTGCGAAAATTTCGCCTTTGTTCGGGCCGGTGCGGGGGAGCAACCCACATGCTGATACGCTCGTGACTATTGTCATGAGCATCATGGCACGAATGGCGCGTGATGTCCCAGTTCCCACTGTCGATCTCCTCTGCCTCGAAAGGATTTTATTGCTTTGTGGGGACGTTAACTAACAGATTTGAAAAAATCCAGCGTCGTGGCGTGTGAGCGGCGCGCGTTGGCGGGACGGTGTTGCTTCACCGCCGCGCTTTGAGTGGATATGGGGGGTGGTTGCCCCAAGGGCACCGTATCTAGGGGGCTTTTGCGCTATGGAATGACGCGAAATGGGCGGCGCGGGGGCGCTTCGCCCGACATCAGGGCCGCATATGGGTCCTGACGGGCCAACATCAGATCAACGACATGGCGCATCAGTTGCCTGCGCCCGCGGGCCGAATAGAAGCCGCCGGGGACCTGACTGGTTTCCAGAAGGAACTCGCGATAGTGGCGATAGGCGCGTGGATCGGGGCGATCGGGGTGGGTGAAAAATTCCTCCAAGGACTGGTGGGAGGCGAATTCCGGTTTGTTGTAGACGGCATCGCCAAACACCTTCACCGGCAGGCCGAGGGAAAAGGCCTGTTGCGCGGCGGTGGAATTGACGGTGATGGCGGAGCGCGCATGGCCGAGCAATTGGCCGAGTTTGCCGCCGCGCACAAAGTGAACCCGTCCGCTGACATCATGTTCGCGCGCGATGCGCCAGATTTCTTGCCGCAGGTTGCGGCGGCCGTTTTCCAAGGGGTGCGCTTTGAACACCAGATGATGGTGGCGCGGTGCGCCCGTGGCAAAACCTGCGATCACGTCGCGGATGAATTCCGGCGTTGTCGAATAGGGCGAATGGCTTTGAAAGTTTGAATCATGTTCGAGCTGTAAGAGCGCGATATGAAACGGATATCCGGCGCGTTTGATGCGCGCCGTGCGCAGGCTGCGCGAGATGCGGTGGAATGGCATCATCATCAGGCGGCGGAAATAGAGGGCGAATTCGCGCGAGACAGGGAGTTCGCGGTGGCCGCGATACTGTGTGAAGGCGCCATTCCTGAACATGACAAACCAATGGTAGAGCGCGCCGTAGAAGATATGTTGGCGCATGTCTCCCCAATGGTCGGGGGGCTCGATTGCGGGATGGTCGCCCACGGCCAGACAGGCCTCCATCTGTGCCACGTCGAGCTTCATCAGCGCCGAGTGGCCATTGGATCCGCCGCGTTCATAGGTCACCCAATAGGGGCGCAGGTATCCTTCCTCGAACACATGGACCGTAATGCCGAGGGCGCGCGCGCGGGCGATGGCATGGGCGTGCACGGGGCGGGTGTCTCCGTAGAGGACGATGTCGCTCACGCCTTTTTCGGCCACGAGCGCGTCAAAGGCATCCGCCCAGTCGTCGGGATTGTCGCGGTAGGCGATGAGGCTGTCGCGATCAAACCAGAAGGCGGTGTCACCGGCGTTGAAACCCACGCGCCAGACCTGCGATCCGGCCGCGCGCAACATTTTCGCAAGCCGCCAGAAAAACGGCCCGTGGGGACCCTGCAGCATCAGGAAAACACGCGATTGGGCGTCAAGGGTGGTCATCTGTGGCGGTCTCGAAACGACATGTGGGTCAATTACGGGGTCTCATAACGGGTTATAAGGGGAATATGACGTGGCTAAGGCCCCTCGGCGGCTCTTGTCTGGTCTCAGTGGGGAGGTTACCTATCATCCGTTACCAATGAGCGAAGAAGCGAGACACCGGCATGTTCACAGGCATCGTATCCGACATTGGCCGCATTATTGCGGTTGATCAACAGGGCGATTTGCGCGTCCGCATCGCCACACGATACGATGTGGATGGCATCGACATCGGGGCCTCGATTGCCTGTGAGGGTGTGTGCCTGACGGTGGTTGCGCTCGGCCGTGAGCCGCAGAACTGGTTTGATGTGCAGATCAGTGCGGAAACTGTCGAGAAGACCAATATCGGGCGCAGCGGGTGGGATGTCGGGCGCGAGATCAATCTCGAACGCGCGCTCAAGCTCGGCGACGAGCTCGGCGGGCATATCGTGTCGGGGCATGTCGATGGGGTGGCCGAGATCGTGTCGATCCGCACCGAGGGGGACAGCAAACGGTTTACATTCGAGGCGCCTGTGGATCTGGCGCGGTTCATCGCGCCGAAAGGGTCGGTGGCTCTGAACGGGACGTCTTTGACGGTGAACGAAGTCGACGGGTGCCGGTTCGGGGTCAATATCATCCCGCACACGCAGGAGGTCACGACATGGGGCGCGGCGCGGGAAGGGGATTTGGTGAACCTCGAAATCGATACGCTGGCGCGTTATGTGGCTCGGCTGAAGGACTTTGACGCGTGATGGGCGGGGCTATGTGCCTCCGGGACAGGGTCGCGCGGTTTATCGGAGCGGTATATGTGCGCTAGCGCACTGCCGCTACGCCCCGTCGCACTTTCCAATTCGCATGTGAGCCTGTAACGGAGAGGCCAAGCAAAACGGGACCGACCATGAGCGATACACCAGATCATTACAGAGACGCGATTTCATCCATTGAGGAGATCGTCGAGGACGCGCGCAACGGGCGCATGTTCATCCTTGTGGACCACGAAGATCGTGAGAATGAGGGCGATCTGGTGATCCCGTCGCAGATGGCGACACCGGAGGCGATCAATTTCATGGCGACCCACGGGCGCGGGTTGATTTGTCTGACGCTCACGGGCGAGCGGATCGATGCGTTGGGCCTGCCGCTGATGGCGTCCAACAATTCCTCGCGCCACGAAACCGCGTTTACCGTGTCGATCGAGGCCAAAGAGGGCGTGTCGACGGGCATTTCCGCCCATGATCGTGCGCGCACCGTTGCCGTGGCGATTGACCCGTCCAAAACCGGCGCCGATATCGCGACCCCGGGGCATGTGTTCCCGTTGCGGGCGCGCGATGGTGGCGTGCTGGTGCGTGCGGGCCATACCGAAGCGGGCGTGGATATCGCCCGTCTGGCCGGTTTGCAGCCCTCTTCTGTGATCTGTGAAATCATGAACGAAGACGGGACCATGTCGCGTCTGCCCGATCTGGTCGCCTTTGCACAAAAGCATAATCTGAAAATCGGCACGATCTCCGATCTGATTGCCTACCGTCGTCGCCACGACAATCTCGTGTCCTGCACCGCCCATAAGGTGGTGAATTCGGCCTTTGGGGGCGAGTGGGACATGCAGATTTTCACCGATGACCTACAGGGCGCCGATCACATCGTCCTGACCAAGGGCGACATCACCACGCCGGAGCCGGTTCTGGTGCGGATGCATGCGATCAATCCACTCGAGGACGTTCTGGGCATCGGGCGCACGTCGCGCGAGATCGAGGGCGCGATGGAGTTGATCGCGTCCGAGGGGCGCGGGGCGGTCGTGTTGTTGCGCGATGTGACGATGAAAATGCTCACCGAGGGCACAGCCTCGCCGCAGATATTGCGGCAATACGGGATCGGGGCACAGATACTCGCCGCACTCGGTCTGCACGATCTGATCCTCGTGACCAATAATCCAAAGCCGAAGGTGGTGGGTCTGGAGGCCTTCAGCCTCAACATCACCGGCACCCGCAAGATCGACGAGGAATAGACCATGGCCGCCAGCGAAACCCATCACGTGCTTGATCTGCCGGTTTTCGACAAACCGGTCAAAATTCTGATCGTTGTTGCGCCCTATTATAAAGATATCGCCGATCAACTGGTGGCGGGTGCGAAAGCGACCGTCGAGGCGGTGGGCGGTAGCTGGGATCTGATCGAGGTTCCCGGGGCGCTCGAAGTGCCTTCGGCGATTGCGATTGCCGAGCGGATGTCGAATTTTGATGGCTATGTGGCGCTGGGCTGTGTCATTCGCGGGGAAACCACGCATTACGATACGGTGTGTAATGACAGTTCGCGCGCGCTTACGCTGCTCGGGCTGCAGGGCGCGTGCATTGGCAATGGCATCCTGACGGTGGAAAACAAAGCACAGGCAGAGGTGCGCGCCGAGGCCAAAGGTCAAAACAAAGGCGGGGGGGCTGCGGCTGCGGCCTTGCATCTTGTCGCGCTTTCGCGCAAATGGGCGAACCCGTCAAAGGGCGTTGGATTCCATTCCGATGCGATTAAGCTGGCGGGTGAGGCCAAAGGACCGACTACCGCATGAGCGACGATACTGCCCACCTGAAACCGCCGAGCAAGCGCGAGATGAAATCAGCCGCGCGGCTTTACTGCGTTCAGGCGCTGTTTCAAATGGAAGCCTCCGACATGTCGGTGGATCGCGTACGGCGTGAGTTCTACGATCACTTCTTTGGTCTGGAGACCGAGGAAGAGGGCACGTTCATCGACGGCGATCAGGATCTGTTCCACGATGTAACCGAAACGGCCGTCACCGAGCAGGCGAAGATTGACCAGATGACCGATCGTGCCTTGGTCGCCAAATGGCCGATTGCGCGCATTGATCCGACGTTGCGGGCGCTGTTCCGCGCGGCGGGTGGCGAATTGTTGGGCATGCAGACGCCGCCGAAGGTGGTGATCGTGGAATATGTGCAGATCGCCGAGGCGTTCTATCCCGAGGGCCGCGAGAAGAAATTCGTCAACGCGGTGCTCGACCATATGGCCCGCGAGGCACGCCCCGAGGCCTTTTAGGCCCGCAGCCAGCCCAGTATGCGAAGTGTGAAGTAATCCCGCCCCTGCGACAAAGGGCGGAATGGCGGTATGCTGTGGTGTGAGTATATTAATCCCCGAACGCAGTTGGTATTCGGGGAATTTCATGCCCAAACTCATCCGGCTCTATATCACCCAAGTCATTTTTGGTTTCGCAATTGCTGCGGTCTTTGTGGGCGCGCTTTTGTATTGGAATGTCGCGAACCTTTGGCATCTCGTGTCCAATGATCCGGCGGGAATTCTGGCCGTGGGCGTTTTGTGGTTTGCCAACGGGATTGTGTTTTCCGGCGTGCAATTTGCCATCGCGATCATGCGGATGGCGGGGCGCGATGAGGATGGATCGGGTGGGAAACGTGAACCCATCGCCCTGACTTTGAAACCTGTTCCCATTCCCGTTGAGACAAAGCGCGGTCGTTGAGATCCATGCGTCTGTTGTCGTGCGGGGGAAAAGGCGGCGGGGGACCACAGCAACCGTAGCAGCGCTTCTGCTCCCGAAGCCTGATAAATCAGGTGGGCGCCAGATAACTGAACCAGGGTCCAGACAGAGCCAGCTCCCATTCGGTTGCTTAAGGCCACCGGAGTCTTGCGCCCATATGTACGTGAAGAGCAGATCCCGCCTGTTGGCAGACTTAGGGTGATGGTGGCGCGCCTGCAAGGGCTAGGTCCAAAAGAACTTCCAAAATGGCGATATCGTTTTGCGGCAATTTGCCGTCCCACTGTGGTCCACAGGTCCATGCAATCGAGAGCGCGCATTTGGCGGCGGCCCATTTCAACAGACGTTCTTTGTCCAGATCGAGCGCGCTCGCCCATAGCGCTGCGCGCGCGTGGATGTTGGGTGCGGTGAAGGTGGCAGGCGACGCGCCGAGCGGGTTTCGAAAGGCATTTGCCGGTTCGAAATGAAGGTCGCCGACGACGGATTTCGGGTCGATGATCTGCCAGTTTTCATCTGATCCCAATACGTTGTCATGATGCAGGTCGCCGTGGAGGAGGCGGGTATTTGCAGGTGTTTGGGTGGTCAGGAGGTCGGCGAGGAGGGATTGTGCGCGCGCGATGTCGCTACGCGCCCGGGTGGAGAAATTCGCGGGTGGAACAAAGGTTTTGAGGGCGCGGGTGTAGTGGTCCAGCGGCTCGAAGGCGTCATTTTCGGGCATCGTAGGTGAATTCGCATGGAGCCGCGTCATGGCCTGCGCGAGGCGGGTGTCGGCCTGCGTAGGGAGGCCGCGCCGGAACATCTCTCCGAGGGTTTCACCCGCAACCCAAGCACAGAGGACCGCATCGCCTGTTTGCGCGATGACGGGCGGGCAGGCGCCGGAGGGTGCAAAAAAGCGGTGCCACTGCGCGGCATTGCGTTCGTTTCCGCCGCGGTCAGGTTTGAAAATTTTCAGGGCGGCGTGGGTGCCGCAGCTTTGGGTGACGCGCCAGACATGGGCGTGGCCCTCGCCTTTGATCAGGCGAGGGTCGCTTAGGGACCATCGGGTCAGGAAGGGCGTCGGATCGGGCATGGATCGAGGGTCGGCGCAGCGTCATCGAAAGGCAAGGCTAGACTTTTGTTTACCTTTTGTTCACGATGGAGGGATGGAGACACAGGACCCCTTTCTAACGACCGCCCAGCCGGGGCAGATGCTCGCGCGCGGGGTGTGTCGGCATTTGCGCAGCCATGATTATGTCTGTGTTGAAGAACTCGTGCCGACGCGGGGGCTGCGCGTGGATGTGATGGCGCTCGGTCCAAAGGGCGAGGTCTGGATCGTGGAATGCAAATCGAGCCGCGCGGATTTCACATCCGACAGCAAATGGCAGGGCTATCTGGAATGGTGCGACCGGTATTTCTTTGCCGTCGATCAGGACTTTCCGACCGAGCTATTGCCGCCTGAAACGGGATTGATCATTGCTGATTCCTACGGGGCCGAGATCATCCGGTTTCCTGATGAGGACAAACTGCCCGCGGCGCGGCGCAAGGTCATGCACATGAAATTCGCGCGCACATCGGCGCAGCGATTACAGGCCTACCGCGATCCCGGTGTTGCGGGTCTATTCGCGGATTAGCGTTTGACGGTGCGTGCCTGTGCGGCGGCGGCACGGATTTCTTCCGCGATTTCTTCGGCTTCATCGGGGTAAAAGTCCATCGGGACCTCGACGCCGTCGGCTTCGATGAAAATGCGGACCATACCTTCGGAAGTTGGACCAATCTGGAGGTTGGCTTCGATGTCTTTTTGAGAATTGATGCCCATGGGTCGCGGTTCCTTCGTTCTTTGCAGGGCAAATACGCTCTCAGGGCCTGCGGCGCAAGACGTCTGGCCAATAGATCAAACTAGGCCGAAAAGACGCCAAGGACCTCTTGCAATCTGTAAGCGAGGGCAGTAAATCCCCCGACAGTGCCGCCGTAGCTCAGTAGGTTAGAGCGCCTGATTGTGGATCAGGAGGTCCCCCGTTCGAGCCGGGGCGGTGGTACCACCCTTCACCCAGTAGCATTCTTGACGACATCCGGTTGCGGGATTTGCGCGCCTGCAGGGATGTTGCGCCTTTGGTTATTCGATGACGATACGCTGGCGCAGATCGCCGCTTTGCGCATCATAGATCAGGATTTCATCGGGTGTCGTGATGGCGACCCAGTCGCGCCCGCGCGTGAAGGCTGTGGGGGTGACGCCCTCGGGCAGGGTGATCGCATCGGGCAAATCATAGGACACAGGCGCAGAAACCGTCGGGAAACGGGTGACAAAGAGGACAATCAGCACTAGAAGCCCGCCAATCATCACGACCGTTAGAGCCGTCACGAGGCGCCGCAGCAGGCGCAGGTTGGCGGCTTCTTTGGGGTCGATTTCGGCCCGATCGATTTCTACGGAGTCATTCATGTCTGACACGCTCGTCACCTTTACCATCGCGGACGCGCCGCCTGCGCGTCTTGATAAAGCGATTGCGCGCGATGTTCCAGTGGCCGCGAACCTGTCACGCTCGCGGTTGGCGCGTCTCATCGGCGAGGGTGCTGTGCGCATCAATGGTGTGGTGGTGTTGGACCAGAAGGCCAAGATTTCGGCGGGCGATACGGTTGAGGTCACGATCGAGCCTGCCGGTGATATCGATGTGGTGGCAGAGGATATCCCGCTCAGCGTGGTCTATGAGGACGAGGCGCTGATCGTTGTGAACAAACCGGTCGGCATGGTCGTTCACCCCGCACCGGGCGCGCCCTCGGGCACTTTGGTGAATGCGTTGATGCACCATTGCGGTGATAGCCTGTCGGGCATCGGCGGCGTGAAGCGTCCGGGCATCGTGCACCGCATCGACAAAGACACCAGCGGGCTTTTGGTGGTGGCCAAGACCGATCAGGCGCATCACGGGTTGGCCAAACAGTTTGAAAAACACACGGTCGAGCGCAAATACGATGCCTTGGTTTATGGCGTGCCCGATGTAATGGACCCGCGGTTGCGCGGGGTCCGGGGTGTAAGTTTTGAGGGGGCCAATATCCTCAAAATCCAGACGTTTTTGGGACGCCACAAGGCAGATCGCCAAAAGCAGGCGGTTTCATTCACCGAAGGACGACACGCCGTTACGCGCACGCGGGTGGTCGACACTTACGGGACGCCGCCCTGTCTGGCGCTGGTGGAGTGTTGGCTGGAAACCGGTCGCACACACCAGATCCGCGTTCATATGGCGCATGCGGGGCACGGGTTGGTCGGGGACCAGACCTATGGCGGGCGGCGCAAACTGGGCCATACGGCCCTATCGGAGGGCGCGCGCACGGCGGTGGCCGCCTTCCCGCGACAGGCGCTCCATGCGGCTGTGTTGGGGTTTGTCCATCCGGTGACGGGTGAGGACATGCGGTTCGAGGCGGAATTGCCCGACGATATGGCGACCCTCATTCGCGGCCTGTCCTAACCTACCCATCGCCCTATTTGATCCTGATATCGTAACCACGCCTGCGCGGGGTGGTGTGGATTGCGGGTGGCGTTCGGGGGTGCGCACATTAGGGTTTGCGAAAATAGAGGAGCCTTCGCGATTGTTTGTTGCGAAATCGCACAAATATGTGAGGTGCGGGTGCGCGCGCTGGAAGACCGACGGAGTTTGGTTCATCCTTCGTAAAACCATTATCGACTAATGGAAATGCGGGCGTCTGGATGCAGAAGACGTCAGGAATGTGAAAGAGATTTACATGCCAATGCGGGTATGTTAAAAACATTCACATCGAGAGCACAGAATCGACGCGGGAGTAAGTAAAAATGAGTGATTATAAAAATTTACCGGCACCATCACCGGAGCAGGGTCTGAATCGATACCTGCAGCAGATTCGCAAATTCCCGATGCTTGAGCCGGAAGAAGAGTACATGTTGGCCAAAAGCTGGGTCGATCATGAAGACAGCTCTGCGGCGCACAAGCTCGTGACATCCCACCTGCGACTGGCGGCAAAGATCGCCATGGGCTATCGCGGTTATGGATTGCCGCAGGCGGAAGTGATTTCCGAAGCCAACGTCGGTCTGATGCAGGCGGTGAAGCGGTTTGATCCTGAAAAGGGTTTCCGCCTCGCGACCTACGCGATGTGGTGGATCCGTGCCTCGATCCAGGAATACATCCTGCGCTCCTGGTCGCTCGTCAAACTCGGCACTACCTCGGCGCAAAAGAAGCTGTTCTTTAATCTGCGCAAAGCCAAGGCCCGTATCGGCGCACTGGAAGAGGGTGACATGCACCCCGATAACGTCAAACGGATCGCCACCGATCTGGGCGTGACCGAGGCGGAAGTTATTTCCATGAACCGGCGGATGTCGGGTGGGGATGCGTCGCTGAACGCCACCGTTGGCTCCGATGACGATGGGTCCACGCAATGGCAGGACTGGTTGGAGGACGAAAGCGCCAACACCGCCGCGGATTACGAGGCGCGTGACGAAATGGAGAGCCGTCGTGCGCTCCTTTTGGAAGCGATGGATGTGCTTAACGACCGTGAAAAGAACATCTTGATGCAGCGCCGTTTGCAGGACCGCCCTGTAACGCTCGAGGATTTGTCGGGTGAGTATGGCGTGTCGCGCGAACGTATCCGCCAGATCGAGGTGCGCGCCTTCGAGAAACTGCAAAAACGCATGCAGGATCTCGCCCGCGAACAGGGGATGCTGGAAACAGTCTGACCCTACGGCAATGATGCAAAGGGGGTGGCCATGTGCCGCCCCTTTTTCTTTGGGCTAACCTGCGCCATTCTCCCCGCCAAACGGCAAGGGAGAGGATCAAATGTCACAACCACTTCGGTTCGGTGTACTGGGCGCTGCGAATTTTGCGCTCTCCACGATGGCACGGGCAATTCACGAGGCGGAGGGGGCGAAACTCGTCGCGCTGGCCACCTCGAATGCGCAAAAAGCGGAGCCGTTCAAGGCGTTCTGCCCTGATCTGGTGGTTTTCGAGAGCTATGATGCCCTTTTGGCGTCCGACACGATTGATGCCGTCTACATCCCGCTGCCCAATCATTTGCACATCGAATGGAGCCTCAAGGCGCTCGACGCGGGAAAGCATGTTCTGTGCGAAAAGCCGATTGCGCTCAAGGCGAGTGACATTGACGCGCTGATCACCAAGCGCAACGAAACGGGGCTCTTGGCTGCCGAGGGCTATATGATCGTCCATCATCCCCAATGGGCGCGGGTGCGTGAGGCTTTGTCATCGGGGGAAATCGGGAAGCTTGTGCATGTCGAGGGCGTGTTTTCCTACAACAACCGCGATATGGGCAATATCCGCAACAAGGCCGAGACCGGTGGCGGGTCGATCCCCGATATCGGCGTCTACCCCTATGGGGCGGTTCGGTGGGCCACGGGTCAGGAGCCCAAATCGATCAGGCACACCAACATCCGCTATGAGAATGGCGTCGATACCTTTGCGGAGATTTCTGCGGATTTTGGCGACTTCAGTTTCCATGCGATGACCTCGACGCGGATGGCCAATGCGCAGGAAATGCGGTTCCACGGCGAGGATGGCGTGATTACCGTGACCTGTCCGTTCAACGCCTCCGCGCATCGTGGCACCACGGTCGAAATCACATCGGCTGACGGCACGTGTCAGGTCACCGATTTCACCCCCGCGCGCCAATACGTCCTGCAGGTCCAGAACTTTGTCGCAGCCGCGAAAGGCGAGGCGGCCTATCCATGGACGCTCGAAAATGCGCGCGGCACTCAGGCGATGATTGATGCGGTATTTGAGGCGGATCAAAGTTAGGGGCCGCGACTCAGGCTATAGTCTAGGTGTTGGCAAGGAAACGACGGCTTATCCCCCGAATATCCAGCAGGCCGCCGACGATGTACATGTCCAGGATAGGGAGGTCCGGTTCGTGTAGAAGCGCAAGCCGTTTCAGCAACGCGGTTTGTCCGACGCTAAGGTATAGGGTGCCGTGCCCGCGGTCCGGATCTGGCGAGATAGAGGTAATTTACCCCCTCGCATCGCCGGGCTGACACGACGCCCACGTTCCAAGGCACGCCAACCTAAGGGTGTCCGTGAGGGCACCCTTTTACGTTTGCGCATCTAGTTTGGTGGCAGTGTCGCGCGCAGCACGCGCATCATATTGCCGCCCATCACCGCGAAAATGACATCCTCACTCAGACCTTCATCGAGAAGCGCCTGCGTCAGTGCGGCAAGTTCGGAGGTGTCAAAGCCGGTTTCCACCGACCCGTCGAAATCCGAGCCGAGCGAGACAGCTTCGGCCCCGAGGACGTCCACAGCGGCGGCGATGGTGCGCGCGATCCCTGCGGGCGTCGCGTCGCAGGTCACGTCTTCCCAATAGCCGATGCCGATGACGCCGCCGGTCGCGGCAATCGCGCGCATCAGGTCATCGGGAAAATTGCGTTTGACCGGGCAGGCCGAAAACAGCCCCGTGTGCGACACGATGAGGGGCACATCTGTCATTTCGAGAACGTCCCGCGCCATCTGCGGCGAGGTGTGGGCGAGGTCGATGATCATGTTGCGCGCCACCATTTCGCCTACAACGTCACGCCCGAAGTCGGTGAGACCATGGCCCTTTTCGCCGTGCAGGCTGCCCCCGAGGGCATTGTCGAAGAAATGGGTGAGGCCGATGACGCGGAAACCTGCGTCATAGAGGCGGGCGAGATTGGCGATGTCCCCTTCGAGGACATGACCGCCCTCTGCCCCCATGATCGCGCCCACGGTTTTGCTACCCTTGGCGCGATCTGACAGCAGTCGGTCGAGATCTGCGGCAGAGGTGATCATGCGCAGGGTTTCGGGCGATTTGGCGGCATAAGCGCTCATACGCTCTGCCATGTAGAGGCCGCGTTCGGTGAGGTTGGTCCACGCCTTGAGCGGCCACAGTTGGGCGATTGCCAGCAGCGTGATGTTGTCGCGCGCATCTGTGGCGTTTTCGTCGTAGTTCTGGCCCGCAGGCGATTTGGTCACGGTTGTGAAGACCTGCACCGCGACATTGCCCTCGGCGAGGCGCGGAATATCCACATGACCGCGCGATCCTCGCTGCAACAGGTTGCGGTTCCACAGCAGGCTGTCGGCGTGCCAATCCCCGATCACGAGACGCGCGTGCAAATCACGTGCCGCATCGGAAACGGGGTAGGGGTCGTGTTCGACAACGCCATTGCGCCCCTTTTCGACGAGACCGGGCAGGACGCCGAAAAACACCGCCGCCCCGACCAAAACCACAATTGCTGCGCCGCGCCCGATCCATTTGAGCATGCTTGTCTCCTCTTTGAGGGTAATTGTGGATGTCGGGGTTGTTTGCAATCAAATGGAACCTTACGTCATCGTATCAGGCAACGTTTCAGGCAACGGCGATTTTGCCAGCGCGGCAAAGAGAGTAAACTCGGCGCTGAGAGAAAGGAATCACCTATGGCTGACCCGAACGAATTCGATGATGTGATGCCGGACCTCGGTCCGCGAAAGGCGCCGCCGCCTGTTACCATCGATGAAAACGTGACTGCGCGGATTCTCTATTCGATTCTTATCTGGATCATGATGGGGATCGCCTCTCCTGTGATCGGGTTTCTGGCGATCCTGCAGGGTATCGTGCTTTTGACCTCTGGCAAACGTCCCAACAAACGCATCGCGGGCTTTGGCACCGATGTTGGCATCTGGTTTGCCAAGGCGACGCGCTACATCACGGCCGATAGCGAAGAAAAGCCGTGGCCGTGGACCGAACTCGATTGATTTGACGCGCGGGCCTATATGGGCCTGTTTTTGCGGTCGCCGGTCTATGCTTTGAAATCGCGCCCTAAGAGCGCGATTTTTTCGTTTTGAGGGTGGGCGGCCCCGGGTCGTTGACTTCGCTGCACTGCCAAGGCCAATGTTGCGCCAAGTTTTTCCGCGCAGGGGTCGGGCAGTATGAGCAATCAAATCAGTGCCGTCGCAGGCGCGTTCCTCACCTTGGCTGTGCTCGCGCTGGCCGTGGGAATGGGGGCGCGGCTCGTGCCCTACGGGACGCCTTTGTCGCCGCTGGCGCGGATTCTTGACGGGCTCGCCCCATGGTTTCTGGGGGTAGGCGTGGTTTGCGCGCTGTTTGCTTTGCTCTTTGGGTCGCGGTTGATCGGCGGTCTGGTGTTGGTGGTTGCGCTGATCGGGGGCGGGGCGTTTCTGCGCCATCATCTGTCGCAGACCCTGCCGACGGTCGTGGGCGAGGCCGATTTGCGGATCCTGTTTTTCAACGTCTACCACGAAAATATCAAAGATCCTGCGGGGGTTGCGGCGCTGATAGATGCGCTCGACCCCGATGTGGCCATCTTTGCCGAGGGCAGTTGGTTGATCCCGCAGTATGACGAGATCGCTAGCCGGTTCGCATTTTCGAGCGGCCTTGAGGGCGTCGAGGATGGCGGGTTGATCATGATGGCCAAGACAGAGCCGCGCCGGCGGTGGTTTTTGGACTTGAACCCGATCTGGCCGCATCGCTACGGGGTCGCCGAATTCGATACGCCAAAGGGGCGTTTTTTCGTGGCGGGCGCACATCTGGTGAAGCCGTGGTTTTCGGGCATCGCGGAGGAAGAGATCGAACGGGTGGCTAGCCAGCTGGACTGGTTCGATGCGCCCGCCATCGTGATGGGCGATTTCAACGCCGCGCCGTGGTCGCGGGGCCTGTCGGATGTGTTGGCCCAATCGGGCTTCAAAGCGCCCCGCATGCCGGTGCCGACATGGCCCGAGAGTGCGGGAAACTTTGGCATTCCGATTGATCATGCGCTGGTCAAAGGCGCGCGGTTGGTGTCGCTGGAAGCTGTTGGTGAAGGCCTCGGCTCCAATCACCGCGGCCTGTTGGCCACGGTGAGGATTGGCGAGTAGCCTCTATTCCATCGCCTCTATTCCATCGCCTCGAGTTCGTCGATAAAGCCGGAAATCATCGACAGGCCTTTGTCCCAGAATGCAGGATCGGTGGCGTCGAGGCCGAAGGGTTTGAGTAGCGCCGTGTGGTGTTTTGACCCGCCCGCCTTGAGCATGTCGAAGTATTTCTGCTGGAAGCCGTCGGGCTGTTCTTCGTAGGCCGCATAGAGCGCGTTCACGAGGCCGTCGCCAAAAGCGTAGGCGTAGACGTAGAACGGCGAGTGCACGAAATGGGGGATGTAGGACCAATAGGTCTCGTAGCCGTCCATGAATTCAAACGCCGGCCCGAGGCTTTCACCCTGCACCGACATCCAGATTTCGTTGATCGCCTCGACGGTCAATTCGCCGCCTTTGCGGGCCTCGTGCAGTTTGCATTCGAAGTCGTAGAAGGCGATCTGGCGCACGACGGTGTTGATCATGTCTTCGACCTTGCCGGCGAGCATGACTTTGAGCTCTGCGGGCGATTTCGCGCCTTTGAGCAGTTTCTGGAAGGTGAGCATCTCACCAAAGACCGACGCGGTTTCGGCCAGCGTCAGGGGTGTTGAGGACAACAGTTCGCCCTGTTCGGCGGCGAGGACCTGATGGACGCCATGGCCGAGTTCATGGGCGAGCGTCATCACATCGCGCGGTTTGCCGAGGTAGTTGAGCATCACATAGGGGTGCGCATCGGTGACGGTCGGGTGAGCAAAAGCGCCCGGCGCCTTGCCCGGTTTCACGCCCGCGTCGATCCAGCCGTCGGTGAAGAACGGCTTGGCGATTTCGGCCATTTTGGGATCAAAGCCCGCGTAGGCCTCCATCACGGTGGTTTGCGCTTCGTTCCAGCCGATGGTGCGGGTTTCCTCCATCGGCAGGGGCGCGTTGCGGTCCCAGACCTGCAATTTGTCGAGACCGAGCCAGCCGCGTTTGAGTTCATAGTAGCGGTGAGACAGTTTCGGGTAGGCGGCGACAACGGCATCGCGCAGGGCCTGAACGACCTCCGGTTCAACGTCGTTGGACAGGTGGCGACCCGTCTGCGGGGAGGGCATGCCGCGCCATTCGTCTTCGATCAGGCCCATCTTCGCGAGCGTGTTGTGGACGCGTGCGAAGAGTTTGGAGTTTTGTGCGAGCACGCGGGCGATTTCGCGGGCGGCGGCTTCGCGTTTGGAACGGTCGGCATCGGTCAGAAGCGTGGTCGTGGCTTCCAGACCCATTTCTTCGCCATCCACGGTGAATTTCAGATCCGCGACGGTTTCATCAAACAGCTTGTTCCATGCCGAGGCGCCGACGGTGGACATGTCGTGCTCGTACCGCTCAAGTTCGTCGGAGAGCTGATAGGGGCGCATTTTGCGCATGCGTTCGAAGATCGGGCGATAGCGCGACAGCCCCTCATGGGTGAGCATGGTTTCGAGCGCGTCGTCGGGAATGCGGTTCACTTCGAGCGAAAAGAACACCAGAGGGGCGGTAAAGACGGTCAGTTTGTCCTGAATGTCGGAGTAGAATTTGGCCCGCTCGCCATCGACAGTGTTCTGGTAGTAGCGCAGGCCCGCATAGGAGCCGAGGCGTCCGGCGACCTGACTGATGCGTTCATTGCGTTGGATGCATTCGAACATGCCAGCCCCGTCGAGGGCGGCCATTTTGCCTTCGTAGTCGGCTGCGAAATCACGACAGGCCGCTTCGACCCAGTCGAGGTCGCGTTTGACTTCGGGGGCGTCGGGCGCGGGGTAGAGGTCGGACAGGTCCCATTCCGGCAGATCACCGAAATCGCCCCCTCCAGCGTTTGCGTTGGCGTCAAAGGTCGGCTGGGGAAGGGTGAACCGCATCTGTCGTCTCTCCTAAACTAGGTCAGGGTCAAGACATAAGCAGACGCGCGCGGGATGCAACAGGTGAGCGTGTGCTCAGCCCTGTGCGGCGTCGAAAAGCGCGACGAGACGGTCATAAAACATCGCCCGTGTCGCGTCGGTTTCCATCGGCGTCTCGTGACGCCCGCCTTTGACCGGTATCAGTTCTGCGTCAGGCCAGCGTGCCATGCGTTTGCGCACGGTGTCATTGTTGACGATTTTCTCGTCCGTTCCCAAAAAGCAAATCGCGGGAATTTCCGGCGAGGGCAGGGTGTCCAACGCTTCTGTTTCGCGCAGCGCCTCTGTGACCCATTTGGTGGATGGTCCGCCCAATCCCAGTTCAGGGTGGGCGATGACCTGATCGCGCATGTGGTCCCACATCTGGCGATCCGAGGTGAGCAGGTTGTCTTCAAAGTCGTGCCACAGCATGTAAGTGGCGCGCTTTGTGCCCGCTGCGCGCAAATGCGACAGGCCGAAAAAGGCGATCACCGGCGCGATGAAACGCACCAGTGCTTTTTGCAGGCCGGTTAGGCCAATGCCCCACATCGGGCCGGAAAAACCGGCGGCGTTGAACGGGTGGTCCTGTGCGAGCGCACGCAGACCGATGCACCCGCCCATGGAGTGCCCCATCAGGAACCATGGCTCTGGCATCGCCTTTGCTTTTGCCAGCCCGATGACGGCGTCGAGATCGCGCAGATAGTCCGCGAAATCTTCAACATGGCCGATTTGAGGGTCCTTGAGGGCGCGGTCCGCGAGGCCCTGACCACGCCAGTCAATCGCCAGTGAGGCGTAGCCGCGTTCGGCGAGGTCTTTCGCTCCGTTGGCATATTTTTCAATGCATTCGGTGCGGCCCGGCAGAAGGAAGACGGTGCCTTTGGCGTCCTCAAGGGGCCACAGGCAGGCCCGGATGCGCACGCCATCTGCGGTGTCTAGCCAATAGGCTTCGCTATGTGCGGGGCCTTTGGCTACCTCGTCAAAGTAGGGCGCGCGCTCCATCGTGATCAGGCGAGGGCAGCGCCAAGTTGCATGGCAAGACCCATGTCGCCATCAACGGACAGCTTACCGGTCATGAAAGCGGCAGTCGGGTTCAACTCGCCCGAGATCATGGATTGGAACGTTTCCGCATCTGCGGTCAGGGTAACTTCTGCGTCGTCGTCGCCTGCGCGTGCGCCAGAACCGTCAACAATAATAGCACCTTCGTCTTCGATGACGAATTTCGCTACACCAGCGGCAAAGCCGCCTTCCATTTTCTCGTTAAGCGCTGCAACAGCAGTTGTCAGGACGTCGCTCATAGAAGTTCCTCCGATTGTGATGACCATTGAACAATAGGAGTATTGCCCCGTTTGGCCAGTGAGTTACACTTAGTCGTGTTATGAATTCTTTACGACAGTTTCTCAAATGTGCCGTTGCGTCCGTCCTCCTTTTGACGGGAGGGGCGGCGTTTGGCGTCGATGCAGAGCGGTTGGATGGCCTGTTTGCCGACCTCGGCGTGGCCGATCAACGCGACGCGCAGCGCATTGAACAGGACATCTGGCTGGAGCTGTCGCGTTCTGGTTCCGATGCCATGGACCTGCTTTTGGAGCGGGGGCGCGCGGCGATGGAGGCGGGAGACACGCAGACGGCGATCGGGCATCTGACGGCTCTCGTCGATCATGCGCCGGAATTCGCCGAAGGGTACAATGCCCGCGCAACTGCCTATTATTCAGCCGGTCTTTATGGGGCCTCGATGAGCGATATCGCGCAGGTACTCGCGCGTGAGCCGCGCCATTTCGGGGCGTTGTCGGGGATGGCGCTCATTTTGGAAACCACCGGCGCGCCCGAGCGCGCGTTGGAAGTGCTGCAGCACATCAAAGAAATTTACCCGCTGATGGAGGGTTTGTCGCTGCGCATTGAGAGGCTTGAAAAAGCGACAGAAGGTACTTCTCTGTAAGGCTCGCCAAAAACCGACTTTACGCGGGCGGCGTGGGGTCTAGAACTGATTGCAGACTTTATTGACTCCGAAAGGCCGCTCCATGGATGGCGGGATCCCGGGTTCAGGCCGGATCACCGCGGTGCTCGGCCCGACCAATACAGGCAAGACCCACTACGCGATCGAAAGAATGCTCGCGCATCGCACCGGCGTGATCGGTCTGCCGCTGCGTCTTTTGGCGCGCGAGATCTATGACCGGATCGTGTCGCTGCGCGGGCCCTCTGTGGTGGCGCTCATCACCGGTGAAGAGCGGATCGTTCCGGCGCGCGCGCAGTATTGGGTCTGCACCGTCGAGGCGATGCCGGTGAACATTGGCGCGGACTTTGTGGCCATCGACGAAATTCAGCTCTGCGCCGATCCCGAGCGGGGGCATGTTTTCACCGATCGGTTGATGAACGCGCGTGGATTGCACGAGACGTTGTTTATGGGCGCAGACACGATGCGCGGCCCGATCCAGCATCTGGTGCCCAAAGCGGAGTTCATGCGCCGCGAGCGGTTTTCGCGGCTAACCTATTCGGGATCAAAGAAGATTTCGCGCATGCCGGCGCGTTCTGCCATTGTCGGATTCTCTGTCGATGATGTTTACGCCATCGCCGAATTGCTGCGCCGTCAGAAAGGCGGGGCGGCGGTGGTGATGGGCGCGCTCAGCCCGCGCACGCGCAATGCGCAGGTCGAAATGTATCAGAACGGCGATGTCGATTACCTCGTCGCGACGGATGCGATCGGAATGGGGCTCAACCTTGATGTGACCCATGTGGCGTTTTCATCGACGGTCAAATTCGACGGCAACCGGATGCGCCACCTTGCACCCAATGAGTTGGCGCAGATTGCCGGTCGGGCAGGGCGTTACCAAACCGACGGCACATTCGGCGTGACGGGCGAGGCGGGACCTTTGGACGACGAGGTGGTCGAGGCCATCGAAGAGCATTATTTCACCCCGCTCAAGAAACTGAACTGGCGCAACGAGCGGCTGCAATTCGGCTCAGCGGACGCGTTGATCGCGTCGCTGGAGGCTGCGCCGCAGGATCCGATGTTGGTGCGGGGGCGCGAGGCGGACGATCTGGCGTCGCTCAAAACGCTCGCCTATTTGCGGTCGGTGCGTCCGCTATTGCGTTCAACGCGCGATGTGCGCCTGTTGTGGGATGTTTGCCGCGTGCCCGATTTCCGCGGGATTTCGTCGGGCGAACACACATCATTGCTGGAGCGGATCTTTACCTTTTTGCATGACGTGGGACGGGTGCCGGATGATTGGCTGGCGGCACAAATTAAACGAATTGACCGCACCGAAGGCAACATTGATACCCTTTCCAAAAGACTGGCCTATATCCGTACCTGGACGTATGTTGCCCAGCGTGAGGGTTGGGTTGATGATGAAAGTCATTGGCGTGGTGCGACGCGCGCGGTAGAAGACCGCTTGTCGGATGCGCTTCATACGGCTCTGACACAAAGATTCGTGGACCGGCGGACGAGTATTCTCCTTCGGCGGCTCAAGCAAAAGGAGGGCCTTGTGGCCGAGGTAAACGACAAAGGTGAAGTGACGGTAGAGGGCGAATTCGTCGGCCGTCTCGAGGGTTTCCGTTTCCATCAGGACAAGGCAGCGACGCCCGATGAGGCAAAGACGCTTGCGCAAGCGGCTGTTGCCGCGCTCGCGCCGGAGTTCCATTTGCGCGCCGACCGTTTCTATAACGCACCCGACACAGAGATCGATTACACCGAACAGGGTGGATTGATGTGGGGCGAGCATGCCGTGGGCAAACTGGTTGCTGGCGACGAGGCTCTCAAGCCGCGCGTCGTGGCCTTTGTCGACGAAAGCGCCGGTCATGATGTGACGGAAAAGGTCACGCGCCGCCTGCAGCATTTTGTGGACCGCAAGATCGCAACTCTGTTCGAGCCGCTTCTGGCCATGTCGCGCGACGAAGCGCTGACGGGTCTGGCGCGCGGATTTGCGTTCCGGTTGGTCGAAAACCTCGGTGTGATCCCGCGCGATGCGGTTGCACAGGATGTCAAAGAGCTCGATCAGGATGCCCGTGGCGCGCTGCGCAAGCACGGTGTCCGGTTTGGCCAGTTCACCATTTTCCTTACCGCAGTTCTAAAGCCTGCGCCAACTCGGTTGCGGCTTTTGCTCTGGGCGCTGAACGCGAAATTCGACGAGTTTCCCGATAGCCCCCCACCGGGTCTGGTGACCATTCCCGCCGTGGCCGCAGCACCCGAGGGCTATTATCCGATGTCGGGTTACCGCCTCGCAGGGGCGCGCGCGATCCGCATCGACATGCTTGAACGCCTCGCAGATTTGCTGCGTGGTCAGGACAGCCGTGGCGGATTCGAGGCGAACCCCGACATGTTGTCGATCACGGGTATGACGCTCGAACAATTCGCTGATCTGATGCAGGGTCTTGGATACAAGGCCGAGAAGGGCGAGCGGGTCAAAGTCAAAGCCGTCGATCAGGTTGTGCCGACCGACAGCTCTGATGCCAAAGAAGCGCAGACGCCCGCTGTGGAAGCTGGTGGTGAAAACGCCGACACGCCTGTGATGGACGCTGCCGCGCCCGTTGAGGGTGGGGTGACAGATGCGGGCGAGCCAACGCAGCCCGCAGATCAGGTGCCCGAGGTGGCAAATATTCCCGATGAGGGCGTCGCGCCGAGTGCACAGACCGCTCCGGACGCGCCAGAAGGGGATGCCATTGCCGAGGTTGCTGGCGGCGAAACGCCTGTAGGCCAACCCGCAGACGCCGCGATCGAGGGTCCGGAAATGGAAGTGTTCTACACATTCCAGTGGGCCGGAAACCGTGGTGCGCGCAATCGCCAGGGCGGTCGTTCCAACGACAAGCAGGGTCAGGGCAAACCCGGCCAAGGTGGCAAACCCAGAGGCAAAGGTGGCCCGCGTCGCGATGGTGGCAAAGGGCGCGGTGCGGGCAAGGATCAGCCCAAAACCTTCTCGGCACGCCCGCCGAAACAGGAAAAGCCTATCGACCCCGACAATCCTTTTGCGGCCCTTTTGGCCCTTAAGGACAAGAAGTAAGCCTGCCTAAGTGGAGAAACGGGAGACCATACGCCTCGATAAATGGCTGTGGTTTGCCCGTTTCTTCAAAACGCGTGGGCTGGCGGCGAAAACCGTGACCGGTGGCCATGTGCGCGTCAATCGCGACAAGGTGGCGAAGGCCGCGACCTCTGTAGGTGCGGGAGATGTGCTCACCTTTCTGCAGGGGCGCGATATCCGCGTCATTCGTGTCGAGGCATGTGGTGCGCGGCGTGGACCTGCGCCGGAGGCCCAGACGCTTTACACCGATCTCGAGCCCCCCAAAGAGGACAGGGACGTTGTTCCGCCCTCGCCAAGGTTCGAGGGAAAAGGGCGTCCGACAAAGAAAGATCGTCGCACCGGCCTCCTTTACCAACGCGATATGCTTGATTGATCCTGCGTAGGGCGATAGCTAGGCGCCCAAGAGCAAAAGGGATGATTGCCCCATGACATACGTCGTCATCGAAAACTGTATCGCCTGTAAATACACCGACTGCGTCGAGGTGTGCCCCGTAGACTGTTTCTACGAGGGGGAGAACATGTTGGTTATCCACCCTGACGAATGCATCGATTGTGGCGTTTGCGAACCCGAATGCCCCGCAGATGCGATCCGCCCCGACACCGAGCCGGATATGGAGAAGTGGGTTGAGTTCAACCGCAAGTATTCCGAAAGCTGGCCGGTGATCCTCGCCAAGAAGGATCCGCTTCCCAATTATGAGGAACGCGACGGCGAAGACGGCAAGATGGAGAAGTATTTCTCCGAGGCGCCCGGCGAAGGCAGCTAACATATTCCGTAAAAGGCAGATGATTCGGGTCTGTCTGCGTACCTTTACGGGCGTAAAATCTGACAAATTGCCTGAAAGACGTCGCGTAACGCGTTGTTTTTAGAGGCGCCACCAGAGGAGTACACGCAGGTGTGCTTCCTTTTGGGTGTTTTTTGTGCTATACAGTCAGAACCACAACAGGACATAGAGAACCCAACCCCATTTGCACATCGTGATCGGGGACTGGGTTTTTCGCGCCGATAGTGCCGGGATTTTGCCAGAACGTGTGTGTTGGCGCCCCAAAGGTATGGCTCGGCGGATGCAGTCCGGTCGTTGTGGGTATGTTAGGTCCCTGCGAGGAAAAAGCTGCAAATGACCAAGACCAAAAAATCCGAATTTCGCCCCAACGACTTCGTTGTATATCCTGCACATGGTGTGGGTAAAATCGTGATGATCGAAGAACAGGAAATCGCGGGTTTTCCGCTCGAGCTGTTCGTGATCTCGTTTGAAAAAGACAAAATGACCCTGCGTGTGCCGACCCATAAGGCGACCGAGGTCGGAATGCGTGGCCTGTCTTCTCAGGATGTCGTGGATGACGCCATGCGCACGCTCAAAGGCAAAGCCAAAGTGAAGCGTGCCATGTGGTCGCGTCGCGCTCAGGAATACGAACAGAAAATCAATTCCGGCGACCTGATCGCTATCGCCGAAGTGGTGCGCGACCTGCACCGCACGGATGACCAGCGTGAACAGTCCTATTCGGAGCGTCAGCTCTATGAAGCGGCTCTCGACCGTCTGACGCGCGAAGTTGCTGCCGTGTCCGGTAGTGAGGAAAGCGTCGCTCAGAAACAGGTCGGAGACGTTCTGGTCAGCCGCGCCGCCGCCTGATCCAAACGGATTGATCGAAAACACGATGCCGTCGGGGAAATCCGGCGGCATTTTTCGTGACTGGCGGTTGGCCGGTTCAGGCCTCTAGAGCGTCCACAAACCGGACTTCGCCGGCTGGCGGTGGGGCGGTGAACGCGATGAACTGGACGTAGCGGGTCGCAAGGGTCCGGTAGGTCAGGGCGTTCTCACAGGTGAAGCCGAACCGTGAATAGAGCGCGGGATCACCGATCAGCACACATCCGGCGGCGCCCGTATCGCGCAGACGCGCAAGGCCCGCTTCGATGATCGCGCGTCCGATGCCTTGGCCCTGATGGTCGGGGCGCACCGCGACGGGGCCGAGCGCGTACCATCCGGCATGGGTGTCATCGATCAGAGCGGGCGAGAACGCGATGTGGGCGACGACTTCGTTTGACACTTCGGCTACCAGCGAGATCGTCAATTCACCCGCGCGGCGCATTTGCGCGATGGCGGGTCCTTCGTTGCCATCGGCATAGGCCATGGGCGCAAAGGCCGATTGGGTCAGATCACAGATCGCGTCGACGTCGCGTGGGTCTTCGTCCCGCAGGATCATGCGAACCCGACGAGCGCGCAGAGGACGGCGATTTCCGACAGGATCTGTGTCGCGCCGAGAACGTCGCCGGTTTGGCCACCGATTTTTGCCATCGCGATACGTGCCACGATGAAGGACGTGAGGGCGACCGCAGAGGCCGCGAGGATGGTTGGCACGAAGCCGATGACCAGCCACGAAAGTACCAGAGCGCAGACCGCGGCGGCCACGGCGGTGATGCGGGTCGGGCGGCCTGTGCGATGCGATAGCCCATCGGTGCGCGCCAGGGGGAGCAGTGCCATCACCGTTGCCATGCCCGCGCGTGACAACATCGCGGCTGCAATCATCGCGGATACGATGGTGCCCGCATGGGCGAGGCTCGAGAGCGTCGTGAACCGAAAGAGCAGGGCGAGGCCGATCGCAAGCATGCCGTAGGTGCCGATCTGGCTGTCGCGCATGATTTCCATGCGCCGGATTTTGTCCCATCCGCCCCAGAACCCGTCTGCGCAATCGGCCAGCCCGTCTTCGTGCATCGCGCCAGTCACAATGATCAATGTAGTTAACGCGAACGCCGCGGTGAGCCCCGCGCCAAGTCCGAGCCATCCACAAATCGTGGCGACGGCCCCTGCAATCAGGGCGGCACCGAGCCCTGCCAGAGGGTAGGCCCATGCCGCCTGCGCACTGCGCGCGAAGCTGGCATTGACCGGCAGTCTCGTGAGCAAGGCGAGAGCGGTAGCGATATCATGGGGGCGGGGCGTGAAAGCGGGCTTTTCCTGCATGGGTACTATCGTTAGACAGGCCGACGAAGAATTTCAATGTGGAGCACGCTGCCTGATGACCTTTGCCTCTTTGCCCGATTTCAAATCGCTCCTTGGCGCGGCTCCGCAACCCGACATGGATGCACGGTCAGCCGCAGCAGCGCGCAATGGCCAATTGACCAAACCGCAGGGGTCACTGGGGCGTCTGGAAGACATCGCCACATGGTTCGCCGGTTGGGCGGGCACGGAGCGGCCGCGCATCGAGCGGCCCCAAGTCATTATCTTTGCGGGCAATCACGGAGTCACGGCGCAGGGTGTGTCGGCCTTTCCACCCGAAGTCACGGTCCAGATGGTGGCGAACTTTGAACATGGCGGGGCGGCCATCAATCAGCTGTCCAAAAATGCAGGCGCATCCATGTCTGTTCACGCAATCGATCTCGACCGGCCCACTGCGGATTTCACCCAAGCACCAGCCATGAGCGAGGCGGAGTGCGTCGCGGCGTTGCGCGTAGGCTGGAACGCCGTCGAGGCGGGGGCTGACGTGGTGGTCGTCGGCGAAATGGGGATCGGAAACACGACAAGCGCGGCGGCGATTGCGGGCGCGCTCTTTGGCGGCACGCCGGCGGATTGGGTCGGGCGGGGAACCGGTGTCGATGACGCCGGACTGGCGATCAAGACCCGCGTCGTGGCCGAAGGGGTTGCGCGTCACGGCGAACTCGATCCTTTGGGCATCCTGTGTGCACTGGGCGGGCGCGAACTGGCCGCAATGGCGGGCGCAATCGCGCGCGCGCGTACATTGCGCATTCCGGTCATTCTGGACGGGTTCATTTGCACGGCCGCGGCGGCGACGCTGGCTAAGGCGGTGGACGGTGCGCTTGACCATTGCGTCGCGGGACATGTGTCCGCAGAGGCCGCGCATGGTCGCCTGCTCGGGGCGCTCGGCAAAGAGCCGATCCTGTCGCTCGGACTGCGGCTCGGCGAAGGGTCGGGGGCGGCACTCGCGCTACCCATCGTCAAGGCGGCTCTTGCGTGCCATTCGGACATGGCGACATTTGCGCAGGCCGGCGTGTCGACGGGTTAGGCGCTGTCTTTGCGGGCTTGTTCGAGCTGCGCCATCAGAGCGGCCTCGAGGTCTTTGTCGAGAACTTTCGAGCGTTCCACATAGGCTGCGTTTTCGGAGAGCGGTAATTTGGGGTCCCAAAGAGCGGCCAGTTCACGCAGCGCTTCGCGGTCGTGTTGGTAAAAGGCCTGTTCGCTCATCGAGGCGTCGTATTCGGACAGCCCCATTTCTTCGAGGACATAGCGACCGGCACGAAGGCTCGAGTCGAACATTTCGCGCACGATCTTGTCGGCACCCGCGCCGTAGAGTTCATAGACATGGTTGCGGTCGCGGGCGCGCACGATGATGAAAATCCCCTCACCGCGCAAACTGCGCACGTAGCGCACCAGCTCGACCGAGCGCTTTACGTCGTCGAGCGCCACGACCAGCACACGTGCCTTGTCGATACCGGCGGCGTGCAGCAATTCCGGGCGGGTCGGGTCGCCAAAGAAGGCTTTGAACCCGAATTTACGCATCAGCTGGATGGTTTTGAGATCGTGGTCGAGGACGGTGGTTTTGAAACCTGAGGCCTGCACAAGACGCGTCACAACCTGACCGAAGCGGCCAAGACCAACGATGATGATCGGCTGTTGGTCGTCGATTTCGTCGCTGGGCGTTTCCTCACCGGCCCGTTCGCTAAGCTTTACGCGTAGATAGTCCTGCAGCATGAAGAAAAGCGGCGTGAACAGGAGCGACAGCGCGATGACGAGCAGGACGCGTTCGCCCAGATAGCTCGTCAGCACGTTCTGCTGGATCGAAAAGGTCGTTAGCACCATGCCGAATTCGCCAGCCTGTGCGAGGGCCAGTGCAAAGAGCCATTGCCCCCGACGCCGCAGGGAAAAGAGCCGTGCGATCCCGAAAAGGATCACGCCTTTGGACACCATCAACAGGATGGTGAGGCCGATGATCGTGACCGGATCGCGGAACAGAATATTGAAATTGATGCCCGCTCCGACCGCGATAAAGAACAACCCCAAGAGGAGGCCTTTAAACGGTTCGATGGAGCTTTCGAGTTCGTGACGGAATTCGCTGTTGGCCAGAACCACACCCGCGAGGAAGGTGCCCAGAGCGGGTGACAGGCCGACTGCGGTCATCAAAAAGGCGATGCCGATTACGATCAGCAGGGAGACGGCCGTGTAGATTTCGCGCATGTTCGCGGCGTGGATATAGCGAAACAGGGGCCGCGTGAGGAAAACGCCCGCGAGAATGATCGCAGCCACTGCCCCCAGCGTGACCAGCGTCACACCCCATCCGGGCAGGCCTTCGACAAACGAAATCGAATGCTCCACGTGTTGGACGGGATCGGAGGCGCGCCGGATCGAGCCATCGGGATTGATCGACAGCGTGCCAGCGGTGGCCAGCAACGGCAGCGCGGCGAGCATCGGGATCACCGCGATATCCTGTGTCAGGAGGACTGAAAACGCGGCGCGCCCGCCGCCGGTATGCATCAGGTCCTTTTCCGTCAGCGTTTGAAGCACCACAGCGGTCGAGGACAAAGACAGGATAAAGCCGAGCGCCATACCGACCTGCCAGGTTTGCCCCACAAACATAGCCGCGCCGGTGATGACGGCCACAGTCACGGAAATTTGCAACCCGCCTAGGCCGAGCAATTTGTGCCGCATTTCCCAAAGGGCGCGCGGGTCGAGTTCGAGGCCGATCAGGAAGAGCATCATGACAACGCCGAACTCGGCGACATGCATCAGGTCTTCGCTCTCGCCGTCTCCCACCAATCCCAAGACGGGACCAATCACCATGCCCGCGATCAGATACCCGAGAACAGAGCCAAGTCCGAGACGCCGCGCGAGCGGCACAGCGATCACGATCGCACCGAGATAGATGAGTGCCTGTGTCAGCATTCCTTCCACGTTCGAAGGCTCCTTCGGGGTCTTAGATTTGTTGCGGGGATGACGTCGGGTCGGGCTCAGGTATGGAGATAGACGATGGGCCGTGGCCTGCAAGTGTCCGGGGCGCAAATTTGCGATAGTGTTGCCGAGTGTGCGCGCAATGGCCGCTCGGGGCGGTAGGGATCAACGCACTCTGGCGGGCGTTCAACCGCCGACTTTCAGCGTGATTGATCGACCATTCTTCACATAGGTCAATTCGGACGAAGAAATCGCGCGCACGCGGCCCCCGTCGAGACGATCGCCCTCTTTGACCTTTGCGAAGCGACCGGAGGGGAGGCGCACCAAGGCGCGACGATCGGAGCCGCCGCCATAGATGCCCATCAGGTTGATCTGGCGCAGGTTGATCGCATTCTTCACGGTGGCGGCGCGGGCCACGGTTTTGGGCGCGGTGTTGGAGGTCGAACTTTCCGGCACGCGCGCTGTGACGCGTGTCGCGGATGAATTGGTTTCGGTTTCCCGTTCCGAGGCAATGGCAGCGCTGGCGGCGGATGCGCGCGCAGCAGCGACACGGGCGGCAAAATCGGCAGGGCGTTTTGCAGGGGCGAGTGAGGCGGTCACCACGGGCGCGGTCGGGTCAGGCGCATTGGCGCCGGCGTCCTGTGCGTCCGCTTGGGCGGTTTCCTGTGCGGAGGCGGGGCGGAAAATGGGTCGAAGGGCAGATAGGTCGGAGAGGGTCAAGCCGCCCAGATTTGCCTTTTCAGTGTTTTCAATCAGTGCTTCGGGACGCAGGCGCGGCGATATCCCGGCCAGAGCGAGTCGAATGGGATCGTCTTGCGCGACTTCGGCCACATCGGGGACCAGATCGGTCGGGCGCGCACGGGACACAATTTCGGGGCGTCCGAGGAAGACTATGGTCCCTTCCTGTGTCAGCGCGCCTTCCGGCGTGGCGCGCACGAGACCGCGTTCATCGAGATCGAAAAGGGTCCCATGTGGCGCGGGCGCGGAGGGCTGACGGGGAAGGACCTCTCCGATATGACGTTCGGCATCGGGGAGCGCAACGGCATCCTGCGAGGAGATTTGGGGGTCGATGGAGGCGATATAGACGTTTTCCGCACTATCGAGCGCTGTGGTTTCACCCGCAGGCGCATTGGGAGAAACGGGCCAGATACCGGTCGCCGCATATGCAGCGGCCAAGGTTTCGGGATCGACGATGGGGTTTTCCTGCAGCGGTGGCGGCGGCGTGAGATCGTCGAGCGCCGCAGAGGCCACGTCGTCGTCGATTTCCTCTGCTGTCGTCACATCCGTCTCACCGGCCTCTGCGAGCGCTGTTGGCGCCTCGAGGGGCGTTTGCGCAGGCAATATCCCGTCCGTTTCGGGGTCGCCGGCCAGATCGGTGTCCGGCTCTGGCAAGACGTCCGTGTCATCCGTTACTGCCTGCGCATTCTCCCGGGTCGGATCGGGCGTGGGGGCGGCGTCCTCGGTGCTGGTTTGCACGGCGGGGGGCGCGTCGTCGGGCAGGAAGGATGCGAACAGGCCCACCGCGATGAGAGCGACCACGAGCAGGGCGGTCAGGATCAGGCCGAGGTGTTTGGGGCGATTGCGGGAACGGGCGGGCAGGCGACGCGCGCCGAAAACCGTGAAGGCGTCGGCCTCGTTTTCGACTGAGTCGAGACCGGATGCGCGCTCGGACAGGGGTTCGGGGACCGGTTCGGATGGCGCGGATTCTTCAAATCCGGTGGCCGTCGCAGGCTCAGTTTTCAGGTTTTTATGGGCGGCCGGAGCAGCCACCGTAGGCGCGGCGGGCGGCGGGGGCACGGCGCGCGATTTGTCCACGGCGGGCGCGGCACGTGTTGCGGCCGGACGAATGGGTGCCGGCGCAGGCATCGGGGGCGGTTCGGGCAGGGGGCCTGTCTTTTTGACCTTGGGCGCCTGTTTCGGCTTCGGCTTTTCGAGCTCGTCAGACAAAGGGGCGATCGCGCCGGAGGTCACGGGCACATGCGGGTGTTCGACAACCTGCGGCGCGGCGGGTTCGGGCGCTTTGAAAAAGCGGGCCGGACGTTCGGACAGCGACGGCGTGCCATCGCTGGCGGATGTATCGGAGGCGGAGCGACGCGACTGAAAGGCCGATGCGGCCTCTGACGGGGTGTCGTCGGCGTCATTTGGTTCAACATCCACATCCATCGGTGCCTCGGGCGCATCCGCCGCTGGCTCTGGTGCGGCCTCCACGATGTCCGCGGGTGTTTCCTCTGGCGGGGTGTCTACGTCTTCGAGAGTGGCGTTGGGGTCGAGGACAGTGTCGTCGTCTTTTGGCACCTCGCTCGCGCGGGCTGTGCGGTTGGCAAGGATATTGATCGGTGTGTCGTCCGGTTCCAACGCAGTCTGCGGGCCGAGCAGCGTATCGGCGAGATTGGTGCGCCCGAAGAACGGTTCGCCCGCGTAGTCTTCCGTCTCGGGGATCGCAACAAAGGAGACCGGATTAAACCGATGTTCGGTGGCGAAATCTTCGGCTTCGCCCAGAGTTTCGCGCGCGACCACGGCGACGCGCAACGTTTCTTCGCCGTTTTCCCAACTCCATACGAGATCGTCGGTCGCATAGGGCGTGGCCCCTTCGAGGGCGGTGCGCACAACGCGGTTGCGGGCGGTCGCGTCACCGCCGGGATCGGGCAGCCGCCGATATAGGATTTGCGAGTTGGGAACCACGATCTTGCACGACATCCCCTGCGGCGACAGGGCGAGCGCGGTTTTGCGCAGATCGGCCAAGGCGGCAGTGAGGTCTTCGGTATCCAGAGCCACCTCGCCAACCACAACCCAACCCCCCGTTGCGCGATGCAGCAGGGAAATGCCGTCGTGGGTGAGGTTGAGGGCGAAATTCGGCTTCATTTCTCGTGGCTTGGCGATTGGACCCGCGTGCGACCTAAATGGTGGCCATGTGGTGCACGGCGGTACCCTAACGTAGCTTGTCTGCGCTGCAAAGGGTTTGGGCGCAACCGGCAGAGCTTTGCCGACGCCAATTTTAGCGCATCCAAAGGCCGGCCTTCTTGATGCGGTTGCGGATCATCTGTTCGCGCCGCGGCAGGGCATTGCGATCAAACATATCGCGAATTCTGTTTCCCTTGGATTGGTAGACGAGCCGTTTGATCGGATCGTAGTTTTTGAGAACCTTTTTGATCCAGTTCGGGGCGGCCACATCGCGCAGGACCGAGACCACATGGTCGCTTTCGCGCGCAAAAAGCAGCGGGAAGGTACGGTAATGACACGAGATCGCGCCATCGAGCGTGTTTTCGGGCAAAGTGCGCCGCTCCCCACCGAGCGCGTGAATGACGAGGGGCAGCGCGACCTGATCGAGCCAGGGGTCATAGACCTGCAGGGCGGCGGCGCGGGGTGGGTCGTCGCGAATGGCGAGCGCATAGTCGAGAAAGGTTTGCCCGAATTCGTGCGGGCAGCGGTAAAAGAAGAAGCCTGCATTGAAATAAAGGTAGCGGCGCCAGTATTCGTCGGGTTGGGTCAGATCGAGCGTGCTGTCGAAATCGAGGCCGAATTTGTCGTAGAGGGATTTCCAAATCTCGCCGTATCCCGGACCGTAGAGTTCGATCTGGGGCCATGTGCCTTCGACTTTCAGGGATGCGCAGGGGCGCGAGAAATCAAAGGGGACTTGGCTCAGCGGTCCGGTGATCAATGTGTCGCTGTCAAAGAAGACGAAGGGTTCCCCTTTGGGCAGGGCAAACAGGGCTTCGATTTTGTTGCCATAGGGGTAGTCCTGCCCGAAATGGCGGCTTTCAAAGGGGAGGATGGTCGCGTCGAGGCGATCGAAGGCGGCGTGAAGATCGACATCGCGCATGCGCGGATCGTTGTTCCATTTGGGGCCGGGTTGGGGCTCTGCGATGAACAATTTGCCTTTGAAATCAGGGTCGCTGGCGCGCAGCGATGCCGCAAACAGGAGCGCCTCATACATCAACCTGCCGTTTTGCCCGACAATGACAATGTTGAAAGAGGGGTCCTTTTCCGACTTACTGGACATGGCGCGCGGAGCTTTCTTTTCGAAGATCCGGTCACAGGATCTATGCTTTGTTGCGAGGCGAACTATAGGCGCCCTGTCCCGCGACACAATGGTGGGCATGGGCATAAGGGCATGGGGTGACGCGATGAAACACTGTTTAGCGGCGATTTTGGTCTTTGGTTTTTGTGCACCTGCGGGGGCGGAAAATTTCACCACGGCGGCCGAGGTCAGGCCGATCCTGCAGGCGACGAAGCCGCATTGGATCGCGGTGCGCCAATACGAGGGGCGTGATCTGTTGTATTTCACCAACCTTTTGGCGTGGCGCTGTGGCGTTGAGGCGATTCATTATACGGTCAATGGCGGGGAAGAGGCGCAATTCGCCGCGGAGCCCTGTTACGAGGACAGTGCCCAACCAAATGCGCTCAGGGCCGAGAGTTTGGATGCCATACTTGTGTCCTTTGACCCGAATACCGTTCAAACCGTTGATCTGCGGGTGGTGTTCGATGATGGCTCCGAAGAGACCGCGCAGTACACGCGGGAAACGATCGAGATTGATTGAGAGCCACGGCAATCGTCCGGACTGTTTTGAAGTCACACCGGACCATCCCGGATGGGCGCAGATTGTATGTAAAGGGGGGAAGTGGTGGGCGACCCTGGAATCGAACCAGGCGTGGGTCTCCCCGGCGGAGTTACAGTCCGCTGCCGCACCTTGCAGCCCGTCGCCCGCGCGCGGGTCCCATATGGGCCGTTCGCGTAGCGGGGGGGATACTTCGCGGCGCGGGAGGCGTCAACCCGAAAATCGCGGTGATAGGGCTTGTGATTTGATGCAGAGATCGGCAGGAAGGGTAAACCCCTTTAACGCGCGAGTTGTCCCATGAAAAAGCCCAAATGGGTCGTCGAAAAAGAACAGGCAAAACGCAAAGCCGATGCGTTGACCATCTGGCTCTTTGGCTTGCATGCGGTGCGCGATGCTTTGGCAAATCCGGCGCGCGAGAAACTGCGCCTCGTCGTGACGAAAAACGCATTCGATAAGCTTGAGGCGGAAATTGCGGCGGCCGGAATTGAACCGGAGATCGTTGATCCACGCAAATTCGATGTCCCGCTTGATCCCCAGTCGGTTCATCAAGGTGCCGCGTTAGAGGTCAAACCTCTCGCGTGGGGATCGGTGACCGAGGTTTGTCTGGGCGCAGGTGAGGGTGTGCCGACGGTAGTTCTGCTCGATCAGGTGACGGACCCGCATAACGTCGGGGCCATTCTGCGCTCGGCGGAGGTTTTCGGGGCCGAGGCCGTGATCGCCACCGCGCGTCACGCCGCGCCTGAAACAGGTGCCTTGGCAAAAACCGCCTCCGGTGCGTTGGAGCGTCAGCCCTATCTGCGGGTGCGCAACCTGTCGGATACCATTCGACAGCTTCAGGAAATGGGGTTTGTCTGCCTTGGGCTGGACGGTGAGGCCGATGTGACGCTTGGTGAGGCGCTCGGCGATCTGTCTGATCGTGCGGTTGCGTTGGTCATGGGGGCCGAAGGGCCGGGATTGCGCCAGAAAACGCGCGAGACCTGTGATCGGTTGGTTAAAGTGCCATTTGCGCGCGATTTCGGATCGCTCAACGTGTCCAATGCCGCAGCCGTCGCGCTCTATGCGGCGTCACAGCGCTGAACACGCGATTATCACGTTTTTCTTACCTGCACTGGAACCTTTGCGAGGGATGACTAGTTAATACTACGAGACGCGCCTCGGAACCGGCGCGTAACTCTCACTGTCCCTCGTTCCACACTTTGCCCGGGCCTCGTGCCCGGGCCTTTTTTATTCCATATTTTGCGCTATGATTTGAGCATGCATATAGACAACCTTTCCGACGATGACATTGCACGGATCCTGCGCGAGACGCGGGTGATTGCCTTGGTGGGGGCCTCCCCCAAACCCGACCGTCCTTCCCATCGGGTGGGCACGTTCCTTGCACAGCAAGGATATAAGGTGATCCCTGTGAACCCGGGCCAGGCGGGCAAGACGTTGTTTGGCGAAACCTGCGTCGCCTCGCTGGCCGATATTTCCGAACCGGTGGATATGGTTGACATCTTCCGCCGCACCGAAAAAGTCATGGGCGTTGTCGAAGAGGCCC
Source organism: Celeribacter arenosi (assembly GCF_039539485.1). Taxonomy (NCBI): domain Bacteria; kingdom Pseudomonadati; phylum Pseudomonadota; class Alphaproteobacteria; order Rhodobacterales; family Roseobacteraceae; genus Celeribacter; species Celeribacter arenosi. The sequence continues at coordinate 193,519 of NZ_BAABDF010000001.1, forward strand.
TGCATGTTCTCACGGGGCTCAAAACGATCTGGATGCAGCTCGATATCGTGGACGACAAAGCCGCAGCCCTAGCGCACGCGCAGGGGGCCGAGGTTGTGATGGACCGGTGTCCGGCAATTGAAATCCCGCGGCTGGGAATTTCGCAGGTCGCCTGAGACCTCTCTACAGAAATGTTGACCTAGCGCGCGGCTTTTTCGGCGATGCCGGAGGTGCCTTCGCGGCGCGTGAGTTCATCCATGACATCGCTCATCGCGACGTCGCGCGCGGCGAGCATGACGGCGAGGTGGTAGATCACATCCGCCGCTTCGTTCGTCAGGTTCTCTCGGTCGTTTTTGACGCAGGCGATAATGGCCTCGACAGCTTCCTCACCGAATTTCTCGGCCGCTTTTTCCGGTCCTTTGGAGAGCAGTTTCGCGGTCCAGGAGGTATCCGGATCGGCGGATTTGCGGGCGTCGATGGTGGCGGCGAGACGGTCGATCGGGTGCATTTTGGCCTCGAGGGGTTGCTGTCGGATTATCGGATGAAACGTGTCGGCGTCAGGACAGCCGCATCGGGATGCCATTGGTGGCCATGTGTTCTTTGGCCTGTTGGATGGTGAAATCGCCAAAGTGGAAAATGGAGGCGGCGAGCACGGCGGAAGCGTGGCCCTCTGTGACGCCTTCGACGAGGTGGTCAAGCGTGCCGACACCACCGGAGGCGATGACGGGAATGGCCACAGCGTCTGCGATGGCGCGCGTCATGGCGATATTGAACCCCGCCCGTGTCCCGTCGCGGTCCATCGAGGTCAGAAGGATTTCACCGGCGCCTTTTTTCGCCACCAGACGGGCGAATTCCACAGCGTCGATGCCGGTTGATTTGCGCCCGCCATGGGTGAAGATTTCCCATTTAATGCCTTTGCCCTCGGCGTCGGTGGCGACGGTTTTCGCGTCGATCGCACAGACAATGCACTGACTGCCAAAACGATCGGCGGCGCGTGCGATGACGTCGGGGTCGGCCACAGCGGCGGAATTGAAGCTGACTTTATCCGCGCCCGCGAGCAGGAGGTCGCGCACATCCTCGGAGGTGCGCACGCCGCCCCCGATGGTCAGCGGCATGAAACATTGCTCTGCCGTGCGGGTCGCCAGATCGAACATGGTGCCGCGGTTTTCGTGGGTGGCGTGGATGTCGAGAAAACACAACTCGTCCGCGCCCGCTGCGTCATAGGCCCGCGCGCTTTCGACCGGATCGCCCGCGTCGACCAGATCGACGAAGTTGACGCCTTTGACCACGCGGCCATCTGCGACATCGAGGCAGGGAATGATGCGGGTTTTCAGCATTTCAGGTGCGACCTTTGCCGTTTTGTGTACCGCGCACAGCAATAGCGACCCCGTCGCGGTGTGGCAAACCGAATGCGCGGGTGCACAGTGCCCTGTCAGTAAGAAGTACGCCCTATACCAAAGAGAGGCGGTACCATTCTTTGGCGACCAACCGCGCCCGGAAACCTCGTGTTAGGAATAAGTATGTCTGATGAACCCGATCAGACCAACAAAAGGATACAGACATGGCTGTTTGCGCGGGCACATTCGTACCGGTTCGGGACACCTCCGTACCCCTCGACCCCCGGCCCCTCATGCGGGGGTGGTGGCTCGCACCGGCGGTGGTACTGGGATGCGCAGGCTGGGGGATGATAATCTCCGCCGTGATCTGATCCGACCAAGACCAACGCCGTCATCGGCGTCCCTCCGGCGCGCGGCTCCATCAGGTGTCGCGCGCCTTTTTTCGTGGTTGCATCCGCAGGCGGGTTAGGCGCGGGGTGCATCGCAAATCTCGGGGACAGATCAATCGTTTGCGGACTTGGGCGGCGTGGGGCGGTGGACCATCGCCGACCCGCGAGCAAAAGCTTAGGCTTTCAGAACTCCGAGCGCTTCGCCCAGTTCAATCGCACCATCATTAAGCGCAGGACCGGGAATGGCGCCGTTCAGTGGCGCGTGCGCTTTCAACCGGATCGCCTGCGTCGATCAGATCGACGAAATTGACGCCTGTGACCACACGGCCATCTGCGACGTCGAGGCAGGGAATGATGCGGGTTTTGAGCATGGGGACGCCCCGTCGCGCCATTTCCCCATATCTTTATTGTGCCAGTGGGGGCGATGTAATCGTGGACGCTTTGGCAATCTGGCGCATGGCGTTGCGGACAATGGCAACGTGAAAGGGCATGACGATCAGCAGATAGACGCGCCCGATCCAGTTGTTGCGGTGCACCCATGTGGCCATATGGAGATGACCATTTTGGCGCAGGACACTGATGCGAAAATTCAGGTGGGCATCATCGGTGCCAATGATGATCTCGGTGTCGCTTGAATAATGCATCGGGAAAATGGCGTCGCGCCCGTCCTTGGCGGACCCCGTTTTGAGGCCAAGCGGGCGCACGATGACGTTGCGCAGCCTGAGGAGCGCGTCGGCCCATTTGGGCATGGCGAGCCCGATAGAGAGCGCGTCTTGGGGGCTCAGCTGCGATGGGGTGGCGTATCCGTCGATGAAGTCGCCCTTTTGGACCATTGGCCAAAGACGCGATGTGTCGGGGTGGGTCATTTTGAAGATTTTGGACATGCTGAGCTCTTTACCGAGGGCGCGTTTCCTTGTTGTACACGCAAAAACGCCACGCTGTCTCAGGGGCGTGGCGTTTTGACCCGACTGAGGGGCGGGCGGGGCTTACCCCTTGAGCACCTTCAACGCCTCACCCAAATCAATCGCGCCATCATAAAGCGCGCGACCGGAAATGGCGCCGTTCAACGGTGCGCCGCAAGATTTCAGCGCCTTCAGGTCAGCAAGGGAGGAAACCCCACCCGAAGCGATGACGGGAATCGACACGGCGTTCGCCAGCGCGGCGGTTTCATCCACGTTGGGACCCTGCATCGCGCCGTCGCGGTTGATGTCGGTGTAGATAATTGCCGCGACGCCTGCGTCCTCAAAGGATTTGGCGAGGTCGGTTGCAGTCACGTCGGTTTCTTCGGCCCAGCCTTTGGTGGCCACCATGCCTTTGCGCGCATCAATGCCCACGGCGACATGGCCGGGAAAGGCACGAGCGGCTTCGCGCACGAGGTCGGGATTTTCGACAGCCACCGTGCCAAGGATCACGCGCGACAGGCCGCGTTCGAGCCAACGTTCGATGGTTGCCATGTCGCGGATTCCTCCGCCGAGTTGCGCGGGCACTTTGCAGCGTTTGAGGATTTCCTCCACAGGCGCCGCATTTACCGGCGTGCCCGCAAAAGCACCATTAAGATCAACGAGATGGAGCCATTCACAGCCAGCGGCGACGAATTCCATCGCTTGGGCTGCGGGGTCTTCGTTAAATACGGTGGCTTTGTCCATTTCACCTTTGAACAGGCGCACGGCATGGCCGTCTTTGAGGTCGATGGCGGGGTAGAGGATCATGGCGGGTGTCCTTTGGGCGCGGGGTCGCGCTCCGTTTGGCATGGGTCCGCCGGAAATGCAAATTCCCCAACGTCAGACTTGCAAGAACGCGTCGAGCGCCCTCAGGATACGCGCAATATCAGGGAGGAACCTCATGTTAAAACGTTTGTCTGCCATTGCTTTGGCTGTCGGTCTTGCGACGCCCGCGTTCGCCGATCCGGTCGAAGGTGTCTGGAAAACCCAAGTGGACGATGGCGCCTATGCCCATGTGACCATTGCACCGTGCGGGGCCCATATTTGCGGCACCATAACGCGCACCTTTAACGACAGCGGAGAGTATAATTCCGCCAATAAGGGCAAGCCGATTGTCTGGGACATGGTCCCCCAAGGTGGCGGTGCCTACAAGAGCGGCAAAATCTGGCAGCCCTCGACGGGCAAGATCTTTAACTCGAAGATGGCCATGAATGGCGCGTCGCTCAAAGTGTCGGGATGTGTCGGACCGATCTGTAAAGGCCAGACATGGACACGCGTTAAATAAGACGGGCCTTAGGTCAGTCATGAAAGGGGCCCGCGTGGCCCCTTTTTTGCGTCCAAATCGTGTCTAGATCAGGGGGCCCAGCCGAGGAAGTTGGAGATCATGCGCAGGCCCGCGGCTTGGCTTTTTTCGGGGTGGAACTGCGTGCCGAACATATTGTCCTTGGCCACGATCGCGGTGACATCGCCGCCATAGTCGACATGGGCGAGACGGTGGGCAGGGTCGGCCACGCGGAAGTGGTAGGAGTGCACAAAATACGCGTGATCGCCGGTCGAAATGCCGTCGAGCACAGGGTGGCGCGCGTCGAGAATGAGGTCGTTCCAACCCATGTGCGGCACTTTCAGATCGGTGTCTGCGGGCGCGATTTTTTCCACCGTGCCCCCGATCCAGTCAAAACCAGTGGTGGTTTCATATTCAAGGCCACGGGTGGCGAGCATTTGCATGCCGATGCAGATCCCCATGAAGGGGCGGCCATTCTGGGTCACCGCTTCGGAGATGGCGTCAAACAGGCCGGTGTAGTCGAAGAGTTGCTTTTTGCACGCCGGAAATGCCCCGTCGCCGGGCAGGACGATGCGATCGGCCTTGGCCACCACATCGGGTTCGCTGGTGACCACAATGGTGCCGGAGCCGCGTTCGCGCGCCATGCGTTCAAAGGCTTTGTGCGCCGAGTGCAGGTTGCCGCTGTCGTAATCCACCAGTGCTGTGAGCATGTTCGTCCCTCATTTTCCGCGCCAACGGGTTAGGCGGATTTTGCACGGTTGCCAAGGGGTGCGGTGGGGCAGTCGCCTTAGAGCGACCCCTTGGTGCTGGGCAATGTGTCGGCCATGCGCGGGTCGACTTCGACCGCCATACGCAGGGCGCGCGCGACGGATTTGAACGCCGCCTCGGCGATGTGGTGGCTGTTGATGCCGTGGACCAGATCGACGTGCAGCGTGATGCCGCCATGTGTCGACAGCGCCTGAAAGAATTCGCGCACCAGTTCGGTGTCAAAGGTGCCGATTTGAGCGGTCGGGAAATCGACATTCCACACAAGGAATGGACGCGCCGAAAGGTCGAGCGCGCAGGCTACCTGCGTGTCGTCCATGGCGAGGGCAAAGTGACCGTAGCGCCGGATGCCCTTTTTGTCGCCGAGCGCCTGTGCAATCGCCTGTCCGAGCGCGATGCCGACGTCTTCGACGCTGTGGTGGTCGTCGATGTGTGTGTCGCCCTTACAGCGCACGTTCATGTCGATCAGGCTGTGGCGCGCCAGTTGGTCAAGCATGTGGTCAAAGAACCCGACGCCTGTCGCCATCTCGTAGGCACCTGTGCCATCGAGATTGATATCGACCGAAATTGCGGTTTCGGCGGTGTTACGAGTGATATTTGCCTTGCGCATGGGGCACGTCCCTTGATTTTCAGATGCTTATAGGCGGGCGATCTGTCCATGCCAATTGCATTGCGGTCGCTCTTTTTCGGTTTGTTGCCTTTGCGCCAATCCGGCGCGGTGCTGTGACGTCAAGTTTTTTTGGTGTTAGCGTAGCAACAGGCAGGGTCGTTAACGGATTGTTAATCTCTTGAGCGCGAAAGTGGTGGTGACGTAGGGTAAACCCGACTCCCCGTGCGTGATTGCGGGGGAAGGAGAAATAGCCGTGAGAGTCCTAATTTGGCATGGCGATCTAGAGACAACAGCAACTTGGCAGGCCCGCCTGGGTCGTCGCGGTCACCATGTGAGGCGCGCGCGACAGGCCGATGAGGCGCTGGAAATGCTGCGCACGATGGTTTTTGACGTTCTTGTGTTTGATCTGACCGTCGATCGCGAGAGCGGGCTGGCCGTTGCCATGATGGCAGAATTCCACCAGCCGGATATCATGACGATCCTCGTGTCGGCGCAGTCACCGGAAATGTTGCCGGACCTGTTTGCGCGTTTGTCGTCTCTTAAATTCATGTGCGGAAACGGAACGCCGCCCGATGATCTGGTGAACATCATCGAGCGGCTTGGCCGGATATCGGCGAACATCGCGCGGCGTCGCGAGATGGATGAGAGTGGAGAGACTATGCTGACTCGACGACCTGACGCTGGCGGCCCAGTCCATCTACTTCCAGTTCCATAACGTCGCCGGGAGCGAGGAACCGCTGCGGCTTCATGCCCATGCCCACGCCGGAGGGCGTGCCGGTTGCGATGATGTCACCGGGTTGGAGGCGCATCATGTTCGACATGTAGGAAATGATCTCGCGTACCGTAAAAATCATGTCCGACGTGCTGCTGTCCTGAACCGTCGTGCCGTTGAGGTCGAGCGAGACGCGAAGGTCCTGCGGGTCGGGCACTTCGTCCGCGGTGACGAGGTGGGGGCCGACGGGACCAAATGTAGGGGCGGATTTGCCCTTGATCCACTGACCGCCGCGCTCGGTCTGAAAAGCGCGCTCCGAGACATCGTTGATGGTGCAATAGCCTGCGACATAATCCAATGCGTCGTCCTCGGACACGTAGAGGGCTTCGCGACCGATCACCACGCCCAGCTCGACCTCCCAGTCGCCTTTGGTGGCGCCGCGTGGCAGGATGACAGGGTCGAAGGGCCCCGAAAGTGCCGAGGAGGCTTTGGAAAAGATGATGGGTTCTTTGGGCGCGTCCATGCCGGTTTCGATGGCGTGTTGCGTGTAGTTGAGGCCAATGCAGAAAAAGTTCGGCACCGACGCGAGGCAGGACCCGATCCGGCCCGGGTTCTCGACGACGGGTAGAGTGGTGGGATCAATCGCAGCGAGGCGCGCGAGGGCATCGCGCGACACCGTGGCGCCCGCAAAATCGGCGGTATGATCGCTGAGATCCCGCACCTGTCCTTCTGCGTCGAGCATGGCGGGTTTTTCTTTTCCTATGGGGCCGTAGCGGAGAAGCTTCATCTTTATTGTCCTTAATTTCAGGCAGGTTTTCAGGCGGAATTTTTCGGGTTCTGCGCCGCGTAATGGGCGCGCACATTGTCGAGCATGGAAGCCAGATGCGTCTCGATCGTTGCGCGCAGAGTGGCTGCGTCACGTGCGGTGAGAGCGTCCACCATCCGGCTGTGTTCATCGAGCACACGGGTGCGTTTGTCGGGGCGGGTGGCGGAAAGGTAGCGCACGCGCCACAACCGCTCCAGATAGGCACGGTGCGTGGCGGCCAGAGACGGGTTGCGGGCGGCGGCGACGATGGCGGAGTGGAAAGCCATGTCGGTTTCGAATGTGGCGATCTTGTCGGCCTCGGGATCCATCTCGGCAAGTTTGATTTGCAGGCGGCGGATTTTGGCAATCTGGGCGTCACTTGCACGCGCACAGGCCAAATCACCGGACAGGATTTCAAGCGCGCCGAGGACCTCCACCCATTGGCTTATTTCCTCGATGGAGGGATCGGCCACAATAGGGCTGCGCGCGGGGCGCAGAACGATCAGGCCTTCTTTGGCGAGAATGCGGATCGCTTCGCGCATAGGCGTGCGCGACACATTGAGGTCGAGGGCATTATCGCGTTCCTTCACAGCGTCGCCGGGTGCGAGCCGTCCGCGCAAAATGTCCCGCCTCAGCCGGTCCGCCAATTGTTCGGCCAACGGTCGTTCCGTCATCCGTGCTCCCTTTTCGCGTGGTTCCCGTCCGCGGTGCGGTGCGGGATGCATTGCGCGATCCTGCGTTCCCTGATTTGGTATACCAAAGGCGCGGTGCTGTCGATATCCGCGCGATGGTGTCGGGGAGATTACGATGAGACTTTCGGGAAAACGCGCATTTGTCACAGCGGCTGGTCAGGGGATCGGGCGCGCCATAGCAGAAGCATTTGTGCGCGAAGGGGCGCAGGTCGTGGCCAGTGATCTGGATGCGGCAAAGCTGTCGGGGTTGGATGGCGCGCAGGTCATGGCGCTCGATGTGACGGATCGGGCGGCGGTGCAGGGGGCGGTTCGCGACGCAGAAGCCGACATCCTCGTGAACTGTGCAGGCTATGTGCATGGGGGAGCCATTGAGGAAGCGAGTGATTCGGATTTCGACATGGCCTTCGCGCTCAACGTGAAGTCGCAGTTTCACACCATGCAGGCGGCGATTCCGGGAATGGTGGCCCGTGGGGGCGGTTCGATTGTGAATATCGCATCCGTCGCGGGGGCGATTTTGGCCGCGCCGAACCGGTTTATCTATGGCGCCTCGAAGGCGGCGATCATCGGGATGACGAAATCTGTGGCATTGGACTATGTGACCAAAGGCATTCGCTGCAACGCCATCTGTCCGGGCACGGTCGACAGTCCGTCGCTGCATGACCGGTTGCGGGCAATGGGGGACTATGAGACCGCCAAGGCCGCCTTTATCGCGCGCCAGCCGATGGGGCGCATCGGAACACCGGCGGAGATTGCCCATCTGGCGGTCTATCTGGCCAGCGATGAGGCAGGGTTCACCACAGGACAGGCGCATATCATCGATGGCGGGTGGGCCACCGGCTGATACGCGTCGGTCGTGGAGATATCGTTGTTAGAGAGTTTGGAGCGGGCGAGGCGATTCGAACGCCCGACCCTAACCTTGGCAAGGTTATGCTCTACCCCTGAGCTACGCCCGCATCCTGTTCGACGGTGGGTATGATCGGCACTCCGATCCCGTCTGGGGTCCCAATTGGAGCGGGCGAGGCGATTCGAACGCCCGACCCTAACCTTGGCAAGGTTATGCTCTACCCCTGAGCTACGCCCGCATCCTTGGGTGAGGCGTGAGATAGGGAATCCCGCGCGAGCCTGCAAGGGAAAAATCGCGCGGACCGGGGATTTTATTCACCTCAGAGCATCGCGTGTCCGAGCAATCCCAACGACAGGGCCGCCAGCAACGCATAGGTGGCCAACATGCCCCAAAGACGCAGCGGGTAGAGTTTGCCGCCAAACATGCCGAAAAAATGTCCAAGACGGGAGAGGACGAGGGCGATCCCGATTGCATGCAGCACGCCAGCGGGTGTGCCCTGTGCCTCTGCCAGCGCCATCAGGATAAGGGTCATCGGGGCGTATTCGGTGAAGTTGCCCTGTTGGCGGACGCGTTTGATCATGTCCTTGTCACCGCCGTCGCCCAGCGAGAGTTTATGTTTGCCGCGCCCCATGGATACGCGCAGCGATATGTAGAACAGGAACAACCCCGCGAGAGCGGCGTAGATCGTGGTGATCGGGAACATGAATTTCTCCTCCATTTTGCCGCTAACATGGGCATTTAACGCCGCAATACCAATCCCCTATCGCCGGTTTCGCGGAAATTGAAGTTTCACATTCCCTAAGGTCAAGTTTTATGCTCGGATGGAGGAAACAGGCGCTGGGGCGTGGGATGGACGAGATTAAGTTGACGCGTTTGGAAAATCGCTTGGTCGATCAGATACGGCTTGCGGGCCTTAGCCGCGATTTCACATGGGACGAACGGTCCGAAATCCCCCAAATTTGGGAAGCTTTCGACGAGATCGCGCCCACGGTTGCCGGAAAAGTTCCCGGCTGCTTCTATGGCGTCAGTTACAACGGCAACCCCGAAGGGTTCTCCTACGCGGCGGCGGTTGAGCTGTTGGAGGATGCGCCGGTGCCGGATCTTTTCACGGAAATCCCCATCCCGACGCAGAAATGCGCCGTGTTTGAAACGCAGGGTCCGATTTCGGATTTCCCAAAGGCGATGGGGCGTGCGGTTGCCGCGCTGAACGCGGATGCGCATTTCGCCATAGCCGAAGGCCCACCGATGGTTGAGGTCTATGATGAACGGTTCAATCCCCGCGACGGGATTGTCACCATTCTGATTCCGGTGGTCGAGCGGGGCTGACCCGCGCCCGACCATCCAGATGTTCTATTCCAGTTCGACCAACAGGTCCTTGGCGTCGATTTGCGCGCCTGGCGTGACGTGAACGGATTTCACCGTGCCATCGCGGTCGGCCGTGATGGAGGTTTCCATTTTCATCGCCTCGATGGTGACCAGAACGTCGCCTTTATGAACTTCCTGACCGACGGTGACGGCAACGGTTGCTACCACGCCGGGCATCGGCGCGCCGACGTGGTCGGGGTTGCCCGTCTGCGCTTTGGGGCGCGCGGCTTTGGTTGCGGCGACGGTGCGGTTCGGGACGCGCACAGTGCGGGGTTGACCGTTGAGTTCGAAGAAGACTTTGACTTCGCCTTCCTCGTTGGTCTCACCCTCGGCGAGCATGCGCACTTCCAAGGTGACGCCGGGGTCAATGGAGATCGATACTTCTTCGCCGGGCTCCATGCCGTAGAAGAAGTTTTTGGTCGGCAGGGTGCGCACGGGACCATAGGTGTCGTGGCGCGAGACGTAGTCCGAGAACACTTTCGGGTACATCAGGTAGCCACCCAGATCCTCGCCATCGACTTCTTCGAGGCCGAGTTTGGTGACCATCTCTTTGCGTACAGCGTCGAGATCCACGGGGGGTAGGCGTTTGCCGGGGCGTTCGGTGTTGGGTTTCTCGCCTTTGAGCACCTTTTTGACGATGCCATCGGGGAAGCCGCCGGGAGGTTGGCCGAGATTGCCGCGCATCATGTCGACGACGCTGTCGGGGAAGGAGACCTCGGATTTGGGGTCTTCGACCTGAGCGCGGGTGAGGCCTTGGGACACCATCATCAGGGCCATGTCGCCGACGACCTTGGAGGAGGGTGTCACTTTGACGATATCACCGAACATCATGTTCACATCGGCATAGGCCTGAGCCACTTCGTGCCAGCGTTCTTCGAGGCCGAGAGAGCGGGCCTGTGCCTTGAGGTTGGTGAACTGACCGCCGGGCATTTCGTGCAGGTAGACCTCGGAGGCGGGTGCCTCCAGGCCGGATTCAAAGGCGGCGTACTGGTGACGCACGGCTTCCCAGTAGATCGACATGTCGCGGATTGCGGAGATGTCGAGACCGGTGTTGCGGTCGGTAAAGCGCAGCGCCTCCACGATGGAACCGAGGCAGGCCTGTGAGGTGCCGCCGGAAAAGGCGTCCATGGCGGCATCAACCGCATCGACGCCAGCCTCGGAGGCCGCGAGGATCGTCGCCGCAGCCGCACCGGAGGTGTCATGGGTGTGGAAGTGGATCGGCAGTCCGACCTCTTCCTTGAGCGCCTTGATCAGCATGCGGGCCTGAACCGGCTTCAACAGTCCGGCCATGTCTTTGAGGCCCAGAATATGCGCACCGGCGGCTTTGAGGTCCTTGCCCATCTGGACATAGTATTTCAGGTCGTATTTCGGCCGTGTCGGGTCGAGCAGATCGCCGGTGTAGCAGATCGTGCCTTCGCAAATCTTGCCGCTATCGATCACCGCGTCCATGGCGACGCGCATGTTTTCGACCCAGTTGAGGCTGTCAAAGACGCGGAACACATCGACACCGCTTTCGGCGGCCTGTTTCACAAAGAACTGCACCACGTTGTCGGGGTAGTTGGTGTACCCGACGCCGTTGGAGGCACGCAGGAGCATCTGCGTCATCACGTTCGGCATATTCGCGCGGATGTCGCGAAGGCGTTGCCACGGGCATTCCTGCAAGAACCGGTAGGCGACATCAAAGGTCGCGCCGCCCCAACATTCGACGGAGAAGAGTTCGCTGAGGTTGCTGGCGTAGACGGGGGCTGCGTTGATCATATCAATCGAGCGCATGCGCGTAGCCAACAGAGACTGGTGCCCGTCGCGCATGGTGGTGTCGGTAATCAGCAGACGCTTTTGTTTCAGCATCCAGTCCGCGACGGCCTGGGGACCTTTTTCTTCCAGCAGCTGACGTGTGCCTTTGGGCGGCGTCTCGTTGTGCCGCTTGGGGGGCACGGGAACGCGCAGGTCGGAGGCGGGGATCGGGCGTCCGGCGGTTTCGGGGTGACCGTTCACCGTGATGTCGGCGAGATAGGTGAGGATTTTCGTCGCGCGGTCGCGGCGTTGTTTGAAGTCGAACAGCGACGGCGTCTCGTCAATGAATTTGGTGGTGTATTCATTGTTGAGGAAAGTCGGGTGTTTGAGCAGGTTGATCACAAAGTCGATGTTGGTCGACACGCCGCGGATACGGAATTCGCGCAGGGCGCGGTCCATGCGGGCAATCGCGGCCTCTGGCGTGCGCGCCCATGCGGTCACTTTGGTCAGCAGGGAGTCATAATAGCGCGTGATAACGGCCCCCGAGTAGGCCGTGCCCCCGTCCAGACGGATGCCCATCCCGGTGGCGGAGCGATACGTGGTGATGCGCCCGTAGTCCGGGATAAAGTTGTTGTTCGGGTCCTCGGTCGTCACACGACATTGCAGCGCATGCCCGTCCAGTTTGACGTCGTATTGCGTGGCCACGCCCGTCGCCTCGGTGAGCGATTTGCCCTCCGCGATCAGGATTTGGGCGCGCACGATGTCGATGCCCGTGACTTCCTCGGTGACAGTATGTTCCACCTGCACGCGGGGGTTCACTTCGATGAAGTAGAATTTGCCGGTTTCCATATCCATCAGGAATTCGACGGTGCCGGCGCATTCGTAGTTTACGAATTCACAGATCTTTTTGCCGAGCGAACAGATTTCTTCGCGCTGGGCCGCCGACAGGTAGGGGGCAGGGGCGCGTTCGACGACTTTCTGGTTGCGGCGCTGAACCGAACAATCGCGCTCGTAGAGGTGGTAGATGTTGCCTTGGTTGTCACCGAGGATCTGAACCTCGACGTGACGTGCCTTGATGATCATCTTTTCGAGGTAGCCCTCGCCGTTGCCAAAGGCAGCTTCGGCTTCGCGACGGCCCTCTTTGACTTTTTCTTCCAGCTCGTCGGCGTTCATGATCGGGCGCATGCCGCGACCGCCGCCGCCCCAGGAGGCTTTGAGCATCAGGGGGAACCCGATCTCGGTGGCCTCGGCGCGGATGGCGTCCCAGTCGTCGCCGAGAACTTCGGTGGCGGGAATGACCGGCACGCCGGCGCGCACCGCAACTTTGCGTGCAGATGCTTTGTCGCCAAGCTCGCGCATGGTTTTGGCCTTGGGACCGATAAAGGTGATACCGGCCTCGGTGCAGGCGTCCACAAAGTCGGGGTTTTCGGAGAGCAGGCCATAGCCGGGGTGAATGGCGTCGGCGCCGGATGCCTTGGCCACACGGATGATTTCGGAGATCGACAGGTATGCTGCAACAGGTCCGAGGCCTTCACCGATCCGGTAGGCTTCGTCCGCCTTGAAGCGGTGGAGCGAGAGTTTGTCTTCTTCTGCGTAGATTGCGACGGTGCGCTTCCCGAGTTCGTTTGCCGCGCGCATGACGCGAATGGCAATCTCACCACGGTTGGCGATCAGTACCTTTTTGAAATCGGGCATTTCGTCTCTCCCACGAGCTAATTCATCCTATCAGCGTAAGGGTTTCTGCAGCGCAGTAAATCCCCAAAGCCTCGCTATCGGGGCCTTTCTAATGTTTGCGCTAACGAATTGAAAGAGCGGGTGGGTTCATAGGCACCCAGTATGCTTTTAGCGGGGTGTCATGCGCCCTTCGAGAGGTTTCTCTTTCATCAGGATGGCGAAAAAGACACCACAGAGCGCCAGAGCCGCAGCGATCCAGTAGACGGGGTGGAGTGCTTGTCCCACCGAGGTTGCGATCAGGTCGCGCGCTTGCTCGGGGAGATGGGCCATGGATTGGGGGCCAAGTTCGGCCACGGAGGCCAAGCCACCGAGAGGAATGTCTCCGGTGAGCGAGGTGAGCCGTGCGGCAAAGATCGCGCCAAAGAGCGCCACGGCAATGGATCCGCCGACCTGCCGGAACATCAGGCCCGCCGCCGTCGCGGTGCCCAGTTGTTCGCGTGGCACGGCGTTTTGCACGGCCGTTGTCACCACGGGGAAAACGGTGCCCATACCCGCGCCGATCATGATGAGGGCGAGCCAGAGCAGGGGTGCTGGCATCTGGGGTGAAAGCCGGGTGAGAATGAGGAGGCCGCCGACCGCGATGATCAGGCCGATGATCGGCAGGCTGCGGTATTTGCCGGTGCGGCCCATGTAGCGCCCCGATAGGGTCGAAGCGGTCAGGATACCCACCGTCATCGGGATCAATTGGAGGCCGGATGCGGTGGCCGTGGCGCCTTTTGCCAGTTGGAGAAAGGCGGGGATGAAGGTGAGAGAACCGAACATCATCGCGCCGGACACAAAGGAGATCAGCGAGGTGGTCCAGAAGACGTTCATTTTGAACAGGCTGAGCGGCAGGATGGGTTCGGCGGCGCGCAGTTCAATCAAGATGAATGCGATGAGGGCCGTGATCGCCAGACCGAACAGGGCCAGAGCGGGCACCGAATTCCATGCAAATTCCTGTCCGCCGAGGGCTGTGACCAGAACTGTTGCGCCCAAAGTGACGGTGAGCGCCACTGCGCCTGCGTAGTCGATCTTATGGGGCACGGGGTCCGGGTGGGCTTTGAATCCGTAGAAGAAACCCGCGAGCGCGAGCAGGCCGAAGGGGATGTTGATGTAGAAAATCAGGTGCCATGAAAATGCGTCCACAAACCAGCCGCCTAGGAGCGGGCCCGCAACCGAAGAGATGCCAAAGACGCCTGCGAACATGCCCTGAACCTTGCCGCGGTCTTTTGGCGGGATGACGTCGCCAATGATGGAGAGCGCGAGGACGAACAGTCCGCCTCCGCCGAGACCCTGCAGGGCGCGCGCCGCGATGAGAAACGGCATGGAGGTCGCCAGCCCACAGAGCGCGGACCCGACGAGGAACAGGACGACCGAGAAGAGCACCGTGTTTCGACGGCCATATAGGTCGCCGATTTTGCCATAGAGCGGCGCAACCACGGTGGAGGCGAGGATATAGGCCGTCACCACCCACGACAGGTGATCGAGGCCACCAAGGTCCGCCACGATTGTAGGCAGCGCAGTCGAGACAATGGTTTGATCCAGCGAGGCCAGCAGGAGGAGAACACCCACAGAGCCGATGACAATGCCAACCGCGCTATCGGCGTCGTCGGGCATTTGGGGGGTGGAGTGAATGGTGTCGGCCATAGGGCGTTCCTGCGAGTCGGAGGGAGGTGAATTGGGAAGCGAGGTACCCCTCCAGCACATATGTGTCAATAGCATATAAGTGTGAAGGGCATATTGTTGACTTTGGCATGGAATGGTGGCACGGACAGGCCATGGAAGACACAGATTCATATAGCAAACCTGATCCGCGCATTCATCGCGGCGTGCCAGAACTCCTTGCGGATAAAGGATTTTCACCGGATGCGATCTCGGCACTGTTGGGGCTCGATGTGGCGCTGTTCCAATGGCGCCGGATCGCGGAAAAGGGCGATTTCAAAGGCAAGGTCCTCGACGGGATCGAGGAAAAGCTCGAACCCGCGCTGCTACAGGGCCTCTTGTCGATCGCGCAGATTTCGGCCGGTATCGGGCGTCCGGAGCCACAGGATCCGACCATCGGTATGGTGGCCGATCTCATGGCGGTGGACCCGTCACGTGCCTCGCGCATCGTGTCCGGTCTGGTGGAGCGTGGATTTGTCGAACGCCGCGTGGTGCAGGAAGACGCGCGCAAATCCATCCTCGTCATGACGCCCAAATCCCATAAATTCCTCGGCGATTTCACGGCTCAGAAATGGCGCATTCTCTCGGGCGTTTTCGAAGGGTGGGATGAGGAAGAGCTGCGGATCTTTTCCTCCCTTTTCATCCGCTATGTCACCGCGCTCTCGGCGCAGGTCACACCGGACTAGTTCACCTTTCGCAAAGCTGCGGCATGGGCGGTGTGGCGCGTCGCTTCGGCCCGCAGAATGGCGCGGGCAGGGTGGCCTGCAATCGGTGTGCGCGTGTCGGGTGAAATGTCGCCGGCGGCCATGAGGGCATGGTAGCGCGCGCAACAGACCCGTAAAAAGGACGTGAAGTTCCCCAGATCATGATCGGCGTCCATCGCTTCGTGCCAGAGTTTGGTGATGAGTTGGGCAACCGTCATAGCGTCGCGTTTGCCGATTTCCTCTAGCGTGGCCCAGAAATGGTTTTCAATCCGGATCGATGTGGCGACGCCGTCAATGCGCAGGCTGCGCGTGCGGCTTTCCCACAGGTCGGGATCTGCGCCGATAAAGAGTTCACACATGGCGGGCTCCTCCTTCCCTCATGGCGCGCGGTCGCCTGCGCAGCCGTTTGTGTGGGCGGGGCCGCGCTGGGCCCCGCCTCAGATTACAGCAGTTTCATGAATTGCGCGAGCCACGCGGGATGAGCAGGCCACGCGGGCGCGGTCACGAGGTTTCCGTCGATGACAGACTCGGTCACGGCGATGTCGGCGAATGTGCCGCCAGCGGCGGTGACTTCGGGCGCGCAGGCCGGATAGGCGCTACAGGTGCGCCCCTCCAACACCCCTGCGGCGGCCAAAAGCTGCGCACCGTGACAGATCGCGGCCACCGGTTTTTTGGTCTCGAAAAAGTGGCGCACCATGTCGAGGACAGCAGCGTTCAGCCGGAGGTATTCGGGCGCGCGCCCCCCCGGAATGACCAGCGCGTCATAAGTTTCGGGCTCAACGGATGCGAAATCAGCGGTGAGAGCGAAATTGTGACCGGGTTTTTCCGAGTAGGTTTGATCGCCTTCGAAATCATGGATCGCGGTCTTTACTGTGTCGCCGGATTTCTTGTCGGGGCAAACCGCATCGACGGTGTGCCCGCAGGCCATGAGGCATTGAAATGGCACCATGGTTTCGTAGTCTTCGGTGTAATCACCGGTAATCATCAAGATTTTGGCCATGTTATCCTCCCGTTTGGCATGTCCGTGACGCGCAGGCTAATCCCAAAACGGGCAGGCGTGGTGGTAAGGGGTTACTACGGCGTGTGGCGCGGATGTGGGCGCGGTCGACTGTCCAAAAAAGGCGCTGGCGTGATGCGAACAATTCAAGAACACGCTTTTCTTGTCGCGGGCGACACTCTATCTTGGCGCGCATGAGCAATTTCGATGATGAAGACGCCTTTGAGGCCGCCGCACGCCCGAACATGAGTCTGAGCCAGATGGCGATGGCGCGCGCCCCGGGTGCACAGGCGAATGCCGATTACCTCAGCGGGCTGAACGCTGCGCAGCGAGAGGCGGTCGAGACGCTCGACGGGCCGGTTTTGATGTTGGCGGGGGCTGGCACGGGTAAGACCAAGGCGCTCACGGCGCGGATTGCGCATCTGATGTCGACGGGGCGGGCCCGCCCCAACGAGATTCTCGCGGTGACATTCACCAATAAAGCGGCGCGGGAGATGAAAACCCGTGTTGAAGGGATCACGGCGGGTGAGGGTGCGGGCATGCAGTGGCTCGGCACCTTCCACGCGATCTGTGTGAAAATGCTGCGCCGTCACGCGGAACTGGTCGGGTTGAAATCGAACTTCACCATTCTGGATACCGACGATCAGATCCGGTTGCTCAAACAGGTGATCAGTGCGGCCAATATCGACGAAAAGCGGTGGCCTGCGCGGCAGTTGGCGGGGATCATCGATGGCTGGAAGAACCGCGCACTGACGCCTGCGCAATTGGGCAAATCGGACGGGGCGGCGTTCAATGATCGCGGGGTTCAGCTCTACGCGCAGTATCAGGAGCGTCTCAAGGCGCTGAATGCGGCCGATTTCGGTGACCTCCTGTTGCACATGGTGACGATTTTCCAGACCCATCCGGATCTATTGGAGCAATACCGCCGCTGGCTGCGCTACATCCTCGTGGACGAGTATCAGGATACCAACGTGGCGCAGTATCTGTGGCTGCGGTTGCTGGCCGGGGGGCATAGAAACATCTGCTGCGTGGGGGACGACGATCAATCGATCTACGGTTGGCGCGGGGCGGAAGTGGGCAATATCCTGCGGTTTGAAAAGGATTTTCCGGGCGCAAAGGTGGTCCGGTTGGAGCAGAACTATCGCTCTACGCCCCATATCCTTGCCGCCGCGTCCAGCGTGATTGCGGGCAACAAGGATCGTCTGGGCAAGGAGTTGTGGACCGATGCCGAAGACGGCGAAAAGGTCCGGTTAATCGGGCATTGGGACGGCGAAGAAGAAGCGCGTTGGGTCGGTGAAGAGATCGAGGCCATGGTTTCAGGCACTTCAAAATATGCAAAAAACAGACGTAACCCACGGTCAAAGTCCATCGAACAGGAATTCGAACGGCTCGCGAAGGCAGGTAAATTGAGGGGTGCGGCGACGCCGGAGCAACTATTTGGTATTCTAAAAGCGCAAAATAGTCCGTTTGCCGAATTTAAGACACGCAAGCTAATGTGGGAGCTGACTGAGCGCCGTGAAAACGATCTGCCACTTGCGCCAGCATTTCAGAAATTTAGTGAGGAAGAGATTGCAATCATGGTGCGCGCCTCGCATCAGATGCGGTCATTCGAGGACCGGTTTTTGTCGATCGGGCTGCCCTATCGCGTAATTGGTGGACCGCGGTTCTACGAGCGGATGGAGATCCGCGATGCCATGGCCTATTTCCGCGTGGTAATTTCGCCCGATGATGATCTCGCCTTCGAGCGGATCGTGAACGTCCCCAAGCGGGGCGTGGGCGACAAGGCGATGCAGGGCATTCAGGTAATCGCGCGCCAAAACGGCGTGTCCCTGAAAGAAGCCGCGCGGATTGCGGCCGACGAGGGCGTGCTAAAGGGGAAGGCGCGCACGGGCGTGGCGGAATTGATCGCGGCGCTTGATCGGTGGTCGTCGATGGCGGTGCAGCAGATCCGGTTTCCCGGTGTGGACGATGAAGATGAGGTGATCGAGGCCGAGGGGCAGCGGTCCGAATTGTCCCATATCGAACTCGCGGAGAAAATTCTCGACGAGAGCGGCTACACCACGATGTGGCAAAATGACAAAACACCGGAGGCGCCCGGGCGGCTTGAGAACCTCAAGGAGCTTGTGAAGGCGCTTGAGCAATTCGAGAACCTTGGTGGATTCCTCGAACACGTCTCGTTGATCATGGATAACGAGAGCGAAGAGCACGGGGCGAAAGTCACGATCATGACGTTGCATGGGGCCAAGGGTCTCGAATTTCCGGTCGTGTTTCTCCCCGGTTGGGAAGAAGGTTTGTTCCCGTCGCAAAGATCAATGGATGAAAGCGGTCTCAAAGGGCTCGAGGAAGAGCGCCGGCTGGCCTATGTCGGGATCACGCGGGCCGAGGAGGTTTGCACGATATCCTTTGCCGCGAACCGGCGGGTCTATGGGCAGTGGCAGTCACAGCTTGCGTCGCGGTTCGTGGATGAATTGCCGGTGGATCATGTCGAAGTGCTAACACCGCCGGGGCTCTACGGGTCACAAACGCGCGGGATGTTTGGTGGCGGAATGTCCGCGAGTTTCGAAGAAAAGGTGTCACGCGCCGATGCCTATAACTCGCCCGGATGGCGCCGGATGCAGGAACGCTCCGGTCAGCGCGGCATGGCGCAGCCAAAAGAGGGTCGACATGTGGTGATCGACGCCACGGCCACATCGTCCTTCACAGAAGGCGAGCGGGTATTCCACGTCAAATTCGGCTACGGCGAAGTGATGGAAATCGAGGGTGACAAGCTCACCATCGAGTTTGATCATTCGGGGCCGAAAAAGCTCGTGGCGAGTTTTGTGAAACCTGCCAACAAGGCGGATGACGTGCCGTTCTAGGCCGCCGATCATTTCCAAGAACAATCTAAAAATGAAAACACCCGCGCCCGGGAGGAGGTGGGCGCGGGTGCTTCTATGTCGGCCCGCTCAGGGAGGAGGAGGAGTGGACCGGCGAAAAAGGAAGTGCGGCGGTGTCAGGGAGGAGGAGAGACACCGCCGCCTTAGTCACGATCTCTCAGGGAGGAGGAGAGAGAGACCGATGCGGTTGGGGCAATCAAGGCCCCTATGTAAGTGCGGCGATGCAGGGAGGAGGAGAGCATCGCCGCTCAGGTACTCGTGGCCTTAGGGAGGAGGAAAAGGCCCCGAATTCCGGAAATTTGAACGGCAGCGTCAGGGAGGAGGAGAGACGCTGCCGTCTGTATCAGGGCCCAAGGGAGGAGGAAAAGGGACCCGATGCTGTTGTTCTTAGGCGCCGTAGGCGGCTTCGTAGGCGACCGCTTTCACGGTTGCGCGGGAGAGGCCGAGGTCGGCGAGGTCACGATCCGAAAGAGCTTCCAGTTCGTTGACGGTTTCGCGGTAAACGCGGTAGCGAGCGAAGCGCTCAGCCAGCGTTGCGAAGAAACCGTTCGAGCGGGCAGCGTATGCCGGAGTTGCGGTGCGAATGTCGTTTGCGTATGCCATCAGTCTATAGCCTTCGTATGTAACGGGCTCTTTGCCCTTGCCTCGTGGTGGAGTGCGTCCCACCTGTCTGCAGTTTCGTGTTACCAGCGTTTGTTGTGTTGCTGGCTTCCTTGAGACCCAATGTAACCCGTTTCTGCAGGTGCACAATCCCGCGGTTCGGCAATGCTGCTATGCAGAAAATGCATGCGTAACGCTGACGTAATTTGAAGGCGCTTTGGGAGGCCGATTTGCTAAATCTGCCTAACTTATATGGAAATTACCCTTTTGGGGGCGTATCTACGCGGCACACCCAGTTTTGAACCGAATAAGGAAATGTGGCATTGGCCTTGGATCGTAAAGAAATCGTTAACGTTCTGGAAACTTTGGTTTTTCCAGATGGGTCGCGACTCACCGACGGGAATCGGATTCGCGCGCTCACAATTAACGGTTCGGATGTGAGCTTTGTCATCGAGGCACCTGACGCTACGACAGCGCAATCCTGGTCGGACATTCGGGCTGAGGCGGAGCGGAAAATCAAAGCGCTTTCACAGGTCGGCAAAGTGTCGGTGGTCTTGACGGCGCATGGCCCCACCGCGCCTTCCGCTGCGTCAACTTCTCCACCCCCAAATCTCAAAATCGGACGCCACCCCACGCCGCAGCAGGGCAAAACGAAACCCGCGGGCGTGACATCTATATTGGCGATCGCGTCGGGCAAGGGTGGTGTGGGTAAATCCACTGTCTCGGCAAACCTCGCCGTGGCGCTCGCGCGTCAGGGGCGTCGCGTGGGATTGTTGGATGCCGATATATATGGTCCGAGCCAGCCGCGCATGATGGGGGTAAGCAAACGCCCCGCCTCGCCGGATGGGGAAACCATCGAGCCTCTGCATGCCCATGGTGTCACTATGATGTCGATTGGCCTGATGATACCGGATGGCGAGGCGGTCGTGTGGCGGGGGCCGATGCTGATGGGTGCCATGCAGCAGATGCTGGGGCAGGTGGCCTGGGGTGAGCTGGACGTTCTCCTTATAGATATGCCGCCAGGCACTGGTGATGTGCAGTTGACGCTGTGCCAGAAAACCGAGCTGACCGGCGCGTTGGTCGTGTCGACGCCACAGGACGTGGCGCTCATTGATGCGCGGCGCGGCATTTCCATGTTCCAAAAGCTCGGCGTGCCGGTTTTGGGCCTGATCGAGAATATGTCGACCTTTGTCTGTCCCCATTGCGGTGAAGAGAGCCATATCTTTGGTCATGGCGGTGTGGCGGCAGAGGCGGAGAAAATGGGGGTGCCGCTCCTCGCGCAGCTTCCTTTGGCGCTCGAAACCCGAATTGCAGGTGACGAGGGCTGTCCGGTCGCGGCGACGGATAGCGCGTTGTCCGCGCCTTATGCGCAATTGGCGGATCGTCTGGTGAAGGGCGGATTTGCGTAGCGCGTTCTGCGCTTCTTTATAGTGTTGTGAATATCCGAGCAGGCGCGTGGGAATTCCCGCGCGCTTTTGCTTTGCGTGCACTCAGGGAGTTGGGAATTCATGGAACTCAACGAGAATGCGCTAATTCTTGCTCCGCTCGAATCACTTTCCTGTGGATAACTTCGGGGATAATGTGGATAAGGCCAGATTTTATTGGGGTGTCCTGCGAGCGCCACAAAAGGCCGCTGCATCCAAAAACAGACACAATATGTAGTTGTTGTAGGGGGATTTTCTTCTACCAGTGGGGCGTCGTGGCGATGCTGTGCCCCCTATATGTTGTTTACTGGGGCCTCCAAATCGCACAGATTGTGGTCTGTGGATGAGAAAACCATTGATTACCATGAATTCCCATGTCACAACTTTGGTATCCGGTGAGACGGGAATGAGCGGCGCATCAAGACCGCGAACAAAGAACCAAAGTCAGGTTTCATACAGGCATCCGCTCTCACCAGAACAAGAGAGATCCGGCGCGCGAGCGAGCAGACATCCCCCCAGATGGCAACGCGCAGTTGGACACCCCCAGTAATGGGACGAGGGCGGCGGATTGAGCAGTGGCAGCAGCTTGGTCCGCCGTTTCGCATAAAAAGGCCCGATTTGGGCGCGGAACAGGAGAGACGGCGTGGCCGCCATGTTTATCGGCGAACACACCTTCAAGGTGGACGGAAAGGGACGCGTGTCGATCCCGGCCGATTTCCGCCGCGAACTCGAAGAGGGCGATCCCACCGCATCCCAAACCGGCCGCGCGCGCATGGTCATTGTCTATGGCGCCGACACCCAGAAACAACTCATCGTCCACACCTACGACGGCTACCGCCAGCTTGCGGCCGATATCGCGGCCCTGCCGCG
Organism: Celeribacter arenosi; assembly: GCF_039539485.1. Taxonomy (NCBI): domain Bacteria; kingdom Pseudomonadati; phylum Pseudomonadota; class Alphaproteobacteria; order Rhodobacterales; family Roseobacteraceae; genus Celeribacter; species Celeribacter arenosi. The sequence goes on from NZ_BAABDF010000001.1 coordinate 215,820, forward strand.
CGGGTCCGAGCGCCGCAAGGTGATGGAGCGCATGATCCTCAAACGGGCGCGTCCGACAGAGGTTGATGCGGATGGACGTCTCGTTCTGCCGCAGTTGCTGCGTGACAAAATCGGCCTTGATGGCACGGCCTACTTTGCCGGCCTCGGCGAAACCTTCGAAATCTGGAAGCCCGACGTGCACGAAGCGCGCGAAACGGCGATCACCGATAAATTCATTGCCCAGCACGGCGAGGACTTTGATCCGCTGTCGCTTCTGGATGATGAAGGGGTCTGAGGTATGGCCTCGGACGCAGCCCCCCACGTCCCCGTTCTTCTCAAGCCGCTTTTGCGTGAGTGTGCGCCCATTTCGGGTCGCTGGCTCGATGGGACCTTCGGGGCAGGGGGATATGCCAAGGGGCTATTGGCCGCGGGTGCGGACCATGTGACGGGCGTTGATCGTGATCCGCTCGCCCATGAAATGGCCGCCGAATGGGTTGGTGGCTATGGAAGCCGATTGACGCTGGTGCGTGGCACGTTCTCGAAGATGGACGAATACGCCAAGGACCTCGACGGTGTGGTTCTCGATCTCGGTGTCTCCTCGATGCAGCTCGATCAGGCAGAGCGCGGGTTTTCATTTATGCGCGACGGGCCGCTCGACATGCGGATGTCACAGGACGGGCCGTCGGCGGCGGATTTTGTGAACTCTGCCGATGTGGACGAAATCGCGGACGTGCTGTTTCACTATGGTGAAGAACGCCAGAGCCGCAAAATTGCCCGCGCCATTGTGATGGATCGCGACAAGCAACGTTTCGAGACAACCCTACAACTTGCCTCCCTGATAGAGCGCATTCTGCCGCGCAAAAAGCCGGGCCAGAGTCACCCTGCGACCCGTAGTTTTCAGGCGATCCGGATCGCGGTCAACGACGAGTTCGGTGAACTGGTCGCGGGGCTGGAGGCGGCTGAAAGGGCGCTCAAAGAGGGCGGTCAGTTGGCGGTTGTGAGCTTTCATTCCCTAGAGGATCGCGTGGTAAAACGGTTTTTCGCGCAACGGGCCTCGACGGGGGGTGGCGGGTCGCGTTATGCGCCTGTCCAAGAGGCGAAAACACCCGGTTTCGAGCAGCTTAGCAAAGCAATTGGTCCAGACGACGACGAACTGGAGCGCAATCCTCGCGCACGTTCGGCGCGTCTGCGTGTCGGGCGTCGCACAGATGCGCCCGCGGCACCGGTGGATCGTGCAGCGTTGGGTTTGCCGAAACCTGTACTACTAGGGACTATGTGATGCGTGGTTTGTATTTGATCGTTTCAGCGTTGATTGTGATGGGGCTGGCTTTTTGGGCCTATCGCGAAAACTACGCCACACAGCAGGTGTTGCGCGAAGTGAGCGGGCTGCAGCGTGAAATCGGCCACCAACGCGAAGAGCTCGCGGTTCTCAAGGCCGAATGGGCCTACCTGAACCGGCCCGAGCGGTTGCGCGATCTGGCTGCGTTGAATTTCGACCGACTGGGGCTTTTGCCATTCATGCCTGAGCAATTCGGGCGCGTCGATCAGGTGGCGTTTCCGGTTGAGGACGACATCCTTTTGCAAATCGAAGATGCCGTGGAAGTTGTCGGTCATCTCAATCTGGCAGGGGAATAAAGATGCGCACACCGCTCCGTCCGCTCACACGTATCCTGAAAGCCCGCCAGACCGGCGAAAACCCTGACGCGATCGAGCGGGAAAACCGCCGCCTGCGACATGAGGAAATGAGAGACCGTGCGCGCCTGCGCGCCGAGGGTCGGTTGATCGTCATGGGGCTGTGCTTTGTTTCGGCCTTTGTCGTGGTCGGGTTGAAAATGGGTCAGGTCGCCACATCCGTGCCCGAAGAGCCACGCGCCGCCGCATCCGGTACACCCATTCTCGCGCAGCGCGCCGATATCGTTGACCGCAAAGGGCGCATTCTGGCGACAAACCGCACCACGAACAGCCTCTATGCCCAACCCCATCAGATGGTGGACCCCCTGCACGCGGCCAAGGAGCTGGCGCGGATTTTCCCCGATCTCGATCAGGACCGGTTGATCTCCGATTTCACAGGAACGCGTAAGTTCCTCTGGATCAAAAAGAAAATTGCGCCCGAACAGCAGCAGGCCGTACATGACATCGGCGAGCCTGGACTGCTCTTTGGCCCGCGCGAAGAGCGCCTCTATCCGAACGGAAAGCTGGCCGCACATTTGCTCGGCGGGACGAAATTCGGCCGTGAGGGCGTGATGAGCGCGGAGATCGTCGGGCAGTCGGGGGTGGAGAAATTCGCCGACGAATACCTGCGCGATCCGGCAAATGGCGACAAACCGCTGCAGCTTTCGATTGATTTGACCGTCCAATCCACAATCCGCGAAGTTCTTTATGGCGGCATGTTGATGCTGGATGCCAAAGGGGCGGCGGCGGTTCTGATGGATGCCAACAGCGGTGAGATCGTGTCGATGGTCTCGCTGCCGGATTTCGACCCCAACTCGCGCCCTGAGTATTTCGAGGGCAACAACCCGGCCGACAATCCGCGCTTTAACCGCGCCGTGCAGGGTGTGTACGAACTCGGCTCGACCTTTAAAATCTTTGCTGCCGCACAGGCGATGGAACTCGGGCTGGCAAACCCCGGCACGCAGATCCCCGCAACGCCGCCGTTCCGGTGGGGCAAACACAAGATCGGCGAATTCGAAGGCCACAACTATGGCCCCACGCTGTCCCTTCGCGACATGATCGTTAAATCCTCCAACGTGGCAACGGCGCATGTGGCCCAGCAGATCGGCGTCACCCGCCAGCAGGACTTTTTGAAATCGCTCGGCTTTTTCGACCCTGTGCCAATCGAACTTTCCGAGGCGCCATCGGCCAAGCCGCTACTGCCGCCCCGTTGGTCCGAACTCTCGACCTTGACGATTGCCTTCGGTCACGGATTGTCCGCATCGCCCCTGCATCTGGCGACCGCATATGCGTCGTTGCTGAACGGGGGAACTCAGGTCACCCCCACCTTGGTCAAACGCACAGGCTACGTCGAAAAGGGGCCGCGCGTTGTGCGCTCCGAGGTGTCCGAGGCGTCGCGCCAGATGTTGCGCGCAGTGGTTTCCGAACCCGAAGGGACGGCCAATTTCGCCGAGGTCGTGGGCTATCAGGTCGCGGGTAAAACCGGCACGGCGGATAAGCCGCGCGAAAACGGCAAAGGGTATTACCCCGACAAGACGATCACGACCTTCGCCTCGGTCTTTCCCGCCGATAAACCGCGCTACATTCTCGTGGTGACATTGGATGAGCCGACCGAAACCACCGGTGCAAAACCCCGTCGAACCGCAGGTTGGACCGCCGTTCCTGTTGCCGCAGAGATTATTCGTCGCGCGGCGCCGCTCATGGGACTGCGACCCGAGATTGAATCCCGCCCCCAAGCTGCGCTAACACTGACATCAACACACTAAAAACAATATGCGGGGCACGCGCGGGGAATGTTGAAGCATCTTTCAGAGCTTGGTTTGACCGCACAGGGCGGGCGTGAGGTCCATATTACGGGCCTCTCTGTGGACAGTCGTCAAACCCGCGAAGGCCACCTGTTTGCCGCCCTCCCGGGCGCACGCGTGCACGGGGCGGAGTTTGTTCAATTTGCACTGCGCATGGGCGCGCGGGCGGTTTTAACCGATCCCGAAGGCGCACGGATCGCGGCCGAGGCGATCGAGGCCCATGATCCCGCCCTGATCGTCGTCGAAGACCCCCGGCAAGCATTGGCCTATGCCGCCGCGCTTTATTTCGGGCGTCAACCGGCGGCGATGGTGGCCGTGACGGGGACGAACGGAAAAACCTCTGTCGCCACGTTCACACGCCAGATTTGGCAGCAACTGGGTCAGCGCGCGATCAATATCGGCACCACGGGTGTGGAAGGGGACTGGCACGCGCCAAGCCCGCATACGACGCCTGAGCCGATCACATTGCACGGCATGCTGGCCGAGGCCGCCGATCATGGAGTGACCCACGGCGCTATGGAGGCGTCGAGCCACGGGTTGGCGCAGAGGCGTCTGGACGGGGTTCGTCTGCTTGCGGCAGCGTTCACGAATTTTACCCAAGACCATCTCGACTACCACGCAACATTCGAGGCCTATTTTGCGGCGAAGGCGGGGCTTTTCACCCGCGTTTTGCCTGAAGACGGCGTGGCGGTGGTCAATATTGATGACCCCAAGGGGGTTGAGCTCGAAGGACTTTGTGCCGAGCGCGGGATTGATGTGATGCGTGTCGGGCGATCGGAGCCTGCGGACCTGCGCGTTGTGGGCCAGCGGTTTGATCAGACCGGTCAGGATTTGCGGGTCGATTTCGTGGGCAACATTCACCAGATCCGTCTCGACCTCATCGGTGGTTTTCAGGCGGAAAACGTGATGGTGGCGGCCGGACTGGTTATGGCCAGTGGCGCGGACCCCGAAGAGGTCTTTTCCTGCCTGCCGGAGTTAAAGGGTGTGCGCGGGCGCATGGAACTGGCCGCTACGCGCGAAAACGGCGCGGCGATATTCGTGGATTATGCCCATACGCCCGATGCCGTCGCGACCGCGATTTCCGCTCTGCGCCCCCATGTGATGGGCCGGATCGTGGCCATTGTCGGGGCGGGTGGGGATCGTGATCGCACCAAACGCCCCTTGATGGGCAAGGCGGCGGCGGAGGCTGCCGATATCGTGATTGTCACCGACGATAATCCGCGCTCCGAAGATCCCGCGTCGATCCGCGCAGAGGTTCTGGTGGGTGCGCCCGATGCGATTGAGGTGGGCGATCGCGCCGAGGCGATCCTGCGCGGCGTGGACGCGCTGCAGCCCGGGGATGCCTTGCTGATCTGTGGCAAAGGGCACGAAAGCGGTCAGATCGTGGGCGAAGATGTGTTCCCCTTTGATGATGTGGAACAGGCCTCCATCGCGGTTGCTGCGCTCGACGGTGCGCTGTGAGCGTGCTCTGGACGTCAGATGACGCCGTCGCGGCGACGGGCGGTCGTGCGACGCGCGCCTTTGAGGTCAACGGGGTCTCCATCGACACGCGGACCATTCAGCCCGGTGATTTGTTTGTCGCGCTGCAGGCCGCGCGTGACGGGCATGATTTTGTCGCGCAGGCGTTGGAAAAGGGGGCAGGCGCGGCATTGGTGTCGCGGGTGCCCGACGGTGTGGGTGATGACGCGCCACTGTTGATTGTGGATGATGTTTTGGGTGCTCTGGAACGGCTCGGCGCTGCGGCGCGCGCGCGGGTGCGGGGCAAAGTTGTGGCGGTCACCGGATCCGTCGGCAAAACATCGACCAAGGAAATGCTACGTGCGATGCTCGCCCCTCAGGGCGCGACCCATGCCGCGGAGGCGAGTTACAACAACCATTGGGGTGTGCCGCTCACGCTGGCGCGCATGCCCGCTGACACGGATTTCGCCGTGATCGAAATCGGTATGAACCATCCCGGAGAAATCGGCCCGCTTGCACGGCTTGCGCGCCCGGATGTTGCAATGATCACGACCATCGCGCCTGCGCATTTGGCGGCATTTGACGATATCTCCGGCATTGCGCGAGAAAAATCGGCGATTTTCGAAGGATTGGTCGATGGCGGCGCGGCCGTATTTCACGGAGACCTCGAAACCACGCCGATCCTTGCGGATGCGTGGAATGGTACGGCGCTGAGTTTCGGCGAAGGCGATGCCAATTCGGTGCGTGTGGATGATATCCGGCTCTTGGACGGCGATGCGACAGCGCGCGTTACGGTTGATGGTGCTGCCTATCCGGTTCGCCTGTCGACCTCTGGTCGGCATTTCCTGACCAATGCTGCCGGATGTCTGGCCGTGGCGCAGTTGCTCGGCGTGGACATGACACGCGCGGCGGCGGATTTGTCGCGTTGGGACCCGCCGTCGGGGCGCGGTGCGCGCGGGACGGTGCAATTGCCTTTGGGTGGTACGCTCGATCTGATCGATGATGCGTTCAATGCAAACCCGACGTCCATGTCTGCGGCGCTCGAAGTATTGGCGGCGGCGCGCCCTGAAGGGTCGGGGCGACGTGTTGCGATCCTTGGAGATATGCTCGAACTCGGTGAGGATGAGCGCGCGATCCATGCAGGGCTGGCGGCTCTGCCGTGGTTTGCCACAATTGATGTGGTCCATACCGTTGGCCCGCTGATGAGTGGTTTGCACAATGCTCTCGCGCCGAAGACGGCGGGGGTCCATGTCGAAACCGCAGAGGAAATGCGTTCCATGCTCGGGACACTGGTCGTGTCGGGCGATATCGTGCTCGTCAAAGGGTCAAAGGGGTCCAAAGTCAGCGTTCTGGTTGACGCGATCCGGCAATTGGGGCAACCGCTGCCCGATAAGAAACTGTAAGGACACGAGTATGCTCTACTGGTTGACGGAATTGTCGGATGGCGGGGACTTCTTTAACCTGTTTCGCTACATCACCATGCGTTCGGGTGGGGCGTTTTTCACATCGCTCATTCTCGCGATGGTGTTTGGTCGTCCGTTGATCGACATGCTGCGCCGCCGTCAGGGCAAAGGACAGCCGATCCGTGATGACGGTCCCGAAAGCCATTTCGTGAAGGCGGGGACGCCGACTATGGGCGGGCTATTGATCCTCGTGACACTGATGGCCTCGACGCTGCTCTGGGCGCGTCTGGATAACCCCTATGTGTGGATCGTGATCTTCGTCACCCTGTCTTATGGCGCTATCGGTTTTGCCGATGACTATGCGAAAGTGTCCAAGGCGAATACCAAAGGCGTGTCGTCGCGCGTGCGTCTCCTTTTGGGGTTCCTGATTGCGGCCATCGCGGCCATTTGGGCCTCTTCGGTGCACCCCGACGAATTGGTGAACCGCCTCGCATTGCCGATTTTCAAAGACGTGTTGCTCAATCTGTCGTTCTTCTTCGTGCCCTTCGCGATGATCGTGATCGTGGGGGCCGCGAATGCGGTTAACCTCACGGACGGGTTGGACGGGTTGGCGATTATGCCTGTGATGATCGCGGCAGGGACGCTAGGTGCGATTGCCTATGTCGTGGGCCGCGTCGACTTTACCGACTATCTCGGCCTGCATTACGTGCCCGGCACGGGGGAGATCCTCGTGTTTACGGCGGCGCTGATCGGCGGGGGATTGGGGTTTTTGTGGTTTAACGCGCCGCCCGCTGCGGTGTTTATGGGCGATACCGGATCGCTGGCATTGGGTGGTGCGCTCGGCGCAATTGCAGTGGCCACAAAGCACGAGATTGTTCTGGCCATTGTCGGCGGGTTGTTCGTGGTCGAGGCGCTGTCCGTTATTATTCAGGTGCTCTATTTCAAACGCACAGGCAAACGCGTTTTCCTCATGGCGCCGATCCATCACCATTATGAGAAAAAGGGCTGGTCCGAGCCGACCATCGTGATCCGTTTCTGGATCATTTCGCTGGTGCTCGCGCTGGTCGGCCTTGCGACATTGAAGCTGCGCTAGGCGGCGCGGTTTTTCGAACGTAACAAAAGAGAGGCGCGCGCCATGATCCCGGTTGTGGGCTACGAAGGTCGTAAGGTTGCAGTGCTCGGGCTCGGGCGTTCCGGTATTTCGGCGGCGCGCAGTTTGGTCGCCGGCGGTGCCGAGGCGCTGTGTTGGGACGATAGCGTGGAGGCCCGTGATCGCGCCGCAGCCGAGGGTTTCACGATCCATGACCTGACCCGCGCGGGGGCATTTGATAGTGTCGCCTGTCTCGTCGTTAGTCCGGGTATTCCCCATCTCTACCCCGAACCGAACCGTGTGATCGCCGCCGCCTGGGAGGCAGGTGTGCCGGTCGATAACGACATCGGTCTGTTTTTCCGCTCGCTCGGGCAGGGGGACTGGATGGACCATGACACGCCGCCCCGCGTAATTGCGGTGACGGGGTCGAACGGGAAATCCACCACGGCGGCGCTCATCCATCACATCTTTAGCGAGGTCGGTGTTCCTAGCCAGTTGGCGGGTAACATCGGGCGTGGTGTTCTCGATATCGAACCGCCCCATGATGGCGAGGTGATTGTGTTAGAGCTGTCGAGCTATCAGACCGATCTGGCGCGTTCGCTCACGCCGGATGTGGCGGTTTTCACCAATCTTTCGCCCGATCACCTCGACCGCCATGGCGGCATGGGCGGGTATTTCGCCGCCAAACGGCGCCTGTTCGCCGAAGGCGGACCGGATCGCTGCGTGATCGGCGTGGATGAACCCGAGGGGCGCTATCTCGCCAACCAGTTGGTCGAGGGGCTGGAGGACAGTCGCCTCATCCGGATTTCAGCGGGCCAGAAGCTCGTTCACGGGTGGAGCGTGTTTGCGCGCAAAGGGTTCCTGTCGGAGTGGCGCAAGGGTCGCCAATCTGTGTCGATTGATCTGCGTGCCATGGACGGGTTGCCCGGTGCCCACAACCACCAGAACGCCTGTGCAGCCTACAGCGCGGCGCGTGCGCTAAACCTCGGACCGCGTCAAATCGAGACGGCGCTGGCGTCCTTCAAAGGGCTGCCGCACCGGTCCCAGTTGGTAGGCGAAAAAGACGGTGTGCGGTTCGTCAATGACTCCAAGGCCACGAATGTCGATGCGGCAGCCAAAGCATTGCAGGCATTCCCGCGCATTCGCTGGATTGCGGGCGGGTTGGGGAAAGACGGCGGAATATCCGACCTCGCGCCGCATTTGGGGGCGGTGGCAAAGGCCTATCTGATCGGGTTTTCCGCGCGCGATTTCGCCCTTCAGTTGGGCGATACGCCTTATGAGATTTGCGAAACCATGGAGGTCGCGGTGGCCAAGGCGGCGGCCGAGGCCGAAGCGGGAGATACCGTTCTCCTCGCGCCTGCGGCAGCATCGTTCGACCAGTATCCAAACTTTGAAAAGCGCGGCGAGGACTTCACCGCGCAGGTCGAGGCGTTGCTCTGACGCTTTAGTAGTCGAGTGCGTCGAGGGTCGATTTCAGCAGGCGCGCGGAGGCCCCGAGCGCATCGTGTTCTGCGTCATCGAGTTCGGGGAAGAGGTCCGCGACCACACCCGTCGCGCCGACAATGCGCGGGATCGACAAGGCAACATCGTGGACGCCTTCGACTTTTGGCGTGACGATGGAGACGGATTGCACGGTTTGCTCATCGCGCGAAATGGCGCGCACCAGACGTTCGAGGCCCGCGCCGATGCCATACCACGTCGCACCTTTTCCGTTGATGATCGTATAGGCGGCATTGCGCACGCCGTCGTCGATTTTCGCTTTCACATTTTCGGTTAGCGGCGATTTCATCTGGGCTGCGAATTCCTTGACCGACAGGGCGCCTGCGCGCGCAGACGACCATGCGAGAACTTCGCTGTCGCCGTGCTCGCCGAGCACATAGGCGTGCACGGACTGCGGGGCGATGCCCAGATGCACGCCGATGAGATAGCGGAAACGCGCAGTGTCGAGGATGGTGCCAGAGCCGACTACCCGCGCCGGATCGAGACCCGACAGACGGGTTGCGATCTGGGTCATGATGTCGACGGGGTTGGTGGCCACGATCAGCACTGCATCGGGGGCTGCGCTGAGGACCTTACCGATGATTTGGCGGAATACATCGGCGTTGCGGGCCAGCAATTGCAAACGGCTTTCGCCCGGTTTTTGCCCGACGCCGGCTGCGAGGATCACGATGCCCGCACCTTTCAGCATGTCGTAATCGCCAGCGGTCACGACCGTAGAGGAGGCAAAGGGGACGGCATGGGCGATGTCTTGGGCCTGCGCGCGGGCGAGATCGCTGTTGTAATCGACAAAGACGATTTGGCTCGCAGAGCCTTTGAGGGCGATCGCATACCCTGCTGCCGATCCGACCATTCCTGCGCCGACGATGCCGATTTTCATGTGATGTCTCCTGTCGCGTTCGCGTGACGTTAGCGCCACCATATCAGCATGGCTTGTGAAATCCATGACCCCGATCAATTCAACACAGTGAATGTCAGGCGGGCGGGCATGTAAATCCGTAGTAGCCTTGGACACAAAAAGCCGTTACTCTTTGGGGATAGACCCGCGCCAAAAGCGGGCGACGATGAGGCAGTAGGCGGTGTCATGACAGAAATGGTCTATGGGTCCGTCCGCGATCAAGTGGGCGAGCCGGTTCTTCCCCGTTGGTGGCGGACGATCGATAAATGGACGCTCACATGCGTCTTTGCGCTTTTCGGGATCGGGCTCTTGCTCGGCCTCGCGGCTTCGCCGCCGTTGGCGCAGAAAAACAATTTCGGCGACTTCTTTTATGTCCAGAGACAGGCCTTTTTCGGCTCTGTCGCGCTCGCCATTATGGTCATGGTGACCATGATGGACCCTGCCAAAGTGCGTCGCCTCGGGGTTTTGGGCTTTGGTGGGGCGTTCATCGCGCTCGCGCTTTTGCCGTTCTTTGGTACTGACTTCGGTAAGGGTGCTGTGCGGTGGTATTCCATGGGTTTTGGCTCCGTTCAGCCCTCCGAGTTTCTTAAACCCGCATTTGTCGTCACCGCCGCGTGGCTCATGGCCGCGTCACAGGAAATCGGTGGGCCGCCGGGCCGGCTCTATTCCTTCTTTATCGCCATTGTGGTGGTCATGCTGCTCGCTCTGCAGCCGGACTTCGGGCAGGCGTCTTTGGTGCTTTTTGCGTGGGGCGTGATGTATTTCGTGGCCGGTGCACCGATGCTTTTGCTGATCGCGATTGCCGGTGTGGTGGTGGCAGCGGGAATGTTCGCCTATGAAAACTCCGAACACTTTGCGCGCCGCATCGACGGCTTTCTCAACCCCGACATCGATCCGACCACGCAGATTGGTTACGCGACGAATGCGATCCGCGAGGGAGGTCTCTTTGGCGTCGGCGTGGGCGAGGGGACGGTCAAGTGGTCCCTGCCTGATGCGCATACAGACTTTATCATCGCGGTCGCCGCGGAAGAATACGGGCTAATCCTCGTGTTCATCATCATCGCGCTTTACGCCACGATTTGCGTGCGCTCGCTGTGGCGGCTGATGCGTGAACGTGATCCGTTCATTCGTCTGGCGGGGACGGGGCTGGCCTGTGCCTTTGGCATTCAGGCGTTCATCAACATGGGCGTAGCGGTGCGTTTGTTGCCCGCCAAAGGGATGACGTTGCCATTTGTGTCCTACGGCGGTTCTTCCGTCATTGCGTCGGGCATCGCGCTCGGCGCGCTATTGGCGTTCACGCGCACGCGGCCACAGGGTGAGATTGGCGACGTTCTGATCCGGCGGGGGCGCTAATGGCACCTCTGTTGGTCATCGCGGCGGGTGGCACCGGCGGGCACATGTTCCCGGCGCAATCTCTGGCCGAGGTCATGTTGGCGCGTGGGTGGCGGGTAAAGCTATCTACCGATGAGCGCGGGGCGCGTTACACCGGCGGGTTCCCCGAGGCCGTCGAAATCGATGTCCTGACCTCCGCCACCTTTGCGCGTGGCGGCATCATGGCCAAGGCGGGTGTTCCCTTCAAAATTCTCGGCGGCGTCATGTCGGCGCTGCGCAAGTTTCGCAAAGACCGCCCGTCGGTTGTGGTGGGCTTTGGCGGCTATCCGGCCATTCCTGCCGTCGCGGCCGCCACGCTGTTGAAGCTGCCGCGCATGATCCACGAACAAAACGGCGTGCTCGGTCGCGTGAATGCGATCTTTGCCAAGCGTGTTGATGTGGTGGCCTGTGGGACGTGGCCGACCAAACTTCCGGACGGGATCGAAGGTGTGCATGTCGGCAATCCCGTGCGCGCCTCAATCGGCGACAAGGCAGGTGCTCCATACATTCCGCCCGGCGATTACCCGATGTCGATCCTCGTGCTGGGCGGATCTCAGGGTGCACGCATTACTTCCGACGTCGTGCCTGCGGCCATTGCGGCCCTCACCGACGATCTCAGATGCCATCTGCGCGTGGCCCAACAGGCCCGCCCCGAGGACGTCGAACGTGTCGAAGCGGCCTATGACGCGGAGGGCATTGGCGCAGACGTGCGCACCTTCTTTGATGATGTGCCCAAACGGATGAGCGAGTGCCAACTGGTAATCGCACGCTCCGGCGCGTCCACTGTTGCGGATGTTTCGGTCATCGGGAGACCGGCGATTTTTGTGCCCTTTGCGGCGGCGACCGCCGATCACCAGACCGCAAATGCGCGCGGGTTGGTCGAGGCAGGTGCTGCGATCCTCATTCCGGAGAGCAAATTGACTGCGCAAAGTCTTGCCGAGCAAATCGAGTTGGTTCTTGGCAATGTGAGCGGGGCCGTGCACATGGCCCACGCCGCCCTATCGGTGAGCAAACCCGAAGCGGCACAGGAGCTCGCAGCGCTGGTTGAAACACTTGCCGCGCGCGAAAAACCGTGACCGATACGAGTCTATAAGAAAGAATAAAACAATGAACGCAGCCACCAAACTCCCCACCGAAATCGGCGCCATCCATTTCGTTGGCATCGGCGGAATCGGCATGTCAGGCATCGCCGAAGTGCTGCTCAACCACGGCTACCGCGTGCAGGGCTCTGATTTGAAGGCGTCCAAGATTACCGACCGGCTGAAAGAACTCGGGGCGGTGATTTATGAAGGTCAGCGGGCCGAGAACCTCGAGGGGGCCGAGGTCGTGGTGATTTCCTCGGCGATCAAACCGGGCAACCCCGAACTCGACGCGGCGCGTCTGACGGGTTTGCCGGTGGTGCGTCGCGCCGAAATGCTCGCCGAGTTGATGCGGTTGAAATCCAACATCGCGGTTGCCGGAACGCATGGCAAAACCACGACCACGACCATGGTGGCCGCTCTTCTGGATCAGGGCGGGATCGATCCGACCGTGATCAATGGCGGCATCATTCACGCCTATGGGTCCAACGCCCGCGTGGGTGCCAGCGACTGGATGGTTGTGGAGGCCGACGAAAGCGACGGCACGTTTAACCGCCTGCCCGCGACCATTGCGATTGTCACCAATATCGACCCCGAACACATGGAACATTGGGGCACCATCGAAAACCTGCGTCAGGGGTTTCTGGACTTTGTTTCGGGCATTCCCTTCTACGGTCTGGCCGTGTGCTGCACGGATCATCCCGAGGTTCAAAGCCTCGTGGGCAAAATCACCGACCGCCGCGTTGTAACCTACGGGTTCAATGCGCAGGCGGATGTGCGTGCGGTCAACCTGACCTATAAAAAGGGTGTCGCGCATTTCGACATCGCACTCGCTTCGGAAGACATGGTGATCGAGGATTGCAGCCTCCCGATGCCCGGTGATCACAACGTGTCCAACGCATTGGCCGCGGTCGCCGTGGCCCGTCATCTCGGCATGAAAGCGGCGGAAATCAAAGAGGCCTTGGCGAATTTCGGCGGCGTGAACCGCCGGTTTACGAAAGTAGCCGAGGTCAACGGTGTAACCATCATCGACGACTACGGCCATCACCCTGTGGAAATTGCCGCCGTGTTGAAGGCGGCGCGCCAGTCCACGGAAGGGCGCGTCATTGCGGTGCACCAACCCCACCGCTATTCGCGCCTGCACACATTGTTTGATGATTTCTGTACCTGCTTTAACGAAGCCGATGTGGTCGGGATTGCCGAAGTCTATGCGGCGGGCGAAGAGCCCATCGAAGGGGCGATGCGCGATGATCTCGTGGCGGGTCTGATCCGCCATGGTCACCGCCATGCACGTGCGGTCAATTCCGAAGACGATCTCGAACGCCTCGTGCGTGAACAGGCGCGCGATGGTGACATGGTGGTGTGCCTCGGGGCGGGGACGATTTCGACCTGGGCGCATAATCTGCCGGAGCGGCTCGCGAAAGGATAGGCACGCGCATGTCCGACCATCTGAAACGACGCATTGGTCCGGTCCTTTTGACCGCTTACGGCGTGGGCGTGATGGTCGGGGCGGGGATCTACGTTCTTGTCGGTGCAGTTGCTGCTCAGGCGGGGCTCTATGCGCCGCTGGCCTTTTTGATCGCCGGTTTGATCGCCGCGCCCTCGGCGCTATCCTACGCCGAACTATCCACCCGCATTCCCGAAGCCGCCGGTGAGGCCGCCTATGTCGAGGCCGGATTCGGGTCGCGCGCTTTGGCCCAGTTCGTCGGTGTAACGATTGTTCTGGCCGGTGCGGTGTCTGCGGCGGCGGTTTTGCGGGGCGGGGCGGGATATCTCACGAGCGTCGTCGACGTGCCTTTGAACGTCGCTATTCTCGTGATCTGGGCCTTTCTGATCGCGGTCGCGATTATCGGTGTTCTCGAAAGTCTGGCATTGGCGGCCGTTTTCACGGTGATCGAAGTAGTCGGACTGACCATGGTCGTCTGGGCAGGGTGGTCGGCGCCTGTGTCCCCCGATTGGGCTGTGCAGGCTGCGCCCTATTGGGGCGGGATCGGGATCGCTGCGACGCTGGCGTTTTATGCCTTTATCGGGTTCGAAGACATTGTGAACTTGGCGGAGGAAACCCGCCGCCCCGAACGCACAATGCCGATTTCAATCATCGCCGCGCTGTTGATCACCACAGGTCTGTACGCGGTCGTCACGGTTGCCGCCGTTCGCTCTGTGCCGCTCGATGCGCTGGCCGGATCGGAGATGCCGCTGGCACTGGTGTTCGAGGCGGGCGGCGGGCCGGTTGCGCTGCTTTCCTCGATCGCGGTGGTCGCCGCGCTCAACGGTGTGCTGGCTCAGGTCATCATGGCCGCACGGGTGCTTTTCGGGATGGGGCGCCGCGCGGGCATTTTCTCCGGCTTTCACCATGCCCACCCCCGTTTCGGCACGCCTGTGCGCGCGACGCTCTTGGTCGGCGCGATGGTTTTGACAGCTGCGTTGCTGCTGCCGGTCGCGGAACTGGCAGGGGTGACGTCGGTTCTGCTGCTTATCGTCTTTGTACTCGTTAATTTCAGCCTGATCCGCATCAAGGCGCGCACGCCCAAAGCACCATTTCGCACACCGACCTGGGTGCCGGTCGTGGGGTTGGTTTTCGCCTTGGCTGCCCTCGCGACGGTCGCATTTGGCGGGGTTAGCGGATGACGCCCTATCTTGCGCTATGCCTTTGGGCCTTGGCCACGATGGCTCTGGCACCCTTGCCGATCCGCTATCAGAAAATCCCGGGGTCAATTTTGCTCCTCACACTGCTGCCGCTATTGGTGTGGCTCGGGCGCGAAGCGGGGGCATTGCCTGTTGTGATTTGCTGCATCGCGGTCGGATCGCTGTTTCGAAAGCCGCTGGCCCATGTGGCGGGCAAAATCTTTGCGCAAAAGCGCGGTGACTAAAGGGGAATACCCATGCCGACATCATTAATTCTCGCATGTGTCTGGGTCATCGCGGCCAATGTCATTGCGATGACGCCGTCGAAAAAGCTGCACTGGCCGCAGGCCTATGGGCTCATCGCGCTGGGGGTTCCTCTTCTGGGCTATGTCACTTATGAAAACGGCCCATGGATTGGGCTATTGGTTCTCGCGGCCGGTGTGTCGATCCTGCGTTGGCCGGTGCTCTATTTCGGCCGATGGATAAAACGATTGGTCACGAAAGGCCCCGCTGAATGAACTACCCTGCTGTCCGTGGGACACTGAGCGAAAACCGCCCGCTTGCCGATCTAACGTGGTTGCGCGTGGGTGGGCCAGCGCGCGCGTTGTTCCAACCAGCGGATGTCGCGGACCTGCAAAGTTTTCTCGCCGCCCTTCCCGATGACGTGTCCGTTTTTCCGATGGGCGTGGGGTCAAACCTGATCGTTCGTGATGGAGGTCTGGACGCGGTGGTGGTCCGGCTTGGGCGCGGGTTCAACGGGATTTCGTTTGATGGCACGCGCGTGATTGCGGGCGCTGCGGCATTGGATGCGCATGTGGCGCGCAAAGCGGCGGCAGAGGGGCTCGATCTGACGTTCCTGCGCACTATTCCCGGGGCCATTGGCGGCGCGGTTTGCATGAATGCAGGCTGCTACGGCTCCTATGTTGCCGATCATTTCGTTGAAGGCCGCGCGGTCACGCGGGCAGGGGAGTTGGTCACACTCAGCACGGCGGATCTGAAATTCCAGTATCGCCAGAGCGATCTGCCCGAAGGGTGGGTCCTGATCGAGGCCACCTTCGAGGCGGTGCAGGGCGACCCCGAAGAACTGGCCGCACGGATGGAGGACCAGCTCGCCAAGCGCGACGCGACCCAGCCGGTGAAGGACCGCAGTGCAGGATCGACCTTTCGCAATCCGGCGGGATTTTCATCCACCGGACGGGCCGATGACGTGCATGATCTGAAAGCGTGGAAGGTGATTGATGACGCAGGTCTGCGCGGGTTTTCCATCGGCGGCGCGCAGATGAGCGAGAAGCATTCCAACTTCATGATCAACACCGGCGGGGCCAGCGCGCATGATCTCGAACTTTTGGGCGAGACAGTGCGAAAAAAGGTGTTCCAAAACGCCGGCATCCGGTTACAATGGGAAATCAAACGCGTCGGTGCGTTCGACGGGGATCCGATCCTCGACGGCCTCGCCGGATAAACGTGAAAATTAGCGCACTTCGAAAACGGAGGCGTTTAAAGGGGCCAGATATAAGGCTCTGGAATTGAGGCACTGGTGGGCATGTCGAGCAGGCAGTCCCCGAAAGTTGCGGTAATATTGGGCGGACCTTCGGCTGAGCGCGAAGTGTCTCTGTCCTCCGGTCGTGAATGCGCCGCCGCGCTACGGGGCGAAGGATTTGAAGTTGTCGAGATCGACGCGGGCGCGGATATCGCGGCCCGTTTGCTTGACGTGAAACCGGACGTCGTTTTCAACGCGCTGCATGGCCGTTGGGGCGAAGATGGCTGCATTCAGGGCGTTCTCGAATGGCTGCGCATTCCCTACACGCATTCCGGTGTGCTCGCATCCGCACTCGCCATGGACAAAGAAAAGACCAAAGAGGTCTATGCGCTTGTTGGTCTCCCAATTGCCCACAGCGTTCTGGCGCATCGCGACGCGGTCGAGGCCGCCCATGTCATGGCGCCTCCCTATGTCGTAAAGCCCTACAATGAAGGCTCCTCGGTCGGTGTCTACATCGTTCACGAAGGCTCCAACGCACCGCGTCTGGCGCAGGACATGCCGCAGACGGTTATGGTGGAACAATTTGCCCCCGGTCGCGAGTTGACCTGCACCGTGATGGGGGATCGCGCGCTCTGTGTGACCGATATTCTTACCGATGGCTGGTATGACTACGACGCGAAATATGTCGCGGGTGGATCGCGCCACGTGTGCCCCGCCGAGTTGCCAGCCGACATTACCGCCGCCTGTCAGGAATACGCACTTCGCGCACATGCGGCGCTCGGGTGTCGCGGTGTGACGCGCACCGATTTCCGGTGGGATGAGGCAAAGGGTGTCGATGGGATCATTCTACTAGAGACCAATACCCAGCCGGGCATGACCCCGACGTCGCTGTCGCCCGAACAGGCACAGGCGGAAGGCATGAGCTTTGGTGCCTTCGTGGCCTGGATGGTGGAGGATGCTTCATGCGACCGGTAGACCACGATCAGTTTGTCGCAGCCCCCGCACCGGGTGGATCGGCGCGTGTCTCCGAAGCGGTAGCGCGTGCGTTGCGGGCGCGCACGTCTTCCTCGGCGTCGCCCCGTCGCGACCCTGCGCCATCGCGGGTTGCCTACCGGATGAGCCGTCTGTGGCTCACCCCGTCTTTCCGTTTTTTCCTGCGCCGCGTCGCCCCCGTTCTGGTGGTTGCAGCCGTAGCGGGTGCGTATTTCTCGGTCGAGGAAAACCGCCGCGCCATCACCGACACCTACATGCAGGTGAAGGGCGAGGTTCAGAACCGTCCCGAATTCATGGTCAAACTCATGGCTATTGATGGCGCTTCTGAGGAGCTTTCCCACGACATTCGCGAAGTTGTGCCAATTGATTTCCCATTGTCCTCCTTTGATCTGGACCTTCCGGGCATGCTCGAACAAATCGAGAGTCTGGATGCAGTTTCGCAGGCGCATCTGCGTGTGCGGGCAGGGGGTATTTTGCAGGTGGATATCACCGAGCGTGTGCCCGCGGTCGTGTGGCGTGGGCCCCATGGGCTCGAACTGCTCGATCCTGCCGGACATCGCGTTTCGGCATTGGATATGCGCCAAGATCGCCAAGACCTGCCGTTGATTGCGGGTGTCGGGGCGGATCGCTACGTCGGCGAGGCGCTTTCGCTCATCACGGCTGCCCGCCCGATCCTGTCCCGTGTGCGCGGGCTCGTTCGGGTTGGAGAGCGGCGCTGGGACATGGTTCTGGATCGCGACCAGATTATTCAATTGCCGGAAACGGCGCCTGCCGCCGCATTGGCGCAGGTGATTGCGCTCGAGAGCGCAAAGGAACTTTTGGCCCGTGATGTGCGGGCCGTCGACATGCGCAACCCGGAGCGCCCGACGCTACGGCTGAACCCAGAGGCACAAGCGGACATGCAACGGATCAAAGGTCTAGAACGCGGAGTATCAATGCAATGACGGATCTTTACGGAACCCAGCGCGCGATGCGCAATATGCGCAAAGCGGCAATCCAGCGCGGCGTCGTGGCCATTCTGGACGTCGGAACTTCCAAAATCGCTTGCCTCGTGCTGCGCTTTGACAGCGACAGTTTCGATGGTGGCGATGGGGTCGGGGCCTTGGCCGGTCAGTCCGCTTTTCGTGTTATCGGTGCGGCGACCACGCGTTCGCGTGGCGTGCGGTTTGGCGAAATCGACGCTATGGCGGAAACCGAACGCGCCATTCGCACAGCGGTTCAGGCCGCGCAGAAAATGGCCCAGACCCGTGTCGATCACGTCATCGCCTGTTTCTCCGGTGGCAGTCCGCGTTCCTACGGATTGGTCGGAAAAGTCGATGTCGAAGGCGATACAGTGAGCGAACAGGATGTCGCGCGCGTTCTGGCCGCCTCCGATATCCCCGAATACGGCAACGGTCGGGATGTCCTGCACGCGCAGCCGGTGAACTTTGCGCTCGACCATCGTTCCGGTCTGGCCGATCCACGCGGTCAGATCGGGCATTCTCTTGCCTGCGACATGCATATGCTCACGGTTGATACCAGCACGATCCAGAACCTGCTCTACGCGATCAAGCGCTGTGACCTCGAGGTCGCGGGTCTTGCGTCGGGTGCCTATGTGGCGGGGATTTCCGCCCTTGTTGAGGATGAACAGGAACTTGGCGCGGCCTGTGTGGATATGGGTGGCGGGGCGACGGATGTCTCCATCTTTATCAAAAAGCACATGGTGCACGCGGACTCTGTGCGGATGGGGGGCGACCACGTCACCTCCGATATCGCGATGGGCCTGCAAATCCCGATGGCAACGGCCGAGCGGATCAAGACTTTCTACGGCGGTGTCGTGGCGACAGGCATGGACGACCGCGAGATGATCGAGGTTGGTGGTGACAGTGGCGATTGGGAAAAAGACCGTCGCACGGTGTCGCGCGCCGAGTTGATCGGCATTATCCGTCCCCGCGTTGAAGAAATCCTCGAAGGCGTGCGCAGCTGCCTCGATGCGGCAGGGTTCGAACATCTGCCCTCACAGCAAATCGTGCTGACCGGTGGCGCGAGCCAGATCCCCGGTCTCGATACTCTCGCGCCCAAAATCCTCGGCCAGCAGGTCCGCATCGGACGTCCGCTGCGCGTGCAGGGCCTGCCTCAGGCGGCGACGGGCGCGGCCTTTGCCTCTGCGGTCGGGCTTTGCCTGTTTGCGGCCAATCCACAGGACGAGTGGTGGGATTTCGAGATGCCGACCGAACGTATGCCCGCGCGATCTCTCAAACGGGCGATGCGTTGGTTCAAGGACAACTGGTAAGCACGAACAAGAGCTGGTAGACTTATCCACAGAGGGTGATTCAGCGCCCCAAAGGTAAATAGGCACCGAGCAGTGCCCCCATAGGTTGAAAATCTCGAGGCGCCCATCGCGGTGCGCGCGCGCCAGTTCTTTGGACTGCTATGTTGTGCGCACTTTCGCTTCGCCTCATAAATGTTGGTATTTGCGCAAAATACCGCCGATACACGGCGTAAGTAGCACCACATTTTGTGCATCGACCAAGTTTTTTGGGTGACGTGAGGGCGTAAACCCCTTAGGTTTTCACAGAATAGGTGAAGTTAACCCCGAATCCGGGGTGGGGACAGTAATAGGCCGTCAGTCGCGGCCCAAAACAAAATCAGGCGGACGATCATGGCTTTGAATCTTACCTTACCCGAGCGGGACGAGTTGAAACCGAAGATTACGGTATTTGGTGTTGGTGGCGCGGGCGGTAACGCCGTGAACAATATGATCGACAAGTCCCTAGAGGGCGTCGATTTTGTGGTCGCGAATACCGATGCGCAGGCGCTGCAGAATTCGCGCGCTACGGCGAAAATCCAGATGGGCGTCAAGGTCACCGAAGGTCTCGGTGCCGGTGCACGCCCCTCCGTTGGTGCCGCGGCTGCCGAGGAGACCATCGAAGAGATCGTCGATCACCTCGCAGGCGCGCACATGTGTTTCATCACTGCCGGCATGGGCGGTGGTACAGGAACCGGCGCGGCACCGATCATCGCGCAGGCTGCCCGTGAATTGGGTGTTCTCACCGTTGGTGTCGTGACCAAGCCGTTCCAGTTCGAGGGCGCAAAGCGTATGCGTCAGGCCGAGGAGGGTGTCGAAGCTCTCCAGAAAATGGTCGACACGCTGATCATCATCCCCAACCAGAACCTGTTCCGTCTGGCCAATGAAAAAACCACCTTTACCGAAGCCTTCTCGCTCGCCGATGACGTGCTTTACCAAGGTGTGAAGGGTGTGACCGACCTCATGGTCCGTCCGGGTCTCATCAACCTCGATTTCGCCGATGTTCGCGCCGTTATGGACGAAATGGGCAAAGCGATGATGGGCACAGGCGAGAGCGAGGGCGAAGATCGCGCCGTTCAGGCCGCTGAGAAAGCCATCGCCAACCCGCTCCTCGACGAGATCTCGCTCAAAGGCGCCAAAGGTGTTCTCATCAACATCACCGGCGGTCACGACCTGACGCTTTTCGAACTCGACGAAGCCGCAAACCGTATCCGCGAAGAAGTCGACCCAGACGCGAACATCATTGTTGGCTCCACGCTCGACACCTCGATGGAAGGCATGATGCGCGTCTCCGTTGTTGCAACCGGAATCGATGCGAACCAATCCGTTGGTGACGTGCCCGTTCCGCGCCGTCGCCTGTCCGAGCCGCTTCAGGCACCACAGGCCGTGGAAGACAAACTCGAAGCCGAGGCACCTGCCGCCATTGCATCCGCCGCAGCCATCGAGAATGCAGAGCCCAAACAGCCGATGCTGGACGTGTTCGATCCCGTCGTTGCGGAGGAAGCCGCCGAGGAAGAATATTTCGACGCTGCAGAAGATCTTCCGCCACCCGCCTATCAGGCGCGCCCCGCTCCCGTTGAGCAGCCGATGATGCACGAGCCAGAAGCAGATGCATTTGTTGCCCCACGCGGTCCTGCACCCGGTACGCCAACACCCGAAGCGCTCGCGCGTCTTCAAGCCGCTGTGCAACGCCGCCCCGGCGCGGCAGCTCCGGCTCAGGCGCCGCAACAGGCGGCTCAGCCTTCGCCCGAAGCACAGCAGAAGCCGGGTCGGTTCGGCATCAACAGCCTGATTGGTCGCATGACCGGTCACACAGATGGTGCGGCCCCCCGCGAAGAAGCTCCGGCACAGAACCGTTATGCCGGCGCTGCACGCCCTCAGCCGCAGCCTCAGGTGGCCCGTCCTCAGTCCCAACCGGCCTATGAGGAAGAAGAAATGATGAGCCCCGAAGACGAGAAAATCGAAATTCCTGCCTTCTTGCGCCGTCAGGCAAACTAGCGCTAACATGGCGTGACGCGCCGTCACGGTTTTATGCGATCACGAATAGAAAGGGCCGACGCAAGTCGGCCTTTTTCTTTTGTTTTCAGATACTTTCCGCAGCGCAGCGAAATTTTCGGCAATCCTCCGCCCTCGGCAGGGCGCAGATGTTTCAAAGCGTTACAAAGATTGAGTTGAGCGTAGCGCCAGTCGTGGTTAGCTCACTATCAACCAGTCTTAACCCCTCCCGCGATCCCGTGGTTCGGTTTAGGAGAAGAAACGTCAGAGGCCTGATTTTGCAGCGCACGATCAACAAACCGGTAATTTTCGACGGCGTGGGTCTCCACTCCGGTGCTGCTGTTCGCATGACCGTTGGGCCGGCGCCTGCCAATTCCGGTATCGTGTTTGTGCGCGCCGACATCGCGGCGGATCCGACCGATGCGCGCGACCCGATCATTCCGGCCCGCTGGGATCATGTCACACCTTCCTCTTTGTGCACGCTTATGGAAAACGCCGACGGTGTTACGCTGTCGACGGTCGAACATGTCATGGCCGCTCTCGCAGGCTGCGGTGTGACCAATGCGGCGATTTCGGTCGATGGACCGGAAGTTCCGATTGTGGACGGTTCGGCGGCACCTTTTGTCGCGGCCTTCCTCGAAGCGGGTCTGGCCTATCAGGATGCGCCACAACGCGCGCTCAAGATTTTGAAAACCGTCGAGGTCAGCCACGGCGAAGCGCGTGCGCGTCTCGAACCGGCGGATACGATGGAAATTGATTTCCACATTGATTTCACAGATGCGGCGATCGGTGTGCAGGACAAACGTCTCGTGCTCGCCAACGGTGCCTTTGTCCATGAACTGATGGATTGCCGCACCTTTTGTCGAAAGTCGGATGTCGACGCGATGCAGAAAAACGGCCTCGCCCTCGGCGGGACCTATGAAAACGCGGTGGTGGTTGACGGCGATGCGGTGTTGAGCCCCGGTGGCCTACGTCACGCAGACGAACCTGTGCGCCACAAAATGCTCGACGCCCTTGGTGATCTGTATCTGGCGGGGGCTCCGATCCTCGGCCGTTATGTCGGTGAAAGGGCGGGTCACGCGCTGACCAACAAGCTTTTGCGCGCTCTTTTCGCGACGCCTGGCGCATGGGCCTATGTGACCGTTGACGCCGCAGATGCGGCTCGGTTGCCCGGTGCAGGGGTGACCCGTTCGGATCTGGCGCTTTCTGCCTGACGGGCACGATTGCGCGAGACTGGGTTCTTTCCCGCCCAAAGGCGTTTTGCCCCCCATTTTTCTATGCTAGACCTTTGCGCACGACCCGTGCAAAAGGGTCGAGAATGACTGTTGGGTAAGAGAATTCCATGACGGCACCGCGCGTACGAGGCAGCAAAAAATGGGTACTTGGGCTTTCGTTCCTCGTCCTTGCAGCTTGTGGAAACAGAGCGCCGGATCGTGATCTGGAAGGGTATCCCGCAAAAGACATCTATGAACGTGCCGAGTTCGAAATCAGCCAACGTGATTTTGGCGATGCCGCATTCTATTTCGGCGAGGTCGAGCGTCTCTATCCCTATTCGGATTGGGCAAAGCGCGCCCTCGTGATGCAGGCATTTTCCTACCACCGCGATCGTGATTACGAAAACGCGCGCGTGGCCGCGCAGCGGTTCCTCGATTTTTATCCCGGTGACGAGGATGCGGCCTACGCGCAGTATCTTCTCGCGCTGTCCTATTACGACCAGATCGAAGATGTCGGCCGCGATCAGGGTCTGACATTTCAGGCGCTGCAGGCGTTGCGTACGGTGATCGAACGCTATCCGGACACGGAATACGCGCGCTCCTCGATCCTCAAATTCGACCTCGCCTTCGACCACCTCGCGGGCAAGGAAATGGAGATCGGGCGCTACTATCTCAAACGCAAACACTACACGGCGGCCGTAAACCGGTTCCGCGTCGTGGTTGAACAATTCCAGACCACGCGTCACACGGCAGAGGCGCTGCACCGGCTCGTGGAGTCCTACCTGTCCCTCGGTCTCATCGAAGAGGCACAGACGGCGGGGGCCATTCTGGGCCACAATTATCAATCGACCGAATGGTATGCAGACAGCTACAAATTGCTGACGGGGCAGGGGCTTGAGGCCCGCGCCTTTGACAACAACTGGCTGGGCGCGGTCTATCGCCAGATGATCCGCGGCGAATGGCTCTAGGCACAATAGGCGCGACATGCTGAGAAGTCTCGACATCCGGGACATGCTGATCATTGACAGGCTCGCGCTCGACTTTGCGCCGGGTCTCAATGTGCTCACGGGCGAAACCGGCGCCGGTAAATCCATCCTTCTTGATAGCCTCGGGTTTGTCCTCGGGTGGCGAGGGCGCGCTGAACTTGTGCGTGCGGGGGCCGAGCAGGGCGAAGTGACGGCGGTGTTTGATCTGCCGCGCGGGCATGACGCCGAGGCGGTTCTGGCCGAAATGGGGATCGATACCGACGACGGCGAATTGATCCTGCGGCGCGTCAATAGTGCCGATGGGCGCAAAACCGCATGGGTAAATGACCGTCGCGTATCTGGCGATGTATTGCGCCGCCTCTCCGATGTGCTCGTGGAGCTGCATGGGCAACATGACGACCGTGGGTTGTTGAACGCGCGGGGTCACAGGGCGCTTCTGGATGCCTTTGGCGGGCTAGAGGCGCAGGTCGCCACAGTTAGCGAGCATTGGCGCGCCCTTGCACAGGCACGAAAAGACCACGCGAGCGCGATCGAACGTCAGGCGGCCTTGAAAGCAGAAGAAGAGTATTTGCGCCATGCGGTCGGGGAGCTCGATGAGCTCTCGCCACAGGCGGGTGACGAGGCGCGTTTGGACGCGGAGCGACGGTTGATGCAATCGGCAGAGAAGATTGCCGGTGATGTTGCCAAAGCCCATCAGGCGATGTCCTACGACGGGGCCGAAGGCATGCTGTCAGATGCGCTCAAATGGATCGAAGGTGCGGCGGATCGCGCCGAGGGTCGGTTGGACGAGGCGATTGAAACATTGGGCCGTGCGCTCAACGAAATTTCCGAAGCGCAGTCGCAGGTCGAAGACTGTCTGGAGGCGTTGCGGTTTAACCCGCACGAACTGGAGGCTGTGGAAGAGCGGTTGTTCGCCATTCGCGGCCTCGCGCGCAAACACAACGTGCTGGCTGACGATCTCGGCCCCTTTGCGGACGACCTGCGCATGAAACTAACCGCGCTTGATGACAGCGTGGCGGATCTGGCGCGGCTGGAAATGGCGGTTGCGAAGGCCGAGAAACAATACGCCAGCTCTGCCGAAGCGCTCAGCGCGGCGCGCAAAGTGGCGTCTCAGTCGCTCGACGCGGCGGTCGGGGCGGAATTGGCGCCTTTGAAAATGGAGCGCGCTGTCTTTGCAACCGAGATCACACCGGCGGAGGCAGGGCCCTCCGGCATCGACACCGTGGCCTTTACCGTCGCGACGAACCCCGGTGCGCCGTCGGGGCCGCTGGGCAAAATTGCCTCCGGTGGGGAGCTGTCGCGTTTCCTGCTCGCGCTCAAGGTTTGCCTGACGCGGGATCAACGCGGTGTGACGATGATTTTCGACGAAATCGACCGTGGGGTAGGCGGTGCGACGGCGGATGCGGTCGGGCGTCGATTGAAGGCGCTCGCGGACGAAGGACAGGTTCTGGTCGTGACCCACTCCCCACAGGTTGCCGCACGCGGAGGCCATCACTGGCGCGTGGCCAAGCGTGTTGAGGACGGGCAAACCCTCTCCGAGGTCGCGCCGCTCGATGAGGGCGCGCGGATTGACGAGATTGCGCGGATGCTCGCGGGCGACACAGTAACCGACGCCGCGCGCGAGGCTGCGCGGGCTTTGTTGGCGGGGTAAACCGTTTCAGGCTGACAAACTGCGGGTGCGGTCTAGCTGTCGCGCGGCGGGACGAGTTTGCCGGGGTTCATCAGGTTTTTCGGGTCGAGAGCGTCTTTCAGCGCCCCCATGACGTCCCATGCCGCGCCGTGTTCCGCCGCCATATACCCCGTCTTTCCCATTCCGATCCCGTGTTCGCCACTTACCGTGCCGCCCATTTCGAGCGCGCGAACTGCCATCTTTCGCGACAGTTCCTTTGCCTGCGCAAGGTCGGATTGGCTATCGGGATCAATGAGGAGGATGGCGTGGAAATTCCCGTCCCCCACATGCCCAAGGATTGGCCCCGCGATGGACGAAGCAGCGATGTCGGCGGCGGTTTCTTCCACCGCATCGGCCAGACGCGAGATCGGGACGCAGATGTCGGTGACCACCGATGTGCAGCCCTTTTTGAGCGCGAGGCAGGCATAGAACGCATTGTGTCGCATGGCCCAGAGGGCGGTGCGGTCTTCGGGTTTGGTGGCGAATTCAAATCCCGTCGCGCCAAAGTCGGAGACGATTTCCCCAAAGGTTTTGACCTGCGCGGCGACGCCGGATTGTGAGCCGTGGAATTCAACGAAGAGGTGCGGCTTTGTCGGGAAATCAGCGCCCGCGTATTGATTGACGGCACGCACGCTTTCGGAATCGAGAAACTCGATCCGTGCAATAGGCAGGCCGATCTGGATGGTGTCGATGACGGCGGCGACCGCGGTGCGGATGTCATCAAAGGCGCAGGTCGCGGCAGAGACCGCCTCCGGTTGCCCGTGCAGACGCAGGCGCAGTTCGGTGACGAGGGCCAGCGTGCCTTCGGAGCCGACGAGAAGACCGGTCAGGTCGTAACCGGTCGAGGATTTGCGCGCACGGCTGCCGGTTTCGATCACGGTGCCATCGGCCAACACGGCCGTCACCCCGAGAACATTGTCGCGCATCGTTCCGTATCGCACGGCGGTGGTGCCGGATGCCCGCGTCATCGCCATGCCACCGATCGAGGCATTCGCACCGGGATCGACGGGAAACATCAACCCAGTGGCGCGCAATTCGATGTTGAGCTGTTCGCGCGTCACACCGGGACCAACAACCGCGTCCATGTCTTCGGCATTCACCGAGATGACGCTATTCATACGCGTGAAATCGACCGTGATCCCGCCACGGATGGCGGATGTTTGCCCTTCGAGCGACGTTCCCGCGCCATAGCCGATGACAGGAATGTCGTGTGCATGGCACAGCTTCACCATCGCGGCGACCTCTTGGGTCGTTTCGGGATAGGCGACCGCATTGGGCGGCGCAGGGGCAAACCACGTCTCCGAGCGACCATGTAGATCGAGTTCAGACTTGGATCGCGTCAGACGACCCTTTAGAACAGAAGAAATCTCGGCAAAAAGGGTGTCGTTTATCATCGTCAGGTCTCCGCAAGCCGAGGAGACAATAGGCATTCGCTAAAAAAGTCTAAAGCGACAATTGCGCAGGGCGCACAAGAAGATCGGACCGGCAGAAACATGGCCGAGAGCAAACAAAGCTATCCGCAAAAAGCGCTGCGCGAGATCGTGACAGGGTTTTCGCAGACGCTATTGCTCATCCGGAATCGGGGTCCGAACCAGATCCAGTTCTGGTTTATTGCCTTGGCAATCGGGGTGGCTTCGGGTTTTTCGGCCCTCCTTTTTCGCAAAGGTATCAATGCACTACAGGCATTCCTTTACGGGACGGATGACGTTCGACAATTGCACAGTTTTGCCAGCGATCTGCCTTGGTACTGGATTTTGATGCTGCCCATTCTGGGCGGGCTTGTGGTCGGGATCATTTTGAACTGGTTTACGCCCGACGGGCGCGTGCGCTCGGTCGCGGATGTGATTGAGGGGGCGGCGCTGAACGAGGGCCGGATGGAAAAACGTGCCGGCATTGCCTCAGCTTTCGCCTCCCTGATCACATTGTCGACCGGCGGGTCCACGGGGCGGGAGGGGCCGGTGGTTCACCTCGCGGGGGTAATTTCGAGTTGGGTGTCCAACCGTCTGCATGCAAACGGGGTCACGGGGCGCGATCTATTGGGCTGTGCAGTGGCGGCGGCAGTGTCCGCGTCCTTCAACGCGCCCATTGCTGGGGCGATCTTTGCGCTCGAGGTGGTGCTGCGCCATTTCGCGGTGCATGCCTTTGCGCCCATCGCCATCGCATCGGTCGCAGGGACGGTGATCAACCGGCTCGAGTTTGGCGATGTGACCGAATTCACGCTCGCCGCGGAGGGTGCGCTGTCGTTTTACGTCGAGTTGCCTGCTTTCGTTCTGCTCGGCCTGCTCTGCGGGTTCGTTGCCGTTTTGATGATGCGCGCGATTTTCATGGCCGATGATTTCGGGTCCTGGGTGCAGGAGCGGATCGGTTTGCCACCGGTGCTGCGTCCGGCCCTGACGGGGGCCATGCTCGGCCTGCTGGCCATCGGGTTTCCGCATATTATCGGCGTGGGGTACGAAACAACTTCGGCGGCGCTAACCGGTTCTCTATTGCTGCGCGAAGCGGTGGTGTTCGCGTTTTTGAAAGTCGTCGCTGTCGCAATTACCATGGCAGGTCGCATGGGGGGCGGGGTGTTTTCACCGGCTCTCATGGTGGGCGCTTTGACGGGGTTGGCGTTCGGATTGGTCGCCACGGCGATTTTCCC
Source organism: Celeribacter arenosi (assembly GCF_039539485.1). Taxonomy (NCBI): domain Bacteria; kingdom Pseudomonadati; phylum Pseudomonadota; class Alphaproteobacteria; order Rhodobacterales; family Roseobacteraceae; genus Celeribacter; species Celeribacter arenosi. The sequence goes on from NZ_BAABDF010000001.1 coordinate 243,961, forward strand.
CACAGTTTCAGGTACAGCCACGCTATATGCGCTCGCCGGGATGGGGGCCGTCGCGGCGGCGGTTCTCGGCGCGCCGATTTCAACAACGCTGATCGTGTTCGAGTTGACGGGGGACTGGCAAACAGGATTGGCAGTGATGGTGGCCGTGTCGCTCTCGACGGCGCTGTCATCGCGTCTCGTGGATCGGTCGTTTTTCCTGACGCTGCTGGAGCGGCGCGGGGTTCATTTGGCGGCAGGGCCACAGGCCTATCTATTGGCCACATTGCGGGTGCATGAATGCTATCGAAAACCAGACGCGCCACGTGCGGCGTCCGATGAAGCCTGCCGCGAGTTGATTTCCCAAGGCATCTACATTTCCCCCAACGCCACCCTTGAGCAGGCGATGCCATTGTTTGAAAAGAACAATTTCGTGTTTATTCCGGTGGTCACCCTGCGCGATGACGCGCAGCCGGAATTGCATGGCGCCCTGTTTCAGGTGGATGCGTTACGGGAATTCAACCGTGAACTCGCGGCGACTGCACAGGAAGAGCATTCGTAATCAGGGCTCGCGAAGGCGTCGGTCAAATGCGTTCGACGGCGGCTTTTTGCGGGTAGAATGCGACGTGGTCCTTGATGGCTGAAACGGCTTCCTTGGGGTCTTCATAGGACCAGCCAGCGTCTTCGATCACCACGGATTTTGTGTGGATCGAGTAGTATGTCGCGTTGCCTTTGAAGGGGCAGCTCGACACAGTGTCGGTCTGTTCGAGGAAAGCCATGGCGAGGTCTTCGCGCGGGAAATAGATGACGCTCGGGTAGTCCCCCTCGGTCAACTCCAGAGCGCGCGTGCTTTCGCCCAAAACGGCGCCGCCAGCCCGCACAACCCAAGTCCCATCAGCCTCACGTATCGTGATGTGCTCTGCCATGTTCGCTCTCCTCATTCCGTCAGCTCGCGCAACCTATCAATGAATGTGTGACAAGGCTATGTCACAAATATCCTAGAGGGGGGCGACGGCTTCGCGCAGCCACGCGCGGGCATCGTCGGAAAGGCGAGGGGAGATTCTGTCCCACACCAAGGCGTGGTATTCGTCGATCCAATCACGCTCCCATGGTGCGAGAGCATCCGGATGGATCAGATTGCGGTCGATGGGCACGAAGGTCAGTGTCTCGAACTCGAACATCTCGCGCTTGTCCGACCCAGGCGGCATTTGGGCAGGTTGAACCACGATCAGGTTTTCAATGCGAATGCCAAACGCGCCTTCGCGGTAATATCCGGGCTCGTTGGAGAGGATCATCCCCTCTTCGAGCGCCACATCCGAAACGCGTGATAGCCGCTGCGGGCCCTCGTGCACGGATAGGTAAGCGCCCACACCGTGGCCTGTCCCGTGGTCATAGTCTCGCCCCTGACGCCAGAGGGCGGATCGGGCCAAGGCATCCAGATGCGCGCCTGTGATCCCTTTGGGGAAACGTGCCGCCGAGATGGCAATCATGCCCTGCAGGACGGCGGTGAAAGCTTCGCGTTCATCCGCGCCAATATCGCCCAAGGCGACGGTGCGGGTAATATCCGTGGTCCCGTCGACATATTGTCCGCCGCTGTCGATGAGGAGCAATTCACCCTCTGCAAGGGGGCGATTGGTTTCTTCGCTCACGCGGTAATGGACAATCGCGCCATTCGGGCCAGAGCCGCAGATCGTTTCAAACGAAATGTCCTTGAGCGCGTTGGTCGCGCGCCGGAATCCTTCGAGTTTTTTGACCACGTCGATCTCGGACAGTGTTTCGACAGCCTGATCGGAGAGCCATGCCAGAAACTCGACCATGGCCGCGCCGTCGCGCAAATGCGCTTCGCGGGTGCCTTCGATTTCCTGCGGTGTTTTGCGGGCTTTTGGCAGTTGACACGGATCGGTGCCCTCAACCACGTCGGCTTTTGTGAGCAGACTTACCACCGCATGTGGGGCGCTGGCCGGATCGACCAGAACGCGACCCTCAAGGGCGGAGAGGGCTTCGGCCAGGGCGGCATCATCGTAGATTGAAATTCGAGGGTCCTCGGGGAGGTCCGCGAATTTGGCCGGATTTGCGAAAAGGGACAGTTTGTCCTCCGCGGGAATGATCGCGAATGCCTGCACGACCGGTGTATGCGCGATGTCGCTGCCGCGGATGTTGAGCAACCACGATATGGAATCGGGCAGGGTCAGGACCGCCGCGTCGGCACCGGATTTTTTGAGGCTCTCGCGAATTTCATCCAGTTTGTCATCGGAGGTGCGCCCTGTGAATTTGACCGATTGGGCGACCGCCAATGCGGCTGGCGGGGCGGGGCGGTCGGCCCATATCCGGTCCACGAGGTTCGCGCCTGCGACCAGTTCCGCGTCCGTGTCGGTCAATGCTTTGCGGATCGCGCGGATCTCGGCCACCGTGTGCAACCATGGGTCAAAACCGATCCGGCGGGCCTCAGTCTTTTTGAGCCAGTCGACGGGTTTGGTTGCGGGCCAGTCGATGAATTCGAACAGGGCGGGGTCACACTGCGCGCGCACTTGGACGGTGTAGCGACCGTCGGTGAATAGGGCGGCCTGCGAGAGGCCGATGACTGCGCTGCCTGCGGAGCCGGTGAACCCTGTTAGCCACGCCAGACGGTCATCGCAATCGGCGACCGTTTCGCCCTGATGGGCATCCGCGCGCGGAACGAGGTAGGCGTCGAGACCAGCTTGGGCCATTTCAGCGCGCAGGGCAGTGACGCGGGGGGCGGCTTGGTCGGGGCGGCTCGTGACGTTGAAGCTTTGAAACATCGCTCAAACCTTTGGTTTTGCATAAAGAATTTTAATCCGGATCGCCGGCGCGCGGTCAATCCGGTTCACGAGGCGCGGCGAATGCCCATGAAGCGGGCGCGCGCGCGCGGATCGCTGTCAAACAGGGCCGCGAGTTGTTCGGTCATCGCGCCGGCCAGTTGTTCGACGTCGGTAATCGTCACGGCGCGTTCGTAGTAGCGCGTCACATCATGACCGATCCCGATCGCGAGCAGTTCGACCTGTTTGCGCTTTTCGACCAACTCGATCACGTCGCGCAGGTGTTTTTCAAGCGTGTTCGCGGGGTTGACCGACAGCGTGGAGTCATCGACCGGCGCACCATCCGAAATCACCATCATGATTTTGCGGGCTTCCGACCGTGCGAGCATCCGTTTGTGCGCCCACTCAAGCGCTTCACCGTCGATGTTTTCTTTGAGCAGGCCTTCTTTCATCATCAACCCGAGGTTCGCGCGGGTGCGGCGCATAGGTGCGTCGGCGGATTTGTAAACGATGTGGCGCAGATCATTCAGTCGACCCGGCGCGTGCGGGCGTCCCGCAGCGAGCCAGTCTTCTCGACTTTGTCCGCCTTTCCAAGCGCGGGTGGTGAAGCCGAGAATTTCGACTTTTACCGAGCAGCGTTCGAGTGTGCGTGCGAGAACATCCGCACAGATTGCGGCAATGGAAATCGGGCGACCACGCATCGAGCCGGAGTTGTCGAGCAGCAGTGTGACGACGGTATCGCGAAATTCGGTGTCCTTTTCGACCTTGAAGGAGAGGGGCGTGGTCGGGTTTGCCACGACCCGTGCGAGGCGCCCTGCGTCCAGAATGCCCTCTTCGCGATCGAACTCCCACGACCGGCTTTGCTGTGCCTGAAGGCGGCGTTGGAGTTTGTTGGCGAGGCGCGACACCGCACCTTTGAGTGGTTCAAGTTGTTGGTCGAGATAGGCGCGCAGGCGCTCCAACTCCGCAGGCTCCGCGAGGTCTTCGGCCAAGACTTCTTCATCGTATTGCGTTGTAAAGACTTGGTAATCCGGATCAGCCTCGGAATGCGGCATGGGCTGGGGCGGCTCCATTTCCGCCTCGTCCTGGGGCAGCTCTACTTCCTCGGAAAACTCTTCGTCGGCAAGGTCATCAGAGGAGACCGTGGCCTCCTGCATGTCCTGTTGCTCTTCGGTGCTATCCTCGGGTGAAGCGTCGGTTTCGGAATCCTGTTCCTGCTCTTCGCCTGTGGAATCTGGGTCTTCTTCTTCCTGTTCCGTCTCGGCGTTCTGGTCTTCTTCGGGGTCGGTCTGGTCGGGATCATCGCCCAATTGGTCGCCGTACCCGAGTTCTTCGATGACGCGGCGCGCGAGGCGGGCGAAGGCTTTTTGATCTTCCAGTGCGGAGTCGATGTCGTCGAAGGTGCCTTCGGTCTGGCCCTCGATAAAATCCTGCCAGAGCGACATGATATTGTCCGCGCCTGCGGGGAGATCGCGACCCGTCGCCTTGTGGCGCAGATAGTAGCCCATCGCCTGTGCGAGCGGGGCGTCTTCGGTTTTGGTCACACCGTCATACCCACGGCGCGCGGCATCGTTTCCGATTTTGGCGTCGATGTTTCCGGCGGTTCCGGGCATGTGGCGGGCACCCACGGCCTCGCAGCGCGCGGTTTCCAAGGCATCGTAGATGTCAAAAGCCATTTGGCCGGAAGGGGCGTAGCGGGTGAAGGTTTTGTTGTCGTGGAAGCGGTGGCGCAGCGCGAGCGCATCAGCGGTCCCGCGCGCGATCAGCACCTCTTCCTTCGTCAAGCGGCGCGAAACCTGTGGCAGGCGTAGGGTGTCGCCCGACAGGCCTGCGGGGTCCATAGAATAGGTGACCGACAACTCGGGGTCGTGGGCCATCACTTTGGTGGCTTCGGCGAGCGCTTTTTTGAACGGATCGGCCGCGTTATCTGTGGGCTTGGTCATAGCCGAGTTAAACCATGCAGGGATGGGGCGAGCAAGGGGAAGCGAGGGCGCACATGAATTGCGCTTGTGTGCACATATGTTGCTGTTGCGATTTGGTTGTGTGCGTAGATATTTGGGATAGCACCCATTTACGAACAGGAGAGACCATGTCTACGCCTAAAATTGCAATCATCATCGGCTCCACACGGGAAACCCGTTTCGCCGATAAGCCCGCCGCATGGCTGATCGAAAAAGCAAAAGAGTTGCGCAGTGATCTCGACTTTGACTTGGTCGATCTGCGCGATTTCGACCTGCCGCTGTTTGACGAGCCTGCCTCCAATCTTTGGATGCCATCGCAGGACCCCAAAGCCGTCGCATGGCAGGAAAAGATCGCCCAGTACGATGGCTTCATTTTCCTCGTGGCGGAATACAATCACTCGATCACCGGCGCCCTGAAAAACGCGCTCGATCAGGCCTATAAAGAGTGGACCAAAAAGCCGATGACTGCTTTTGCCTACGGGTCCATGGGCGGCGCACGCGCTCTGGAACATCTGCGCGCCATCGCGGTTGAACTTCAAATGGTGCCCGTGCGCAGTGCGTTGCATCTCGGCGGGCGAGACTTTTTCGCCGTGCATCCCATGGGTGGCAATGCGCCATTGTCCACCGTGGAAGATGCGTTGGTCCCTTCGTTGACCGGCATGTTGGAAGACTTTTCGTGGTGGGTCAAAGCGACCTCTGCTGCACGGGCGTCTGACGCGGCAAAAGCGGCCTGATCCAAAGGCCCATGGTTTCGCCGGACCCGAAAAGATGTGCGGCGAAGCAACGACCAGCGCGGCTCATACGGCGTGTTTCCAGTAGACGTGTCGTTTGGGCTGCGCTCTCGCCAGCTCTCTAGCCGGGGCAGCCTCGGCGTGACATTCAGCTAAGGATCAAGGACAGGCAGGTCCCGATTTCAGCCGTTGCGCGACGGTGCGCATGGAGCGCAATCTCGGAATTCGGTGAAAAGTGCGCGCGCGTCAAAAGGGCAGAATGGGCCATCTTCGCCGATATGCGAAGGTGCATCACGTCCGGTTTTCGATCGGGGTCCATGACGGATTCCAACAGGGTGACCATTGCGGAGCGCTGCGCCACTGTGCGGTCGGACGCGGGGTCGGAGATCAGCCATTGGAATTCCATTTGGGCGGACAGGCGGCCTGCGCAATAGGCAAACTCGCGCGTGAGCGGGTCGAAAGGTCGGGCTTCGACCGCCGTGCCAAAGGTGGAAAGCATCGCGATTGCCGCCACATAGAAAGTTTTTAGACCGCCCATAAAGTAAACTTTATGGGTAAAAAGCTGATAGTCAATTAATCAAAATGAAAACTTTCGCCGCACGTGCAAAAGATATGTAAACACGCATCCGTTCATTTTCAGTTGCAAAACAGCGCCTTAAACGGGTTGCGCACCTGTGGCGATCCGCGCGAGTAGATCCACGTGAATATCCAGCGCATCAATCACGCGATAGCCCACGTCGAGATCACAGAACGCCAGATTGAGGTCGGTCCCTGCCAACACAATCGCCTGCGCACCCTGTTCCTCAACCATCCTACGTCCGGCATCGATCAGGAGCGCACGCTGATCGGCTGAGCACGCTCCCCGCACCGCGATGTCCTGATAGGTTTGGCCCAGCGTTTCGATGTCATCGTCGCGCACAACGGCCTCGGTTTGGTGTAGTTGGCCGTAGAGGCGTGATCGCATGACCCCACGCGTTCCGAGCAACCCGACACGTTTAATACCGGCGGCGACAAAATGGTCATCCAACGGGGCCACACCGGACACCAACGGCAAAGCTGAAATCGCGGCGAGTTCGTCAAAACAGTAGTGCCCGCCAAGCGAGGTGAGGGCCGCAACGTCGCACCCCGCGCCCTTTAGTTCGTCAATCTGGGCTGCGAAGATGTCGGCCTGGGGTTGGCGGATGTCGGCCAAATTGTTGCGGATCAACGTATTGATATCGCCATGCGAGATGGTCAGGCGAAGCGTGCCGCCGCGCATTTCCACCGCTTTCACGAGCCGCTGATAATAGACCACCGTCGCCGCAACGCCGATGCCGCCGATCAGGCCGATATGCATCAGCTTGCGATCGACGCGGCGCTTTCGGGGAGCTCTTCGTCAAAGCAACGCTGGTAGAATTCCGCCACCGTCTGGCGTTCGAGTTCGTCGCATTTGTTGAGGAACGTCAGGCGGAAGGCATAGCCGATATCGCGGAATATTTCGGCATTCTGCGCCCATGTGATGACGGTCCGTGGCGACATGACGGTCGACAATTCGCCGTTCATGAAGGCAGTGCGCGTCAACTCGGCCACGGTGACCATCTGGCTGATCTGTTTGCGGCCTTTTTCGGTGTTGTAGTGCGGGCACTTCGACAGGACGATTGCGGCTTCGGCATCGTGTTTGAGGTAGTTCAACGTCGCCACGAGGGACCAGCGGTCCATCTGTGCCTGGTTGATCTGCTGGGTGCCGTGATAGAGACCGGTCGTGTCACCCAGACCCACAGTGTTCGCCGTCGCGAAGAGGCGGAAACAGGGGTGGGGCGTGATGATTTCGTTCTGGTCGAGCAGGGTCAGTTTGCCGTCATGCTCCAGCACACGCTGGATCACGAACATAACGTCCGCGCGGCCGGCGTCGTATTCGTCGAACACGATGGCCACGGGATTGCGCAGCGCCCAAGGCAGAATGCCTTCGTGGAATTCGGTGACCTGTTTGCCGTCGCGCAGTTTGATCGCATCTTTCCCGATGAGATCGATCCGGCTGATGTGGCTGTCGAGGTTGACGCGCACAGCCGGCCAGTTCAGGCGTGCCGCGACCTGTTCGATATGGGTGGATTTGCCCGTGCCGTGGTAGCCCTGCACCATAACGCGACGGTTGTGGGAAAAGCCTGCCAGAATGGCCAGCGTCGTATCGGGATCGAATTTATAGGTCGAGTCGATGTCAGGCACGCGGTCCGTGCGGTCTGCAAAAGCTTTGACCTGCATATCGGTGTCGATGCCAAAGGTATCGCGCACTGAGATGGTTTCGGTGGGTTTATCGCTCGCGTTCATGGTCTCTTCCGCCTCTGCCTTATCTCGCTTGGACTTCGTGCCTCATATCATTGGGGGGTGCAAGGGGGCGAGCCCGCCAATCGGTCCCCATCGAGGTCGCGGGTCTGTGAGATGTTGTGATCGCGAAACGGTGGTCCGTCTTCGGCTGGCTCCCGTAGCTCTTATATCCTCGGCACTGGGTCGGGGCAGATGTAGGAGTTTTCCAATGAAATCCATGATCCTTACCGCAGTCGTCGCAGCATCCCTGTCCACCGCAGCCTATGCAGATGGTCATGCCACCGCGAACCCGATGGTTGGTGGAGCCGAGATGTTCGCTGATAAAACAATCGTCGAAAATGCAATCAATTCCGCCGATCACACGACGCTGGTCGCCGCCGTTCAGGCCGCCGGATTGGTCGATACTCTGAGCTCCGAAGGTCCCTTTACCGTATTTGCCCCTGTGAATGACGCCTTTGCGGCGCTGCCTGATGGCACGGTCGAAACGCTTTTGATGGAAGAGAACAAAGACCAGTTGGTGAAAATCCTGACCTGTCATGTGGTTGCGGGCGACGTAATGGCCAGCGCGCTCATGGGAATGATTGCCGATGATGGTGGCGTGTATGAGGTCGCGACCGTTGGTGGCTGCACGCTCAAAGCGATGATCGAAGACGGAATGGTGAAGATCGAGGACGAGTCCGGTCAGGTTGCCACTGTAACGATTGCAGACGTGGACCAGTCCAACGGCGTGATCCACGTCATCGATACGGTCCTGCTGCCTGCGATGTGATCTGCGCATGACTTAAACAAAATGGGGGAAAGGGGGGCCACGGGTCCCCTTTCCTTGTCTCTGTATCCTGTTACCCCTAAAAGCTGAAAAAGACTGACACACAAAGGGGAAGACAATGAGCGGCCTTCTGGCACTTCTCGACGACGTGGCCGGCATCGCAAAGATCGCGGCTGCCAATGTAGACGATATCGCCACGCAGGCTGTGAAAGCCTCGTCAAAGGCCGCAGGTGCGGTGATTGACGACGCGGCTGTCACGCCCAAATACCTCACGGGGTTCAAACCGGCGCGTGAGTTGCCGATTGTGTGGAAAATCGCGCTGGGGTCGATCCGGAACAAGCTTTTGATCCTGTTGCCTGCCGCGCTGTTGCTGTCGGCCTTTGCGCCATGGCTCATTACCCCGCTATTGATGCTGGGCGGGGCCTATCTGTGTTTCGAGGGCGCAGAAAAGGTCTACCATCTGTTCTACCCGCACGAACCCTACGCCGATGGCCAATTGGACTCCGATGGCGATCCACAGCATCTGGAAGAGGAAAAAATCGCGGGGGCGGTAAAGACCGATTTCATCCTGTCCGCAGAGATCATGACGATTATTCTCGCCGCGCTCGATCCGACGGCCTCGATCTGGATGACCGCAGGCGCGCTGGCCTTTGCGGGTGTTATCATCACCGTTGCGGTTTATGGCGCTGTCGCGCTGATCGTGAAGGCGGATGATGTCGGACTATGGCTCGCGGAAACCGGTCGGTTGTCGTTCACCCGTTCTCTGGGGCGCGCGATCGTCAAGTTCATGCCGTGGTTGATGCGGGCGCTGATGGTTGTCGGCACGGCGGCAATGATTTGGGTTGGCGGGTCGATTTTGATTCACGGACTTCATGAGCTGGGTCAGCATCAGCCCTATGAATGGATCCACAACGTCGCGGTCGCAGCCGCTCACGCAGTGCCATCGGCCGTTGAGTTTGTCGAATGGGCCGTCACCGCGTTCTTTGATGGGGTGTTCGGCCTGATTGTCGGCCTGTTGCTGATCCCCGTTGTTGCGCGGATCATCGATCCGGCGATTTCGGCGATCAGAGGCAAAGAAAAAGGCGCCCATCACTAGGGCGCCTTTTGGTAATCATCGCGCTGGCTTATTTGAACCAGCGGCTTTCTTTGAGTTGATCCCAGGCCCATACGACCTGCTGCAACTGGTCTTCCTGCGACCGGTCGCCGCCGTTCACATCGGGGTGCAAGACTTTGATCAGGGCGCGATACTGCTTCTTGATCTCGTTCTTGGTCCAATGGTCTTTGGCCTCGAGAATTTCAATCGCCTGGCGTTCAACCGGCGGCAGTTTGCGCGTGTGACCGTTGGGGTCTGATTTGCCGTGGTTGCGCGTCGCGTTCTCGCCGAGCACCTCATGGGCATCGTCGATGCCGAGGCGTTCCCACGCGCGTTGCTCGACCGACTTTTTGCCAAAGGGCTGTGTCGGGCGTTCGCCGGTTTGGCTGGCTTTGATCTGGGCTTCCATTTCTTCGGCCGAAGCGTTGGTGAAGAAATTCCATTTCAGATTGTATTCACGCACATGGTCCTTGCAGAACCATTTGTACTCATCGAGGTGATCGGGAGAGCGGGGGGCGCGGTACTTTCCGGACTCCTCGCAACCATCGTGCTCACATAGCCGTTTGGATGTTTCGAATGCACCGGACATGCCGCGGCGACCGCCACGCTTTTTCTTTTTTGCCGATGAAACCGACATATCGAAACCAAAGGGATCTTCTTGTGTCATCTGTCTGACCTTTTCGACTCGGACGCAAGACCTTAGACGATGTGGGGAAAAGGGAAAAGGCTGGACCAATGAAAATGACAGATGCAATTCGTGATCGTCTCGAAACGGCGTTGACGCCGACCCTTTTGGAGGTCGTTGATGATAGTGCGGCGCATGCGGGTCATGCGGGCAATCCCGGTGGTGATGGGGAAACCCACTTTAACGTGGTGATCCGCAGTGAGGCGTTCGCAGGTCTTTCACGCGTGGCACGTCACCGCGCCGTGCATAGCGCGCTGGGTGACCTCGTGCCGCAAATCCACGCGCTATCGCTCGACCTCGACACCCCTTGAGGGGTTAGTCGCGCTTTGCGGCGATCAGGGGGCGGGGTTTGGGTGCTTCGGCCTCGGAGGGCTCGGTGACAGGCTCCACATCGGTGGTCTCGGCTTCGAGCGGCTCGACACTTTCGTCGATGGTTTCGTCAACGGGTTCTGCAATCGCGTCCTGCGCCACAGGTTTGATCGCCTGTTCGATCTCACGCCGGAACACGAGGACGGTGTAGTAATTCGTCGTTCTGCTGGTGAGGCCCGCGCGTTCTTCCATCGGCAAAAGGTCGGCGCGAATGTATTCCCATCCGTCCTTTGCCTGCGCGTTCAGCGTGGTCTCCATAGCCTGAGCGATCCGACCCTCCGGCGATTTCACGCCCTTCGCCTTTTCACCCTTTTTCGAGGCGGGAACAGTTTTGTACTCGTAAAGCGGCATGGGTCTCTCCTTTGTCGCGCAAGGTTTAGCGGATGGGGTGCGGGGGTCAAGTCACCTGATCGCGCGCGCATGCGGTGTGTGGCGCGCGAATTTCGACGTGGCGCAACCAGTCATTTACCAATCCTGCCTAGGGTCGACGCGGATTGTCACCACCCCTCGCAGGAGACCACATATGGCAGACTGGAATGTCCATCGAATGCTGCGGGGCGTCGCGATATTCGCAATGACTGCCGCGGTTACTCTCACGGCCCGTCCTGTTGAGGCGCTTGAGTTTAGTGGTGCGTCGTTACAAATCGGGACGGCGGACTATGTTCTGGACACCTCGTCACGTCCGAAACCACAAGTGGTCCTGTCGGTGGAGGCGGTTATTGCACCCCGCTGGCGAGCGCAGTTTGACCTCGCCTATGCCCGGTTTCCGGGCACGTCCGTGCAAAACGTGACAACGGCGATGATGCATGCAGGGTATCATCATGATCCGTTCGCCATCGGCCTGTTTTTCGGAGTCGAGGAGGATGCGGGCGGCAATGGTGGGACGGTGTTCGGCGCAGAGGCGGGATTTCAGCACGGGCGTCTGTCGGTGCAGGGCCATGTGGCGCAGGCAGACTTCGATGCAACGCGGCGTGATTTCTACGGAGGTTCGGCACGTTTGGCGTTAAATGATTGGCTGTCTTTTGGCATAGGGGTGGATCGCAGCACCTTTGGTGCGAACAGTTTTCGCACATGGCGGGCGCAGGCGCGTTACGCCGTCACGGAAAGGGTCGAAATGCGGGTGGAGGCAGGGAAAATGCGCACTTACCTCGGTGCATCATCACCTGATGAAGCCTTCGCGGGTGTCCATTTCCGAGTATCATTTGGCCGAGAGGCGCCGCGATTTGCGCTGCGTTCATTCTATGCGGCGGCACCTGTGGGGTTGTTTCCCTGACGCGGTGCTTCGAGGCCCCGCGTTCACGCGGGGCGCTCGCAGATATTCAGAGGCCGAGTTTGGATTTGACCAATGCGTCGACAGCGCCCGGGTTGGCTTTGCCTTGCGTTGCTTTCATCACCTGACCGACGAACCAGCCCGCAAGTTTCGGGTTCTGTTTCGCCTTTTCAACCTGATCGGGGTTCGCGTCGATCACCGCATCCACAGCCGCCTCGATGGCACCGGTGTCGGTAACCTGCTTCATGCCGCGATCCGCGACGATCTGCGCAGGATCACCACCCTCGGTGTAGACAATCTCGAAGAGATCCTTGGCGATTTTACCGGAGATATCACCGGACTTGATCAGTTTCACGATCCCGCCGAGCTGTTCGGGGGAAACGGGGCTCTCGGAAATATCGTGGTCTTCCTTTTTCAGACGACCAAAGAGTTCGTTGATGACCCAGTTTGCCGATAGTTTGCCGTCCTCGCCTGTGGCGACGACTTTTTCAAAGAAATCGGCATTCTCTGTTTCTGCGGTCAGGACTCCGGCGTCATATTCGTTCAGGCCGAAGTCTTTCACAAAGCGGACTTTTTTCTCGTCGGGCAGTTCGGGCAGGGAGGCTGCGATGTCGTCGACCCACGCCTGTTCGATTTCGAGCGGCAAGAGATCGGGGCAGGGGAAGTAGCGGTAATCATGGGCTTCTTCCTTGGAACGCATGGAGCGCGTTTCGCCCTTCACCGCGTCATAGAGACGGGTTTCCTGATCGACCGTGCCGCCGTCCTCGAGGATGGCGATCTGGCGGCGCGCTTCGTAATCGATCGCGGCCTGAATGAAGCGGGTCGAGTTCATGTTCTTGATTTCGCAGCGCGTGCCGAGATGTGAAAAATCCTGTGTTTCCCAGTATTTCTCATAGGCACCGGGACGACAGACCGAAACGTTCACATCGGCGCGCAGGTTCCCGTTTTGCATATTCCCGTCACAGGTTCCCAGATAGCGCAGGATCTGACGCATCTTGAGGACGTAGGCCGCCGCTTCTTCGGGGCCGCGGATGTCGGGGCGCGACACGATTTCCATGAGCGCGACACCGGTGCGGTTCAGGTCCACGAAGGACATGTTGGGGTCCATGTCGTGGATCGATTTGCCTGCGTCCTGTTCGAGGTGGATGCGTTCAATGCGCACGCGGCGCGCCACACCGGGTTCCATATCCACGATCACCTCACCCTCGCCCACGATGGGGTGGTAGAGTTGGGAAATCTGGTAGCCCTGCGGCAGATCCGGATAGAAATAGTTTTTGCGGTCAAAGGCCGAAAACAGGTTGATGTCGGCCTTGAGGCCCAGACCGGTGCGCACGGCCTGTTCGACACAGAATTCGTTGATCACCGGCAGCATGCCGGGCATGGCGGCGTCGACGAAGGACACGTTGGAATTCGGCTCGTTGCCGAACTTGGTCGAGGCGCCGGAAAAGAGTTTGGACTTGGATGCAACCTGGGCATGGATTTCCATTCCGATAACCAATTCCCAGTCGTCTTTCGCGCCGGAAATGACTTTTGGCGATGGGGGTGTGTAGTCGAGATGGTCGAGCATGATCAAAGTCCCGCGTTTAGGCATTGTTCCGCCTTCTAGGACAGGCCCGCGCGGGGAGCAAGGGGCGGGCTTTTCAACCGGCCCTGTTTGGCGCAATATGGCAGGGTTGTAAGGAGTTCAGGGGCGTCTGTTGCGATCCATTAGCATTGTTCTGACTGTTATAGCCGCGCTTGCGGCCGCTGCGCCGGTTTTTGCCATTGAGCAAAGTCCGCTGCCGGACGCGCGCCCCTATGAGGTGCGGATGCCTGATTTACGCTGGCAGAACCAACCCAAAGGTCGTTCGTGGACGCGGGCGGCGATGCGGGCGATCAGCAACCATGGGGGCAACCTTGTGCGCACGGTGCCGAGCGACATTGCACGCTGGTGCCCGGGGTATCCCGATCAGACTGCGCAAGGGCGGGCCGCGTTCTGGGCCGGTCTTTTGTCGACGCTTTCATATCATGAGAGCACGTGGCGCGAGGGGGCCGTTGGGGGTGGTGGTTTGTGGTTCGGGTTGACCCAAATTGCGCCACCGACCGCCCGTTGGCGAAATTGTCGTGCGCGCACGGGTGATGACCTGCGCGACGGGTCGCTCAATCTGTCCTGCGCTGTTCGGATCATGAACATAACCGTCCCGCGCGATGGCGTCGTTAGCGCAGGCATGCGCGGGGTCGCCGCCGATTGGGGGCCGTTCCATTCAGAACGCAAACGCGAAGACATGCGGGCGTGGCTGCGCGGTCAGGAATTCTGTCACGCAACATTCACACGCTCGCCAGTTCCAAAACAGCGCCCGGCAACATTGCGTATAGGCGCGATGCTTCCCGTTGACGCGAATGGCCAAGGGGAATGGGTGTTGCCGCGCGAGGTTAGCAACCCCTTCTAGGCTCCGCGTTGTTGGTCAGGATTGCTGTGAGCGCGGTCCCAAACCCGCACGCATGACTCCATGGCGGATTGGCGTCAGGTCATGCACGGCCCGCAACCCCATCAAGCGTAGAGATTTGGAAATCGCGTCCGCGCCGCCCGTGACGCGGTTGAACGCATCCACGGCGCGCGCACGCGGGGCGATGTCGCGTTGGCGCGCTTTTTCATACTGGTCCAGAACTGCGTTCGCCCCCGGATCGTCAGGGGCTGTGGCGAGGACGTCGAGGAGTAGGGTCAGATCGTTCAGCGATGTGTTAAGACCCTGCGCGCCGATGGGCGGGAAAACATGGGCGGCCTCGGCGATAATCGCCACCCTTTGAGCGGCGAGGCGGTCGGCCGTCTGTGTGATGATCGGAAAGACGCCACGCGCGGAGGCCAAATGCATATCCCCGAAAAGACCGGCTGCGCGGGTTGTCATCGCAGCGTTGAAATCGGCCTCTGGCATGTGAAGGAGTTCGACGGCGCGCGGGCCTTTGTTCATCCACACGATGGCGGAGGCGGGTGATCCGTCGATATCGGGCAAGGGCACCATCGTGAAGGGGCCGCCCTCGTGGTAGATTTCGGTCGATACATTGTCGTGGGGCACTGCGTGGCGGGCCGTGAAGGCGAGTGATTTCTGCCCGTAATGGGTGGTTTGTACCCCGATGCCGAGAGCGTCGCGCACTGCAGAGTTTCGCCCATCGGCCGCCACAACCAGTTTCGCCTGCACCTGAGACCCATCCGACAGGGTCACAAAAGCATCGTTGGTGCGCGTCAGGATGGATTTGAAACCGGTGCCATAGCGCATTTCGCAGGTCGAAATCGTCGGCAAGACATTCAAGAGCTCGCGACGAATGACCCAGTTGAGGAAATTCCATCCGAACGGTTCGTCCGAGGTCTCGCGACCATCGAACTGGCGCGTGGCCCGCACCACCGGCGGCGTGCCGTCTGTGTCAACAACGCGAAGGGAGTCGAGCGGGGTGGCATGCGCCAGTAACCGGTCCCAAATGCCGATGCGTTGAAACAATTCGCGCGCCGGGCGCAGGAAGGCGGTGGACCTCAAATCCGCGCCTGCTCCATCGCCTGACACCACGGGTCGCGCAGGGTCGACCATCAGGGTTTTGTAACCGGTCGCGCCAAAGGCCGCCGCAGCAATCATGCCCGCAATCCCGCCACCCACGACGAGCACATCGACGATCTCACGGGTAGGGCGATTTGCGATCATCTCGGTCTCCTTGGCAATCGCGAAACTTGTAAGCCAGTCGACGGGCAATCGCACGCAGGAATGCGCAGAAGGGGGCTTTTAGCGTCCCACACTGATCAGGATGAGAGCCACGTAGATCACCGGCACCGTGGCCAATGCGGCGATGCCAATAACCCATGGCCCGATCACGAAGGCGCCGTAGACCAATGCGGCGATGATCACGAGGACGGCGAGAACGAAAATCGCAGTGCCGCGCGGTCCGAGCGATGGTTCACTGGGATCAGTTTTTAGTGTGGAAGATGCTGTGGGGGCGCCCGTCATTGCTGACTCCGATCAAAAGATGCGTTCGTGTTGCACCTATCATATAGGGAGCGCAGGCGTCACTAGGGCCGCATGCCGCGCGACAGATGCGCGCAAGCACGATCAGGTGAGCGCTGCGAGGAACCCCGCGAGGTCATCGGTGTGGTGGTGGATATGCTCAGGCACGGGGTCGATAGGTTCGGGCGCAACATGGACCGTCTTCATGCCGAGCGCGTGAGGCACCTGCAGATTGCGCGGATCATCCTCGAACATGGCGGCCGATTTCGGGTCGCTTCCGTCAATGTCGAGGATCCTGTCATAGGCGGCGGCATTCGGTTTGGGGTGGAAATCTGCGTGTTCGATTCCATAGACGGCGTCAAAGAGATCGCTGAGCCCACGGGCGTCAAGAACGCGCTGGGCGTAGGGCTCGGAACCGTTGGTATACACGATTTTGCGCCCGGGTAGGGCAGTGATGGCGTCTCGTAGGATCACATCGCGGGTCAATCCGGAGAAGTCGATTTCGTGCACATAGGTCAGGTAGGGCAGCGGGTCGGCATTGTGCAGCGACATGAGGCCCGAGAGGGTCGTGCCATAGTCGCGCCAATAGAGATCGCGTAGCCTGTCCGCCTCTGTGTGATCCACATCCAGCGTGCGCGCGACCCAATCGGTCATGCGCACTTCGATCTGGGCAAAGAGGGCCGCCTCGGGTGGATAGAGCGTGTTGTCGAGATCGAAAATCCACGTCCCGACATGGGAGAATTGTTCGGATACCATGGGCACAGGCCTAGGCCAGAGCGTGCGGCTGCGCAAGGGGCGTGGCTTCGGTGCTTGATCCTGACGCCTGCGCTTGTCTATGGTCGCGCAATCTAAAGGGAGACCAAACCATGGCCGATATGCGCGCGAGCCAAAAGGACGCCTACGAGCTCATTCTCGATGCGATAGACCGGGGCGTTTACCGTCCCGGTGACCGGCTCGTGGAAAGCGATCTGGCCGAGCGGTTTGGCGTGTCACGGACCCCGATCCGCGAAGCGTTGCAGCGTCTGGAAACGCAATCCATGCTGACGCGGGATGGGCGATCGCTCATTGTGGCGTCTTTGGACCACAACCAGATGGCCGATCTATACGTTGTTCGCACCGAACTCGAAGGGCTGGCCGCGCGTCTGGCCGCGCGCCATGCGACGTTGGAAGAAGTGCGCGTGTTGCGCGAGATGGTGGAGGCGGATCGCGCCTTGGTCGGTGATCCCGAAGCGCTCGCCCGTGCGAACCGGCGGTTCCACAAACAGATCCACCTCGCGTCCCATAACCGGTATCTGGTGCAGCAACTGGATCTCGTGCATCGCTCCATGGCGCTGCTCGCGACGACGTCCCTAGCCGTCGAAGGTCGGGGTGTTGCCGCGATTGGCGAACACGACCGGATCGTGAGCGCCATTGAAGCCCGCGACGAAGCCGCTGCCCGTGATGCGTTGACCGCGCATATCTCCTCCGCCTTTGTCACCCGCCTCAAGACGGACGCCGAGAAAGTTCGCTAGGCTCGCGCCTCTTTGGCGTTTGCGGATGTGCAGCGGCGCAAGCCGGCCACCAATGTCCGTAACTCTTTCATTCATCTGGCGCCTATGGGGCGGCAGGGCGAGCCCGAATGTCAGACGACGTGCGTGGACGTTCGTGGGCGCGTGGTCAAATTGTGCAGCCGCTTCTGCGAGCCCTTGGCGGGGCAGAAGCGGTTTTTGAGCGTGCGTTGGATAGGCCAGGTCAGTGCCTTCGGGGGTCGCGCGCGTGTTTGGACCGGCGGCGGTCAAGAGTGCGCGGCTGGGGTCGGCAGCCTCGGTGTCGTGGACGCCATGGACCGTTTTATCCCAGTAAAATGGCTTGGTCACCATTTCGAACAGCGCTTTGGCACCGGCCAGTGTCGCTATCGGATAGTAGAGGTGGAGGGTGGGAACCCACGCCCAGAGCCCGGGTTTATTTGCACCACGCGTCGATAGAAAGCCGGCGGTAAGCGCGGTGATTTCAGACAGGATGAACAGGATGCCAAGAGCGGTCAGTGCTTCGCCGGGCAGGACGCCGCGCAACGGGTGCGGCAATCCGAGCGGGAATGCCCAAAAGGACCACAAAAGCGGGGCGAGGACGATCTGGCTCAGGGACCCAAGGAAAAGAATGTTGACGCCAATAAACCGCCACCATCCCAGATCGCGCAGCAGTTTGCGCGGTTTGCGGTGGTGGACGGCCCATGTCATTGCATAGCCCTTGATCCAGCGTGACCTCTGTTTGACCCATGGCCAGAACCGGCAATTCGCTTCCTCATAGGTGACTGTGTCGATGAGTTCCGTGCGATACCCGTGGCGCGCGAGGCGAAGGCCGAGGTCGGCATCTTCGGTCACATTATGCGCGTCCCAGCCGCCCAGTTCCTCAATCGCACTGCGGCGCATGAAAAGGGTCGTGCCCCCGAGAGGCACCACGAGACCCAACCGTTGGTATCCGCGCAGGATGACACGAAACCACGCCGCATATTCGACGGTGAAACACCGCGACAGCCAGTTTGTGCCTGTGTTGTAAAAATCGAGCGTTCCCTGCACACAGGCGACCTCCGGCGGGGCGGCGGCAAAATGGGCGGCAACTTTGTGGATCTGATCGGGGTCGGGGGCATCTTCGGCGTCATAAATGCCAATGATCGAGCCGCGACAGAAATCGAGCGCGATATTGAGCGCGCGAGGTTTGGTTTTGACGGTGCCGCGCGGGACCACGATCTGGCGAATCCAGCGGGGCAGGTTGGTTTGCGAAAGAGCAGCCTGCGTCACGGTATCATCTTCCTCGACGACGAGCAGGATATCGAGCAATTCACGCGGGTAACTCAGGCGCGATAACCGGTCCACCAACCGTCCCGCGATTTCGCGTTCTTTGAACAGCGGGACCATGATTGACACGGTCGGAAGGAGCGATGTGGTTTTGCGCCGACTGGCAAAGGTGCGCCTGCGATGGCTCTCGTAGCGGGTTTGGGCCACGATGGCGGCCGCTTTTAGTGCGGTCGTCGCAACGAGGGTTATAACCGCCCAAACACCGAGAATTATCAACGCGATATCCGGCATATTTAAGAGGAGACCGAGAAAGAAAATGCCGACGAAAGACATGTTTCGCGACAAGGCACGCACATCCATGGCGCGGCAGCTTTCATGCGCGGCCACGCGTGTTTCGCCCGATTGGGCCAAATGGCGGTGACGTTTTGACAGGAGGGCGGCGTGCAGGGCGGTTTCGGGCACAATTGCCATGCGCACAGGTCCGAACAGGCGCGATAGGCGCGCACGGTGCAGTTCGAACTGTTCGGGTCGACATGACGCAATCACGACCGCGCCGCCGGTTTGTCGCCACGGTAAAAGTCCAAGGCGCAGCGCCTCACCCGCACCCAGTCGATCAATCAATCGCACATCAGGGGGAAAGCGTGTCAGATCGGCGACGCTGGCGGCGTATTGGTCGGCAAGTGCCTGATATAGCGCGCTTTCTGTGACCATGTCGTGGGCGAGAAAAATGTCCCCGATGCGCGCGTCCTCGCGTTGGCGCATGGCTGTGGCGCGGATCAGGTCTTCGGGGCGCAATTCCCCCCGTTCCACGAGTATCTGGCCCACGGGTTTGCGGCGGGTTTGCCGACCGGGTGGTTGTGTATGGAGTTTCGATTCCGAAAAGATTCTGTTTCGTTCGAAAGACATCGCCGAGCGTTCCCTGCTGCCGGGCGACGCGCCAAATGCCTGCGCCCTCATGGTGAACATGAGGCGATCAGGGTTAATGGCCCGTTAAGCAGAACTGATTGATGACGTCGTAAGGCGCAGATTTATGCGTTGGTCTTGGCGCGTTCGTCCATGGCGGCGGCAAAGCGTTCAAAGAGGTAGTAGCTGTCCATCGGACCCGGGGACGCTTCGGGGTGGTATTGAACCGAGAACACCGGTTTCCCCTCAACCGCGATGCCACAGTTGGACCCGTCGAAGAGGGAAACATGGGTTTCCTTGACACCTTTGGGCAGGGTCTGACTGTCCACAGTAAAGCCGTGGTTCATCGATGTGATTTCAACCTTACCGGTGTCGAGGTCTTTGACAGGATGGTTGGCGCCATGGTGGCCGTGGTTCATCTTGATCGTCTGCGCCCCGAGAGCAAGGGCGAGCATCTGGTGTCCAAGGCAGATACCGAATACGGGAAGATCCTGTTCCAGCACGCCTTTGATCATCGGCACAGCGTAGGTGCCTGTCGCGGCAGGGTCGCCAGGACCGTTGGAGAGGAAGACGCCGTCTGGGTTATGGGCGAGCACCTCTTGGGCAGTCGCGCTGGCCGGAAGAACCGTCACATCGCAGCCTGCGGAGGCGAGGCAGCGCAGAATGTTGCGTTTGGCGCCAAAGTCGATGGCCACCACTTTGTGACCCTTGCCTTCGCGCCGCGGGAAACCATCCGGCCATGCCCACCGCATTTCGTTCCAAGTGTAGGACTGCGTGCAGGACACATCTTTGGCAAGGTCGAGCCCGACCAGACCGGAAAACTCGCGCGCCTGTTTGACGAGGGCTTCGATATCGAAATTTCCGTCAGGATCATGGGACATGGCGACATGGGGCGCGCCTTGTTGGCGGATCGCGCGGGTGAGACGACGCGTGTCCACGCCTCCCATGCCAATGCGGCCGCGCTTGGCGAGCCACGGGCCGAGGTTTTCCTGTGTGCGCCAGTTGGACGGTTCCGTCGGGTCCCATTTCACCACCATGCCGGCGGCAACCGGATCGGCGGTTTCATCGTCTTCGGTGTTTGTTCCGGTATTGCCGATGTGGGGGAATGTGAAGGTGACGACCTGACCTGCGTAGGAGGGGTCGGTCATGATTTCCTGATAGCCTGTCATGGCTGTGTTGAAGCAAAGCTCGGCCACAGTCACGCCCGTGGCTCCGAACCCCATGCCGTAGAAAATTGTGCCATCTGCCAGAACGAGGCAAGCGGTGGGCTTTTGGCGTGCGGAACCGGACGTCATGGCGCGACTCTCCTGATGGGGGCAAAATTCGCTGGAAACTAAAGGCGCAGCCAAGTGAGGTCAAGGGTTCGGAGGCTTTTCGGGGTAGATAAGATTTATCACATAAATTCAGCTACTTAGTCAGAAAACGAAAGGTTGAGGTCACGGGTGTGTTTCGGTATGTTGTCCTTTCGTTACAATCAGACGGGACCACAACCCCATGGACATGCGAACTCGCATCAACACTGCACTCAAGCAGGCGATGAAAGACAAAGACGTCGAAAAACTGTCGACACTTCGCCTCATCAATGCAGCCATCAAGGACCGCGAAATCGCCTCGCGTGTCGATGGCGAAGAAACGGCGGTTACGGATGCCGAAGTACTTGGTATTCTTGGCAAAATGGTCAAGCAACGGCTCGAAAGCGCCAAAGCCTTTGAAGAGGGCGGGCGCGTTGAACTGGCGGAGAAAGAGCGCGGCGAAATCGTCGTGATCGAAGAGTATCTGCCACGCCAGCTTTCGGAAGACGAAGCCAGTAAAGCCGTCCAAGCGGCTATTTCCGAAACCGGTGCGCAGAGTATTCGCGACATGGGTAAGGTAATGGGCGTGCTTAAATCAAAATACACCGGACAAATGGATTTTGGTGCCATCGGGCCAATTGTGAAAGAAAAACTGGCCTAGGGCGCAGACCCGAGACATCGAACCGATTTGTGGCCCGCACCTTAACCCGTGCGGGCCATTTATTTGCCGAGACAAGAAACGACGCGAATGGCGAACCGCTCGTCAGGCCGCGCCGCGCATCTGTGCGAGGATTCGTGCCAACTCGCCGTGCAGCTTTTTGCGCTCTTCAGGACTAAGAAAGGCACCGAGTTCGACCTCTCGTTTGTTGTGATCTCCGCTGCCTTTTAGCGTGAGATAATTTTCAATCTTTGCATCACGATGGAGCGTCAGGCGGACCCAATAGGGATTGGCCTCCCATGTGAATTGCGCGCCCTTTGCCGACCAATGCGTGAGGTCGATCTGCTGGGGGGTAATGACCAAGGCCTCGCGTAGCAAATCGCGGTCCGAGCGGCGCAGGGCCGTCCAGAGCGCCGCAAGCACCACCATTATGAAAGCGAGAAGCACCCAGAAAGCCACAGTGCCGATGAAGGGGATCAGAGGGATCATTCCGCCCACGAACATCACCCAAATCGCGGCAGAGAACCCTTTGGAGGGCAGAGAGCGGTGCGGCCAGAGGTCTAGGCGGCAGAGCGGCTTGCCCGCGGGGGTTGCGTGGCTTTCGCGTGCAAGGGTGGGATCAGGTGTCCAGCGGTAGGGCATCAGCGATTTGAGAGCCGTTGTTGTTTGCGCATAGTGTAGGGCGCGCGGTCATGGTGTCCAAGCGTCAGCGGGTCGCACGCCGATGTGTTGAAACAGTCGCAGCAGATACCCGTCAGGGTCGGCGACAACAAACTGACGATTGCCGAGTTCCGTTTCATCGTTGCGATACCAGCGGTCCTCAAGCGGGAGGTAGAGGTCGCGCCCTGCAGATTCGAGACGTGCAAGGATCACGTCGACATCGGGCACTTCGATCTGAACATTGAGGCCGCGCCCGAATGGGTAGGCATCGGGCAGATGTCCGTCGCCAAAGGTTCGCCCAACCCCGATTTGGTCGATCATCAGACGGGCCGAGCCCAACTGAAGCATGGAAAACCCGTCCTCCGGACGTTCATAGTCAACCGAGAACCCGATCAGGTCGCAGTAAAAGGCCCGCGACGCGCGCCAGTCGGTGACCGCGAATTCGGGAATGAGGGCAGGGCGCATGGAGTAGTCCTCTTCGTCTAACGTCGCCTCGAACGCGGGCCTGTTGGGTGGCCTAAGACTACGGGTTGGATGGGGGAATGGTGCTAATGGCATGGAGGAGACGCACCGCATGAAGCAAACCGATTTGCCCATCGGGCTCTCCGTTGAGCATGACGACAAAGCCGTCCTTGGTGTCAGGAATGCGGTACATCAAAGTGATCACCCCGGGGTCGCCGCCGTTGTGGCCTTCGCCTTTGAACGAGAAAAGGCCGAAGTCGAGTGTTTCATAGCTCCAAAAGATGCCGATTTTATCGTCGGCTGCGGACATCCCGTCGATGCCTTCGATGAGTGGCGTTGTCAGCAGGTCAACAACCTTCGGGTCGATCGCCTGTCGCCCATCCAATGCGCCGCGGTTGATAATCGCGCTCAGGAGCCGCGCGAGGTCGTGCACAGAGGCGTTGAATTGCCCGTCGGGCCATGTGGCAAGGCCGTAGGGCGGCAGTGCCACGAAATCCCCCGCATCGTCACGGGTGTAGAGCGTCGCGCCATTTTCGGGCACCGGTAGCGTGTGGCCCCAGAACCCGCTCAGACCCAATGGGTTGGCCACCATGCGCATGCTATAGGTCGCAAAGGGTTCGCCCGTCGCATCCGAGATAGTCTGTCCGGTCAGGCCCGCGCCCACATTCGAATAGGCGTAGTGCGTTCCCGGTGCGTTGTCGGAAAAATTGGCTTCTGCATCATAGAGATCACCCGATGCGGCCAAGTAGCGCGTGAGGAATTCGCTAAGCGTGTCGGGATGGGTGGTTGACCCATAGTGGTAGCCCGCGTCGTCATAGCCTTCATCGGTGTCGAGGATGCCGCAGGTATGGGTGACGAGGTGGCGTAGGGTGCAGGGGTGGTCATCGGGCCAGTCGATCGCAATGGAAAGCGTTTGATCGAGCGGACGATCAAGGTCGAGATTGCCGTCGTGGATCGCCTGCGCGGCTGAGAGGCCGGTGATGACTTTGGTTATCGATCCAATGGGCATCGTGGTGGTGGATGTCATCGGGCGAGATGTTGCGATATCTGCAAACCCCGCCGCGCCGGTCACCGCAATTTCACCGTCGCGCACAACCGCCCACATGATCCCCGGCCACGAGCCGCGCGCCACGCCTTTGTCGGCGAGGGTTTGAATGAAGGCGATGCGGTCTTCGAAGTTTGCCGGCGGGCGCAGAGCGACATAGCTAGCGTAGCCGATCGCGAGTGCGCCGAGGAGAATGGCGATTATGAATTTGATGTATCGCACGTCGCCTCCCGAAAGTGTCACTTTGAAGGTGGGGTTTAGGCGGCGCGATGTCTACCACGGTCGTCGTTTTCGGGGCCCGCAGATACGAAAAAGGCCCCGCGGTGGAGCGGGGCCTTTTCAATTTCAGGTAACGAGGACCGCGTTAGTGCGCGTGACCTTTGTCCCAATCGCTTTGCTTGGGGAGCGTTTCAAAAGTGTGCTCCGGCGGCGGGGAGGGAAGTGTCCACTCCAGCGTATCGGCATATTCGTTCCAGTAGTTGTTCTCGGTGACGCGTTTGCCCGCGAAGATGGTGTAGAACACGATCCCGATGAACAGGAGGAACGATGCGAAGGAAAG
Source organism: Celeribacter arenosi (assembly GCF_039539485.1). Classification (NCBI taxonomy): domain Bacteria; kingdom Pseudomonadati; phylum Pseudomonadota; class Alphaproteobacteria; order Rhodobacterales; family Roseobacteraceae; genus Celeribacter; species Celeribacter arenosi. The sequence continues at coordinate 268,211 of NZ_BAABDF010000001.1, forward strand.
CAAGGCACCCCAGCTGGAGATGTAGTTCCAGTACGCGAAGGCTTCCGGATAGTCGATGTAACGACGCGGCATACCTTGGCGACCGAGGAAGTGCTGCGGGAAGAACGTGATGTTCACACCGATGAAGAACATCCAGAAGTGCAGCTTGCCGGCCCATTCAGGGTATTGGCGACCCGACATCTTGCCGATCCAGTAGTAGACACCGGCGAAGATGGTGAAGGCTGCCCCCATGGACATCGTGTAGTGGAAGTGCGCAACGACGTAGTAGGTGTCGTGATAGGCGCGGTCGACACCGGCCTGCGACAGAATGATGCCTGTCACGCCGCCGATGGTGAAGAGGATCAGGAAGCCGAATGCGAAGAGCATCGGTGTCTTGAACTCGACCGAACCGGACCACATGGTCGCGATCCACGAGAAGATTTTCACACCCGTTGGAACGGCGATAACCATGGTGGCGAGCATGAAGTAGGTCTGCTGCGAAAGCGACATACCGACGGTGTACATGTGGTGTGCCCAGACGACGAACCCGAGGCCGCCAATCGCGATGAGCGCCCAAACCATCGGCAGGTAGCCAAAAACAGGCTTTCTGGAGAAGGTGGCGATCACGTGCGAGACGATCCCGAAGCCGGGGAGAACCACGATGTACACTTCCGGGTGGCCGAAGAACCACAGGATGTGCTGATACAGGATCGGATCACCGCCGCCGCCCGGCTGGAAGAAGGAGGTGCCGAAGTTACGGTCGGTGAGCAGCATGGTGATTGCGCCCGCCAGAACCGGCAGAGCCAGAAGGATCAACCATGCGGTCACAAAGATCGACCATGCAAACAGAGGCACTTTGAAGATCGTCATGCCCGGTGCGCGCATGTTCAGGAATGTGGTGATCATGTTGATCGCGCCGAGGATCGAGGACGCACCAGAGACGTGCACCGCGAAAATCGCGAGATCCATCGAATATCCACCCTCTGAGGTCGATAGAGGCGGGTAGAGAACCCAGCCGACACCGGACCCGAGCTGACTGTTCCCCCCGGGCGAGAGCATGGAGGCCACACCCAGTGCCACACCGGTCACGAAGAGCCAGTAGGACAGGTTGTTCAGTCGCGGAAAGGCCATGTCCGGCGCGCCGATTTGCAGAGGCATGAAGTAGTTGCCAAAGCCGCCGAACAGGGCGGGGATCACCACGAAGAACATCATCAAAACACCGTGGTAGGTGATCATAACGTTCCAGAGGTGGCCATTGGGCGTGCATGGATTGGCCAAAAGACCTTCGAGGCACATGTATTGAACACCTGGTTCCATGAGCTCGAGGCGCATGAAGACGGTGAAACAAACAGAAATGAAGCCCACGGCGGCAGCCGTGAACAGATAAAGGATACCGATATCCTTGTGGTTGGTCGACATGAACCAACGGGTAAAGAAGCCGCGGTTGTCTTCGTGCTCGTGGCCGTGAATGGCTGCGTCTGCCATGCGGTCCTCCCGATTATCGTGCGTGGTCGTTGCGTTTCCCGTCGCCCCCTTTGATGGGGAGTCGTATGACGGAATTGGCATAGGTCTTAGAGTGTCGCGGGCAGTGAGGCAATGTGTCAACACGCCTCGGCGATAGAAAAATTGCCGCATGGGGTTGAATGGCGCGCGTGCCGGTATCTTTGGGTGTAGGCTGTGCGACGGGTTCGACTATGGCGGTCAAAGAAAACGCGCCGCACTCCTAGGGGAGGCGGCGCGTGTCACGTCAATGCGGCCATGGGCCGTTTGGATTACTCGGCGCTGAGCGACGCGAGATAGGCAGCAACGTCTTCGCCACCCTTCATTTTAAAGGTCATTTTGGATTTTGCAGCGGATCCCAGTTGCTCAGACAGGAATTTCTTCGGATCAGCCATATAGGTGGCCAGGAGTTCTTCGTCCCAGATCAGCCCGGCTTCACCTGCAGCGACGAGATCGGCGCCGTATTTAAACCCCTCGACAGTGCCCGCCTGACGACCGATGACGCCAAAAAGGTTGGGGCCGGTTTTGCCGCCTTTGATGATCACGTCATCGCCATTTGCGAGCGTGTGGCATGATTTGCATTTCCTGAAATCGCCTTCGCCAGCGCCGGCATCACCGGCAAAGGCGCCGGTCGCAGCGATTAGGGCGGCAGCGGAAAGTGCGAAAAGCTTCATTTTGGTGTCTCCCAGAGTGACTTTATCGATTTGCGCAGAACATAGCGGATTTTTGTGGCGGAAACAGGTGTGGATTGTCGCAGGGGGTTAACGGCGGCTCTGGCCCCCTAAGCATCCCCGAACACCTCACCGAAACCCCGTTTCAGGGCGACGTCGACATCGGCCATGGAAACCGGCAGTCCCAGATCGACGAGCGAAGTGACCCCGTGTTCGCGAATGCCGCAGGGCACGATGCCATCAAAGTGGCCCAGATCGGGGTCAACGTTGATGGACAGGCCATGGAAGGAAATCCATTTGCGGATCCGCAGGCCGATCGCTGCGATTTTGTCTTCGGGTGGGGTGCCAAGCGCGGTCACGGGTTTGTCGTCACGCACCACCCAGACACCGACGCGCCCGTCACGGATTTCACCGGTGACGTTGAATTCCGCAAGGGCCGCGATCACCCATGCCTCCATATCGGCCACGAATTTGCGCACATCATGTCCGCGATTGCCCACATTGAGCATCGCATAGGCCACCCGTTGACCAGGGCCATGGTAGGTATATTGGCCACCGCGTTTGCTTTGGTAGACGGGAAAGCGGTCCGGATCGACGAGGTCCTCGATATTGGCCGAGGTGCCAGCGGTGTAGAGCGGGGGGTGTTCGACGAGCCAGATCATCTCATCGGCTTCGCCTTTCGAAATGGCCTCCACGCGCGCCTCCATAAAGGCCACGGCGTCGTCGTAATCAGTGAGCCCTTCGGCCACACGCCATTCTACCATTCTGCTCCATCGGGGAAATCGCCCCGCCTCTCGTAAGTTGGCGCGTGTGAGACCTCGCGCGCTCTGCGTGCCTTGCGTGCCTTGCGTGTTTCGCGCAGCGCATCCGACATGGCACGAGAGGAGGCTGGTTGTCCAGAATGGGCAGCTTTCTGTGATGGCCTGTCGGGGGCGAATTGTCGCCTTGCCCGCGTCCAAAAACCTGGCCTTGGGCGGGTTTACCAAAAACCTGTAAAAACCCTCTTGCAGGCTCCTTCGTCTTCCCTTAGAGAACCGCCTACCCGAGCCAAGGCATGCGGTCGTGGCGGAATTGGTAGACGCGCAGCGTTGAGGTCGCTGTGGGGTAACTCCCGTGGAAGTTCGAGTCTTCTCGACCGCACCATGGCTCGGTTAAAGAAACGCCCCGCCTGTTTGTCAGGCGGGGCGTTCTGCATTTAAGATCCCCAAGACACCTCTTTTGCGCATGATTTGGTCGTGCGCGTCATGTGATCAATTTGCCCCGTGGGCATCATGTGTTTGAAATCGCGCACCCTTTCGACGGCTCCGTCGGCTGAAGTTTTGAGTCAAATTCGCATCGTAAGCATTTAAAAAATAACAAAAATTTTTTGCACTTTGATTGCTGGCTTCACGTTGTTTTGGTGAATTTTCCCTAGTTTTCACTCACTCGAAAGATTTGCGTGGGGCAAGGGACATGGCGACTATCAATCTCAGAGGCTATCTGGCGACCTCCTTTTGGACGACATCCGGATCCCCGACCGTGGTGGCGGGCGATGCAGTGCGCCTTGATCCCACCTATGACAATGACACCGACTATTTCGATCTCAGTATTGATGATGACGACACGGTGTTCGATTCCGATCATTCCAACCCCGAAGTCGGATCTGACAGCACCCAGACCGGAACGGCTCATGACTCGGCGGGCTGCCTGATTGCCTCGGGTAATATCTACATCGAGGAAATGATTGTCCTCACCGATGGGGCGGGCAATACGGTCAGACTCTATGTGATCGAAGTCGACGGTGTGTTGCTCGGTGTCGTTTCGGATCCGGAAGTCGTCCCCGGCACAACGTATGAAGTGGTGTCCGTTGGCGATCCCGAAGCGACCGGAGAGTCGCCCGACTATTCCACTTTTTCGGATCCGACCTTCGATGTCGATGACGGCAATGTTTATACCGGCGGCGCGAATGCGGACGTGTTTGACACGGGCGCGGGTGATGACACCGTCAATAGTGGCGCGGGCGCGGACACCATCCACGCAGGCGACGGTCATGACACGATCATCTACGGCACGGGCGGTGCGACGCAGGCCGAGGGCGACACCGTTTATGGTGGCGACGGCGTCGATTACATCGATGACATTGTTGGATCTGCATACACATATGATGACACTCTCTACGGCGAAGGCGGCGATGACATCATCTATGCCGGCGGCGGGGAGGATTATGTCGACGGTGGCACGGGCGACGACCGGATGTACGGCGAAGACGGTGACGACGAAATCTACGGTCGCGCTGGCGCAGACACTATTCAAGGTGACGCGGGCACCGACCAGATTTATGCCGGCGACGACAACGACTGGGCCGATGGCGGGTCTGGCAATGACCAGGTTTACGGTGAAGGCGGCGATGATACGCTTCTCGGCGGCACAGGTGACGACAACCTGCACGGCGGCGAAGGCGACGACACGTTTATCATCTACGAAACCGATGACACGACGAATGTCTTTGGTGACGCGGGAAATGACACAGTCGATTTTCGCGAGTTCACCCCGGGCAGTGGCGTCACCCTCACGGCTACCGGGACGGAGGCGTATACCTACGCCTATGGCAACTCCGGGGCCATCGGCACCATCAATACCGTCGAAATTTTTTCCGGCACCGAAAGTACCGACTGGTTTGATGTCTCGAGCCAAACCAAAACGGCCTCATATGACCTCGCTGGCGGTGATGATACGTTCATCGGTTCCGATGCGGGTGAGGACATCAGCGGTGGGACGGGCAATGATACGATCACCACGGGTGGCGGTAACGACACGATTTACTTCAGCGATGGCGATGGTCACGACACCATCACCGACTTCGATATGGGGGACACGGATGCCGACGGGTTCACCAACGACCAGCTCGACGTCAGTAACCTTCGCGACGCACAAGGCAACCTTGTGTCCGGCGCCGATGTCGTGGTGTCCGACGACGGGGCCGGCAACGCGGTTCTGACATTCCCCAATGGCGAGAGCATAACGCTCATCGGGGTTGCCCCGACGCAGGTCGACCACGCTTCGGAGCTTTATGCGATGGGTGTTCCCTGTTTCGCATCAGGAACGCGGATCGAAACACCATCCGGCGCGCGGCTTGTTCAGGATTTGCGCCCCGGTGACAGGGTGGTGGTGGCGGACGGTCACAGCATGGAGATCCTGTGGCATGGTCAACGGCACGTGACGGCAGGGCAATTGGCGGCGCGTCCGGAATTGGCGCCGGTTTTAATCCGCGATGGCGCAATCGGAAATCGCGGTGACCTCGTCCTCTCGGCCCAACATGCGCTTTATGTTGACGACGATGCCACGGGCGCGGGCCGGTTTCTGCGTGCAGTCCATCTCGCGCGTCATGGCAGTGGCGCGGTGCGGATTGCGCGGGGCAAACGGGGCGTGACCTATCACCATCTTCTCCTGCCGCGTCATGCCGTCGTCTTTGCCAATGGCGTGCCCAGCGAAAGCCTCTATCCGGGGCGATTTGCGCTCAACGGTTTTGATGACGCGGCGCGGGCCGAACTTTTCAGCCTGTTCCCTGCGCTAGACGCCATTCTTTCGGGCGGGAACGTGTCGCAGATCTACGGGCGTTCTGCCGTTCCATACCTTCGTGCCGACGCCGCGCGCCGCGTTGCGCGCGAATTATGTGTTTGAGCTGACCAGACCGGCACCACGCGCCTAAGGCAGAATGGCCAACCAACACCATGTGGTGACAATCGACGCCGCGGTCCCGATCAATACGGAAGAAGCCGCGACGCGTTTTGCCGTGCCATACATATTGGCGAAGAGATAGGCATTCACACCCGGTGCCATCGACGCGGTCAGCGTTGCCGAGCGCAGCGGCCCCGTTTCAAGATTGAAAGCGAAGTGACCGAGCCCATAGGCGACAATCGGATGCACGATCAGCGAGGCCGCGACCGCCCAACCGATCAACCGCATGTCGCCTTCGGGTTTGTAGCGCAACAAAACGCCGCCCAAACCAAAGAGCGCGGCGGGAATTGCCGCACTGTTCATCATGAACACCGCATCCCAGACCGGGTCAGGGAGTTGGATCCCTGTGATGTTCACGGTCCAGCCCAAAACGATGCCGAGGATCAGGGGATTGCGGAACACCGAACGCCCGATCTGGCGAAACAGGCCGAGCGGGGATAGGCCCATGCCTTTGGCCTTTGCCGTCTCCATTGCCGTAATGCCGAGACCATAGAGCAGGGGCGCGTGGATCGAGATGATCGCGTAGTTCCACGCAAGCGCGGGCGTGCCATAGGCGCGTTCGGTGATAGGGATGCCGAGAAGGAGCGAATTCGAAAACAACCCGATAAACCCTACAGCAATCGCATCTGTCAGCGAGCGTTTGAAAACATAGCGCGCGCCGATAAAGCCGAAGGCCCCGCCTGCCAGTGCGCCTGCATAAAAGCTTAACAACAGGGGCGCGCGAAAGGCGTCTCCCAGATCGAGACGTGCGATCCCTGCAAACAGGAGCGTTGGCACAGCAACGTTTTGCGCAAACTTCATCACTGCATCGATTAGCGTGTCATCGACCCATCCGCGCCACGTAAGGAGGTAGCCAAAGCCGATAACCAGAAAGACGGGTGCAATGACGTCGAACAGAAGTTGCACGGTCCTATGCCCCCGCGACGTCGATCACCATGCCGTCGAAGGCCGGGGTGACGTGGTGCGGGGTTTCACTCTCGACGCGCGCGTAGTCGAGGTCGATGTGCATGTTGGTGAGAACCGCGCGTTCGGGTTTTGCACGTGCGATCCATTCTAGGGTCAATTCGAGATGCGCGTGGCTCGGATGGGGCGCGTAGCGCAGCGCATCGATGATGAAGCAATCCAGATTATCGAGCAGGGGCCAGCTTTCCTCGGGGATTAAATCCACATCGGGGATATAGGCCAGATCGCCGACACGGAAACCCAGTGCATGGATACGCCCGTGACGCACAGGAATAGGCGTCAGAGTGATCTCGCCACCGGGTCCGTTCACGCGCATAGGGCCATCGATGGCCTGAAGGTCGAGAATGGGTGGGTATTCGGAATCCGCAGGTTGAACAAAGGCATAGCCAAAGCGGGAGACGAGCGCATCTTCGGTCGCGGCGTCGGCGTAGACTTTGATCCGTTCGCGCATCAGAAAGACGATTTGGCGGATGTCATCTATACCGTGGACATGGTCGGCATGGGCGTGGGTGTAAAACACCGCGTCCAGTCGTGTGACCCCCGCATCAATCAGCTGTGCGCGCAGATCCGGTGAGGTGTCCACGAGAACCGTGGTCGTGCCTTCGGGGCCGGTTTTTTCGATCAGGACAGAACAGCGGCGGCGGGCGTTCTTCGGGTTGTCGGGATCGCAATTCCCCCAAAGCCCCCCGATACGCGGCACGCCGCCCGAAGAGCCACAGCCCAATATGGTGAGGCGCGTGCTCACGGCTTTGCTTTCGTAAACAGCCGGTCGAAATTCGCCTCGGTCAGGGCGGCAAATTCGGCAAAATCCATGTCGAATGTCTCGGCGGCCTTTTCAGCCGTCTTCGCGACATAGGAGGGTTCGTTACGTTTGCCGCGATAGGGCGGGGGCGAAAGATAGGGACTGTCGGTTTCCACCAATAGACGGTCACGCGGTGCGTCGCGGAAAATGTCGCGCAACTCGCCCGATTTCGGAAAAGCCGTGATGCCGGACATCGACAAATAGAACCCGAGGTCCAATGCGGCCTGTGCAAGGGCGCGCGAGGATGAAAAGCAATGCATGACGCAGCTATAGGCACCGGCACGGTGTTCTTCGCTAAGAATGCGCGCCATATCGTCGTCGGCGTCGCGGGCATGGATGATGAGGGGCAGGGCGGTTTGGCGCGCGGCTTCGATGTGGATGCGCAGGCTGTCCTGCTGCACGGCCTTGCTTTCGGCGGTGTAATGGTAATCGAGACCGGTTTCACCGATGCCGACGAATTTGGGATGCTCTGCGAGGGCGACCAATTCTTCCACGCTTGCCAGCGGTTCGTCGGCGGCGGACATCGGGTGCGTGCCTGCGGCCCAGAAAACGCCTTTGTGGGCGTCTGCGATGGCGCGGACCTGTCCGGCGAGGCGCAGGCGCGTGCAAATGGTGACCATCCGGTGCACGCCGGTTTCACGTGCGCGCGAAATGATATCTGCCCGTTCATTGTCAAAATCAGGGAAATCCAGATGACAATGGCTATCGGTCAGGCGGGGAGTCGTGGACATTCAGACTGCTCGGCGGTTTGGATTGGGCACTCGCGTAGGCCAGAGCAGGATGGCGGGCTCAGGCAGTAACGCGGGCGGCCGTGTCGTTGATCTTGAATACCATATCAAGGATCAGCGCGGCGGGGTCAAGGTTCACACCCCGCGCATGGCGTGCGCGCGCGGAAAGACTGGCCTGAAGTGCCGCCCAATCGCGCGCTGCAGTCCCGTCGGGGGCAAGCCGTGCCATCAGGGCTGCCTCGCCCTTTGCCGCCTCGACGATGGGGGGGCGTCCGGCACCGGTGCGGGCCAGACGGGTCAGGAAACGGTCCATGAGCCCGATCACCAGATCGAAGCGTTCGGCATTGGCCGCACCCACACAGCTCTCGGCGAGTTTGAGCGCGCTAGGACGGTCGAGACGGGGCATCGTCTCGAAGAGCGCGACGAGGTCGCGATAGGTGTCCATGCCGTCAAGGTTCGTCAATCTGATCGCATCCCCTACCGACCCGGCCGAGAGTTCGGCCAAAGCGTCCGTCCGCTCTGCGACATCGACCCCTGTCGCGTCAAGAGCATGTGCAAGATCGCTGGCCTCAAGCGGACCGAGCCGAAGCGTCCGGCAACGTGAGCGAATGGTGGGCAAAAGGCGCGAAGGTTGGTGCGCGATCAGCAGCAATACGGCATGCGCGGGTGGTTCTTCCAAAGTCTTCAGGAGCGCGTTGGCCGCGTTCGTGTTCATCTCGTCGCTGGCGTCCACAATGACCACGCGGTAGCCGCCCTCGGTTGCCGAGAAATGGAAGAAACCGTTGAGTTCGCGCACTTCTTCGACGGTTAGCTGGGTCTTGAGGCGTTTGGCCTTTTTGTCCCATGCGCGCCGGACGAGCTTCAGACGAGGCTCGCTCAGGCTCGCCGCGCGCCGAACCGCAGGGGTTTCAGTGTCGACATCAAGCGACGCCGCGATGGGGGCGGCTTCTTCAAACATGCCCCCGGTTTGGGGCAGCGGTTGGGTCAAAAGGAAACGCGCCAGACGCCACGCCAGCGTTGCTTTGCCCACGCCGCGCGGCCCTGTGATGAGCCACGCATGGTGCATTCGACCGGAGTTGTATGCGTCGAGAAACTCGGCCTCTGCTTCACTATGACCGAACAGTTGGGGCGTGTGGCGCGGATGCGGGGCACCCGGGGCACAATCGGCCTGAGGAACCTCGTCCATTTCGCCGATAACGGTGCTCATGGTAGGTGCCGGGTTACGATTTCGATCACGTCAGCGGCAACAATATCCATCGCTCTGCCGGCGTCGATGATCTGAAAGCGCGCGTTGGCGCGGGCGAGGTTTAGAAAGGCTGCGCGACAGCGGGCCTGAAAATCCGCGCCGAAATCCTCGAACCGTTCTTCCACGGTCTGACGCCCTTTTGCGCGGGCCAGTCCGACCTTCGGATCCATGTCGAACAGGAGGGTCAGGTCGGGTTCAATACCGATCATCTCGTCGTGGAGGCGGTCAACCTTGGCGCGCAAATCGCCGCGTGTTGCGCCCTGAAACACCCGCGTGGAATCCGCAAACCGGTCGCAGATCACGACCTTTCCGGCGTCCAATGCAGGGCGGATGGTTTTTTCCAAATGGTCGCGGCGCGCAGCCGTGAAGAGGAGGATTTCCGTTTCCGCAGACCAGCGGTCGGGATCTCCCTCCAGAACGAGTTTGCGAATTTCCTCGGCGCCCGTGGAGCCGCCCGGTTCGCGGGTGTGGATGACGTCCATGCCGCGCGCGACCAAAGCCTCTGCGAGCAGGCGCGCCTGCGTCGACTTTCCGGAGCCGTCAATGCCCTCGAAGGAGATGAACATGCCGGTCACTGGGTAACAGCTGCAGGGTCCGAACCGTCGCCTGAAATCCGGTCTTTCAGAACCACAAATGCCGAACGAAGCCGCGGTGCGATGCCGCCCCGTTTGACCGAACGGTCTGCGACCAATGGCAGGCGCGCGGCGGGTAGATCATCGCGTTCGACAACGAGTTCGGCGATCACGTCGCCCTGCGTGATCGGCGCTTCGAGTGGGCTCGTGTATACTACCGTCGCATCGATTTGTCCGAGCTGGGTGCCGGGAAGAAGGACAGAGATCGGTTCGTTGGCGACGAGGCCAATTTCGGTTTCGTCGCCCATCCAGACCGGCGCACGGGCAAATTCCTGTCCGACTTCACCAATGGTTGTTTCCGCGAACTGACGGAAGGCCCAGCCGACAATGCGTTCGGCTTCCTGTGCGCGCTCGGCCTCCGATGTCAGGCCGGAGATCACAAAGACGATGCGGCGGGTGCCCTGTGTGGCGGACCCGACGAGGCCATACCCGGCTTCCTGTGTGTGGCCGGTTTTCAGGCCATCGGCGCCAATTCCGAGTTTCAGCAACGGGTTGCGGTTAAACCGGTTCTGGGGTGCGCGTCCGTCGTAGGGAAACTCCAACTGCCCGAAATATCCGTAGTATTCGGGGAATTCCTCGATCAGGCGAACGGCCAATACGCCCAGATCTTGCATCGACATCCGGTGATTTGGGTTTGGCCACCCGGATGCATTGGCGAAGGTAGAATTGTTCATTCCCAGTGCGCGAGCGCGGTCGTTCATCAGGCGGGCAAAGTTGTCTTCGGTCCCCCCCAACCCTTCGGCCACAGCCACACAGGCGTCGTTTCCGGAGAGCACAATAATGCCCTGGATCAGTTCCTCGACCGTCGGGCGGTCGGTTTCGTTGAGGAACATAGTCGAGCCGCCCATTTGTTTGGATCGGGTGGAGACCGGAAACCGTGTGTCGAGCGTCACACGTCCATCCCGCAGGGCCTCAAACAGCATGTTGAGCGTCATGAGTTTGGACATAGATGCCGGCGGCAGGGGGATGTCTGCTTCTTTCGACATCAAAACCGTGTCGGTTCCGAGGTCATAGACCCAGGCCGCACGGGCATTGGTGTCAAACGCGCTTGCAGGGTGGGCAAGGGCGAGTGTGAAGGAAATGAGGACGGCGATGAGGCGCATCTGGGGGCTGTCCTTTCGCATTGGGTCAGCGGGTTAGGGCAGGGCGGCTAGATCGCCCCGCCATCCATTAGTGCGTCACCGCGTAGGCATCCGTGAAGCCCGTGGCCTTCACTTTTGCGAGAAGATCGGCGCGCGCGCCTGCGGTGCTTGCCGGTCCCACGACGACGCGCCAAAACGACTTGCCGTTCGAGTTTCCGGATTTGACTTCGGCGGTTACGCCTTGGGAGGCGAGCATTTCAACGGTGCGGCGCGCGTTGGCCTCAACCGAGAAAATCCCGATTTGCAGATAGGGTTTGCTTAGCGTTGATGTTGTCACGGGCGCTGGGGCGGCCGGTTTTGGCATCGGTGCTGTCGGCGTTCCGGCCTCGATCGCGTCGAGCGTCGCGGCAGCATCGGCTATCGGATCCAACGGCGCTGTTTCAATCGCCTCGGGCGCATCAAGCGTTTCTGTCTCCATCGGGGCAGGGGCGGGCGCGATCGCAACTTCCTCACGACGCAGGGCGGTGACAGAAAGTTCAACGGGCGCGCCCGCGAGCATCCCGAGCGCTTCTGCAGTGTCCGACGATACCTGAAGGGCGGGACCGGGTGCGGTGGTTTCGCGTTTGAACAGCGCTCCGATCACCGATTGACCGTTGGCTTCATTGCGGATGATGACCCGCTCGGGGTCGGAAACATCGGAATGCGCAATCCAGACCCCGCCGAGTGACGGGCGTCCGTCCCAGAGGCCGCGGTCGGTGACCTGAAACACATCCGGTGCCTCGACGTCTTTTTCGATCACACCACCCGCGGCCGACGGACCCGTGTTGGATCCCTCTGTGGTTGGTTTTTTTGCGAACGCATCTTTAAAACTCTGGCCTTCCTCACAGCCGCTCAAACCGATGGTTGTTACCATCAGGAGCGCTGCGGTGCCCGTCAAACGCCATGTCTTTTGTGTCATGCCTTTGTGCCCCTTGGACCGGTTTCGACGCTGTCGTTCCGGTGGCTTGTGCCGTTTTTCTGCTCTCTTGCCGGTTTGATTTCTCCGGCTTCTTGCGCGCAGTCTAACGGCTAGGCTGCAGGCTGGAAAGCCCCGCCTGAAACTGTGCGCGAAAATCGGCACGCATAGGGGTCTTTTAGAATCGGAAATGTCAGGCTAATTGTCCCTGATCTGCGGAGGAGTGGCAGAGTGGTCGAATGCACCGGTCTTGAAAACCGACGTGCGTGAAAGCGTACCGTGGGTTCGAATCCCACCTCCTCCGCCACCATACAGTTTTGGTCGGTTTGAATGGGTCGCCTTTGGCGGCCTTTTTCATTTTATTTCTTAGGTTTGCGGCAAGTGCGGGTTTGGTTGGATTTTGCCCGCTATTTCTGGTCTGCGTTCGGTTGCTGGTATGAAACATGGCGGCGCTGAGCGGGAAGCTAACAAAGAAGCTCGTCGAGAA
>NZ_BAABDF010000002.1:0-120680 GCF_039539485.1 Celeribacter arenosi
CACGCTGCGCGATTATGCCTTCCCGAAGATCGGGCGGATGCCGGTCGATAGCATCGGCCAGCCCGAAGTGCTCATGTGCCTCGCGCCGATCTGGACCTCCAAACACGAAACCGCTCGGCGGCTCGCGCAGCGGATCAAGACCGTGCTCGACGTGGCCCGTTCGCGTGGATTCCGAGACGGGGAAAACCCGGTCACGGCCATCCGCGATGGCGGCGTTCTGCCAAAAGTTGCCAAGAAGCCGCGCCACCATACCGCGATGGTGTGGCGCGATGTGCCGGAGTTTTACGCGCGTCTGGGCGCGCAAAGTGGCATGGCGGCGAAAGCGCTCATGTTCACTTGCCTGACTGGCGCGCGGACGGGCGAGGTGCTCGGCATGCGGTGGGACGAGATTGACGGTGAGGCGCGCCTGTGGACTTGCCCTGCGGGGCGCATGAAGATGGGAGAAGACCACCGCGTGCCGCTGACGGAGGCGATGCGGGCCCTGATCGAGCCCTTGCGAGATCTGCGCTCCGAGGTGGTGTTTGAGGGGCAGAAACGGCACAAGCCGCTGTCGAACATGGCGATGCTGATGCTGCTGCGCCGGATGGGTGTCGAGGATGCGACGGTGCACGGCTTTCGATCGACTTTCCGGGACTGGGCCGGCGAAGTGGCAAATGCGCCGCGCGAGGTAGCGGAGATGAGCCTCGCGCATAAAGTCGGCTCGGACGTGGAGCGGGCCTATGCGCGCTCGGACCTGCTCGAGCGGCGGCGGGAGTTGATGGAGCAGTGGTCGGCCTTTGTGACGGGCGGCGCCATAGAAAAAGGGGCAGGGCTTTGAGCGACACACCGGAGAAGCGGCAGCTATTATGGCACGGGGAGCTTTATGAAATTGGCTTGGAGGAACTCTTGAGCCTGAACGACATGCCGCTAAGTGCCAGAAAGGCGCGCCGCGACACATTGGCGAAGATCGTGCCGATGCGGATGTACGGCGATGGCACTGAGGCCTACGAAGACTTTATTAAGCCCCATCATGCCGCAGATCCCGAACAGGGCGCTGCCGCAAATGAACTCTTCTGGATCCGAAAACTCTTTGGTGAGATCGAGACGACCCATCCGAATGAAGACACCACATTCTTTGCGCAGGCCGCCGAACAGGCACGGCGCTCCTTGCGCGATATGGGAATCGACTTTCGGGGATGCATGAATACGGTGGTCTTCTGGTCAGAACGGCGCGGGCGCCATGTTCAGATCGACCTCGATCTCTATCAAAAGCTGCTCACGAAAGGGCAAAGTCAGATTGGGTACAGGTTCGGGACCCCGCTTCGGTACGAGCGTAATTCGCCGACCAAAGACCTACCGAGTGGGAACCACCCGGCTATTACGGCAGAGCAGAGAGAACGCGCCGAAGTTTGGCTTCGCAAATACCCTTGGCGTCACGGGTCGAAGTTGCTGAGCATGCTGGGCACCATACCCAATCTCGAACCCAAAACACAGCTCTGGCATGCGTTGACCGTGGTGTTGAACCATGAGCGTTTTACAGGTGATCTCCAACAGTCGGTGCAATCGGCACAAGAAGCCGGGCTCGGGCCGAGCGAGGTTGAAAGCACCGTGAAAGACGCCTCTGAGGTCAGCTTTACCGCAGGCTTTAGTGCGGCCGCTCTTCTCAGGAAGCCATTGGAATATGAAGTGGTCAAACTTCAAGAGGCCAAGCGCAAACGCAGCAAAGCATCCGGCAAGGCGTCGATGAGCAATCGGGCCAAGCGTGTGGCGGCGTTTTGGGCACAGATCGTCGAATTGGCGCCGTTTTACCCAAAGATGAGCGAGGACCGCATTTTAGAGCAGGCGTTCGACCATGCGGTGGAGAAAGATCCCGATCTTTGGCGGCAGGGTAAGGGCCAGATGGAGGCCTATTTGTCCGACGACATCCGTTCCAAAGAACCCTACAAATCTCAGTACTACGCACTGTTCCAGAAAACCCCTTAAGCGGTTTTGGGAAATCTGCGAGCCGCTTGAGGCATCGGAAAACTCTGTTCCCAACCCAAAAGACCTGAAGATAATTGGAAGCCTGAGTTCGAAACTTGAGGCAATCCAATGAACAATCTTTTTGATGAAGCGCGGGCCTATTTGCCCGAAGATCCGGAAATCCTGGCGCTTTTGGGAAGCAAAGCCCGCCAGGCACAGTTGCGTCACCATGGTCGGTCTCCGGCCTACTTCCGGTTGGGGCGCAAGATCGTCTACCACGGCGCGGATCTGAACGCCTGGGCCAATGCGCGGCGTATCTCGCCTCGCTCGGAGGGCCAGGCGCATGGCAAAACGTGACAAGCGCGGAAATGCCGCGAGCTTTATCAAACTCGATACTTGGATTTTTGGACGACCCGCCTACCGGCGTCTTGGGCTCGGGGCGCGAGCTCTGCACTGGGAGCTGATCCGCGTTTACAACGGCCACAACAACGGGCGGCTGTTCCTCTCGCAGCGCTTGGCTGCCGAGAGGCTAGGGTGCTCGCGCAATACTGTCAGCCGCTACTATCGCGAGCTCGAAGAGGCGGGCTTCGTCGTCAAAACGCGGGGCGCCTGCCTTGGGCCTGAAGGTGTGGGCCAGGCGGCGCATTGGGCCCTGACGCATCTCAGTGTCGACGGTAAGCCGGCGACACTGGCGTTCAAAAACAAAACCCCGGCATGATATTGGGGCATGACATGGCACGGATTTGGGGCAGGCCGGCGCAATAATCGAGCCTAAGGGAAGCCCGAAAGCCCGAAAACTGCGCCATAGAACCAGCCCCCGCCACTGCGCAAAAAATGCGCCATATATATATCCTACCATACCAGCGAAATCACAGCGCGCCGCCCAAGCGCGCAGGGCAGGAGGGGTACCTCAAAATTCTAGCGACCTGCCTATCGGCCGGAGGGGGGACCTTTATTCTTGTGCGGTCGTATTTGAGGAAAAAAGCCCAGAGTTGTTTGGTGGAGGGCGCGCGGGATGGGCGGATTGCCGACGTTCGCAGCAAGTGCGAAAGTAAATTCCTCTTTGCAAGAAGTGCATGTTCGTTCGAGGTGATGAGCCGCCTCAGACCAATCAGAGTTCGTGCCCCCACGGTGGCGACACGGTCAATCAAACGGGAAATGCTGCTCGAGGATCAACTGAGAATGCTGCTGTATCTGGCACTTTCTAACAGCAGTTTTGTCTCGGGTCAGAGGTTGAGAGACGATCGAGGCAAGGTAAAAGTCTAAATACGAACACTGAGGCTCTCGGCAGCCGATGTGGATGCCGAGGGCCTTGTTTAGTGCTCTGGTTTTGGGCCTGTTGCCTCTGTGTACTATGCGAGGAGGCTATTTTCGCGCCGACGCCGACGTCGAGCTGTACGCCACGTGGATGATGGTTTGGCCATCACCCCTGCGGCCTTATCAGCCAAACATCTGGTGCGGTAGGAACAAGGCGATTTGCGGGAAGAGCAGGATGAGAATTGCTGCGACCAGCATCGCGATCCAAAACGGCCAGATGCCCCGGAAGATTGTGTTAAGTGAAACGTTGGGCGCGATCCCTTTCACCACGAACACGTTGACACCAACGGGAGGCGAAATCAGTGCCATTTCCAGAACGATGACCATCAAAACCCCGAACCAGATGAGATCCACGCCAAGGGATTCCAACAATGGCTGCAAGAGCGGCACGGCCAGCACGAGAATGGCGAAGCCTTCCATAAAAGTTCCCAGCAACATCAGACCTATAAGAACCGCGATAACGACCTGAGTGGGGCCGAAACCCTGCGCCTCGACCCATTGGGTCATCGCAAAGGTAACGCCCGTAAACCCGACGAACGTCTTGAATACGAACGCCCCGAACAGGATGAAGAACACCATTCCGGTCGATTTTAGTGTACTCGTTATGACGTCTTTCAGGGTTTCCCAAGTGATACATCGCCGGATCAAGCTGACGATGAAGGCAAGGAAGGCACCGATTCCCGCGGCTTCGACTGCAGAGAAGACGCCAGTGTAGATGCCGCCGATGGTCAGGACGATGATGCCAATGATCCAAAGCGCCCGTTTAAGGGCCGCCAAGCGAGCGCCCATAGTTTCTACTTGCGCGGCTGTGGGCGCTTTCGCGGGGTTGAGGGATACGACGATCATGATGGCCACAATGAACAGGGCGGTCAAAAGGAGGCCCGGGAAAATACCGGCCATAAAGAGACGGCCGATCGATTCCTCGG
The DNA here is from genome assembly GCF_039539485.1 of Celeribacter arenosi. Lineage (NCBI taxonomy): Bacteria > Pseudomonadati > Pseudomonadota > Alphaproteobacteria > Rhodobacterales > Roseobacteraceae > Celeribacter > Celeribacter arenosi. Next base: position 4,185 of record NZ_BAABDF010000002.1, read on the forward strand.
TGAGGATGGCGTAGATCACGAAACCTGCGGACGGCGGGATCAGAATGCCCAAGGTACCACCCGCCGCAATGGCACCTGTGGCCAAACCGTTATCGTATTTGTAACGCTGCATTTCAGGCAGGCTGACTTTGCCCATCGTCAAAGCAGCCGCGAGTGATGAGCCAGACAGCGCAGAGAACCCGGCACAGCCGACTATGGTTGCCGTCGCCAGCCCGCCTTTCATGTGCCCCATCCAACTATGCGCTGCATCATAAAGGTCGCGGCTCATCCCCGAGATCCCTGCAAGATTACCCATTAGTATGAACAAAGGCAGGATTGTCAGGTTATAATTGGTAGCCTCGCCAAAGATTTCGCCGGCCACCACTGGAAGGCTGGCCGCAGGGCGGATCATATAGATCCCGACGGCACCGACCAGCATCATTGCCGCACCGACGGACATCCGGAACAACAGCAACAACAGCAGAACGACGAAGCCTAAAATCGCAATCATAGACCCATCCATTAGACATCTTCCTCATTCGGGTCGGCTCCGGCCCAGTGCTGCAGGCCGACGATCAAGTGATAAAACGTAAGTGCTGCAACCACTGCCATTGCGGCAGACAGCATGAAGTAGAACGGCATTTTGGGGATCACCAGGTTTTCGGTGGTAAGCCCGCAAGACAGACCACAGGATCCCTTTTTGGCCAAGGCGTATGCGGCATAGGCACAAATGGATCCTCCAAACCCGCGAACGACGACATCAGTGAGCCGCGTAAGTTTTCGCCCCAAAATGGCGGCGATGATATTCACCGTGATATGCGCGCCGTAGACTGCGCCGTAGGCAACGCCGGCGGACACAACAACCGCAAGCGTCATGGACGACAGATCGCCTACGCCAAATATCGGGTCGCGCAGCGCGTAGCGCCAGAACACCGACACAACGGTGATGCCCATCAATACGATCAGACCAAGTCCGCCAATGACTGCAAAGACATTCGCGATGTGGTAAAACCACCGGTCGATCCGACCGGTGGTTTGCGAAGCGTTATGCACGCTCATGGCTTATTCGCCCTTCATCAGGCGCATGACGTCTTCACCTGTCATGCCTTGCCCGACTTCGCTTACGTACCACGTGTCCAGTACCGGCTGGATAGCCGCATCCCAACGGGCACGTTCATCGTCGCCCAAGGTGATGACTTCAACGCCGTTCCCGGCAGCAACCTCGAGCCCGCGAATGGCAAGGTCGTGGTAGACTTGCGCACCCTGCATCGAAAGCCATTTGCCGGACGCCTCGTTGACCCAAGCCTTTTCCTGATCGCTTAAGGCATCATAAACGCCTTGGTTCATCAACAATGCGAAGGACGTGACAGATCCGGGGACATTGGTGGTGATGTAGTTCGCAGGTTCATCAAGTTTGAACGACATATTGGCCGATGTGTCGATGGCAATACCGTCAATAACGCCGTTGGCGAGGTTTTGGTTGATGACCGAGACCGGCTGCGAGGCACCTGAGGCACCGAGCGCTTCCATGAACGGAACGTCTTGTGCCGAGGACACCCGAACGATCATGCCGGACATATCTTCGAGAACACGCACAGGTTTGTCTGCGGTGAAAATCACACTGGGATCGGTCGTCCAAAGCGCGAGGATTTGGGCGTCAAACTCCTGCTCGATCACATCATAGGCACGCCACAATGCTTCGGTGCATTCGACCGCGTCTTCACAAATACCCGGAGTGGTCACGGATGTCGTGACAGGGAACAGCTGTGCGGTGTAGCCAGGTGGGTGGAATGCGATGTCGGTTACGCCATCACGCAAAATGGAATATTGCTGTGTCGGCGATGAATTCAGCGCGCCACCGGGGAATTGGGTGACGGTCAATGCGCCATCGGACACCTCTGCGAGCTTTTCCGCGAATGGTGTAAACACCGCGCCGTTCATCGGGTGGTTCGGGCCCATAAAATACGCCAAGGCAAAATCATCGGCCATCGCCATTGGCGCCGCCGCAAGGCATGAGATGGTTGTCAGTGCATATAGTGTCTTCATTTTAGCTCCTCCCTGAGCTTGATTATTTTTTTGCGCAGCCTCCCGCTGACCGCTCAATCGTCGAATGGCAGTCCGATATATTCGTAGGCCAGCGCGTGCTGGGCCGCTTCGGACATCAAAAGCAGGTCGTAGTCGTTTTCACGGATCTTCTGTTCGAATGGATCCTCGTTGGGGAAAACGTGCAAAAGTTTGGTCAGCCGCCATGAGATATTTTCGGCCGACCACACGCGGCGCAACGCCGTTTGCGAATAGTCTTCCAACAATGCGTGTTTGCCATCCTTGAAGAAGGCAACGAGTGCGCGTTGCAGGTAATGCACGTCCGAGAACGCAAGGTTCAGCCCCTTGGCTCCGGTGGGGGGCACGATGTGCGCGGCGTCGCCCGCGATGAAAAGCCGCCCGTGGCGCATGGGTTCAGATACAAAGCTGCGCAATGGGGCCATGGATTTCTCGATCGTGGGGCCCGTCTGGATCTGGGCTGCTACCTCGGCTGGAAAGCGGTGCAGCAAGGTTTCCCAAAACCGGTCGTCGGACCAATCAGAGGGGCTGTCGGTGATAGGGGCCTGCACGTAGTACCGGCTGAGCATCGGGTTGCGCTGCGCCGCCATCGCCATCCCGTCGCTGTGATAGGCGTAGATAAAATCATCGAGGGGTGGCTTTTCGACCATGACACCCATCCAGCCAAACGGATATTCGCGCGTGAATTCGCGACGATGGGTCTGCGGGATCGCGCGACGGGACGGGCCGTGAAATCCGTCGCATCCGGCAATGATCTGACAGTCGACGCGATGTTTCGCCCCGTCCTTTTCATAGATCACGAAGGGTGCGTCGGTTTCGATGTCGTTCAGCGCAACATTGTCGGCTTCGCAGATCACCGCGCCGCCGGCACTTTCGCGGGCCGCGTATAGATCTTCGGTAATGTTTGTCTGGCCATAGGCCATCATCTGTTTGCCGGTCCATTTCTTCACGTCGATGAAGAATTCGGGCCGGTTTTCCCAAAGTATGAGCGTGCCGTTTTTCGGCTTCCCGATACGGTCCATCCGCTCACCCAGTCCGTAATCGCGCAGCATCTGAACCGAGTTATGTTCAAGCACGCCGGCGCGAATTCGGCCCAGGACGTAGTCCTTGGTCTGACGTTCCAGCACCACGTTGTCGATGCCATTCAGATCAAGGATATGGCTTAACAACAGACCCGACGGGCCGCCGCCGATGATACACACCTGCGTCTTCATCTCAGACTCTCCGAATTCGCAGTTTGGTTTTCAGATCCGTCCGGCAGAAGGCATGAAGGAAACAGGTCTGTTCGGAAATATCCAACATCTCCTGCGCGGTTTCTTCGCTCTCGCTGGTCTGGAGATAGACATGGGTTTCGATTGGATCGGCCTCGCCGGGCTTGCCGGTGCCCCCCGATGCGCCGCCCAACGAGAAATGCGTATCCTGCACGATACGGTAGTCCGGCAGGTCCAGCTTGAGCATCGAGACGAAGCGTCCAAACTGCGTCATGAAGCAGAACCCGATGCCCGCCGAGATTAGCGAGTTGGCATCTGGCGCGCGCCCGTCCTCGGAACTGAGGAAGCGGAACGAGGTGCCGTAAGGCGAATACTGCATCTGCTGGATTTCCTTGATCCCATCCTCGCGCAGCACCGCCACCGCACCGATGTTCAGCCGCCGGTCCTGTTCATCGGCCAGCGACGATCCTCCAGATGTGGTCCCCAGCACGACTTCTTTCTTCGGCGTTTTGCCGACCGGCTCCATCAGTGTCAGATCCGAGGTTTCCGGCAGCGAGGTGTCGAAATGTTCGCCCGGATCGGGGAACAGGGGTGCATCCAGTTCGGCGACCTTCCTGGTCGCCAGTTCCTGACCATTGCGGCCCAGCCTGAACAGGCTCTCCAACTGGCCGCGCATCAACCCGTTGAGCGGGGAGGCAAAAGTTGCATCCAGCAAAAACTGGTGCAGCGCCGTGTCGTCGAGATCGCAATCAATCTCGACCTGCAAGTCGATATTCTCGGCCCCGCCCACCATGGTGCGTTTTGGCATCGAGCCTTTCATGGTGTAGTAGTTGTCTTGGATCAGCTTCAATTTGCGGATCTTCACACCACGGATTTCCGAAAGCGCCGTGATCTCGTTCATGAAGCTTGCGACCATGCCAGTCGACAGGAAAGCTAAAGGACATGGCGCCGCGTCGTGACCGTTGAGGTATGGACCTTCATCGGAGACAAGCCGCCACGTGTCGCCCGTTTTGGCCGACCGCACCAGCGCCTCTTTCTGGAACCCCGAAAGCGACCGCACCCGCGTGCGAAGTGCGTCGCCCTTGCGGTTCTCGGGCGCGTCGATACCAACCTCATCTGCGTTGGCCAATTTGAAGAATGGCGCAAGTCCGCTTTGCGCAATGAGGTTTTCACCAAGTTTGGTCATGATGGTCTGTCTCCCGGTCTCAGGCTGTCAGCGATTGAACGTCACGCAGGCTTGTTTTCAATTTGGTTTTCAGGTCGGTGCGGCAGAACGCATGCAAGAAGCAGGTCTGCTCGCTTAGATCGAGCATCTCGCGCGCGACATCGTCGCTTTCGTTGGTCGTAAGGAAGACGTGGGTTTCAACCGGATCGGCCTCACCAGCTTTGCCTGTACCGCCAGACGCGCCACCCAGACTGAAATGAGTGTCCTGAATGATCTGATATTCGGGCAGATCGAGGCCAAGCATTGGCACCAGACGCCCGAATTGCGTCATGAAGCAAAACCCGATCCCCGCTGAAATGTAGCTTGCCGCGTCGGGCGCGCGCGCTTTGCCGCCGTCGACTTCGGCTTCTTCCGACAGGAAAAGCCATTCTTTGCCGTGGGGGGAGTAAAGTTGTTGGCGGATTTCTTTCATGCCGTCAGCGCGAAGGGTCGCGACGGCGGCAATGTTCAACCGGCGATCTTGGTGTTCAGACAGGGAGGATGCGGCTTTTTCAGTGCCGCCTTGAACGTTTTTTTTGGTGGTCTGGCCAAGATGGATTAGCAGGTTTTCTCCAATTTCGCCTGCTTTGGCTTTTTGCACGGCGTCGGCAGGGTCAGGAAGCAAATCAGCATCCAACTGCCCCACTTTCAGGGGCGCGATTTCTTTACCGTTCCGCGATAGTTTGAACAGGCTATGGTGTTCGCCTCGCATCAATCCGTTAAGCGGAGAGGCATGGACCGCATTCATCAAGAATTGGTTGAGCGCAGCCCCTTCAAGGTCGCAGTCTATTTCAACCTGCAACTCTACCGGTTCGGCACCACCGATCATGGTGCGTTTCTGCATCGACCCGGTCATCGTATAGTAGTTGTCCAGCGTTAGCTTAAGATGGCGAATTTCAACGCCATCACGCTGCGCCAACGCAGTGATCTCATTCATGTATGACGCGACCATGCCGACCGTCAAAAATGACAAGGGCGGAGGTGCAGCATCGTATCCATTCAGGTATTTGCCTTCGTCAGATACCATGCGCCAGGTTTTCCCAGAGCGACAGGAGGCGACGAGAGCTTCCTTTTGGAAGCCCGAGAGGGAGGTGACCAAGGTCCGAAGTGCGTCGCCGCGGCGTATCTGGGGCGTTCCGACGCCAAGACTGTCGAAGTTGCTCACTTCGTAGATAAGCGGCCGACCAGACTCCAAGATTTTGTTGCTGCCTAGGGGCATGGGATTCTCTCCTGTGATAGGTCGCCTGCGAGGCTGGATCAAAAAAATCGTATCCCTTATGTGGTTATCCTGCAGGGATTTGGATGAAAACTTGGCAATAATGTATCCATAAGTCAACAACGCATCCAATGATGTGGGTTATGTCGGCGCCCTTGCAAAAAATCGGCTAATTTCGGATACATAAGGACTTTAAGGCGTAGGTTTACGGGGAGCACAGATGGGCACAGCTGTCGAAACTGCAGTCACAAGACTTCGATTCATGATCGTTAACGGCGAGTTGCCGTTGTCGAATCGAGTCACAGAAAGCAGTGCTGCGACTTTATTGGGCCTGTCCCGAACACCCGTCCGCATGGCGTTGATCCAGCTTGAGGCAGAGGGCCTCTTGGTCAAACTGGACGGCCGAGGATACCAGGTTCGACCGTTTGAATTCAGTGATCTGGAGAAGGCGGCCGAGGTGCGCGGCGCGCTGGAAGGCATTGCCGCAGGTCGGTTGGCCGCGATGGAATTGACGCAGGACACCATCGGAGCGATCGAAAAGTCGATCGCAATGACCGAAGCGATCATCCGGCGCAGCGCGGTAACTAAATTAGAGATCGGGGTCTATCAGGAAGCTAACAAGATATTTCACTCCACGATAGCCACCGCCTGCGGCAACGAATTCGTGTTGGAAGGGTTGGATCGGATCGCAAATGTTCCGATCATTGCGCCGGGCGCGTTCACCGAGGTCGAAGGCATGGCCCATGCCGAAATGTTGCGCATGACCGTAGGGCATTCCCAACACGTCATAATCTGGGACGCGATCCAGTCAGGGGATGCAATTCGTGCAGAGAATATGATGCGCGAACATGGCGCAGCGCCCGTGCGCTATGCTCGCCTGTTCATAGGTGACGGGTATCACAAGAAGCTTTTGGAAACCGGGATCGTCAATCAGGTGGAAACAGAACCGCAGGACGACTGAAGCGCGTTTTCCGTCCGATGTTAGAGCACCGCGTCCGCAATCAGTTTGAGCGAGAGCCCAACCAATAAGATCAGCACTAGCCTGTCAAAGGCCTTTGCAGAGATGGACTTGGCGGCAAGAGCACCGATTGGCATGCCGATAGACAGCGGGACCAGCGCCGCAATTCCTAGAAGCAAGACTTGCGGCGTCATGACCTTAACTGCGACCAGCAACGGTATCTGCACCAAGGTCATCGCGACGAAGAAAAGCGAAATCGTTGGAATGAACACGGCGCGTGACAGGTTCATCGCATTGAGAAAGCTGACGGAGACAGGCGCAGACACGCCGGCCGCACCCTGAAGTACACCTGCAAGCGTTCCCATCGGTATTGCAAGCCGGTTGGCCAATGTCGTGGAAATGGCGAAATTCGGACGTGAAACACGTAAGAAGACGTAGCCCAGAACCGCCGCGGCGATCATCGCCTTGAGTGTGCTGGCCGCGAAGTTTACCAACATGACCGTCCCCAAAATCGCTCCCACTGCGCCCGCGATCGCAAACACCCACCGGAACATCCCCGGGATTGAGTTGCTCCGATAGGTCCAAAGCTGCCAAATATTGGTGCTGAAATTGGGCAGAACCATCAGCGCCACAGCGATCTTAACATCAAAGAAAGACGCGATAACCGGCACCGCAATGACCGGAGCGCCCATACCAACCGCCCCCTTAAGTATTCCGCCGAGCAAAAGAGCAAAAACGATCATCACTATCGAAAACGACACGTCTATCACTGGTATCATTGCGAGGAATCTTTCTGGATTGAAGTGCGACGTCTATAAATCGCACAGGCACGCGCGCGCATTATTCTTGCGGCATCAGTGAGGGGATCCTGAAGTGCCACGCTGAAATCGGTTCTTTCCGCCTCAGCACGATCGACATGGGCGTCCCCCAGCACGGTGTGTTGCGTCTTCATTTCCAGTGTCTCGCGGTCCGTCGTTGTCCTTGTTTCAAGGCCGCTCTATAAGCGACGGCCCTGAATTGGCGTTTGGCCTTCGGCTGGGTTGATGAGTTGGAGCCGTTCGCGAATGGCGAGGACCGACGAGAACGTCGAAACGCAATACGGGACAAGGAAGGTCAGCCCCATTTTGAACGCTGTCACAGCGGTGACCTCGCCTGAGATCAGTTTGTCGCCGTGATTGATTATGGCCAAAACCAAACCGACCACAGCCGCAATCCTAACGGCCCTAATGACGACGCTCCTTTGCAATGCAAGCTGCAACAGGCCCATATTTTGTTCGTCCGACATCAATCCTCGCTCCTTTTGCAATATCAGGCCCGCACGATTTTAGGTTTTGTCTTCACGTCTGTGCGGCAGAAGGCGTGGAGGAAGCAGGTTTGCTCTGAATTATCGAGCATCTCTTGCGCAACTTCGTCAGTCTCCGAGGTCTGCAAATAGACATGTGTTTCGATTGGGTCCGCCTCACCCGCTTTGCCGGTAACGCCCGAGGCACCGCAAAGGTTGAAATGGGTATCCTGGACGACGCGGTATTCGGGCGGTCCCAACTTCAATATGGAAGCGAATCGTCCGAACTGCGTCATAAAGCAGAACCCGATGTCCGCACTGATCAGCGAAATCGCATCCGGGGCACGCCCATCTTCCGAACTTAAGAAACGGAAGGACGTCCCGTAGGGCGAACACTGCATCTGCTGGATTTCCTTAATGCCATCTTCGCGCAGGGTCGCTACGGCACCAATGTCCAGCCGCCGGTCTTGTACGTCAGCAAGGCTACCTGAGGCAGCGATAGTGCCAAGGACGACGTCCATCCTGGGGGTAAGGCCGATGGGCTCCAGTAGAGTAAGATCCCCAGCAGTTTCTTTAGCCATTCCAAAATGGTCGCCCGGATCGGTGAACAGTGGGGCATAAGTTTCGACGGCTATTACTGTTGCCAGCTCTTTGCTGTCCGTTCTCAGTTTGAACAGGCTTTCCAACTGGCCGCGCATCAGGCCGTTGAGGGGGAGCATGGGTTGCGTTGATAAGGAATTCCTACAGCTTCGCATCTTCAAGGTCGCAATTAATCTCGACCGGAAGGTCAATAATTTCGGCACCGCCGACCAATGTCCGCTTCGGCATCGAGCCTTTCATCGTGGAATAGTTGTCTTGGATCAGCTTCAGTTTCCGGATTTCCACGTCCTGGATTTTGGCCAGTGCAGGAATTTCATTCATGAAACTTGCGATCATGCCGGATGACTGGAGAGCCAGCGGGCAAGGTGCGGCATCTTGGCCATTCAAATAGGGATCCTTATCAGAGACAAGCCGCAACGTATCCCCTGTTTTCGCAGACCGGACGAGGGCCTCTTTTGGGAACCCGCTAAGCGAGCGCACCCACGTTCTGAGAGCTTCGCCTTTGCTATTCTCTGGCGCGTCAATGGAGGCATCGTCCGCGTTTTTGACCTTAAAGAAGGGCGCGATGCCACTGGTGCCGATGACATCTTCGCCAAGTTTTGTCATTGGGCTATTACTGCTATTCGTGTTCTCGCGCGGGCAGAGTTCTATAAAGCCGCGTTGACGCGTTGACTGCGATGACGCGCAGGCTTGTGTCCTCAGAGGTTTGGATATTCCGCAGTCGCGGCCGAATAGGCGACGAGGTCAGAAACGGACAAACGGCTGTCCCGCTTTTCGAATTTTTCGATGTATTCAACCATTGTGTGTGAATGCTCGCTCATCATGCGCTCGGCGCGCGTGGGATCGGTGCTGGCGATAGATTCGTAGATAACTTGATGCTGAGCGTTGCCGAGGCGTAGCCTAAAGAGGCCGCGTTCCAGCTGCTCTGGTGATTCAAGCACTGCGCGATCAAACACCATTGAGCCCGCCGCAAGCATGGGGAGGTGGCTGATCTGGCGGCACGTGAAGGCCACGTAATCGTTGCCGCAGGCATCAAGGATGGATGTGTGAAACACCTCATTGGCGGCCTGCATTTGCTTAATCGTTGGTTCGTCCAGTTTGCCAGCAGAGATCAGATCGTCGATCGTGCGGATCGCCTGGGCCATGTCGGGCAGAAAGTCGACTTTGTTGGGCGACAGCGCCATCAGGCGTGCCGCGAGGCTTTCAAGGTGGCCACGCACCTGAACCGCCTGAAGGATATCGGCAATTGTCGGGCTCTGGATACGGTAGCCGCGGCCTTCGCCGCGGAAAATCAGACCCTCCCGTTCAAGGATCCGCAAGGCGAGCCTTACCGGCGTGCGTGACACATTGTGTGCCTCACAAAGCTGCGCCTCTGACAGGCGCACCCCTTCTTCATAGGCGCCATGAATGATGTCGTGGCGGATGCGGTTAGCGAGTTCTGTGTCAATTGAGTCCATAGGTAAGTCATGCCATTTGGGATCCCAAAGTCAAGGCAAATCTAAGTGTTTTGGACGATACTGGCAGAAAAAGCTTGATTTGGGATCCAGAAGCATGCCTTTGTAGCTCAGGGAGTCGGTCGATGGCGCTGTTTGGGATCCCAAGTGCGCGTCGGCCCTTAGGAGAGAAAAGGGAGAATAGCATGGGAATTTCCAGATTTAGTTTGGTTATGGCGCTGACCTCGGGGCTTGGGCTTTCGGCGCATGCCGTATCCAGTGAAGAGCTCACAGTCGCGACGTTTGTTCCACCGCAGCACCATACCAACACAGTTATGTTTGCGTGGTTCGCCGAAGAGCTGGAGGCGCGCTCTGGCGGTGATCTAACGATGCAATTGTTTCCGGCAGGACAGCTTGGTGCTGGCCCAGTACAGCAATACAAGCGCGCCGTAGAGGGCGTGGCGGATATCACGTTCGGCGTTTCTGCCTATACGCCTGCGCTGTTCCCCAAAACGATGCTCGCCATTCCGCCCGGCGCGTCAGAGAATTCGGCAGAGGCGACCCAACGTATTCTGGCGGTGTTCGATGAATATCTGGCGGATGAATATGAAGACGTGAAAGTCATTGCCTTGTCCACGGCCGCCGGTATCGGGATTGCGGCAACGCAGGACATGTCGACGCTGGAAGGCATGGGGGGCGCAAAGCTTGTTCCCTATGCGGCAATGACAACGCCGATCATCGAAGCAATGGGTGCTGTCCCGGTGCAGATGCCAGTGTCGGAAATGTACACAGCGCTTTCGACAGGCACGATCGACGGCGCGTACGCGACCTACAACAACATGACGCCACCTTGGAACTTCTGGGATGTGACAACGCATTTTGTTGACAATGTTCCAGTTCAGCATGCGGTGATTTTCGTGGTGATGAACCGCGAGCGCTACGAGGGTCTTAGCGACCAGCATCGCGCGATCATTGATGAACTCGCGGGTGAGCCCGCTTCGATGAAGCTCGCAGAAAGCTTCGACGGCGCCGATGCGCGGTCTTTGCAGATGATGATGGATACCGAAGGCAAGGGTTACGAGCTGGTCACAGTAAGCGACGAGGAGCGCGCCCGCATGGATGCTGCGGTGGCTGACGGCATGGCAGCGATCTTCGCCGACTACGCCGAGCGCGGCATCGATAATGCCGAGGAAATCTACAACGCAATTAATCGGTAAGTTCGGAGTGGGGATGCCACACCGGTTTCCCCATTTCTCCATGATTTCCACCGTTGCAGCGCCATCGCAATGGCGCTGCAACCAACCGTACCCAAAAGGGAAGCTAAAGGGGGCCAACATGGATGATGATGCACTGAAACCGCCACGCGCGATCCAGCTTCTGGATACCGTTCTTTCACGGTTGGCGCTGGTGTTGGGTGGAACAACCTTGTTGTTTATGACGGCCTTTTCCGTCTGGAACGTGCTGATCATGCGTAAGGTATTGAACAACCCGATCGTCGGGGCCGAGGACCTTCTGGTTCTGGCGCTGGTTGTCATTGTCGCTCTGTCTGTGCCGTTGGGCGCCCGAACAGGCGCGCATATCGAAATCGAAGTGCTGGAAAACACGATGTCGGCGGGCTTTGCGAAATGGTCCATGATCATTGTGAAGATCCTCGGGTTCGGCGTATTGGCGATCATGTCCTGGAGGCTGTGGCATGCAGGCGAGACTGCAGCGAAGTTCGGCGAGACGACGCAGCAGCTGCTAATCTCTTACGGCCCGTTCTACTACCTTCTTGCGGTTTCAATCGGGATCTACGCCGTCGTTGTCCTGCTGGATATCTGGCAACTGATCCGGTCGGACAAGGTCATCCCCTTAAAGCTCTATGGAGACACCCTATGATCGGTATGACCTTATTGGGGATCCTCGGACTGGTTGGCCTCTTCGTCCTCTTGGCGCTGCGGATGCCAGTCGGCCTGTCCATGCTGGCGGTCGGGCTGGTCGGGACGGTTGTGGCAAATGCCAACCAGTTTATTGCTGTCGGCATGGCATCGGATCAGGCATGGGCCCGAGGGCTGCGGATCGCCTATTCCAATATCTCGGGCGAGACGTTTGAAGCCGCGTCGAACTACAATCTGCTTGTGATACCGATGTTTGTGCTTATGGGGACATTGGCGGGCGTGTCGGGCATGTCGAACGACCTCTTCACAATGGCCTATCGTTGGATGGGGCATCTGCGTGGTGGGCTGGCGTCAGCTACAATCGCGGCCTGCGCAGGCTTTGCCGCCCTTTCGGGGTCATCGCTGGCTTCTGCAGTGACGATGGGCCGTGTCGCTTTGCCAGAAATGAAGCGCTACAAGTACGCGGATGGATTGGCGACCGGATCCGTCGCGGCGGGTGGCACGCTTGGGTTCCTGATCCCTCCTTCGGGAGGGATGATCATTTATGCCGTGCTGACCGAACAATCGATTGGCCGGCTGTTTATGGCTGGTGTCTTCCCGGGCATCATTCTGACGCTGCTCTTCATCGGTGCGATCTACCTGATCGTCCTGCGCAAACCGGAGGCCGGACCACGGGGCGAAAAATCTTCATGGCCGGAGCGCAAAGCCTCTGCATTGGCCGCACTGCCCATTCTTTCGGTTGTCGTTCTCACCATCGGCGGAATGTACACCGGGTTCTTCACGCCTGTGGAAGCTTCGGCAGTGGGCGCTTTCTTTACTTTCGTGATCGCGGCGTTCCGCCGGTCCCTGAGCCCGACGGCGTTAAAGACAGTGGTGTTACAAACCATGAACGCAACCGCTACGGTGTTCCTGATCATAATCGGGGCATTCGTATTCATTCCCTTTATGTCACTGACCGAAGTGCCGGCCCAACTGGTGACTCTTCTCACCTCGCTGCCAATCGGCGAGCTCGGCGTGCTTTTGATCATTATTGCGGTCTACATCTTTCTGGGGATGTTTTTGGAATCTCTGGCCATGCTGGTTCTGACAATTCCAGTCGTCATTCCTATCGCAATTGGCCTTGAGTGGGATCTGATCTGGTTCGGGATCATCGTTGTTATCGTTCTTGAGATGGGGATGATCAGCCCGCCCGTTGGGATCAACGTCTTTATCGTCAAATCCATCGCACCCGAGGTGCCGATGGGAACGATCTTCCGCGGCATCTGGCCCTTCTGGTTCGCCATGGCGCTGATGATCGTTCTGCTCATCATATTCCCACAAATTGCACTGTTTCTTCCGGAAACTTTAGTCGGCTGAATAGCTTAGGAGACTTACTATGGTTGCAATAACCGAAACGAAAACCCTTCAGCTATTTATCGGCGGTGATTGGGGCGACGCAAAAAACGGCGAAACCTTTGAGGTGCTCAACCCGTTGGATGACAGCCTGTATTGCCATGCTGCGAAAGGGTCTGGCGATGACATGCGCCGTGCCGTAGCTGCGGCAAAAGCAGCCTTTCCGGCGTTCAAAGAAACGTCGCCTACGCAGCGCGAACGCTGGTTGTTGCGTGTCGCAGAACTGATGGAAGAGCGGCAGAAAGAGCTGGTGGACTGCCTGATCGACGAAATCGGATCGCCCGTTCAAAAAGCGATGTTCGAGTTCAACAAGGCGCTGACGATGGTCCGCGCTGCGGCTGGTCTGTGTCGCAACGTACGCGGAGAGACGATCCCGTCAGACGCGCCAGGCAAATTTTCGATGTCCATTCGCAAACCATTGGGTGTGGTGGCCGTTATCACGCCATTCAACGTGCCGCTTATCAAAACCGCGCGGCTTGTGGGGAACGCATTGGCGGTGGGCAATACGGTGGTGCACCTGCCATCGGAAATGGCACCACATTTGACCGTGCTGTTTGCTGAAATCGTTGCCGAGGCAGGTTTTCCGGCGGGGACCTACAACGTTGTAACCGGCCTTGGTCACGAGATCGGTGATGATCTGACCGCCCACAAGGAAATCAATTTCGTGACCTTCACAGGGTCGACCATAGTAGGCCAACACATCAACGAAATCTGCGCTAGGAACAAAACACCCGCGACATTGGAATTGGGTGGCAAGAGCCCGACAGTGATTATGGCCGATGCGGATCTGGATAAGGCGATGCCATTAGTCGCGCGCTCGATCTTTATGTTCGGCGGACAGGCCTGCATCGGATCAAGCCGGTTCTATGTTGAACGTCCGATCTTTGACGAATTCGTCAAACGGTTCGCGATGATTGCGGGCAAGTTGGGCATGGGCGATCTGCGGGATCCGAACACGGTGATTGCGCCGATTATCTCGGATCGTCAGCGCCAGCGCGTCAAGGATCACATCGCAGATGCGGTTGCCAAAGGTGCCACCGTGGTGACGGGCGGCGAATGGGAGGGGAACCGGTGCCAGCCCACACTTTTGACAGGCGTCAGCGGAGAGATGACCATCTGCAAGGACGAAACCTTCGGGCCGGTCACGTCAATCTATCCGATCGACAGCTACGAGGAGGGTTTGGAGAAGGCCAATGACACCGAGTACGGATTGTCGTCGGCGATCTTCACCAAAGACATCAACCGCGCGTTCCACTTTGCCAAGAACATCGAGGCAGGGATGTGCCACATCAACGGGCCGACCATTCACGACGAGGCCCATGTGCCCTTCGGCGGCAATGGCGAAAGCGGCGTGGGGCGTGAAGGAACGGATGCGGATATGGACGCAATGACAGAACTGAAATGGGTTACGGTGCAATTATGAGCTTTACACTTTATCACCACGGATCATCGGTTTGCGCCGCCAAAGTGCGCTTCGCGATGGAGGAAAAGGGCCTTGAGTGGGATGGCGTCTATATCGATATCCTAAAGGGTGAACAGTTTGAACCCGACTATCTGAAACTGAACCCCAAGGGTGTCGTGCCGACACTGGTGCATGACGACACGGTTGTTCCCGACAGCACGGTGATAATCGAATATCTGGATCAGATCTCGCCTGAAAACAGCGTTCACCCGACGGACCCATGGGAACGGGCGCAGGCACGGTATTGGACCAAGGCCGTTGACGAAGATCTGCATCCGGCCTGCGGCGCGGTGACTTTCGTATGCTCGCACCGCCATACGGTTTTGAAGAATCTCGGCGAAGAGGGGGTTAAGAAATTTCTCGCGTCAACGCCGACGATGTCAGTGACGTCGAACTGGAAAGACCTGAAAGACGGCTACACCCGCTACGGATTCGATGCGCCCGGTGCCAGTGAGAAGGTAAAGCTCTACGACAGTTACCTGGCTAAAATGGAAACGGCCCTGAGTGGTGGGGACGACTGGTTGGTCGGCAATAAATTCTCGATCGCGGACATAGCGATGACGCCCTATGTGAACCGCCTCGCGATGATGTCGATGCGTGGCATGTGGGAAAACGGGCGAAAGCCAAACGTCGAGCAATGGTTCGCACGGATTGAGGCGCGGCCGAACTTCAAAAAATGCCTGATTGACTGGGTCCCCGAAGACCTGACGAAGGATCTACGTGAAAACGGGGCCATGAGTTGGCCCGAAGTTGCTAGAATTCTAGAAATCGAAATCTAAGAGCGGGAGGACGCAATGGATCGTCTTAAAGGAAAAGTCGCGGTTATCACGGGCGCCGCACAAGGCATCGGCGCGCTTATGGCCAAGGCCATGGCGGACGAGGGCGCGGAGGTCCTCGTGACGGATGTTCAGGATACCGACAAAGCCGTTAAAGCGATCACGGATGCAGGCGGCACAGCGCAGGGCATGACGGTCGACGTCACGAACAACGACGACCTGAAAGCGATGGTCGAGACAGCCAACGCGATGGGCGGCCTCGATATTATGGTCAACAACGCGTCGATCTTTGCGACGCTGACCCCTAAGCCGTTCTTTGAAATCAGTGACGAGGAGTTCGACACGATCATGCGGGTGAACGCACGTGGCGTGCATCAGGTCATGAAGGCCATCGTGCCGACAATGATCAAGGCGGGCGGCGGTAAGGTGATCAACATCGCCTCGGGCACGTTCTACTACGGCCCTCCAGGTTTGTCGCATTACACGGCTTCGAAGGGCGCTGTGATTGCGCTGACCCGCTGCCATGGGCGCGAGTTGGGCGACAAGAACATTCAGGTCAACGCGATCGCGCCCGGCCTGACGGAGAGCGAAGGCATTGTGGCCAACAAGGGCTTTGACATGGCCCGCGCGCCCACGGTGGCCACGCGTTCGATCAAACGTGAAATGTTGCCTGAAGATCTGCTTGGGACATTGCTGTATCTGGCGTCTCAGGACAGCAATTTCGTGACAGGTCAGACGTTGAACGTCGATGGCGGCAAAGTGAATCTGTAGGGCCGAAAGAAGAGGCCGCTGCTTTTTTCAGATGCAGCCTATTCCTTGCTTTCGATGCTTGGATTTTGCCCCCACGTGCTAGGCGTGTGGGCGTTTCGCGTATGTTTCGGCATACTTAGGTTTGATCTGGGCAGCTTTGCCTTTCAGCGACCGAGTTCCGCAGCCAGAAACCGTACAAAAAGCAGCCCCAGGTTTTCCCGTCGCGAGGAGTCCGGCCAGACGGCATGCAGGTCGATATCGGGCGACCGCCATTTGGGCCGTAGTTGGTCGAGTGCGCCGGACGCGACATCCTGCTCGGCCAGATATTCCGCAAGGACCGTTACACCCACATCTTGCAGGGCAAAGTGATAGAGCGCGATGACGCGATCAACCTCGATCTGCGATTGCCCATTCACCTCCTCTGTTTTGCCCGTCGCGGACATCAGATCGACCGTTTCCGACATGGCTCCGGCCGAAGGCCGCAAACAGCAACATCGCAACGTGATCTATATCGAACTGGATGTTGAGTGCATCGGCAGCTACCGCGCCAAAGGCGAGATCGCTAACAGCGCGGACACTGGCAAATTCGGCTACACCACACCATCGGAATTGGCATATGCATACGCCGCATTGGTGGCGCAGGGCGGCCTAAATGGCGAAACGGTCAAGCTGAAAGGCACGCCCATCACGCAAGATCAACGGGCCGGATATCTGAACACCGCGTTCGGCACTGACCTAGACGTATCGCGCGATGACATCGGCAGAGTTTGTCGAGGATCGTACAGCAGAACTTGGCGATTTCATCGGCCCCATCATCGGCGGCATCTACGACGGCATTCGCAAAGGCAGCTACGACCGCGCCGGCGATTTCGAGGCCGTGACCGGCCGCCCCTATCAAACGTGGGACAGTTATTTCTCGTCCCTCGCGAAATAGCTTCGAAGGAAGCGCAGCGTGGCTTGGTATAATCTTCGATCATTCGGAGAAAACCCCATGTCCACACTCAAACCCATCTGGGACCATCCCTACACTTTCTGGGCGCTGCTCAGCCTTCCGGCTATTCCTATGCTCTTGGAGCTCACCTCCGGCGACCCCGATGCCGTCGAGAATGTCCTGCACCCATCCGGCGAATTCGCTGTGCGGTTCATGATCATCACCATTATGATCACACCGCTGATGATGCTGTTCTGAAACGCAATCTGGCCGCGCTGGCTGGCCTTCCTGATCTTCGTGCCACTGGCCATCACATTGACAGAAGGTTGGGTGCGCAAACTTGGCCGCAATTGGAAGACATTTCAGCAATTCGTTTATGGGGCCGCTGTGCTCACCCTCGTTCACTGGGCTGCGCTGCATGATTGGGGCAGTGTCGGACCGGCCCTGGTTCATTTTATGCCGCTTGTTCTTTTGGAAATCTACCGCATCTGGTCGACCCAATCGCGCCGTCGTCAGCGTGCAGCGGCCTGAGGTGGCTGCGTAAGCCAAACCCTATACGCCGTCGTTCTGGCGGCGGGGTTTGCCGTTGATCCGATTTCACGGTTTGTCCTATATGTGCTTGCGCGGGAAGCCAGACAATTCCTTCTGGGATGCCAACTCAAGGCCAAGGCGCCATAGTTTCATTTTCGGACTTGCCGCAAACGGTCGCTCTCGGGGGCGCGCGCACCGCTAAATCCGGGCTTCTAGGCGGACAGCTATTTGGGCCGTGATCTTTGAATCAAGCTTGTTTGTTTCCCATTTGCAGACTTTGGCTGCGGTAAAACTTTTTTTAAGATGGGCCGTTTGCGGTCCTAGACACCAAGGACGGATAGCTGCGGTTCGCCGCGCCTTGCATAGAGGTCCGCTAAGCGGGACTTCCCCGGCATCCGCTACGGCTTCGGCAAGGTCAGCTTTTCTTAGGGTTTCTTCAATTTCCAGCCATATTACGCAGCGATATCGCGGCATTTATGGTGCCTTTGGCGAACGCTTTCGTGTTTCCCACCATGAGTGCATTTCCTTGAATGCGGGCATTAGCCCGACGCCGTCTTCGGTGGCGCTGTATTCAACTTTTGGGGGCACCTCGGCATAAACCACTCTTTCGACGAGACAATCGCGTTCCAGATCCCGTAGTTGTTTTGTCAGCATCGTCTGTGTGATTTCAGGGATCGCTTTCCGAAGCTCCCCAAACCTCTTTGTCCCATCAAAGATGAGTATCTGCAGTATCGACAGCTTCCATTTTCCACCGATCATCGCGAAGACAAGTGGGGCGGGGCAAGGGTTCGAACTGGTATCGTCTTGCAATTGAAGCTCCAATAGTATCGTTTTGATACTTAAGTATCAAAATACTGCCTACTTTCCAAACCGAATGTGTTGAGTATGGTCAGATCAAACCACCTCAATGGAGCTTACCTTGATCGAACTGTCAAAAAACTATGAAGAAACCATCCAAGTGTCTGCATCTCAGGAGGCCTGTTTCCAAGCTGTCGCGACACAGATGGACAAGTGGTGGACCCGGTCCACCGAAGGGTGCCTCAACGGGGTTGGTGACAAAGTGACTGCGCGGTTCCCGCCCGACTATGGGTTTTGGACGTTTGAGGCCACATCTTTTGAAAGTCTCAACCGCATCGAGATGATATGCACTGACGCGCACCACAAAGTCGAAGGCCAACCGAAGGAGATCGATCAAGAGTGGCTGGGAACAAAGATCATTTGGGAATTCAAAACGGTTGGAGACAAGACCGAGATCAAGATGACACATGATGGACTAACGCCGACGCTGAATTGTTGGGGGATTTGCCTTGATGGCTGGAACCACTTCTTCAAAAACAGTCTGAAGTCGTTCTTGTGTGGCGAAGAGCCAAGCCCGCATGTCTCAACTTAGCAGACATTCATCCAACGCGCAGCATCGGTGAGTCTGGGCTCAAAGCCGTCGTTCGCCGCAGCTGCATTCGGTTTGGACCGTCGAAAATGTCTCTGATAACTGCTATGCGGGACAAAACCGACCTTCGCCGATTTAGTATCCACGGCGGCTTTGGGTTGGCTAGGACTCAACCTCAACGCCCATGTCCTGTAACAACTTTTTCTGCGTTTGCACGGTAGGCGAACCGTCGAAATTCCAATGCGGTCCGGGGATCTGGTCTTCGATGCATTTGCGGTGAGGATGGATCGCACAGGTACCAGCACCGTCCTCGGTATGCTCAAAATAGATGCCGTTCCGTGCGGTGACTTCCCCATAGCAGACATAGCAGTACCCCAAGAAATCGTCGGGGAGCTCCGGGCTTTCCTGCCTTTCCGGACTTTTGTAAGGAATTGATGGTGTGAGGCGTAGGATCAAATCATCCAGAACCATTTGCCACTCGGACTCCTCGCCCTCGGCCCAAAGTTCGGCCAGTTCCGACGTTTCCCGCACACGCGCAACGAGAGACTTTGCACTGTCTAGAATGGCATCAGGGACGCCTTCTTCTTTAAAACCAGGTACATCTGGGAGATCGGCCGAAGGACGTCCAATGCTTGCCGCCAACAGATCGCATGCTGCGAGCAACATGCATGACTCATCTGTGTCCAATTCCCCTGCGCGACTTGCGGCGTCAGTTATGGCACTGCGTATGTCTTTGAAATCACTCAGGCCATCAACGAAATCCAAAGCGGTGTCGTTTCCAAAACTACCTGCAGCCCAAATACCCAAATGCACATCCTCGTTTTGCATCCATTTACTGCACAGCCTAAGTGTAGATGCGGGCGTTTTGATGGCGTTACGCGAAGAATTCTAACTTGAGAAGCACCCTTCGCGGTTGGAATATGGATTCAGATCTATAGCGCGAGCGAACACTTTGCGGTCGTTCAAGGTCAACGCAGCATCAGCCAAACTGGCCTCGTTCCTGTTGTCAGCTGCCAAATGTGCAAAGGTCCGAGTTGGGCCGTTCGCGGTCCTCAACACTAAGGGGTCGCACCTGCCATTCGCGCAGCGTTTCGTAAATGTCAGCAATGGGCCGTCTCTGCATCCTGCGGGTCGGGCGAAAGCAACCCTTCCTTGCATTTGCAGGCTGGATGCATGGCAAAGCACAAAATGGACTCCAGTCCGCCGCGCGCTTGGCGGCTCACCGAGCGCATCGTAGAATGCGCGGCATGGGATATGTGACGTCGCTCTTCGCGCATAAGGTGGTCGCCGCAGCGGGCGGTAGGGTCGATGCTGCGGCGATGTTGGCCAGTGTCGGGATCGCCCCCGACGACCCCTGGGACGC
The DNA here is from genome assembly GCF_039539485.1 of Celeribacter arenosi. Taxonomy (NCBI): domain Bacteria; kingdom Pseudomonadati; phylum Pseudomonadota; class Alphaproteobacteria; order Rhodobacterales; family Roseobacteraceae; genus Celeribacter; species Celeribacter arenosi. Next base: position 24,598 of record NZ_BAABDF010000002.1, read on the forward strand.
TGGGAAGATGGTTCCGGCCGAGCGCTACTACGACATGCTCGAAAGAATTGCCGATCAGATCGACGTGACCGACTTGCCGGTGCGCACCGGCGCCTCCATGCGGCTTGACGAATACGGCGCGCTCGGGCTGGCCTTCAAGGCGGCGACGACGCTTGGGACTTCCTATGCGCGGGTGGAACGCTATGCGCGGCTCTGGACCAGTGTCGTCGAATACGAGCTGCGGCCGGTGACCGGAGGCACGCTTTTCATCCTGCATCGGGCGGGCGAAAGGCGCCTCGGGATGCGGTTGTCGAACGAGGCCACCCTCGTGAGCGCGGTTGCCATCGCAAGGCAGGTTTGCCCGATGCCTCTCGCGCCCGAGGAAGTTCTGGTCCGGCATCCCGCTCCGCGCTCGATCGCCGCGCACGAAGATTGGTTCGGCTGCCCGGTGCGCTTCGGCGCGGAGCTAGACGCGATCCTTTATACCGATGAGGTTCTGGGCCGGCCCAACATCCTCGGGGACGAGGGGATCTCGCAATACCTTACCAGCCATCTCGACGCGGAACTGTCCGAAATTACCCGAGAGCCGCCGCTTGTCATGCAGGCGAGGGCCGCAATCGCTCAGGCCCTCAACGAGGGGGCGCCGAAGTTGGCAGAGATTGCCGGCGACCTAGGATTCAGTGCGCGGTCCTTCCACAGACGCCTCTCCGAGCACGGAATGACCTTTCAGAGCCTCACCGAGGAAACCCGCCGCGACCTCGCCGAGGGGCTCTTGCGGGACGAACGGCATTCACTGGCCGAAATCGCGTTTCTCACTGGCTTCTCCGAACAGAGCGCCTTCACCCGCGCGTTCAAGCGCTGGGTCGGCACGACGCCCGCGACCTATCGCAAGGAAATGGCCCGCCGCTGACGGGCGCATTGGCGACGGCGGTCAAAAGGCTGGCATCGACGATCAATACCGCGCGGCATCTCCGCGCCTATCCCTTGGCTACCAATACCGAAGTCAGGGAGACACCCCATGAAAGATCAAGAGATTCTCGTCATCGGCGCAACCGGCAAAACCGGCCGCCGCGTCGCCAGCCGCCTCGCGGCGCGTGGCCTGCCCGTGCGGCGTGGCTCGCGCAGATCCGTGACGCCCTTCGACTGGGAGGCGCCGGAGACGTGGGGGGCGGCCCTGCGCGGGGCTCGTTCGGCCTATGTCACCTACTATCCCGATCTTGCCTTTCCCGGAGCCGTGGAAAAGCTCGAGTCCCTCTGCGAGACGGCCCGCGACATGGACGTCGAGCACCTCGTGCTGCTTTCCGGACGCGGCGAACACCACGCGCGGTTGGGTGAAGAGGTGGTGCGCAGGTCCGGCCTCGACTTCACCATCATCCGGGCGGCTTGGTTCGCTCAGAACTTTTCCGAAGGCTACCTGCGCGATCCGGTCCTGTCCGGCGTCCTTCCGATGCCCGGCGGCGGTGTTGTCGAGCCTATCATCGACATCGACGACATTGCCGATGTCGCCGTCGCGGCCCTGACCGAAGAGGGCCATAAGGGCACGCTTTACGAGGTGACAGGCCCGAGGCTGATGTCCTTTGCAGATATGGCAGATGAACTCTCGCAGGCCACTGGTCACGAAATCCGGCACATTCCGATTAGCTTCGAGGAGTTTCACGCGACGATCGCCGATGCTGGTGGCAGCTTCGTCGCCGACGTCTTCACCGCCATCGCACGCGAAACACTGGACGGTCGCAACGCTCACACCACGGACGGTGTGAGGCGCGCGCTCGGCCGAAGCCCCCGCGACTTTGCGGACTTCGCCCGCGCCGCGGCCCGGTCCGGTGCCTGGACCTGCGCCGCCTGACACCACCCCAGCCTGAAACCTCCCCATGAAAGGATCATGACATGAATCCCACCTTGTTCGAAAAGATCGCGCTCGGTCTCTCCGGCCTCACCGCGCTCACCATCGGCGGCTTCATCCTGTTCGCGCCGCACGCCTTCTATGCCAGCTACGGCATCACGCTTGGCCAAGACGCCAGCCTGCTTAGCGAATTGCGCGCGCCCGGCGCCGGTCTCGCGGGGTTCGGCGTTCTTATGCTGATTGGCATCTGGCGGCACGCGGTCCTGCCCATCGGCATGGCGGCGGCCCTGACGGTCTTCTTCGCCTTTCCGGCCGGGCGGCTGATCGGGCTTGCCGTGGACGGGATGCCATCTAGCAACGTCATCGGCGCCCTTGCCGCGGAACTGATCATCGCCGCGCTCTGTCTCGCAGCCTTCCGTCGCCGCCTTTGGCAGCCGTCCCCCCGACTCTCCACGGCGCAGCCCGCGCGCTGAGCCTGCCACGGATAGCTGAAGCGGCTTGGCGTCGAGCGCAGCCACCCTCACCACGCCGTCGCCATTTCCAACTGATCGCTCCCAAAGGGGACACGCCAATGATCGAACAACTCTTCGAAATAAGCCTCGTCACCGCAACACTTGCTACGGGCCTCGTCGCAGGAGTGTTTCTCACCTTCTCCGATTTCGTGATGCGCGCGCTTGGCCGGGCCGAGCCCTCCGCCGGGATCGAAGCGATGCAGATGATCAACCGTGAGGTCTATCGGTCGCTGTTCGCGACGCTCCTCATCGGCCTGGCCTTTGTATCGATCCTGCTCGCCGTTGTCGGGTCGTTGTTTGCCGGGCGTGACGTGGCGCTCTGGCTTGCCGCCGCTGCAGGGTTCTACATCCTCGGCGTCATGGCGGTCACCGCCCGCAAGAACGTGCCGATGAACCAGCGCCTTGATCAGATGGAGCATCGGAGCACCAGCACCCACACCTATTGGTCCTCCTACGTGCGGGACTGGAGCCGCTGGAACCACCTGCGCTGGGTCGCGGCCTTGGCCGCTTCGGTCTGCTACCTCAGCGCGACTGTCACGGTTGCCGGACAGGTGTGACACAATCTGAACCGGGCCGGCCACGCTCGGCCTTGCTCCCCAATACGAGGACAAAACCATGACCGATGCATCACTGACCATGCGCCCGGCTCGTGAGGCTGACTTGGCCTCAATTGTCGAGATGCTGGCTGACGACGAGCTTGGTGCGTCGCGGGAAACCCCCTCGCCACCCGTAAACGATTGCTACCGGGCTGCATTTGCGGAGATTGATGCCGACCCGAACCAGTTTCTTTGTGTGGTTGAGGACGGGCAAAGGATTGTTGGAACTTTACAGCTCACCTTCATCCCGGGTCTCTCTCGCAAGGGCACCAAGCGAGGACAGATCGAAGCGGTGCGGATCGCGAGCGACCGTCGGGGCAGCGAGCTTGGCAAGTCCATGTTTGCTTGGGCGATCAGCGAATGTCGGTCACGCGGGTGTTCGTTGGTTCAGCTCACCACGGACAAGTCCCGACCAGACGCCCATCGCTTTTATGACCGTCTGGGTTTTGAACCGACCCATATCGGATACAAGCTGAAGATATAAGGACGGGGGGATAACCACGCTTCATGCCGGGGAGCTCGCAGTTGCGGCGAGGTTTGCGCACGGGGCGAACGTCCGGTCTGAGGCGCGGCAGTGCAGCAATCCGCGGGTCGCACAAACGTCCGCTTTGGGCCGTAAAATGTTCTTTGCCAGCGGGGTGGCGTTTTCGGGTGCCGAGAATGTTTGCTTCGAGCCCATGCCCCCCGACATGCTACTGCGCGGCCAATGTCCGCTTTGCAGTGTGGTTCAACGGGTAGCAAGTTCTGGCGATGGGCTTGAAGACTCGCTCCACTGCGGGTTCTTGGCGACAAGTTCGACGGTGTTGCCGTCGGGATCGAAGGTAAAAACACCGCGCCAGCCGACCCAATCGAACGCTTCTATGGTGTAGTCCCGACCGAGTTTTTCGTACCATTCAATGACGGCGTCTTGTTCCTCCCAGGGCAGGCTGAGCGCAATGTGATGTAGCGATGACCCCGAACCTGTCACGGGCGGGACGGCACCCGCCTTGGTGTGGCCCGCGCCTTCGATGTCGTGACGAAAAAGCGCTAACACGGCGGTGTGGCCGCCAAACCCTTCAGCAATGCGAAAAAAAACAATGCGACCGTTGTCCGGATCGCCAAGCGGTTCAAGCCCGATCACGTCGCGGTAGAACGCGACCATCGCGTCAAGATCAATGCAACGGATTGCGATTTCGCCAAGGGCGCGGACAGTGAAACCTCGTTCTGTCATAAAGCATCTCCTAATCGTTCATTTTACAACTAAGTCGGATCCAGTGAAACTATTGAGCCAATGCGCTCAACCCCGGTTGGGTGCGAATTTCCCTGCCGACAAAAGCCACAAGCAAAACGCGGCTTCGGCAATCGCGGTCAGCCCGTAGGCCGGAGCAAACGATGCCGAAAGCTCTGGCGCGAAGAACCGCAAGGCGCTGCCGATCAGATAGACCACGCCAGCCAGCGAGACGCCTACGCCAAAGGCTTTTTGAATGAAGTCCGCGCGCCAGATCAGGGCACCTGTCATCAAGCTGTTGATACCGAAAAACACCAGCCCGAGGTCATAGCCATGACCATGCAGGTTGAGAAACAGCAGGGTCATTGCGTCGACTTGGCCGGACGCGAGCGCGGCGGTTTCCTGAGCGCCCGTCAACAAAAGCACCGCAGCCTGCAGGTTCATCAGGTTCGAGCCGATGATCACTGACTGAACCAGCCGGAAGACCATCGCCGCCAGCGCAAGAGTGGGGGCAACAGGGCGGAACAGCACGAAAAGCAGGATCGCAAGTCCTGCATCGGCCAGCGCCATAACCAGATCAAAGGCAATGGAAAGCCGGAAGCTTCCCAGGGACGCAAGAATTTCCTCTGCGGTGCCGCTGGCGTCCATGAGGTCAATCAGCGGACCGCGCAGCATGACTTCGGCGCTGATCCCGCATGCAATGATGACGAAGTAGAGCAAACCGGCACTGCGCGCGGTCGCAACTTCGGTTTGGGTTAGCCGTGTATGCATGGGTCTATTCCTTTCGTTGGGGGCTGTCAGTCCTTCAGGAAGGCCGAAACGGTTTCTGTGAAAAGTGGGGCGAGCGGCGCCGAAAGATGATCGGCGTCGGGGATCATGACAAAAGAGAAGTCGGGGATTGCTTCGCCAAGGCGGGCGACATTTTTGCGCTCTTCGTCCATTTCTCCTGCGATACCCAGCACCGGAACGCCAATTGCAGAAAGCTCTGCAGCGGAAAGCCCGATCACCTCGTGCATCCCGCCAGCGGTCGCGGCCAGTGGTGCGGCGTCCTGATCCGGAGCGATGCCATGCGCGCTCAGCATTGCGAATCCGGTTCGCACGTCCTTTTCGCTTGTGCCAGTTTCGTCCGGGGCCATGGCGGCCATGAAGTCGCCAAACGTCGCGACACCGCCAAGGGCGTCGGAAATGAACCCGTAGGTCTGTGCCTCGGCTTCACCCGACCAGCCAGAGCCGGCAACGACCAGTGACAGCACGCGGTCCGGATGTGTCGTGGCGAGTTTCAATGCGGTTTCGGCCCCCATCGAGTAGCCGACGATATGCGCGGTTTCGACACCGCGAACGTCCATGATACGGATCGCGTCGTCGACCATTTGTGTGCCATATGCATCGGATGAAGTGGGCTTGCCGCTATCACCGTGGCCACGGGCGTCTAAACTGATCACGCGAAAGCCGTCCAGCGGCATGAGTCCGTTGCTCTCCCACAGGTCCGAAGACCCGGCAAAAGCGTGCAACATCACCACAGCGGGCCCAGTGCCTTCGTCGGAGTAGTGAAGCGGCACGCCGTCAGAGATAATGGTGCCATCGTCGGCAAGCAGAGCAAAGGGCAGAGCAAAGAGCGCCGCAGACGTCAGGGAAATGATGCGTTTCATGGCGTAACAATCCTATCTGATGGACTTTTAAGGACGTTGGTGATCTGGCCGAGCCAGACCGAGGCGAGCAGGATCGCCGCGCCAATGGCTTGTTCAGGCGACAAGGATTGATCGAGCCAGAACCATCCCAGCAGAACTGCGGTGAGCGGGCTCATCAAGCCAAGCATCGATACGGCACCGGGTTCAATTCGGGCGACGCCGCGAAACCAGAGCCAATACGTGAACGCCGCGCCGATCAGGCCGAGCCAGACAAGCCCCGCCAGATTGGATGGTGTGAGGGACGGCAGGGGCGGCTCGAAAACAAGCGCCACAGGCAAGAGCAGCAAGCCCCCTGCCATCAGTTGCCAGGCCGTGAATGTAAGGGCTGGCACAGGTGGTTGCCATTTGCGGGACAAAACTGTGCCCAGGGCCATCGACGCGGCTCCGCCCAATCCGGCAGCTATCCCGACAGGATCAAGGGTTGCTTGCGGGCCGAGGACCAGAAGTGCCACCCCGCCGATACCCGCAAGTGCGGCAAGCATCGAGGCAGGTCGGATCCCCGTGCCGAGCAAAGCGCGCGATAGGCCAAGCACCATTAGCGTTTGCGTCGCGCCCAGTGTGGCCGCAACACCACCCGGAAGACGATAGGCGGCTACGAATAACAGCGACCAGAAGATCGCAAAATTGAACGCACCAAGTACGAATACCCGCCCGATCCAGGCCTTCGACGGCAGGTTTCGGGTGATCACCAAAAGGAGGAGCCCTGCAGGCAATGCCCTGAGCGCCGCGAGCGTCAGCGGAACATCGGCAGGCAGTGCCTGCGTCGTGACAAGGTAGGTACTGCCCCAGATTGCCGGGGCGAGTGCGGTGAGTACGGTATCTCTCATGTGGGTCATAGCGGGGCTCCATTTGGGGCCGATGGCAGCAGAAACGGCTACCAAAGGCGGGGGATTATGACAGGCCGGTCGGGCCAGGGTTCAAGGCCGATATCGCGCATCAGGTGCGGTGACAGATCGCGTAGAGCGCCACGCCGTTGACGGCGCGCTTCAGAGCGGGGGGAAGGTTTGCGAAACATCGAATGAGCCTTTCTCTAGTCAGGGTTGAGGTGGATTGCGGCGCGGATCTGCGCGCGCAGGTCTTGAAGCGTGCCATTCACAAGTCGGGTGCCCGTTTCACGAACGACCAGGGCCGGGATTGCGCCCACCTGCAAAGCGCGGGCGTATTTGCGATCGGCCGCAACGTCGCGCGCTATCGCCGGATCGGTCATCGCCAAGCTGAACTGCTCCGGATCAAGGCCGACATCCTGTGCGAGTTGCGCAAGTTCCGCAGGGTCTGCGACATTGCGGGCTTCGGACAGGTGCGCGCGCTGGATCCGGTCGAACAGGTTCCAGTGGAGTTCCTGTCCTCCGAGAATTTCTGCGGCCTTGCAGGCAAGCGCGGCGGTGTATCCATGCGGATAGTCAAAGTCTGCTTCGCGCATGGCGTCGACATCAATTAACTCGGGCTGGTCGCTTACGGAGCGGCACGTGTCCCAGTGACCCAGGATGGTTTGACGTGCTTCATCGGGGCTTCCCCAACGCGTGCGCATCTCGGCAGGACTTGCTTGCAGCACGAAGGTGCGGTGCCGGATGTCGAGATCGAACTCGCAGGCCAGCCTGCGCATCCGCGACGAGATGTTGAAGCACCAGCAGCAGACGACATCGTGAAAGAAGTCGAGGGTAAGATCGGGTCGGCTGGTCATCAGGCAACTTCCGCCACGTCCCGCGACGAACTGAGGGCAACAGCCAGTCGGGCGACGTGTGCGCCCTGAAATCGGGCACCGGCAAGATCGGTTTCGGTTGGCTGTAACGCACCATCCGCCCCGGCAATGGTTCCGGCACCGTAAGGTGCGCCACCGATGATACCGTCGCGGTTGGTCTGATCGGCAAAAGTGTAGGGCATACCGGCAATCACCATACCGAAATGCAAAAGCGGGATGTGCGAGGACAGCATCGTCGCCTCGTGTCCGCCATGCTGCGATCCGGTTGAGGCGAACACCGCGCCGACCTTACCGACCAATGCGTTCTGCGCCCAAAGGCCGCCGGCCATGTCGAGAAACTGTTTCATCTGGCTCGCCATCATGCCGAACCGCGTTGGCGTGCCAAAGATAATGGCGTCATAGTGTGCCATATCTGCGGGGGTCGCCTCGGGCGTGTCATCTTCGACAAAACCGGAAGACTTGCGGATGTCAGCCGGAACGGTTTCGGGCACACGGCGCATATCGACGATAGTGCCCGGCACTGTTCGCGCGCCTTCGGTCTCGGCCTCGGCGAGCGTGCGGACATGGCCGTAACTGGAATAGTAAAGAACGAGTATGCGGGTCATGTGATCCTCTTGAGCTGGTTAGTTCGTTGCTCAGAGGATGCGGATTTAACGGCGCTGGATTAACCGGGCTTTGCGCAAATCATTTTTTACAGGGCGTTAAGAATGTCAGGGCGCGAGGGTGGCGCGCAGATGATCGAGAAATGCCGTGACCTTGGCGTCAGACCCCAGCCGCGAGGCGGTCACGGCGAAAACGTGGCGAGGGGGCAGCTCGTAGTCTGGCAGGACCCGGACAAGTCGCCCGTCAGCTTCGGGGATGTCAGATATGAAATCCGGAAGCGCGCCTATTCCAAACCCTTCGATCAGCTGATCGCGCAAAATTAGGCTTGAACCGACCCTCAGCCGGGGTGTGAGTGGGACGACTTCTGTGCAATCTTTTCCGGTCAGCGTCCAATGCATGGCATCTTCGGCGAGGGTGTAGGTTGCTGACGCATGGTCACGCAGTGCCATCGGCGTGTTTGGCTTGCCGGCCCGCACAATATAGTCTGGGCTGGCAAATAGGCGCTGGCGGACCAGGGAAAGCCTGCGTGCGACCAACGCGGAATCCGGCAACTCGGCGCGAATGCGGATCGATAGATCAAACCCGCCTTCGACCATGTCGATAACTCGGTCATCCAGTGAAAGCGTCACTTCGAGATCGGGATGTTGGGTTAGAAACTCGGGTAACAGTGGCGACAGCACGATCTGCCCGAATGAGTTCGGTGCATTGATTCTGAGATTCCCTCGCACCTCGCCTGAGTGCCGCCGTATCCGGTCTTCAACCTGACCGACTGCGTCTAGGATCGCCTGTGCCTGATCGTAGTAGTGACGCCCATGGTCGGTCAGCGACATGGTGCGCGTGGTCCGGGTGAGAAGCACGCAGCCGAGGCTCTCTTCGAGCAGCTTCACCTCGCGGCTAAGCAGCGCCGATGATACGCCAAGATCCTCTGCTGCGCGGGCAAAACTGCCGCGATCGACGATCCGGCAAAAAGCGTTCATGACCGAAAGTTTGTCCATTGCTCAGTATTTTCAGTTCCCGGTTGGGAGGGCGTTCCTCTTCTAGCTCCCCAGCAACACTATGCCAGAAGCCGGTCCAGGAATGAACAGTTGCATAGAAACCGTTCAGTCCTCTTGAACCGTTAGACAGAAAGCACCCATGCAAACGATCGGTTTGGATGGCCAAGCATTTGTGATTTGATGCGAGGCTAGGATCATCGGTTCATCACCTCGCGAAACCCATGAAATGCCGCGCTGGCAGCCAAGGCCCACTTTGGATCAAAAGCAGCAATATGAGTAGAAAGGCCGAACGGTGTTTTTGACCCGCCGTTCAGGCATCTACGGCCGTTGGTATCGAGCAAACGCAGCGAACGGCTACTTCGGCGGGCCGCACTGCGGAAACCCTAGCAATTTGTCAATGTCCGGTATGGGACGTTCGCATCGATCAACACCAGGGGGCGGGAAGCGGACATTCGCTGCAGCGCAGCGTCGAGTTTCCTGATTTACGCCAAAACGGACGTTCAGTGGGGCTCGCACATTCTCAAAATACGAGCCAAACTATGAACTTGTTGACCCACATTCGTTTGCCGAACTTCGAGGTCTTATGGGAAACTGGCGAAGTTGTCCTGTTGAGCGATGATCGATACGGGCAATCCTTACTGTAGTATCTTGATTACCGGTTACCTCTCAATGCGCGGACCAATTGTGCCGTTGCTGATGTGGAGGGGCATAGTCGATTTACCCGTCCAGCCGCACGCCGGTTTCTGTGTCGAAGAAGTGCAGGTTGTCGGGGTCAACGCGAAACCGCACGACGTCCCCCTTCACTGCATGATGAACGCCGGGGAGACTAACTGTGAAGGCGTCGTTGCTGCCTGCGATGCGCCCATGCAGTAGCGTATTGGCGCCCAACGGTTCCCCCATCTGAACGCTGATCGAGAGAGGTCCGTGCGGATCCGAAATGATGTGTTCGGGTCGGATGCCGACCGTGACCCTTCCAACTCTCTTGAGGTGTGCCGGAACCTTCGTATCGCCAATCGCCAAGCCATCGGCCGTCATTTCGCCATCAAGGACGTTCATTGAGGGGCTGCCGATGAACTGCGCCGCGAACAAGCTTTGAGGGCGCTCATAGACCTCAAGCGGGGTGCCGATCTGCTCAGCGCGCCCCGCGTTCATCACGATCATGCGGTCCGCCATAGTCATGGCTTCGACCTGGTCGTGGGTTACATAGAGCGCCGTTATGCCGAGGCGGCTTTGCAGATCGCGGATTTCCAGCCGCATTTGAACGCGCAATTTCGCGTCGAGGTTGGACAGCGGTTCGTCAAACAAGAACACGGCGGGTTCACGTACAATCGCGCGCCCCATGGCAACTCGCTGACGTTGTCCGCCAGAAAGGTCGCGAGGGCGGCGATCCAGGTATCCATCCAGCTGTAACAACTTCGCCGCCGCTTCGACTTTTTGATTAATCTCGGCTTTGGGAAGCTTGGCTATCTTGAGCCCGTACCCCATGTTCTCGCGCACAGACATATGCGGATAGAGCGCGTAGTTTTGGAACACCATCGCGATGTCACGATCCATTGGCTCAAGTTCGTTGACCCGATTACCGCCGATGCAAATCTCTCCCTCGGAGATAGATTCCAGCCCTGCTACCATCCTCAACAGAGTGGATTTACCGCAGCCTGACGGGCCGACAATGACGATGAACTCGCCATCCTCAATCTCCGTGCTGACGCCGTGAATGACTTCGGTATTGCCAAAGCGTTTCTTGATGTCGCGAAGCGTTACAGTTGCCATGTTTGCCTACTTTTCACTGTCCACGAGGCCGCGGATAAACAGCTTTTGCATTGAGATGACGACAATGATCGGAGGGATCATCGCAAGGATTGAAGTTGCCATGATGACGGGCCAGTTCGCCGTGTCATCGCCCGACGGGAACATTTGTTTGATGCCCATGACGATGGTGTTCATCGATGGGTCAGTGGTGATGAGCAGCGGCCACAGGTATTGGTTCCAGCCGTAGATGAACAGGATCACAAAGAGTGCTGCGATGTTCGTGCGGCTCATCGGGAACAAGATGTCCCAGAAAAACCGCATGGGCGATGCTCCGTCCACGCGCGCGGCTTCGGCCAATTCATCGGGCACCGTCATGTAGAATTGGCGGAACAGGAATGTTGCCGTGGCAGATGCGATAAGGGGCAGGATCAGCCCCCCGTAACTGTTGAGCATCCCGAAGCTTGCGACGACTTCGTAGGTTGGGACGATGCGCACTTCAACGGGCAGCATCAATGTCAGGAAGATCAGCCAGAAGAAGATCATTTTGCCAGGAAACCTGAAATACACGATGGCAAAGGCGGATAAGAGCGAGATGATGATTTTACCGACCGCAATCCCGATTGCCATGATGAGAGAATTCAGCAGCATCGTTGCGACTGGCACGTTGACGCCAGACAACAGGGCTTCGCTGTAGTTGTTCAGAAACTGATCGCCTGGCCACAGAGGCATCGGAGGACTGACGATTTCCGGTTGCGTCACGGTTGAAGCCACAAATGCAAGCCAGATTGGAAAGAACACGATCAGCACGCCGGTGATCATGATGACATGGGACATCCAAAGGCCAGCGCCGCGTTTTTCAACCATGCCGGGGGGCGGATCAGTCGAATGGGTCAATAGTGCACCCTCCGTTCAATATACTTGAACTGGAAGATGGTGAGCGCCCCAACGACAACCAGCAAGATGACGGATTGCGCGGCGGATGAGCCGAGATCCTGGCCCACGAACCCATCCGAGAACACCTTGTAGACGAGAATTGTGGTCGATTGCTGCGGGCCCCCACTGGTTATCGTGTGAATGACGCCAAACGTCTCAAAGAACGCGTAAACGATGTTCACGACGAGCAGGAAGAAGGTGGTTGGCGACAGCAGCGGTAGAACAATGGTCCAGAACCGTTTCCAGAACCGTGCGCCGTCGATCGCAGCGGCTTCGACTACAGATTTGGGGATCGCCTGCAGGGCCGCGAAGAAGAACAGGAAATTGTAGCTGATACGGCCCCAGGCAGAGGCGACGACGACAAGGCCCATGGCCTCACCTCCGTTCAAGACGTGGTTCCAGTCATAGCCAAACTGGCCGAGATACCAGGCCACCACACCGACGCGGGTGTTGAACATGAACAACCACAACACGCCCGCAATGGCAGGTGCCACAGCATAGGGCCAGATCAGCATTGTTCGGTAAACGCCTGCTCCCTTGATCAGGCGGTCGGCGACGACGGCAAGAAACAAGGCGGGGATCATGGAGCACAGTGTCACAAGCGTCGAGAAGATCGCCGTGGTCAAAAATGAGATCCGGTAATACGGGTCCGAGAGCAGGAATTCAAAGTTACCAAGGCCAACATACTGCATCGACAACCCGAAGGGGTCGGGGATGAATAAGGATTGCCAAATGGCCTGCCCGGCGGGGTAGAAAAAGAAAATCGCAGAGACGAGGACTTGTGGCGCAATCAGACACAGCGGCAAAAGCCAGCCTTTGAATGTGACCCGTTTTTCCATAGCGCGACCAGCCCCCCAAGAGCACGCGGGCGACCGTGATAGGCCGCCCGCATGAATGTTACCTAGTTTGCAGCTTCGAAACGGCGCAGCAATTGGTTGCCACGCTGGACCGCGCTATCAAGTGCAGATTGCGCGTCCTTGTCGCCCGACCAGACGGCCTCAAGCTCTTCATCGATGATGCTACGGATCTGGTCGAAGGACCCCAGACGCAAACCTTTGGAGTTTGCAGTCGGCTCGTTCGTGGTCATCTGGATGACGGCCACTTCGGTGCCGAGGTTCTCTTCGTAGAAGCCCGACTCGCGTGTCGCATCCGCAGCGGCATTGGTGATGGGCAGATAGCCCGTATCCTTATGCCATTGGGCCTGAACGTCAGACGAAGACAAATACGCAAGGAACTGTGCAGTACCTTCGTATTCAGCGTCTTCGTGGCCTTCCATCACCCACAACGACGCGCCACCAATGATGGTGTTTTGTGGCGCATTGCCGACCCCGTCCCAATAGGGAAGTGGGCGCACGTCAAACGGGAATTCTGCTTCGGCTTTGATGCCGGCATAGCCCGCTGAGCTTTCGGTGAACAAAGCACACTCTCCAGAACGGAAGTTTGCGCCGCCTTCGTTACGACGACCCGCGTAGAAGAACCGGCCATCTTGGGCCCATTCGCCCATCGCCGAGATATGCGCAACCTGTGCTGGGCCATTGAACGCCAGCTCCGTATCGGTGCCTGCAAAGCCATTCTCTTGGGTGGCGAATGGCACATCATGATACGCCGAGAAGTTCTCAAGATGGATCCAGCTTTGCCACGCAGTTGTCAGCGGGCATGTGCTGCCCCCATCCTGCAGCTGAGTCAGAACCTCGCCCACGTTCTGCCATGTAGACAGATCCGTGTCAGGATCGACGCCTGCGGCCTCGAACGCATCACGGTTGACCCATAGAACGGGTGTGGATGCGTTGAACGGCAGCGACAGCATTTCGCCGTCAGTGGTCGTGTAGTAGCCTTTGACCGCGCCGATATAGGCATCGGGGTCAAACTCGGCGCCGGAGGCTTCCATAACTTCCGTCACAGAGCGAACAGCCCCTTGTGCGGACATCATCGTTGCGGTGCCTACTTCGAACACCATAAGGATTTGTGGCTGCTCTCCGGCGCGGAACGCGGCAATACCGGCGTTCAGCGTTTCGGAGTAATTGCCTTTATGAGATGCAACGACCGTATATTCGTCTTGGCTTGCGTTGAAATCTTCGACTTGCGCCGCGACCAATTCCCCAAGGCGGCCCGTGAAGGCGTGCCAAAAGTGGACTTCGGTTTCCGCATAAGCCGCAAATGGTGACAGCATCGTTGATCCGGCGATCAAAGCGCCGGTAGCAAGGTTTTTCATGTTTTCCTCCCAGAAATCGCATCGCTTTCCTTAACGACGCGCAACCTCCACACGTTATCCGAGCGCTGAAAAAACTCAAACGATTCCCCAGATTTGGGAAGGCAGCATCGGTGCCGAGCTGTCGGGTGGGCAGATTTTGAAGGGTTCGTCGGCCGGGGAGGATCAGGTTTACCATCGTGTTTCAATGCTGGAACTATGACGACGCTCTCTTGAGGGCCGACTTGCCTTTAGTCGAACCGATTGCGGATCACCGCAACGGCGTTGGCCAACAGGACGAAATCTGAAACATGTTGTGTGATCCATGAATGGCTGCCTTAGATAAGCTGCACCGCAGCTGCGAGAACCTCAGAAAACGTCCGGTATGGGACTTTTGCATCGATCAACGCCAGGGGCGGAGAGAGGTCATTCGCCGCGGATGCGAAACTTGGTTTCAACATAGGAAGAAGCAGACGTTCGGCAGCACACGCCTCTTTCAGAGGCAGCAAAGTCCGCTTTGAGCCCAAGGTGTGAATTCGTTTTCTAACGGTTTGCGATCATAACATGATTGAGGCCGCCGTGGCGTGAATGCCGGCATCGCAAGGCAGCGAGAACATCGAACTTTCGCTTTTCTAAGGCAGAGGCAAAGAAGCCCGCATTTGTTGTGCGCAGACTAATTTGACGTATCCTTGCGACCAATACGAAAGCTCCACGACAACATTTATGGTATCAGAAAACCCGTTGAGACGAGGTCGCTACAGCTTTCGCTGATCAATTGGGAAAACAACAATTCAGATCAAAATAGGCAATCCTTGTTCGAGAGACAGAGCTGCTGCGTCCGCAAGGATCTGAGCTTTCAATCCGTCGTCAATGTTTGGGATCGCCACACTCGAATCTGACAAGTGGGCCACAAAGGTTTCCATCTCGATAGCGTAGGCTTGCTCGTATCTTTCCAAGAAGAAATTGACCGGCGGAGCTGTTTGAAAGCCCCCTGCTGTTGCAAGATCTACGGTGTTTTCCAACACATTGGCAGCACGCAACATTCCGGCGGAACCGTGCACTTCAATTCGTTGATCGTATCCATAGACGGCCCTGCGCGAGTTGCTGATCTGGCAGATTTTGCCGGTTGCGGTCGTGAGGGTGACTGCGGCGGTGTCCACATCACCAGCTTTGCCAATCTCGGGATCGACGAGACAGGACCCTGTAGCGTAAACACTTACTGGATCTTCGCCGAGAAGAAACCGCGCCATATCGAAATCATGAATCATCATATCGCGAAAAATGCCACCGGAAGATTTGAGATAACTGATGGGCGGCGGGGATGGGTCGCGGCTCAGGATTGTGACGATTTCGACATCTCCGATTTCGCCCGCAGCAATTCGTTTCCGGACATTGGCAAAGTTCGGATCAAAACGACGATTGAACGCAGTGAAGAATGCCACGCCTGCTTTGTTGACGTGGGTGATGAGCTCGCGAATGTTATCTGCGGACATATCTACCGGCTTCTCGCAAAAGATATGTTTGCCGGCTTCGGCGGCGGATTTGATGATGGCAAAGTGAGTATCCGTCGGCGTTCCCACGACCACCGCGTCGATGTCAGGGCTTGCGATGATGTCGTCAGTACTGCGCACCTCCGCCCCACAAAGCCCGGCAAGGGTTTCAGCGGCCTCGGGGAAGAAATCGGACACAGCGACGATTGTTGCGTTGTCCATGCGGCGAAGAGTGCGCGCGTGGACCTGCCCGATGCGGCCGCAGCCTAAAATTCCGATGCGGATCATTGTGTGTCTCCCTTCAAGGCGTGCAGCACGTTGCGGGTGGCCGCGACGAGTGGGTCGTGCGTGTCTTTGAGGATCTGGTTGCGATCAAAACGATCGGGGTCCGCGTTGACCGCCGTGCGCAGGGCGGCGCCAAAGGCCATGCGCAACTCGGTCCCGATGTTGAACTTGCAGATGTTGGACGTCCGCGCGAGCGCGCTGCGCTGGGCCACGGGAACGCCGGATCCGCCATGGATGACAAGCGGCGTGTCGGTCACAGCCTCGATGGCGCGGATGCGCGGTTCGTCCAGCCCGCCCACCTTGTCCTGTTGCAGATGCGTGTTGCCGCAGGAAATAGCCATGGCATCTACGCCGGTCTCAGTTGCGAATTTGGCGGCCTCCGCAGGGTCGGTGCCAGCAGATTTTTCGCCATTGGCATAGCCCACGAAACCGATTTCGCCCTCACAAGAGATGCCCGCGCTGTGGGCCATGTCTGCGATTGCAGCGGTCTCGTCGATGTTTTGTTGCAGCGGTTTGCGCGAGCCGTCGAACATCAGAGAGGTGAAGCCAGAGTCCAGCGCTTCGCGACATTCCTCCAAGGTATAGCCGTGATCGAGGTGGGCGACGACGGGCACCGAGGCGCGTTCGGCGAGGTGGCGAAACATCTTGCCCAAGATCGGCAGGGGCGTGTGTTCGCGACAGCTGGGGCCTGCTTGCAGGATGACGGGCACATTTTCGGCCTCGGCAGCGGCAATATAGGCGCGCATGTCTTCCCACCCCAAGGTGACGAGGCCTGCCACGGCGTGGCCATTTTGCAGGGCGGGTTGGAGGACGTCGCGCAGGGTTACGAGGGGCATAGGCAATCTCCGAGTGGCCCCGTGGGGCGCGATTATTTGGCCTGGTGAAAGGGGCGCGACGTTATTTGAACTTCGCGACCATGTCTTTGATTCCGGGAATGGTTTCGACCTGATAGGCGTGGGTCGGCTGGAAGAACTGCACCAAGCTGCGCTGGGTCGCGCCACCGAGGATGGTGAAGTAGTACATCTCGTAGCCCGGCATCACGACGCAAGGATGATAGCCCGACCCCAGCAAGATCGTAGAGCGGTCCATCAGTTGATGGGCGTCGCCGGGCACGCCGTCTTCGTGCTGGATGATCTGCACGGCCGACCCGTGGTTGGGGCGGAAACGGAAATTGTAGGTTTCGTCGTGTTTGGTCTCGATCAGTTCGCCCGCGTCATCGCGCCGGTCGGTGTCATGTTTGTGAGCGGGAAAGCCCGACCAGCCGCCTTGGCCAACAGTAAATAGTTCGGAGACCAGCAGTCGGCCGACTTTGTCGTGCTGCTTCTGGCCCAAGATATGTTTGATGCATCGATGGGTTTTTGTGTCGTCCGAACCGTACTGCACGAAGTCATGTTGGCGCACGTCGAACGGATCAAGCACCTTGTCGTATTTCGCGCCTGCGATGAAGGTTTCGGTGTCGGTGGTAGCGATGATCGTCGCCTTGGCACCCGAGGGGATGTAAACGCCCTGCGGCTCACCATCCCAGACATCAACGCCTCGCCCGCCTAGGTCGGTGTAGGTCAAACCCTCGACCTCGACAGCGACGGTTCCGGTGGCCGGTACGATGCAGGTTTCATAGCCTGGCACCTGATAATTGAACGCCTCACCCGCCTTGAGTTTGACGATGTTGAAGTAGTTCAGCGGGACCGTCGGATCGTCCACATCCACGATCGGTTTGTTCTGGTTGTCATGTGGAGCGATGTGCATGGGCTTGGTCCTTATTGGGTTGGGCCGGGCGTTGGCCCCGGATGGTCGAGCAGAAAGGTTTCGAGTTGGTCGGTGTCGGGCATGGCAGGAGCGCAGCCGGGCTGTGCCACCACGATGGAGGCGCAAGCAGAGCCGCGCAGGATCGCCTGTTTCAGGTCGCGCCCCTGCGAGAGGGCCGCCATGAAACCAGCCATAAAGCTGTCGCCCGCGCCGGTGGGTTTGACGGCCTCGACAGGGAAGATGCCGGTGGGAATTTCGGCACCACCCGAAAAGGTGATCGCGCCGTGCTGGCCCAATTTGTAAACGACGATGTCGGCAGATTTGCTGGCAAGCGCGCGGGCCTTGGCCAGCCCTTTGTCTATGCCGCCGGCCATAAAACCGAACTCTTCATCATTGCCCACGATCACGTCCGACATGTCGCCAGCGCGGGAAAGAACTTCTGCAGCGACCTGCGGGGACGGCCATGAATAGGGGCGGTAATCGACGTCGAAGATGATCGGCAGGTTCGCCTCTTTCGCTAGTTCGAACGCGCGGAAGGCCGCCGTGCGGCTGGGTTCGACAGCGAAGACGGTGCCTGCCGTGATGAGGGCGGTGAACTGGCTGTAATCGACTGTTTCGACGTCCTTGAGGGACATCTGGAAATCGGCGGCGTTGTTGCGATAGATCACCGATTGGTGGTCCTCGACGCGGGTTTCATAGACCGCGAGCGAGGTGCGCTCTTCGCCCTGAATGGTGCGCACATGTGCGCGGCCCACGCTGTAGTTGTCCAATTGGTTCAGACAGTAACGCCCGACCGCATCATCGCTGACGCAAGTGACAAGATCGGCCTGAAGCCCCAGTTTGACCAAACCTGCCGCGATATTGGCAGAGGATCCGCCCATGGCGACCATCATTTCCGTGGCCTTTTCTGTCTGCGCGCGGTCGGTGGGGGAAAGGTCCATCCCGACACGGCCCACGACGATAAACTTGCCGCCCTTGATGCCCTCTAACGCGTTCATGTGCGGCCCTCGGCGTTGCCGGCTTTCGCGGCGTCGAGGACTTCGGGGTAGGGGTAGTTCAGGCCTAATAGCTGACGCATGTCAGGGCTGGCCCTGTCGATGAAGGATTGTGGCAGAGCGGCGGGCATGTCCTCCATGGGTTTCACCCATTTGGGCAGATACTGGATCAACACCGCGTTGCGGTCGTGGTCGGAGGTGTTGGGCATCGCGCAGTGCCAAGTCACGCCATAGAAGAGGGCGACATCGCCTGGGTTCCCCAGCATCCGTTCGGCCCGCCCATGGAAGTCATCGGCTTCAGTCGGATAACGCAATTCACGCTGCGATCCGGGCACGTAGGCCGTTGCACCGCTTTGTTCGGTAAAAGGATCAAGGATGACAGAGACCTGCGCATTCATCGGGAAAGAGCCGTTCAGGCCGACCGGATGCGTTTCGGGGCTGTGAAAGTCCCAGTAGGGATAGTCCACGTGGGGTTCTTGGCCGGGTCCGCCGGGCAGAATGCGATTGGCCGCGATGGAGCCCATAATGAATTCCGTGCCCAGAAATTTTCGCAGGATATCCATCAGCACCGGATGTGCGGCCATGGCGGAAAACACGTCGCCCTTGGCCAGCAGGTTCCAGACGCGTCGTTGCAGGGCAATCTTGCCGTCGGCTTCTGCGGCCCCTTGGAAATGGGTCGCTTTGTTGGCGTCGTTTTCCGAATGCTCCATAATGATCGCGCGGGCCTCGGCAATCTGCTCTGCCGTGAACAAGCCCGAGATCTTGACGGCCCCGCCGCCGTGAAGGAGTTCATCGACGACCGCATCTGGATCGGCAGTCTGTGCGGTAAAGGCTTTCATTACAGACCTTTGCGCTGTTTGGGGCGGGTAGATTCCAAGTCTGTGTGGGCATCGCGCACCTTGTTGCTGTCGGAGACTTCGGGCGTTCCGACTTCCCACCAAGCGTGGCCTTCGGTCGTCCAGCCCTCGTAGGCGTCGACGTTCATAACGATGACCGAGGTCTTGTCGGCGGCTTTGGCGCGCTTGAACGCCTCGGCGAGCTCAGCCGCATTGGCGACGGTTTCGGCATTGGCCCCCATGGCCGCGGCGTGGGCTTCGAAATCCACTGCGAACGGCGTGGCCGTGGGCGTGTCGGCGATCAGGTTGTTGAAGCTTTCGTTGCCGGTGTTGTTTTGCAGCTTGTTGATGACGGCAAAACCGCCGTTGTCCAGCACCAGGATGATCAGCTTTTTGCCCGTCAGAACGGAGGAATAGATGTCCGAGTTCATCAGCAGGTATGAGCCGTCGCCTGTGAAAACGATGGTGTCCTTGTCGGGTTCACGTTGGCTTTGCGCGATGCGCGCGCCCCAGCCGCCGGCGATCTCGTAGCCCATGCAGCTGAAGCCGAATTCGACATCGACCGTGCCGATGTCCAACGTGCGCCAGTTGGCAGTGACTTCGGCGGGTAAGCCGCCCGCGGCGGCGACGATCCGGTCGCGTGGATCACACAGCTCATTCACCACGCCGATGGCTTGGGCATAGCTGTTGGGGCGGTTGCCCGGTTTCACGTTCCCGGCGACATAGGCGTCCCATTTGGCGCGTTCGGCTTGGGCGAATGATGTCCATTCGGTCGGGGCCTTGTAGTCGCCTGTGAGGGAGGCCAGACAAATCGCGGCGTCACCAACGACAGGCAGCGACATGTGCTTCATCGCGTCGTGGCGGCCCACGTTGATGCCGATGATTTTGGCGTCCTTGGCAAAGGCTGTCCAAGACCCGGTTGTGAAATCCTGCAGGCGTGTGCCCACCGCCAAAATGACGTCGGCCTGTTCGGCGATGGCATTGGCGCTGTTGGAACCTGTTACGCCGATTGGCCCGATGTTGAGCGGGTGGTCGGACAACATGTTGGCGCGGCCCGCGATAGTTTCGACGACAGGAATGCCGGATTCTTCGGCAAAGGCGGTCAGTTCGGCCACCGCACCGGAATATTGCACGCCGCCGCCCGCGATGATCATCGGGCGTTTGGCGGTTTGCAGCAGGGCGTAGGCGTCGACGACGTCTTGCATGTCGGGGGCCTGCTTGCGGATGCGGTGCACCTTCTTGTCGAAAAAGGCCTCGGGGTAGTCATAGGCCCAGCCCTGCACGTCTTGTGGCAGGGCGATGAAGGCAGGGCCGCAATCGGCGGGGTCCAGCATGGTGGCAAGGGCAGCGGGCAGCGACTGGATGATTTGCGCGGGGTGCGTGATGCGATCCCAGTAGCGGCTGACTGCCTTGAAGGCGTCGTTCACGCCCAACGTCGGATTGCCGAAGTGTTCGAGCTGTTGCAGCACCGGATCGGGCAGGCGGGTGAGAAAGGCATCCCCGCACAGCATCAACACGGGTAGGCGGTTGGCATGGGCCAGCGCGGCAGAAGTCAGCAGGTTCGCGGTGCCCGGCCCCGCGCTTGCGGTGCAAAACATGAACCGCTGGCGCAGCCATTGTTTGGCGTAGGCCGCAGCCGCAAACCCCATGCTTTGTTCGTTCTGCCCGCGATAAAGCGGGAGGGTATCTTGCACGTTATAGAGAGCCTCGCCCAGGCAGGTGACATTGCCATGTCCGAAGATGCCAAAGCCACCGCCACAGACGCGCAGCTCTTCGCCGTCGATCTTGATAAACTGGTTGTCCAGATAGCGGATAATCGCCTGCGCGGTGGTCAGGCGAATGGTCTGATCGCTCATCGCGAAAGCTCCTCCAAATCGCAGGGCGCCTTTTTTGACGCTTGCGTGATTTCGAATCCAAGGATACAAATTTTGCAACCGGTTGCAAACAATTTTCCGCAAGCCGAATTCAAGGGGGGGCAAATGGCCGATATCGGAATCGGAATCGTCGGTGGCGGCTATATGGGCAAAGCGCATGCGGTGGCTATGGCTGCTGTGGGCGCGGTGTTCAACACTGCGCTGCGTCCCCGATTGGAGATGGTCTGTGCGTCCTCGGCGGCGTCGGCGGAAAGGTATCGCGCGGCGTTCGGGTTCGCGCGCGCGACAGAAGACTGGCGCGTGCTGGTCTGTGACCCAAAGGTGGAGGCGGTGGTGATCGCTGCGCCGCAAGCCTTGCACCGCGACGTGGCAGAGGCGGCGTTTGCCGCGGGAAAGCCTGTCTTTTGTGAAAAGCCGTTGGGCACAGATGTGGACGACAGCCGCGCTATGGTGGCCGCGGCCGAGGCCGCAGGTGCGATCAACATGACCGGCTTTAACTACATCCGCACACCCGCCAGCCAATTCGCGCGCCAGCTGATCGAGTGTGGTG
Source organism: Celeribacter arenosi (assembly GCF_039539485.1). Lineage (NCBI taxonomy): Bacteria > Pseudomonadati > Pseudomonadota > Alphaproteobacteria > Rhodobacterales > Roseobacteraceae > Celeribacter > Celeribacter arenosi. The sequence continues at coordinate 46,366 of NZ_BAABDF010000002.1, forward strand.
AGATTGGTGAGATCATCGGTTTTCGTGGCGAACATACCGAGGATTTTCTGGCCGACCCGGACGCCCCCGCGACGTGGCGCACATCGGGTCTGCCCAATGGCACCATGGGCGACCTCGCTCCGCATCCGGTCAACTGCGCGCTGCGGCTGATGGGCCCTATCCAGAGCCTGCTGGCCGAGGTCGAGACCGTCTATCACGACCGTCCTGGAGGCAAAGTCACCAACGACGATCACGCGCATATGCTGTGCCGGTTCGAGAGCGGGGTGCTTGGGTCGATCTATGCCAGCCGCGTCGCGACAGGCCGCAAGATGGGCTATGCCTATGAGGTGACAGGGTCCAAGGGGGCGATCCGTTTTGACGGCGAAGACCAGAACGCGATCCACCTCTACAAGATGTCAGGACCAGAGGCGCAGCGCGGGTTCACCAAAATCCTGACTGGCCCCGCGCACCCCGATTACGAACCCTTTTGCCAAGGGCCGGGGCATGGCACCGGCTATCAGGACCAGATTATCATCGAGGCGCGCGACTTCCTGCAAGCGATTGAAACAGGGCAGAATATCTGGCCGACCTTCCGCGACGGGATGGCGGTAAACCAAGTGATTGCTGCGGCCCATGCGTCCTCGGACGCGAAGGCCTGGCGTAACGTCAACGACTTCTAAAGGACCAAGATCCATGACTATCCGTATCGGCAATGCGCCCTGTTCCTGGGGCATCGAATTTGCATCCGACCCGTCCTACCCCAGCTGGCAATCGGTGCTGCAACAGTGCGCGCAGGCGGGGTATAAGGGGATCGAACTGGGGCCGATTGGCTATATGCCAGAGGACCCTGCGGTGCTGCGCGACGAGCTGCAAAAGAACGATCTGAACATCATTGGCGGCGTGATTTTCCGTGCGTTTCATGATGCGGGCAAGTGGGACGATGTGATGGATGCCTCTGTTCGCACCTGCGAGGCGCTTGTGGCCCATGGGGCGCAACACCTTGTTTTGATTGATTCAATATCACCACGCCGTGCGCCGACGGCGGGGCGTGCGGCGGAAGCCGAGCAGATGGACGCGGCCGAATGGGCCGCCTTTCGTGATCGCATCGCGACCGTCGCCAAGATGGGGGCGCAAGAGTACGGGCTGACCGTGGGCATTCATGCCCATGCGGCGGGGTTCATGGACTTCGAACCCGAACTGGAACGCCTGCTGGATGAGGTGGACGAGAGCATCCTGAAAATCTGTTTCGACACCGGCCACCATTCCTATGCGGGCTTTGATCCGGTGGCTTTCATGAAAAAGCACGTGAGCCGGATTTCCTATATGCATTTCAAAGACATCGACCCGAAAGTGAAGGCCGATGTCGTGGCCAACCGCACGGATTTCTACACCGCCTGCGGACAGGGTATTTTCTGTAATCTGGGACAGGGCGATGTGGATTTCCCGACCGTGCGACAGGTGCTTCTGGATGCAGGATTTGAGGGCTGGTGCACGGTTGAACAGGACTGTGATCCCAGCATGCCGGGCACGCCGATGGAAGACGCCAAAGCGAACCGCGAGTATTTGCAAAGCATCGGTTTCTAAGGAGATATCACATGAAGCGATTGAATTGGGGCATGATCGGCGGCGGTGAAGGCAGCCAGATCGGGCCCGCGCACCGTTTGGGCGCGCAGGCGGACGGCAACTTTGTGCTCGCGGCAGGTGCGCTGGATCACAATGCAGACGCGGGGCGCGCGTATGCGCAACGTTTGGGCGTGGCGGCGGATCGCGCCTATGGCGACTGGCGCGAGATGCTGTCGGGCGAGTCTGCGCGCGAGGATCGCGTTGATCTCGTCACCGTGGCGACGCCCAATTCCACCCACTTCGAGATCACCAAGGCCTTCCTTGAGGCGGGGTTCAACGTGCTGTGCGAAAAGCCGATGACGATGACCGTCGAAGAGGGCGAGGAGATCGTAAAGATCGCCGCAGCCTCGGGCAAGATTTGCGCGGTGAACTATTGCTATTCCGCCTATCCGATGGTGCGCGAGATGCGCGAGATGGTGCGCACGGGGCAGATTGGCAAAGTACGTCTGGTGGTGACGAATTTCAGCCACGGACACCACGGTGATGCGACGGATGCGGACAATCCGCGGGTGCGCTGGCGCTATGATCCGGCCATGGCGGGCGTGTCGGGGCAGTTTGCCGATTGCGGTATCCACGCGCTGCACATGGCGAGCTTTATTGTAGGCGACCAGGTGCGCGAATTGAGCGCGGATTTCGCCTCGACCATTCCCAGCCGCGAGTTGGAAGACGACGCGATGGTGAACTTCCGGATGGAGGGCGGCACCGTTGGGCGGCTTTGGACCAGCTCGGTTGCGATTGGCCGCCAGCACGGGTTCGACATTCAGGTGTTCGGGGAGACGGGCGGCATGCGTTGGCGGTCAGAAGAGCCGAACCAAGTGTATTATACCCCCGTCGGCGGGCGCACGCAGATCATGGAAAAGGGCGAAGGAGGCCTAAGCCATGAGGCAGGCCGGATGAGCCGTGTGGCCATTGCCCACCCCGAAGGATTCCCGCTGGCAGTGGCCAATATCTATGTCGATCTGGCGGCCAGCATTCGCGGCGAGCTGCGCGATGGTTTGCCTTTGGCCGAAGACGGGCTGCGGTCCATGGCGGCGGTGCATCAGGCGGTGGTGTCGGCTGCGGACCGCGGCGCATGGGTGGATGCGCGCCCGCCAATGTATCGCTAGAGGCGGGCTAGGGCGCGGCTCGCAACGTGCCGCGTTCAACAAGTTTGCAAGGGAACAGGCGGACCTCGGGAGAGCGGTCAGGGTCCTCGAGCATCGAGACCATCAGATCGACCGATGATTGCAGGATCTGGTCAATCGGCTGGCTGATCGTGGTGAGGTTGATGTTTTCCCAGCGCGCCATTTTCATGTCATTGAAGCCGATGATGCCAACATCGCGGGGCACGTTCAGCCCCGCGTCGGCCACCGCGGAAAGCGCCCCGATTGACAGGACATCGTCGCCGCAGAAATAAGCCTCTGCCATGTTGCCCGCCGCGATAAGGCGTTGCATTTCGGCGCGTCCTGCGTCGAAGGAATAAGCCTCAGCGAAACTGTGGGAATGGGCGACGTCAGGGTGTTTGGCGAGCTCCTGAAAGAAGCCGCGAAAGCGGTCTTGGGTGGAGGTTGCGGCCTCGGGCCCGCCTAGGAAAGCGACTTTGCGGTAGCTCCGTTCCACCAACGTGCGCGCCGCCATACGCCCACATTCGGAGTTGTCGACGCCCACCACGTGGACTTCTGGCGACGTGGAAAACCGCCCGAAGGAGTTAACCACCGGCACGCCGGCATCGCGGAACGATTTGGAGAATTCAGGGGACAGGGTGGAGGAGGCAATGATCGCCCCGTCGACCGAGTATTGCTGCAACATGCGCACGGCGGTTCTGGCATCTATTTCCCCCGTCAGGTTTAGCAGGAGGGGGCGCAGCCCTCTATCCTGCAATTTGCGGGTCAGCAGGTCGAAGACCTCAAGAAAGATCGGGTTGTGGAAGTTGTTAGACACAAGGCCGATCAGCTTGGTGCGCCCCGTGGTGAGCGACGAGGCCAGCGCATTGGGCGAATAGCCAAGATCAGCGGCGGCTTTTTCTACCTTGCGGCGCATTTTTTCCGACACCGAAGCCCCGTCGGTGAATGTGCGTGATACCGCCGAGGTCGAAACACCGGCGCGGTTGGCGACATCTTTGAGGGTGATTGGCATGGCGCAGCTTTAAAATTGGGACCGGTTTTGGTGTAGTTACAAGGTATTTGCTTTGGACGCAGTATGAATTTTTACGGAAAATTTTGCAACCGGTTGCAAAAAAATCCGACTCATGCTTTGATCTGTACGGAGGAGGGGCTGAGTCCTCTCTTTAGAGGCTGGAATTTAAGTTCCTTGGGAGGAAAAACATGAATACGATGAGCAAACTGCTTGCGACAGCAGCGATTGCCGCAGCGCCTTTTGCGGCTGCGACAACCGCCTCTGCGGACGGGCATGGCGATAACCTGACCTACGTTCTGGTCAGCCACGCACCCGACAGCGACAGCTGGTGGAACACCGTCAAGAACGGCGTGGCACTGGCCGGCGAACAGATGGGCGTGACCGTTGAATACCGCAACCCGCCTACCGGTGACCTTGCCGATATGGCGCGGATTATCGAGCAGGCAGCTGCATCCCAGCCCGATGGTATCATCACCACACTGGCTGACTTTGACGTTCTCAAGGGGCCTATCATGGCGGCTGTCGACCAGGGCGTTGACGTGATCATCATGAACTCCGGCACCCCTGCACAGGCGGCCGAAGTTGGCGCGCTGATGTATGTTGGCCAGCCCGAGTATGATGCCGGTCTGGCTGCGGGCCAGCGGGCAGCACGCGACGGCGTGGGGTCGTTTCTATGTGTGAACCACTACATTTCCTCGCCGTCCTCCACCGAGCGTTGCCAAGGCTTTGCCGATGGTCTGGGTGTTGATCTGGGCAATCAAATGATCGATTCAGGTCAGGACCCTGCAGAGATCAAGAACCGCGTTCTCGCCTATTTGTCTGCCAACCCTGAAACCGACGCCATCCTGACGCTTGGGCCGACCTCTGCGGACCCGACCCTGCTCGCGCTGGACGAAAACGGCATGGCTGGCGACATCTACTTTGGCACCTTTGACCTTGGCGAAGAGATCGTGAACGGCATCAAGGCGGGCACCATCAACTGGGGCATCGACCAGCAACCGTTCCTGCAGGCCTACCTGCCGGTTGTTGTTCTGGCCAACTATGACCGCTACGGCGTTCTGCCTGGCAACAACATCAACTCTGGCCCCGGCTTCGTGACTGCCGACGGCCTTGAGAAGGTTGAAGAATTCGCGGGTGAATTCCGCTAGGATCGCACTGCGATACCGCTAAGAGGGGCGGCCATGGCCTGAGCCGTGGCCGCCCTTTTTCGATCCAAATCACTCATCGATCCAAGGAGGTCGGCCATGTCTGAGGCCAGTCAAACCGACGAGCGCGTCAAGGAAATATCCGGTTTCCGAAAAGCGTTGATCCGCCCCGAACTGGGCGGCATCGTGGGGACCGTTGCAGTCTTCGTTTTCTTTTTTCTGTTTGCTTTCGACAGCGGCATGTTCAACGCGCAGGGTGTGCTGAACTGGTCTGTCGTCTCAGCACAATTCATGATTATCGCCGTGGGCGCCTGCCTGCTGATGATTGCGGGCGAGTTTGATCTGTCAGTGGGGTCGATGATCGGCTTTGCGGGCATGATGATCGCGATTTTCGGCGTCACCTTAGGGTGGCCCATGTGGATGGCGATCATCGTGACCTTTGTGATCTGTACCGCCTGCGGAGCGTTGAACGGATACATCGTCGTCAAGACGGGGTTGCCGTCGTTCATTGTAACCTTGGCAACCTTGTTCATCCTGCGCGGGTTCACCATTTTCATTCCCCAGACAATTGAGCGCAAAACCATCATTGGGGGTATCCGAGAGGCCGCAGAGGGTGATTGGCTCGCATCCATATTCGGCGCCAAGATCGGCGGGCCGATCTTTACCTGGCTTGGAAATGCCGGAATTATCTCTACCTTCGAGAGGGGCAACCGCGCGGGCGAACCGGTGGTCGATGGCATTCCGATGCTGATCATCTGGGCGCTGGGCTTGGTCATTTTCGGACATTGGCTGTTGACGCGCACACGCTTTGGCAACTGGATTTTCGCCGCTGGCGGGGATGCAGATGCGGCGCGTAACTCTGGTGTTCCGGTCAACGCAGTGAAGATCCAGATGTTCATGTTCACCGCCTTCTGCGCCACGGTCTTTGCCGTGTGTCAGGTGATGGAGTTTGGCTCTGCTGGCGCGGATCGTGGATTGCTCAAGGAATTCGAGGCAATCATCGCGGTGGTCATCGGGGGTGCCTTGCTGACCGGCGGCTACGGGTCGGTCATCGGCGCGGCTTTGGGTGCGTTGATCTTTGGCGTGGTACAGCAAGGTCTGTTCTTTGCCGGCGTCGAAAGCTCGCTTTTCCGCGTGTTCCTCGGCGTTATCCTTTTGGCTGCCGTGATCCTGAACACCTACATCCGTCGCATCATTACGGGGGAACGTTGATATGGCCGATCCAATTATCCAAATGAAGAACATCGAAAAACATTTCGGCAGAGTGATTGCTCTGGCGGGTGTATCGGTCGACGTGTTTCCGGGCGAGTGTCACTGTCTGCTGGGCGACAACGGCGCAGGCAAGTCGACCTTCATCAAGACAATGTCCGGGGTGCTTAAACCCACTGCCGGAGAGATCATCTTCGAGGGTAATCCGCTCGATTTCAATGACCCTCGCGATGCGATTGCGGCGGGGATTGCGACAGTGCACCAGCATCTGGGCATGATCCCATTGATGAGCGTGGCGCGAAATTTCTTCATGGGCAATGAGCCGATCAAGAAGTTCGGACCAATCAAGTTGTTCGACCATGAACACGCCAACATGGTGGCCATGCAAGAGATGAAGACGATGGGCATCAACCTGCGTGGGCCGGACCAAGCGGTGGGCACTTTGTCCGGCGGTGAACGTCAGACGGTAGCCATTGCCCGCGCGGTGCATTTCGGTGCGAAAGTGCTGATTTTGGACGAGCCGACCTCAGCGCTGGGTGTGCGCCAGACCTCGAACGTTCTTGCAACCATCGACAAAGTCCGCAAGCAAGGTATTGCCGTTGTGTTCATCACACACAACGTGCGCCACTCGCTGGCGGTGGGGGACCGTTTCACGGTTCTCAATCGCGGCAAGACCCTTGGGACAGCGATGAAGGGAGAAATAACGCCTGAAGAACTGCAAGATTTGATGGCAGGCGGGCAAGAGCTGGCGACCCTCGAGGGTAGCCTTGGGGGCACCGTGTAGAACGACATGCTAAAGGAGCCGGGGTGCGGACGGCAGTAGAGCATGTCAGTGAACGCGAACTATTTCGAGCTCTCGTGATCTACAAATGCCAAAAGTCATGCGATCTTTGTAAATAAGGTTCAGGGCAGACATGAGACACACCTCCAGTTGAGTGTCTTGCCCCGCCGCACCGGAATGAGACGGGGCAAGTGAGGTTATTCAGCAGCAACAGCGCGGGGTGCTGATGTATTCAGTCGGCCTGACAGGCGCACCAGAACAATCCCGACACCCACCACACCAGCGGCGATGTAGGGCGCAGCGGCAAGGCCGATGCTTTCCACCACAAGCCCCCCGGCCCATGCACCCCCGGCAATGCCAAGATTGAACGCACCGATGTTCAAACCGGACGCCACATCAACCGCACCCGGCGAGACTTCGCGTGCGATTTGCACGACGTAAGACTGCAGCGGTGGCACGTTGGCGAAGGCAAAACCGCCCCAGAAGGCCGCAACCGCAATGGCTGCAATCGGGCTGGTGAGGAACGCGCCAAGTGCGACCAGTGAGATGGCAAGGCCAGCAAAGATCACGGTCAGGGACGCCACTGCACCGATGCGGTCGGCCAGTTTGCCGCCCGCGATGTTCCCCACGGCGACAGATGCACCGTAGAGCAACAGCACAAGGCTAACCGCACTCGCAGACAGACCTGTGACTTGGTTCAGCATCGGCGCAAGGAAGGTAAAGGCGATGAAGTTGCCACCATAGCCAATTGCCGTGATCAGATAGACCAGCAGAAGCCGTGGCGAGGTCAGTACCTGCAATTGGGCTTTGATCCCCGCTGACGCAGCCTTGGTCAGATTGGCGGGCACCAGAATGGAAGACGCGATGAACCCGATCACGCCAAGCGCGACAACGCCAAGGAAGGTCGACTGCCAGCCGAAGTTCTGGCCAATGAAGGTCCCCAAAGGCACACCCGTCACCAGCGCGACTGTCAGGCCAAGGAACACCAGCGCTATGGCGGAGCTTTCCTTTTCGGGCTCCACAAGATCGGTCGCGATGGTCGAGGCGATGGCAAAGAACACGCCGTGAGCGAGACCGGTAATAAAGCGCGCAGCGACAAGGCTGCCGTAATCCGGCGCGAAGGCGGCATACCCGTTGCCGAGGATGAACAGCCCCAGCAAGAGCAGCAACAGTGTCTTACGCGGCAAACGGTCGGCCATGGCGGTCAGCACCGGCGCGCCAATGGTCACGCCAAGGGCGTAAAGACTGACCAAAAGGCCAGCGGAAGGGATAGAGACGCCCAGATCGGCGGCGATGGTGGGAAGCAAGCCGACGATAACGAACTCGGTCGTTCCGACGGCGAAAGCGCTGATGGTCAGCGCCCAAAGGGCAAGTGGCATCGGTTTTCTCCAGTAAATTTGATGTCGACGCCGTATATGCCAGCCGCTATCTATTGCGAGAACGGACAAGTTTGGAATGGATCATTGCAAAAATTGCACGAATTGCTGCGCATGGGGGATTTGGCTGCCTTCGTCGGAATCGTCGATGATGGGGGCTTTGCTGAATCCGCGCGGCGCAGGGGGATGTCTGCCTCCACGCTTAGCCGGTCAGTCACGCGGCTCGAAGAGCAATTGAATGTCACATTGTTGCGCCGCACGACGCGATCCATCGAAATCACCCCCGAAGGTGCCGCAGTTCTGGCTGAGGCGCGCGAAATTCTGGACCGCAGTGAAACCCTGCAAGAGATCGCAAGCAGTGGGCAGGCGCCCGCCGGACCGCTCCGGGTGAACGCACCGGTTCCTTACGTCCTGCATGTTCTCGCTCCGCGCCTGGTTGAATTCCACGCGCAATACCCCGGCATCCAGCTGTCGATCGACATGACAGACACGCTGGTGGATCTGATCGGCAGTCACGCGGATGTTGCCATTCGGCTGGGCCAGCTGCCCGATAGCGAAATGTTGCACCGACCCCTGGGGCGCACGGCTTGGAAATTGGTGGCGACCCCGGAATATCTCGATCGCAAAGGCTGGCCAAAAACACCTGCCGACCTCGCGCGGCTGGAACAGGTCCGCTTCGCGTCACCTGATCATATCAACACATTGCGCTTTGCCGGTCTGTCCACCCCTGTAACGGTGCCCCCCGCTCTGAGCGCGGGCAATGGAGAGGCCGTTCGCCAGATGGTACTAGGCGGTCTGGGCATTGCGCGTTTTTCCGACTTCATGATCGCAGACGACATCCAGGCCGGGCGTTTGATTGAGCTATTTCCCGGCCAGCTCGACGCCGCCCCTTTGAATATCTCGGCGCTCTACCTGACCCGCGTCTCGGGCCTTCGCCGACTGGGGGTCTTTCTTGATTGGGTGGCGAACATTAGCGGAGACTAAGTTTTGCGAGCGTCATCGCCGCAAACTCGGTGAACGAACGCTTTGCCCAGCTGAGCTGACCTAGATGACAAATGCAGCGAAGCGTTGGTTGGTTCCCAAACGTATGTCGCTAGGCGGGCTCATTCTCGCCTTTTCGAGCCGCGTCTATCGCGGCGACGTCAATCTTCTTCATCTGCATCATGGCTTCAAAAGCACGTTTTGCTTCTGCCCCTCCTGCGGCCATGGCCTCGGTGAGGGTGCGGGGCGTGATTTGCCCTGAGACCCCCCACTTGTCCTTGCACCAGCCACACATGCTCTCTTCACCGCCGTTGCCAACGATTGCATTCCAGTACATGTCCGTTTCTTCTTGGGTATCCGTGGCGACCTGAAACGAGAACGCCTCTCCGTGTTGAAAATTTGGCCCGCCGTTGACGCCGATACAGGGAATTCCAAGGACGGTGAACTCCACGACCAACACCTCGCCTGCGCTCCCGGAAGGGTTGTCGCTCGGCGAATGCTGCACGCTTTCAACTGAACTGTTCGGGAATGTTTCGGCGTAAAAGTTCGCCGCCGCTTCAGCGTCCTTATTGAGCATGAGGCAAATTCGGTTGTTTGGCACCGTCATGTGCTGGCTCCTGCGCGAACGAAGTTATCCGTCGTCAGATTATCACAAAATGGGCGCTTTCCCAAAGCAGAGATCAATCGATTTTGCGGTGCCTATGTTCCGAATTTTTGTTTGTGCAGCGAAGCAGCGGATCACAGTGGCTTAAGGAGCTTTGGGAGGTGATGCGAAATTACATGCGCTCAACTCGCGCGAATTTCTTCGCGCTGGAATTGCCCCCTAATAGACGTTGAGCTTTAAGATGAGATACCGAGCCCCATCGTCTCCTGTGCCATATCAGCCGCGAGTTTTGAGATGTCGTCTTGAGGCGTTCCCCGCAGCATTTCGACACGCAAAGCGGATATATTGGCTTGATATCGCAGGGCGAGGCGCTTTGGATCTGCATCTGACGGGAGCTCACCCGAGGCACGGGCTGCCTCGAAACTCTCTGCGAATTCCACGCACATTTGATCAAGGTATCGCTTTGAGGCGTCAGCAATTTCGGGGTCGGTGGATGTTGTATCAACAACCGTTTTCATCAACATACAGGCCCGCCGCGCGGGATCGTCCTTCGCAAGATCCGCATAGTTTTGGAACTGCGCTGCTAACCCGGTAAGCGGTGTTGCAGCCTTGGCCATTTCCGAGCGGAAGTTGTCGCGAGATGCTTCAAAGTAGCGATTGATCGCCAGAAGGTAGAGGTTTTCCTTGCTGTCGAACGCGGCATAAATGCTGCCGGGTTTCATGTGCAGCGCCGATTCCAGATCCTTGAGCGATGTTGCGTGATAACCCTTGCGCCAGAACAGGATCATAGCCGCATCAAGGGCGGCGTCACGATCATAAGTGCCGGCGCGGGCCATGGGTTATCCTTCCATTTCGGCAAGTTGAGACAGAATGTTGGTGTAATTTTCCACGCCCTGCGCCCCTGTGACAAGATGTTTGCGGTTAAACACCACGGCAGGGACACCGGAAATGCCTTGTTGTTGCCAGAACCGTTCGGCGCTGCGCACGTCATTGGCAAAGCGTTGATCGTCAAGCACGGCGGCTGCCTCAGCACGGTCCAGCCCGATTTCGGCCGCAACATCGGCCAGTACGGCGTCGTCAGACAGGTTGCGTTGATCTGTGAAATGGGCGGTGAATAGCGCCATCTTCAAATCATGCATGCGGCCTTGGGTGTTCGCCCAATGCAACAACTGATGAGTGTTGAACGTGTTGTGCATACGCGAGTCTTTGGTCCAATTGAAATCAAACCCCAGCGCGCCCGCCAGTGCTTTCATCTGCTGGCGTGATTGTTCGGATTGTTCGGGCGTGCTGCCGTACTTTTCCATAATGTGCTCGCGCGTGTTCTGGCCTTCCGGCGGCATCTGCGGGTTCAATTCAAAAGGATGCCAATGGATTTCGTGATCTGTGCCCGCGGCGTCCAGCGCCTTTGACAATTGGCGATACCCGATGATGCACCACGGGCACATGACATCAGATACGATATCGATATGTAGAGTTTTGGACATTTTCATACGCTCCGTTCGTGGCCAATGACGCGGCGATCGCCGCCAAGCCAAAGTCGTAAATCATTGATGTCAAACAGCAGGGACAGGAGGTTCACCGCCAACAGTATGGCTAAATAGGTGTCGTAAGCGCCATTTGCCACAGGGCGCGCAAAGACCAGTAGCAGAACCAACGGCACCCAAAAAATGACATGGCCGCCTGAAACAAGCTTGGTAAAGCCGCGATGGCGCATAAGTACGATTTGGCTGGTCAGCATTCCGCCCCATGCAAGTGCTGTAACGAGAATGCCCATCGGCTCGGACGCGAAATAGAGGCTAATCATATTGATTGGCGCAAGGATGACCATCATCCAGATTATCACCCAGAGCGGCAAGGCGCGAAAGGATGTCCAGATATCTGCAGTGAGATTGGTTTTTCGCATTGGGTGGCCCATGGTTGATCGCGGGTGTGCCGGAGCGTTTTGCCCGCTCCGGCCATTGGATTATTCAGCAGCGACGGCTGTCTTCTTTTCCCAGGCAAACTTTTGGAACACTTGGTCAACGGGAGTTTTTGCAAAGTGGTTGGTGTAGTTGGACATCAGTTTTTGCGCAGCGCCCAGAATGATTTCGAGGATGTTTGTCTCGGTAAAGCCTGCGTCCAGGAACGCCTGTGTATCAGCGTCTGAAACAAATCCACGATCGCGTACCAGCGCCAATGTGAAGGTGCGGAGAGCTTCAAGTTTGGCAGTCGGCAGCGGAGTTTCGTTGCGCAATGCTTCAGTGATCTCATCGTCAACCTTCATCATCTTCGCAATCCCGGTGTGGGCTGGAACACAGTAGTGGCAGTTGCTTTCGACGTTGATTGTCTGCCAGACGACAGTTTTTTCTTCGTCCGTCATAGATGTCGCCATGAACTGCTGGTGGGCGAAGCTATAGGCGGCCAACAGAGGTGGGGCGGCGGCCATTGTGCCGTGCAGGCCCGGAATGCGACCGTTGGCTTTTAGCGACGTTTCCAAGAGCGGCTTGCCAGCCTCCGGTGCGGATTCGATGGTATGGATTGGGAAGGTTGCCATGGTATGTCCTTTCAGGAGCGAAGTTCTGTGTTCGATGAAAGTGACATAGGTTGTATTGAGTGATCACTCAAGTCGCTATTTGAGTGATCACTCAATAGTGAGTGACGTGATCAGGTGCGAAGCATTGCACGTAACCAACCGCACGCCCGTGGCCTTAGCAAAAAGACGACAGACAGCCGAAGGTCCGCTTCTACAGTTTTATTGGCATTGAACGGGTCGCATTGCGCGGCCTTTTTCATTTGGTGGCTGTCGGCTCTTCTTGGAAGCGCGCCATTCGTCACGCGGACCTCAACTGTTTCTTCTAAGGAGATGCTGCGTCAAGTATCGGGCCGATGAACCGCACCCAATAAGGTCCTATATTTTCACCATAAAACGGAGACCATCCGTGACGCAATCGCGCGTGAAGGACAGGCTCTGCACATTTGGGAAATACACTATGAGCAAACACATCTTTCTTCTGGGCGGTTCTGGTCGCACAGGTCTCCTTGTCATCGAAAAGGCGCTGGCTTCGGGTCACAAAGTCACGGCTTTGGTTCGAAACACTGCAAAAGTCGAGATATCACATGCAAACCTCACCCTTTTCGAAGGGTCGCCATCCTCGGCCAAAGACCTCGCCGCTGCGATGCAGGGCTGCGACTCTGTGATCGTGACACTGAACAATAGCCGTCAGACGGACTCCCCCTTCAGCAAGATCATAAACTCCGACACCCTCCTGACAGACACCATCAGTGAAACGGTTGCGGCGATGAAAGGCCACGGCATCACACGGATTTCCATGCTTAGCGCGGCGGGAACAACCGACACGTTTGTGACGGCCCCTTGGGTCATGCGTCTCATGATCAAACACACAAACTTGGGACATGCCTATCGTGATCACGAAGGGGTGCAGGCGGTGTTGGAGGCCTCTGGTTTGGACTGGACGTTGGGCCGTGCGATGATGTTGGGCAAAAAACCGGGCACAGCGCCGGTCATCGAAAGCTATGTGGTCAATGGTAAAGCCGACCCAAAGCCTGCGATGCAAATATCGCGCGCGTCAGTAGCGCAGTGGCTGATCGACAGCCTTGATCGTGATGATTTGGCGGCGAAGGCCCCTATGATCTCGCAAAAATAGTCGCGGATCGGCTGTACGTTTTTGTCGAGAGTATACCGGATCATACATTAAACAGACAGGCGACATTCCTGCCGCCTGTCTTTTGAATTCTGCTTTTGGTGCTGCGAATTGGCGCTACTGCGCGGTGCGCAAAGCCTCGATAAAGCGAATGAAATCAATCCATTGCGGACCGGAAGCCGTGTGCCCTACGTCATCCTTGGACACGGCCACGCATAGCCCCAAATTTTCTAGATAGGACTGTGTCGCCACCGCTTGTTCTACGGATATAAACGGGTCTTGGTTGCCAAACCCGAGAAAGACTGGTTTTGCCTGCAGCGCGTCGTGGCCCGGGATCTGTTGCTTGATCCCATCCATGATCCGGCCACCAAAGGCGCCGCTGGCCAGATAGTTGCTCGGACTGGTCAAAAACAGATTGAGAGACAAGGCAGCGCCCTGACTAAATCCTGCGACAACGATCTGGTTCGGGTCCGCGTTATGCGCGCGCACCATCTCAACAATGAAGCCGGAAACCTGATGTCGCGCAGCACGTTCGCTTTCGACATCAACGACCATCCTGGGATCAGTCCGTCCGCCTTCAAACCAATCGTCGATCCGCTCGACCTCAAACCATTTGTATTGGTTGGGGGCGACCTTAATCGTGCCACGCGCGGTGATGACCAACCATTCCTCAGGCACATGTTTCGACAGTGGATGTAGATTGCGTTCGTTACTGGCGAACCCGTGAAAAAGGAACAGCACGGGTGCAGGGTTTGCCGGATCTTTTGGCGGCCGCACCAGATACTGCAGATCAAAGGTGGATTGTGCCATGGCGCGATCAGACCTCAAATTTTGGCCAGAGCTTTGCTTCCAGCCCTGCAACATCAAGGCCGGAAAGCTCCGTACCAGACGGCGTAAGCCCCTTTGCGTTGGCGAACGTGTCTTTGTCTTGGACGTCCAATTCATATCCGATGAGGCGGGCCATGTTTGACGGCGGGCGCTGGATGTCGGGCCCTAACCAGTTGTTCAGAGCGATGCGGTGCCCATAGGGATCACCCGCGCCCAAATCGATCATCCCCATTTGTGGCAGCACAATATTCTTCGCGAATCCAAGGTCTTGGTACCAATCTGCGGCGGCTTCCAGTTTTGGCACACGCAAATGGAGGTGGGACAGAAAGGTATCCTCTGAAATATGTGCTCTCAGGTCGGCATCTTTCGCAGGCGTCAATTCTTTTTGAACGTTTAACCGCTCGCGCCCACTGTGCAGATTACCATTCACATCCGTCATCACGCAGCCGTTTCTGACCTCGTGATAGGTCTTCAACCGCTCTGGTGTTTCAAGCGCAAACTCGACCTCGAGACCGTCGGGATCGGCGAGATACAGCGACTTCGACGTCAAATGGTCTACCGGAGATACCCGCAAACCCAAGGCCACGAACCGCGCATAGAGCCGCGCAAGTTCCGCCAGTTCCGGCACGCCAATGGCCAAGTGATACATTCCCATATACCCCGGTTCGGCCTTTTGCTGCGCACCAGCATGTAGAATGACCAGATCGCGTTTGTTGGTCCCGAGCGCGACAGATGTCTCTGTTTCATTACGAATGCGAAGCCCGAAGGCTACCGTCCAAAAATGCGTTGCAGCCTTGAGATCTGTTACTTGCAGATCAAAATGTCGCCAAGAAAACCGCTCCGGCAATCCAGCGCCGCGCAGGCGTTTTGCGAGGTTTTGTGCGTCAGTTAGCATGTCACTTGCTCCCGAAAAAGCAGGGTGCGATCCGACTATTAAAGTCGGATCGCGTCTGTTTGCGTTCAGGTGCGGGGTGCAATCGGTGCTTTGCGGTTGCGGCCCCAGATCACGAGCGCGGCCAAGGCGAACAGAACAAAGTTCACAGGCAGCACTTCGAATTCACCGCGGAAAATGTGCACGCCGGATGCCAGAACCATGATTGTGGCCAACCCCAGTGCTGCAAGCTTGGTCAGGTCAGGTTTAATACGTGTGGCCGCAGGGAGGATGACGCCGATCGCGCCGAGCACTTCGGCCAAGCCAATGAATTTGATCAAAGCAACTGGCGCGTTTTCGGCCCAAAGCATTCCCATTGCTGCCATGTCGGCGGGGCTGCTTGTCAATTTCATAAAGCCAGCCATCGCGAACATTGCGGCCAATGCCACTTGTGCCACCCACAGGCCGATGTTCCATTTTTTGGATGAGTTCGTTTGGATCGTTGTCATTTCATGTCTCTCTTTCATGTCACCGTTCAGGACGGGTTTTGTTTCTGGGAGGAGACATAACTGCTTCCCTTGAGTTGATCATCCGTCCATATATTGACACACCGGAAACTGTGAGTTGACAAACATGGATACCCTTCTCAGCCTGCGCGTCTTCACAGAGGTCGCGGATCACAAGAGTTTTACAGCCGTTGCTGACCGAATGGGGATGTCGCGTGCCATGGCCAGCAAGCACATCCAGCACATTGAGGCACGTGTTGGCGCGCGCCTCCTTAGCCGGAACAGTCGCAATGTGAGCCTGACCGAAGCGGGCGCGCGGTATTTGGTGACCGTCCGCCGCCTTCTGGAAGACTTGAGCGACGCGGAAAATCTCATCTCAACAGACACGCTTGTCCCGCGCGGGACCTTGAAAATCTCGATGCCGGTCTGGATGTCGACACCAGCCTTTGCACGGATGCTATCGGATTATCATCGTGATTTCCCACATGTGGTCTTCGATTTCGACCTCAGTAGCCACAAGATCAATTTGGTCGAAGAGGGCGCGGACTTGGCTTTGCGGGTGGCGTTCAAACTGGATGAGGGGTTGATTGCGCGCAAATTGTCCGAAGTCACATTTCAAATGGTCGCGGCGCCTGACTTTCTCGATCACACGACACGCCCTCAAACCGCGAACGACCTGATTGATGCACCGCTTTTGGCCTACTCCCCTGTGGCATCAGATGGGCGCATCAAGTTTGGCGGTTCAGAAGGCCTAGATGTCAAAATGCGCCCTGTGATGGTCAGCACAAATGAATCCCATCTGCATCTATCCGCTTTGTCCGGCATGGGCTACGCAATCCTGCCCAACTGGATGACCAAAGGCGACTTGGACGCCGGACGATTGGAGACCGTGCTGCCGCAGGTCACTTGGCCCAAGCTCCACGTGCACGCGATCTATGCAGACCGCAGCTACCTGCCCGCAAAAGTGCGCTCTT
This sequence comes from Celeribacter arenosi, assembly GCF_039539485.1. Lineage (NCBI taxonomy): Bacteria > Pseudomonadati > Pseudomonadota > Alphaproteobacteria > Rhodobacterales > Roseobacteraceae > Celeribacter > Celeribacter arenosi. The sequence continues at coordinate 62,999 of NZ_BAABDF010000002.1, forward strand.
TTCTGGATTTCCTCGCGAGCAAGCAAGGTCTTGAATCGGGGCTAAGCTGATACGTCATTGATGCGGACCGCGTGTGGATGTTTGGCGGCCTCGGCCGTGCGTGCATGCCGTAGCAAATGGCGGGGTCGAGTTGAGATCCCCGTGTCCTGCAATGATGCGCGCCGTCGCGCGTTCGAATTCACCTCTCAAATCTGGGTGACTGACGCGAAAGACAGTTCAGAGTTTGGTATCGATAGGGCATACCGGTAAATGGGAACCCTTTTCATTTTCGCGGCGCAAATCACATGGACAGATTGGAGAGACGCATTGCATTTAAGAGCCGCCTTTCTTTGCCTCAGTCTGGTCTGTCGCAGCCGTGGCAGAGAAAATTGGCGACACTTTGCATGATCTCGCGCAATTGTTTGAGGCAACGCACGATCGCGCGGGAACCGCGCCTGTCGATTGCACGCTGTCCGAAGTAGGCGCGACCACATGTTTTAAGATCACGTTTGCCGCAAATCGCCCGACCTATACACTGGGTCCGTGGTGCCCAACGAATAACAGCGACGACGCCGATGGTATCTGCGATGCCTCTGCGCGTTCACCACGTCCCTAAAGAGAGACATACATGACCTGGACCCTAATCGATTGGCCATTACTTCTCAGAGAGTTCATCACATTGCTTGTGGTGATCGACCCTGTTGGCACGATCCCTGTCTACCTTTTTGCCGTCGCAGGCATGCCAGCACATCTGCATCGCCGCTTTGCTATTCGTGCCGTGGCGATCGCAACGCTGGTGTTGCTGGCGTTTCTGGTGGGCGGTCAGGTCGTCTTGGAAACCTTGGGTTTGCGGCTCGGCTCTTTCCAGATAGCCGGTGGGATCATTCTGTTTCTGTTCGCAATGTCGATGATCTTCGGACAATCGAAACCACAGTCTGAAATCGCCGAGGCAGAGCGCGATCATTTGTCGGGGGCGGTGTTTCCACTGGCAATGCCCTCTATTGCTTCGCCCGGTGCGATGCTCGCCATTGTGTTCCTGACCGAGAACAGTTCGAACACCTGGTCCGAACAGGCGACAACTGCGGGGCTGCTTGTTCTGGTCCTTGTGGTGACGCTCGCACTGTTGCTTGCGGCCAGTTTCGTGCATCGTCTGATCGGAGATACCGGCGCGTCGGTGATCTCACGCGTCATGGGGATCATTCTCGCCACGATTGCCGTGGATGCCGTTCTCGAAGGTTTCGACACGCTCGATGTCTTCGATGTCGCCCCGGCCCAGAACCCTAGTCCGTTCAGCGAGGCGACGGAATAACGGGACTTTCGCGTTCAACCCTTAATGTCATCGGCCATTTTGAAAGGGTTGCCCATGAACCGGACCATTTCCGCCGCCTTGATCGCGGCATTCACACCGACGCTCCTGTGCGCGGAAACCTTTTCTGCCGAAGTCTGGGCCGACAACTGGTTTGAAATGCGCGTGGATGGCGTGCTGGTCGGCGAAGACAGCGTGCCGATCACGACCGAGCGATCCTTCAATGCCGAAAGCTTTACCTTTGAAGCCGAGCGCCCCTTTGTCATAGGACTCGTTGCGCGCGACTTCATCGAAAACGACACAGGGCTCGAGTATATCGGGACCCGTCGTCAACAGATGGGCGATGGCGGCGTTATAGTGCAGATCACGGATGGCGCAGGGAATACCGTCGCCGTCAGTGATGCTGGCTGGCAATGTCTCGTCACGCACACAGCCCCACTCGACAAGTCCTGCGAAGATGAGAGCGACCCCGTAGCGGGCGAGGGCGCGTGCGCCTTTGATATATCTGACGAACCGGAGGGCTGGGACGGGGCGGGTTACGACGCCTCTGGCTGGCCACAGGCCGATGTCTTCACCGCCGCACAGGTCGATCCGAAAATGGGCTATGAGGATATCGATTGGTCAGGCGAAGCAGAGTTCATCTGGGGCCCCGATCTGGAGCAAAGCAACACCGTCCTTTGTCGTCTGACTGTCAACATGTGACGGCAGGGCAGAGCAGACTTTTGATTTTTCAGGTGAAGGACCGATCACGCTGACCGGCGCCCCCATACCTACCTGACACCGAGCGAGGACACGTGCACCGCGCGCGAGTGACGAAGATTTTCGTGGTCTAAATCGGGTTGTGTCGATCAGTGGGTTAAACGACCGGATGTGCGACCTCGCCGCATGGGTAACCCGCAAACTGCTCAAACAGGGCAGGGGGGAGTGGGCAGGTCAGCGTCATTTACACTGATACAGGACCCTATACATGCGCACGACGCGCTTGGTGTAGGCTGTCGGATAAACCGATCCTTGGCCCACGACGCGACTGATTTCGGTCATGCCATTGGGGCACTCTTTCCAGATCCAACCCTGCTCATACTGTTTTTGTACTTCGTATGCTTGGTCCAGGGTGGGGTGGGGCGTATTCAATTCACGCGTAAACCTTGCCTGGTAAACAGGTTTTCCGTTTAATTCCGAGACCGCGTCAGTCGGGCTTGAACAGGCAGACAAAATTCCCACAGCGAGTAGAGCGAACGTCTTTTTCATAATGATCTGCCTATTTTGTATCAATGTTTTACCGGTCTAAGGGAACGGCACACTCAACACAACGGGCCCGACCCCTCGGCTCACTCGGGGTATTCCGCCGAGCCTGCCGAGATTGAACGTGAGAATTGGGCCTGCGTGCAAACCGCCTGAGCGTGGAAACCTCATGAAAGCATATTCGTGTAGATCGCTCGTGCAACCGCTGCCGCCATGCCGGAAACCGGCAGGTGAACAGCTGAACCAGTGGCCGTCGAGAGGTGATTGAAAGTGCAACCGAGCCAAAGGGTCACGGCCGATGGGGGCGCGAACCAAGCTGAGGACGGTAACAGCGGGTTCCCCAAGTAGGCGGCTTCGAACCTTCTGAAATGTCGAAACGCATAGCACCATTGATTGTGGAAAAGACTGTTCGATAAAGCTCTAGTCGCGGGTGTATATTTATGATTAAAAACAATAACATGCGTCTGTATCATATCCCTCGAATTTGACTGAAGATATCGTCTCGAATTTGGATTTCGCCCTGCGGGAGAAAACGGACATCTGGTCCCGGAATTGCTGACCCGCTCGGTTTTAAGGAACCGTTAAGATTCTTGACAAGCAAATGACATCGGTGTCATGACATCGGTGTCATTAGTTCATTGAGGCGAATCGAGGGTCTCAAATGTGCGGCTTGGGAGGGCTTCAGACATGGCTACGATCTACGACGTCGCGCGTGTTGCGGGTGTATCGCCCAAGACCGTCAGCCGTGTGCTAAACGGCGATGCGCCGGTTAAGAAACACACCAAAGAAGCCGTCAATAAAGCCATCGCAGAGCTGGGTTATGTCCCGTCAACCGCCGCAAGGGCGATGCGATCCAATAAGTCGGGCCTCGTGGGGTTGATTACGGGGGCGATTTCATTGTCGCCTAATCGGTCCGAAAACTCCGGTTTGCCCGATCTATATATCGTTCAGGGCATCCAGCGTGCCATGGAAGCCAGCGGAAAAACGCTTTTGATCGCCGATACCGGTGGCAAGATGAACAGGGTGCCCCAACTTATCCGCACTTTCGAAGAGCACCGTGTTGAAGGGCTGATCTATGTGGCCGATCACCACCGCGAAGTGTCACTGCCGCCTGTGTCGTCCACCACTAAGATGGTGCTGGCGAACTGTTTCGACCAAAAGGGCACGCCCTCGGTTCTGCCCAATGATTATCAGGGCCAGTTCAATCTGGTGAACAGCCTGATCGCCAAAGGACACCGCCGGATCGCCTATCTGGCACTCAGCAGACAGCTTGAGGCGACGAAACTGCGCGTTGCGGGATACAAGGACGCGCTGGCGGCGGTCGGCATCAAGTTTGATCCAGCACTTTTGGTGCCCGCCGAAGTCGATGTCTCGGAGGATGATGCGGGCGTGCAGTTGCTTTGGGATGCGATTGACCGCGTCCTGTCTCTGCCCGAGCCACCCACCGTCATTTGCTTTGGCAACGACCGCATGGCGATGCGCGCCTACGGTATCTTGCGCAGTCGTGGCGTGGCCTTGCCCGATGACCTGTCGGTTGCGGGCTATGACGGCCACCGTTTGATCACTGACACCCTGTACCCGACCCTCACATCCGCCGAACTGCCTTATGCGGCTATCGGCATCCGTGCCACTGAGTTGTTGCTTGGCATGATCAATGGCACCGCAGACGTGCCCACCAAACCCATTCTGGTTGGTGGCCCCGTAACCCCCGGCAATTCCGTCAAGGATTTGCCATCTCCAATCACTCATCTTTCGTCAATAGGGAGGACGACACTATGAAACTCGGCATTACTCTGAGTACAGCACTGGTTGCATCAGTGAGCTGGGCCACAATGGCCGCAGCACAAACCGAACTGAGCATGTGGTACCACGGCGCAGGCAACGAGGCGGAATCTTCCGCACTGCAGCTGATCATCGACGACTTCAACGCAAGCCAGCCTGACTACAAAGTTGTGGTAGAGAGCTTCCCACAGGAATCCTACAACGACTCCGTTGTTGCCGCCGCCCTCGCGGGCAACCTGCCTGACATTCTGGACGTTGATGGTCCGGTCATGCCGAACTGGGCATGGGCTGGCTACATGCAGCCGCTGCAAATCGATGAGTCCGCGATCGAGGGCTTCCTCGCGGGTCCGTTGGGCTATTGGGACGGTCAACTCTACTCCGTCGGTTTCTGGGATGCAGCCGTTGCGATGATGTCGCGCCAATCCACGCTCGACGCTTTGGGCCTGCGCACTCCAACCGTTGATAACCCATGGACGGGTGAGGAATTCATGGCCGCTCTGGACGCTGCAAAAGCATCCGGCGATTTCGAATATGCTTTCGATCTGGGTATGCCGTGGACGGGTGAGTGGTATCCATATGCCTTCAGCCCCTTCCTGCAGTCCTTTGGTGGCGACATTGTTGATCGCTCCACCTACGCAACTGCGGAAGGCGCACTGAACGGTCCCGAAGCATTGGCATTTGGTGAATGGTGGCAGTCGCTGTTCGCAGACGGTTACGCACCGGGCACATCTCAGGATCCAGCGGATCGTGACACGGGCTTTATCGACGGCAAATATGCCTTCTCTTGGAACGGCAACTGGGCAGCTTTGGGTGCTCTCGCAGCCCATGACGACGTTGTGTTCCTGCCTTCGCCTGACTTTGGCAACGGCCCGAAAATCGGTGCCGCTTCCTGGCAGTTTGGTGTTTCCGCGTCTTCTGAAAACGCTGAAGGTGCATCCGCCTTCATCGAATTCGCATTGCAGGACAAATACCTTGCGAACTTCTCGAACGTCACGGGTCTGATCCCTGCGACTGCTGAGGCGGCTGCGATGACAGACAACTACGCAGAAGGCGGCCCATTGGAAGTGTTCTTCGGTCTCTCCGAAGGTCAGGCGATGGTGCGCCCTGTGACGCCTGGATACGTCGTTTCCGCGAAGGTGTTTGAAAAAGCAATGGCGGATATCGCCAACGGTGCAGACGTAGCTGACACGCTGGACGCGGCTGTTGACGAAATCAACTCCGACATCGAGCGCAACGGCGGCTACGGCCACTAATCCGAAAACGTGGGGCGGCCCGTCGGCCGCCCCATCTTTCTCATTTCGAAAGCAGTGAAAAATGGCATCCAAGCTGACAACATCTAACCGCGCAGGCTGGGGCTTTGCCATGCCGGGATTCGGGTTGATCCTGTTGTTTATCGTGATCCCCTTTTTCTTTGCCTTCTATCTGTCGCTCACCAACCAGCGGCTGATTTCGCCCAATCCGACCGAGTTCGTGGGGCTGAGCAATTATGACCGATTGCTCAGCATTTCGGTTCTGACGCTAGAACCCGAACGCGATGACGCCGGCGCGGTGATCCGCGATGAGGCTGGCGAAATTGAATACCCTCGCGTGCGGACCTTTACCCGCAATAACCCTGACTACCCGCAATATGACGGCATGCGGGAATGGTTCCGCTGGCAGTGGGGCGAGGAAGCGAAGGTTGTTGTGGCCAAGGACGTGGTGTTCTGGAAATCGCTGCGCAACACGTTGATGTTCGTGCTGGTCGTGGCCCCTGTGCAGGCCGGGCTGGCGCTAGGTCTGGCGTTGCTGATCAACCAGCGTTTGCGAGGCATCAACATCTACCGCGCGATCTATTTCATGCCCGTTGTCGTCTCGATTGTGGTTGTGTCGTTGTTGTTCCGTTTCATCTACGACGGCAATGACGGCCTGCTGAACAATGTCCTTGGTTTTGTCACTTTCGGCCTATTCGAGGGGCGAGATTGGCTCGGGTCCGAAAACACTGCCTTGGGCGCCATTATGGGCATGTCGATTTGGCAGGCTGTCGGATTCCACATGGTGATCTGGCTGTCCGGTCTGCAGACCATTAGCCCCACGTTGTACGAAGCCTCTTCGATCGAGGGGGCGAGCAAATGGCAAACGTTCCGCTATGTGACCTGGCCCGGACTGCGCAATACGGCTGTGCTGATCCTGATCGTGATCACCATGCAGGCCTTTGCCCTTTTCGCGCAGATCGACGTGATGACACGCGGCGGTCCCTTGGATAGCACAACGACGATCGTGTTCCAGGCGGTTGAGCGCGGCTACGGAAAACAGGACATCTCTGGCGGCTCGGCGATTTCGGTTCTTCTGTTCCTGCTGGTTTTGAGCATCAGCCTCATCCAACGCTATCTCACGAGGGAGAGATAAAATGGCGACGATTAATCCCGACAACCGCGGGCTGCGTCTGGCCGTGCGCTATCTGGTTCTGACGCTGATTGCGGTCATCTTTATCTTCCCGTTGGTGTTCATGGTCATGTCGAGCCTGAAGCCCGACCTGCAATTGCTGCGCGATACATCCAGTCTGCGCGCCTTCCTGCCCGTTGGCGACATCAGTCTGGACAACTACTACAACGCCTTCTCGCGGGTGCCGATTGCCAAGTTCATGTTCAACTCGCTCTTTGTGACGGCGACCACCGTGGCTCTGTCACTTTTGCTATGTTCTTTGGCTGCGTTTTCCTTTGTATTCCTGAACTGGTCGGGCAAAAACGTCGCCCTGTCGATCATCATCGCTACGCTGATCATCCCCTTTGAAACCATTGCGATCCCTCTGCTGCTGTTCGTGTCGAAACTGCCGTGGATCGGAATGGAGGGGCTGACGTTCGGCTGGCTGGATACCTACCGCGTCCAGATCATTCCACTGGTGGCCGATGGTCTGACGATTTTCCTTTTCGTGCAGTATTTCCGCGATCTTCCGCGCGATCTGATCGAGGCATCGCGCGTCGAAGGCGCAAGCTGGATGCAGATCTATTTGCGGGTAGTCATGCCATTGTCCGGCCCCATTGTGGCGACGGCTGCAATCCTGAAATTCCTCGCGATGTATAACCAATACCTGTGGCCCCTCATGGTCGTTCAACAGGAAGCCTACCGTCCAGTTATGGTCGGCGTTCAATACTTCTTCCAGCTCAGCACAGCGTGGGGGGAAATCATGGCCTATCTGACGATCATCACCGTCCCAGTACTGGTCTTCTATCTTATTTTGCAGCGCGCGTTCATCGCGTCGATTGCCTCTACCGGCGTGAAAGGCTGATCTATGGTTCTCGCTCTCAAAGACCAATTTATTTGGGATAGCTGGTATGTTCACGATGGTGAAAAATACCACGGCTATTACCTCAAGGCACCTCGCTCTATTGGCGATCCGGAGCAGCGTCACTTTAATGTCAGCTATGGTCACGCGACCAGCACTGATCTGGTGAACTGGGACCACATTGGCGAATGTTTCCGTCCTTCCAAAGATGGTTGGGACAACTACACGACATGGACCGGGTCGGTCGTGCGCGGCGACGATGATCTGTGGCACCTCTATTATACCGGCACCCGCAAGAACGATCCGCAATTGGCACAAAAGATCGGCCACGCGACCTCAACCGATTTGCACAATTGGGAGCGCGTGGGGGACGGGCTGATCCTCGATCTCATTGGCCCGAACTCCGAGCACTACGAATGCGATGTGTCCAATAAGGAGTGGCATGATCGGGCGATGCGCGACCCGTGGGTGATGCGCGATCCCGAAGGCCTCGGTTGGATTATGTATTTCACCGCGCGCGCACCGGGGATCGAGGAGGCAAACGATGCGGGCTGCATCGGTTTTGCCACGTCCCCTGATGGCTACGATTGGACGCTTCAACCGCCGGTTTTCACCGGTGGGTTCGGGCAACTCGAAGTTCCGCAGGTGTTCGAGAAAAACGGTACTTGGTATTGCCTGTTTTGCACCGCCGCGCATCACTACTCGCAAGAGCAGACAAAGTTGCGTCCGGTCGTCACGGGCAACCACTATCTGATCGGTGAGGGGCCCCGCGGCCCATGGCAGATCGCCCCCGGTTTCCTTGACGGCACGCTACCCTGCACCCGCTATGCCGCCCGCATCGTTGATACGGACGATGGCATGGTGATCCTTGGCTTTGCCGATCGTCCAGAGGGCGCTGATTTTATTGGTCACATCATGGACCCCGATCCAGTCGAACTCACCGACGAGGGCCTATTGGTCATTCCACCCCAGTTGAAGGCAGCAGAATAATGGCAACCGTAAAGTTGCGCGATGTGCGCAAGAGCTATGGCGACGTTGAGGTGATCAAAGGCGTCGACATCGACATTGAAGATGGCGAGTTCGTTGTATTTGTCGGCCCGTCGGGCTGTGGTAAATCCACGCTGCTGCGCATGATCGCAGGGCTTGAGGATATCACCGGCGGCACGCTTGAGATCGACGGTCAGCGCATGAACGACCTTGAGCCATCCAAGCGTGGCATCGCCATGGTGTTCCAATCCTATGCAATCTTTCCCCACATGACGGTGCGCGAAAACGTGGCCTTCGGTCTGACGATCAACAGGGTGGGTAAGACCGAGAAAGCGGAAAAAGTGGCCGAGGCCGCCCGCATTTTGCAAATGGAACATCTCCTCGATCGTCGCCCGTCTGAGCTCTCGGGGGGCCAACGCCAACGCGTCGCTATCGGTCGTGCCATCGTGCGTGATCCCAAGGTGTTCCTGTTTGACGAACCGCTCTCGAACCTCGACGCAGCGCTGCGCATGGATATGCGGATGGAGATCGGAAAGCTGCATCAGGATCTGGACGCGTCGATGATCTACGTGACCCACGATCAGGTAGAAGCGATGACATTGGCCGACAAAATCGTTGTGCTGAAGGACGGGCAGGTCATGCAGACCGGTGCACCGATGGAGCTTTATCATGAACCCGCCAACCTGTTTGTGGCAGGGTTCCTGGGCGCGCCTTCGATGAATTTTCTGAAGGTGACCGTGGATGATATCGGCGATGATTGGGTGCAGGTTTCCAGCCCGATCCTCTCCAGCGTTAAGGTCCCAAGAAAGGGACGCATTTTCACCACCGGCCAAATTGCCACCCTCGGCATCCGCCCGCAATATCTGACGACCAGCGCAGAAGGCGAGGGGATGATGAAGGGCAAAGTTGTGTTGACCGAGCGTTTGGGCAGCGAAACGGTGGTAAACCTCGCCGTGGCGGACGGAAGCACATTGATCGCGGCAATCGCTGAGGATGCTGTGCTGGTTCCAGGAAACGAGATGTCATGGACCTTCGATCCCGCATTGGTGCACGCTTTCCCTGAAAGCGTGTGACGCACGGGATTTCATCGGCTTGAAGCCCCTCGTGGCAACTGGCTTGTCCGGTCCCTTTTGCTTGCCAGACTGGGCCTAGACCGGACAGAGGCAGCGCTGCTTTCGACGGCGGCAGTGAGCCCGCCCTCACGGCATGCATCACCGTAAGGTTGCTCGGTTGCGGCTTGCCCACCGAGGTCGCCAGAATGACGTTCCAAAGGCGTTTGGGTTAGATATCCAAACCCCGAGCGACTGCCTGCGATTTGAAGCGCATTCATTGCCGCCGACTTCGGTTGGGACGCAAAATAGGCCTTGAGGTCGATCAACGAAATACCAGCCGACATCGCGTATGGAGACCGTGTAGGTACATATGCCGAGAACGGAGGATTGCGATGACCGATACCGAAGAACTAGTGCGCAAAACGACAGTTATCGAAGTGCCCGAGGCCGTTGGTGTGTTTGAGAGTTTCGAAGACCTACAGACGGCTTTCTATGATCTCAGGATGGCCGGCTTTAGCCGGTATGACATCAGTGTGCTGGGCAAACAGGACATGATGGAGGAAAAGATGGGTAAATCATACTGGCGTGCCTCTGAGTTGGAGGACGACCCCCACGCGCCTCGCGCCGCGTTTGTTTCCGAAGAAGCGATTGGTGAACTCGAGGGGGCCGTGGTGGGCGGGTTTCTCTTTCTGGGCTCTTACGTGGCCATGGCCACAATGCTCACCGCTGCCAGCACGGTTGCCGCCTCCATCGCGGCTGTTGCGATCGGGGGGAGTCCGGCCCTCGTGATCGGGGCGCTGCTGGCCCGCCGGATTGGTAAACATCACAAGGACTATTACGCCAGTCAGATCGACCACGGCGGCATTCTTTTGTGGGTGCGCGTTAAGGATAAGGAACGCGAGGACCTCGCCGTCCAGATCATGAAGGGGCACTCAGGCCGTGACGTGCACGTTCACGGGTGGAGCGAGTGAGCCGAGGCCTTGAGGTTCATCAGTGCAAAAATGCGGGCGCAGGGGTATAACCTCTGCACCCGCACGGACCCGTTACAGGTGACTTAATAGGCCCATTCTCAGGGTTAAATCGGGTAGTGCAGGTCTCCGTCCTGCATGGTGATCCAACGCAGCTCTGTGAATTCGTGGATGCCCCAGGTTCCCCCAAAACGCCCGTAGCCGGATGCCTTCACGCCACCAAAGGGCATCTGCGCTTCGTCGTGAACGGTCGGGCCGTTGACGTGGCATATGCCGCTTTCGATACGCTTGGCGACGGCGAGGGCGGCCATTGTGTCGTGGCCAAAAACGGCCGCCGATAGTCCGAATTCGCTTTCGTTGGCAATCCGCACGGCTTCATCCACGGAGCCTGCGCGAATGATTGCGACGACGGGCCCAAAGCTTTCTTCGGTGTAGATGCGCATGTCGGGTGTCACATGATCGAGCGCGGCTGCGTTCAACATCGTGCCGCTGCCGCCGCCGCCGATCAAAGTCGCACCTTTGTCCAAAGCGTCCGCGATCAGAGACCGGATCCGGTCTGCACCGGCCATGTTAACCAACGATCCAAGGGGGGCGTTGCCCGCGCTCGGGTCGCCGGCGGTCAGGGTTTCAACCTTTCCGGTGAAGGCTTCTGCAAACCGGTCACCCGCATCGCCCACGGTGATGATCCGTTCTGTGGACATGCAGATTTGGCCCTGATTCATGTAGGCGCCAAACCCCGCGGCCGCGACCGCCGCCTCGACATCGGCATCCTCGAGCACGATCATCGGGGCCTTACCGCCAAGCTCCAGCAGAGCCGGTTTGAGGTGGCGACCGGCCAATTCGCTAATGACACGGCCAACGCGGGTCGAGCCGGTGAAGTTCACCCTGCGGATGGCGGGGTGTTCGATCAGGGCAGCGACAACTTCGGGCGCTTCGTCGGGGTCGTTGGAGATCGCGTTAAGGACGCCCGCGGGCAGGCCTGCCTCTGCCACGGCTTCCACGATCAGGGCGTGAACGCGGGGACAAAGCTCTGACGTTTTCATGACAACGGTATTGCCACAGGCCAGCGGGGTCGCAATCGCGCGCACGCCGAGGATCACGGGTGCGTTCCATGGCGCCATGGCGAGAACGACACCAGCGGGTTGACGGACTGCCATGGCCGTCGATCCGGGACGGTTCGAGGGGATGACCTCGCCCTTGATATGTGTTGTGAGCGAGGCGGCTTCGACCAACATGTCGGCTGCCAGCATGACGTTGAAACGGGCCCATGCTTCGGTCGCGCCAATTTCGTCCTTCATCGCCTGTACGATGTCGTCGCCGCGCGCATTGAGGTTGTCCGCGGCGGCCAAAAGTTTGCGACGACGTTCGCCGGGAGAGGTCACAGACCAAGTCGCGAATGCGGATGCGGCGGCGTCGACGGCCTTGGCCACGTCGGACAGGGAGGCTGCTGCGGCCACTGTTGCCACGTCTCCCGATATCGGGTTCGAGCGGGTGAATGTGCGATCGCCTTGTGCGGCGACATAGGCTCCGTTGATATAGAGGTCGAGCTTTTCCATCGAGGTCTCCTGTTACTCTGTCTGCGCGAGTGCCCCGCCAAGAAAGGCGCGGATCACGGCAGGATCGGTTTTGATTTGGGATGCGGGGCCAGAGCCGGAAATCCGGCCGACCTCCATGAGATAGGCATAGTCTGCGAGTTCGAGTGTCGCGCGCGCGTTTTGTTCGACAACGAGAACGGTCAGGCCGGTGGAGCGGATGCGCGAGAGGGCGGCAAAGACCTCCTTCACCACAATCGGCGCGAGACCGAGCGACGGCTCATCCAGAAGCAGCAGATCAGGGTTCGACATCAGAGCGCGTCCGATGGCAACCATCTGCTGTTCACCGCCTGACATCGTGCCTGCGAGTTGTGTGCGGCGTTGGGCGAGTTTGGGGAACAGGGTGAAGACATCCTCCATCCGCCCCGTCGCGTTTTCGCGGGCGCGACTTGGAATGGCGCCAAGGCGCAGGTTTTCCTCTACCGACAGGGCAGGGAAGATACCCCGCCCTTCGGGGACGAGAGCGATGCCCTGTTCGACCAATTGGTGCGCGGGCACCCCGAGCAATGACTGCCCGCGGTAGGTAATGTCCCCCGAGGTCGGCGCGACCCGTCCACCGATGGCGCCGAGGAGCGACGACTTACCTGCGCCATTTGCGCCGAGAATGGCCACCATTTTGCCCTTCTCAACAGATAGGGACGCGTGGTCGAGCGCGACGTGTTTGCCGTAGGCGACTGTGAGACCTGTGACTTCAAGCATCGACATCACCTCCCAGATAGGCGGAAATTACCTTTGGATCGCTGAGGGCCGCATCGGTCGCTTCGTCAGCGATCAGTTGCCCCGAATTCATCACAACAACCCGCGGGCAGAGCGCGCGCACCGCATCGATGATGTGTTCGACCATCAGAATGGTCAGGCCGCCCTGATGCAATTTGCGGATCAGCGCGACGCCCTCAGAGAGTTCCGTCGGGTTCAAACCGGCGAGCCATTCGTCGAGCAGCAGGATTTCGGGCTCGGCGGCCAGCGCACGCGCCAGTTCCAGCCGTTTCTGGTCGATGTAGGTCAGATCGCCCGCCGCAGCGGTGGCGCGCGCGGACAGGCCGACCATGTCGAGCGCGTCCATCGCCACGCGTTTAGCGTCGTCCCCCCAATGGGTGTTTCGCCCGAACACCGCGGTGATCATCACGTTTTCCATAAGACTGAGCGAGGGGAGGATCCGAACCAGTTGAAAGGTGCGTGCAACTCCGGCCCGCGCGATCCTGTCGCGACGCAGCCCCGTGAGCTGCATCCCGTTGAGGCGAATGTCCCCAGAGGTGGCAGGCAAAGCGCCGGAAATGAGGTTGATCAGCGTCGTCTTTCCCGACCCGTTCGGGCCGAGAAGCCCCACGATTTCGCCGCGCTCCAAAGAGAAAGATACATCGTCGACAGCACGCAATCCGCCAAACTGCTTCACCGCATTTTCGATTTCAAGAAAGCTCATTCTTTTGCCTCCTTACGACCACGAAACAGCGTTTCTGCCTGCGCGATCAGGCCGCTGGGAAACAGGAAGACGACGCCGATGAACAGCAGACCAAGTAGGATCGGATAGGAATCCGGGAAGTTGGAGGAAAGCCATTCAAAGACGAGGAACAATGGCACCGCACCAAGTGCCGGCCCCCAGAGCCGGTTGGCCCCCCCAAGCAGAGCCATGATGACGGTGAGGAAGCTGATCGTAGGGTTGAACACGATGGAGGGCTCCACATAGACATAGCGTGGCGAGGTGATTGCACCGGCAAGTGTGAGGATCACGGCAGATAGAACAAAGGCGATGATTTTAACGCGCGCGAGGTTGATGCCCGAATGCGCGGCCACGGTTTCGTCGTCACCGATGACCCGCAATGCCATGCCGAGGCGGGATCGGTTAACCCACGCCGTGAGCGCAATGGTCGCCGCGCCGAGCGCGAGCATTTGCCAGTAAATCTGACGGCTGGTGATCTCGAGGAAAATATAGCGCCCGAGGGTGCCTGTGACGTTCACTTCGTACCATGTGATGAGCTGGCGGACGAGCTCGGCCAGACCAAAGCTGAAGATCACGAAATAGACACCGCGAAGGCGCAGGGTCGAAAGTCCGACGATCAGGGCCATGGCCCCGCCGATCAGGGCCGCGCAGAGGAGAACAGCACCGTAGGGGAGGGCTTCGTTCAGGACGGCGACGGTGTAGGCGCCGGTGCCATAGAAAGCGACGGTGGCAAGCGAGATATAATGTGTCTGGCCCGAAAACAGGGCCCATGCGGAGGCCAGCGTCACATAGGTGGCAGCCCCGATGAGCAGACCCAGACCATAGTCGGACACCAGAAAGGGCACGAACGCCAAAAGGGCCAGAGCGATGAGTGGCAAAACAGTCCGGATCATGAGCGCGCTCCGAACAAACCCTGCGGACGCCAGAGCAGAACCAGCAGGAAGATCGCGAAGGTCGCTGCAAGCGTCAGGCCGGGGTCGATCGCAGTCGCCACGAAAGTCTCCAACAACCCGAGCCCAAAGCCCGCCGCGAGTGCGCCGGGAACATTTCCGACACCCCCCATGATGACGATGACCAGAGCCTTCATCGTAAAGACCACGCCATCCGTGGCCGAAAACGTCTGATACATCGATATTGACGCGCCCGCCGTTGCGGCCAGTGCAGAGCCGAGGGCAAATCCCTGACGCGCAATACGGTTGACGTCGATGCCGACGAGCGGCGCAGACCCCGGGGCCAGAGCAACGGCCCGCATGACCAGCCCCCATTTCGTTTTCTTGAGCGCCAGCACCAACGCCGCGCCTGCAGCGACACAAATTGCGAACGCAATCAGCCGGTTAAGCGCCACAGAGACACCAAGAATGTTCACCCCTTGATCGAGATAGGAGATCGAGGTGAAGTTCGCCCCGAATACCACCAACAGGATACCCTGAATGAGGAAGAGCAGGCCAAAAGTCGCCAGAATGCTGTCGACCTCAAGCCGTCCGCTTGAACCGGACCGCTTCACGAGGGGGCGCATCATTACCTGATAGAGGAGCCATCCGACGCCATAACCGCACAGCGCGACGGCCGGCAGCATGAGCAGGGGCGATATCCCCAAATTCTGGAACAGCGCGACAACCACGAAAGCCGAGACCAAAGTCAGCTCGCCGTAGGCGAGGTTCATGATCCGCGCGATCCCGTATTGCAGCGTCAGCCCGAGAGCGAGCAGCGCATAAGTGCCCCCCAGCACGAGGCCGAGGATAAGTGTCGTCGTGAGCATTCAGTAACCTTGATGGGTTTGAGCAAGAGCGGCCCGCACGGCCAAAAGCCGCGCGGGCGATGAGGGTTTACCACTCCGGTTTTGGGATCACCGGATCGGATGCGCCTGCTTTGTCGGACGGGTTCACAGCGCGGAACGCACCGCCCTGCCATTGGCCGACCCACCAGAGGTCACGCAATTGGTTGTCCTCCAGCTTGATCTCACCGACGACGGTCTGGAAAGTCCCGTCGGAGAGTTCTTTGGCCAGTGCCGCGTGATCGAGACCGACACGTTCAACCGCCTGCGCGAGCATTTCGAGCGAGGCATAGGTGATTGCCGAGGCCCAGCTGTCGGGCGGGTTCCCGACAAACTCGGTATGGCGGGCGAAATAGTCCTGAATTGCCGGGTTTTCGGCATCCACGCCGCCAATAGCCATGACCCCTTCGGCCTTACCATCGGCCACGCCCGGGAAAATCGGGAATGCGCCGCCCACGGAGATGTAGAACACCTTCGGGTTGTAGTTCATCGACTGCGCGGTCTTGGTCATGCCAAACGATCCCGGCGGGTAAGAGAAGGCGACAAAGCTGTCGGCTCCGGACCCTTGGGCTTCGCTCATGATGGCGGCGAAATCGGATGTGCCCAGCGGATAGGATTTGTCGTAGACGAGCTCGAAACCCGCCTCTTCGAAAGCAGGGCGCGCGCCGTTGATCAAATCGATGCCAAAACCGTCCGCGACAGAAACCACGGCGACCTGATTGTTGATCACTCCCGCGTCATGTGCCTTTGAAAGAACGTCGACCAGACCGGTGGCATAGTCATGACCGCCGCCGAGCATCCAGAAGCTCCGGTCCCAACGTGCGGCAAATTCCGCCGCTTTGTCCGTGACCGCAGTCACGGCGAGTTGCGGGTAGCCGAACTTAGCCATCAGGGGCGCGATCGCGAGGTTCCCGCCGGTTCCCCATGGCGGAAGGATCAGATCGACTTCATCCTGTGAGGCAAGGCGCTCGATTGCGCGCACCAGATCTTCGTTTGCTGACCGGTTGTCGTATTCGACAACCTCGATCATCATCTGTGATCCGTCGGGCATCTTGAGGCCACCGGCTTTGTTCACGGTATCGACCCAGAGTTCATAGTTGGGGATCGTTGTGATCCCCGCACCGGTTGCATTCGGACCGGTCCGTGCCACAGCATAACCGATCTTTACAGTGTCAGCCTGCGCCATGGCGACACCGGCCGTGAGGGCCAGCGCCGAGGCAATGCCAACGGAAACCGCGCGCAGACCTGCGCGCCGCGAAATACCTATCATGAGTTCCTCCCTTTCGGCCGCTCCAAAGTCGGCCTGTTGTCGTCTCATCGGCCCGTCTTGCGCGGATCAACGAAACTGAAAGATAGGGTACATCCCGACGGTCACCAGAATAAATGCACTCTTGCGGCCATTTTTTGTATTTTTAATTGATTTTGCGACCGCAGGCGACCAGTTTGGACCCATTATGCCCATGTCCCATCGCACCGCCCGGATGCGCCGCCCCACATTGGGGCTGCATCAGATCAGAAGCCCGTTGTCGCGCATTGCGTTCGCCTTGCCCGAGGGCGCGGCGCATCTCCTGTGGCTCGAGCACGGGTCTGTCCACATCCGGCCGAACGCTAATGGGCCGGAACCCGAACGCAGCGGGCCGCGGTTCTTTTGGTGGGCCAACGGCGCTGGGCGCGAATTGATTGCAGAGGTCGGCGCGCGGGGCATGTTACTGTCAATTCCGGAAGTTTCGCTGATGCAGGCGCTGCCGACGTCCTTGATCGGTGAGCAGATGCAAAGAACGTTGTCACAGGACCTCGATCTGGCGGCCGAGGCGTCGGGGTCTGCGGCCGAAATCCTGAACGGGTTCGCCCGTGAACGAAATTCCGGGGAGGCCGGCGCCGATATCGCGACATCGAACTACCTCAGCCTGCTCCTCCTCCAACTGTGGCGTCTCGCGCGCAAAGACCTCGTGAACCTCGGTGGTGCGCCGCAGGGGTTGTCGGAGCGTTTCATTTTGATGGCGGCGCAACGGGCCCGCGAAAATCGCCCCGTCGAGGATTACGCCCGCGACCTCAAGGTCAGTCGCGACCGCCTCGGGTCTGCGGTAAAGCGCGCAACCGGTTTGTCGCCACAGGCCTATTTGCACCGCCTATTGATACGCGACGCAATGGAACTCCTCGCGAACACCGGTATGCCCGTGTCTCAGGTGGCGTTTCGTCTCGGCTTTGTCGATCCGGCTTATTTCACGCGGTTTTTCAAACGCGAAACGGGGCAAAATCCCGGGGCTTACCGGAAATCCTATCGCAAGAAAGAGGACGCGCAGGCACAGTCCTTTGCGGCGTGGCCATAATTTGATGCGATTATGGCGTCCAGCCCTTTGTTGATGCGCTGGCAGCCGGTCCTCATAGCTCAAATGTTGGTGCGCAGGTGGATTTCGATGCGAATGCTTTCCTGCGACCCGAGCGTATCGCGATCATCTACGATACCTTTCAGGCGACGAATGGCGCTGCGCACGAGGTGGCCGGGGTTCTGTGCGATTACACCGTCGAGCGTGCGTGTTCGCAGGGCTTCCTCTGTGTAGGGGGTCATTTCGTGCGCGATTTTCACAATCGAGGGTGACACATCCAGCTCTTGAACGACGCTGAGGGGCGCGCGCGCCTCGGATGCCATGACGTAGATTCCGACGATGTCTTTGTTGTTTCGAAGGGTTGCGGCGATAATTTCGCGTGCGCGATCTTCGTTGCCATATGTTTCGAGCGAGGGGAGGGCGCGCAGGTTTGGAAAGCTGTCGTTCATGATGCCGTCAAACCCGAGCCGCCGTTCGAGGCTGTCACGCGATTGCATGCTTTCGGCAATCACCATGACAGAGCCGGTCCTTTGTCCGACGAATTGGCCCAGTAGTAGGGACGCCGTGGCCCCTGCGGCGCGGTTGTCGATACCGACCCAATCCGCGTCCATCATGGTCTGGTTCGAAATGAACGGCAAAGCGGCGATGCCGCGTTCTTGGAGCCGCGTAATGGCGTCGCGCACCTGTGGGGTTTCCGGCGACATGATGGCCACCCCTGTGACGTCTGATTTGTCCAGAGAGGTCAGGAATGCGGAGATGCTGTGGGGGTCATTTTCATTGATGTGTTCCACGTCGCACCAGACATGGTCGGCGGCAAATATCGTCTGGGCTTCCTGAATGCGCGCGACGATACGCTCCAGAAACTGGTCGCCGGAATTGGGCAGGGCAAAGACAAATCGATAGTTCTTCGATTTAGCGAGATTTGCGGCCTGAAGATTGCGGACGAATCCCAAATCCTTGATCGCTTTATTGACCCGATCCACGGTTTTTTGCTTCACGCCTTCGCGACCATTGAGCACGCGATCAACAGTTGCGCGGCTGACGCCGGCCGCTTTGGCAAGATCTTTTGTTGTGGGTCGCAGTGTCGGGTTCGAGGACGGCATTCTTTATATTTCTTCTTATATTTCAGTCATGTGTGTAGCGTGTTTAAGCACTTTTTTCAGGCTAGTGCTACCGTCCATAGCAAAAATTGAGGCACGTGTCTCAGAAAAACCTTGTTTTGAGACACGTGCCTCAATATCAAAGATTGTACGAGAGGGGCGCGGCGAAGGGGTCGCGTATATTGGGATCCATGGGAGGATTAAAAATGAACACCAAACTGATGATGACCGCTGCCGCGGGCGCGATTTTCGCCGGCGGATTTTCCACCGCCGCATCTGCAGATGACCTGACTTTGTGCTGGGCTGCTTGGGATCCGGCGAATGCGCTGATCGAATTGAGCAAGGATTTCGAAGCGCAGTCCGGCCACAATATGAGTTTCGAGTTTGTGCCGTGGACCAGTTTCGCGGACCGCATGTTGAACGAATTGAACTCAGGTGGTCAGCTTTGTGATTTGATGATCGGGGACAGCCAGTGGATCGGAGGCGGTGCGGAAAACGGCCACTATGTGAAGTTGAACGACTTCTTTGATGCCAATGGCATAAGCATGGATGATTTCATTCCCGCGACTGTGACAGGCTATGCCGAGTGGCCCAAAAACACGCCGAACTACTACGCACTTCCGGCCTTTGGCGATGTGGTGGGGTGGACCTATCGCAAGGACTGGTTCGAGCGGCCCGAACTCAAAACCGAATTCATGGACACCTATGGTCGCGAATTGGGTGTACCGGCCTCGCTCGAAGAGCTCAAAGATATCGCTGAGTTCTTTCAGGGTCGCGATATCGACGGGACCACGGTTTACGGCGCTGCGATCTACACAGAGCGCGGGTCAGAGGGCATCACAATGGGCGTCACCAACGCTCTCTATAACTACGGGTTCCAATATGAAAACCCCGAGCAGCCATATGATATCGACGGGTTTGTGAACTCTGACGGGGCTGTTGCCGGATTGGAATACTACAAAGCGCTCTATGATGTTGGCACGCCTCCGGGCTCTTCAAACTGGTACATGGGTGAGAACATTGACGCCTATCGTTCCGGTCAGGTCGCCATGCAAATGAACTTTGCGTTCATCTGGCCGGGTGTTGAAGCGGATGAGAATGTCGGTGGCGGCAAGTCGGGATATTTCCCCAACCCTGCCGGACCCGCCGGACAATATGCGCAGCTCGGAGGGCAGGGCATTTCCGTGGTTTCCTATTCCGATCACCAGGATGCGGCACTGGAATATATCCAATGGTTTGCGCAGCCAGAAGTCCAATCCAAGTGGTGGGAGTTGGGCGGATATTCCGCACTTAAAGCGGTCGTCGAAGATCCGGGGTTCGCGACCAGCCAGCCCTATGCGCAGACCTTCCTCGACAGCATGGCAATCGTCAAAGATTTCTGGGCCGAACCTGCCTATGCCGATCTGCTGATCGCGATGCAGGAGCGCATGCATAACTACGTGGTTGCGGGCGAAGGCACAGCCAAGGAAGCGCTCGACGGTCTTGTACGCGATTGGGTCGAAGTCTTTGAGGACGAAGGCAAAATCTAAGCCATCTCCCTGTCTGGCGCCCCGCAATAGGGGTGGCAGACTCCTGGTCCCTGGTCGGCTGTATCTGGCCGGGGACCCATTTAGCCAAAGCCATTTTACGTCGAGAGACCGCAGGCGTTTGCGCCTGAGCCGCAAGGGACCACCGCAATGTCAAACAATGCAATCGAAACGGCTGTGCGCATGACGCCAAATGGGGTTGCGCGTCGCATTCGGGGGCTTTCGGATCGCGCCATCGCGTGGATCTTCGTAGCGCCCACGATTTTCCTACTCTTGGCGGTCAACATTTTCCCGCTGATCTGGACAATCCGGCTTAGCTTCACGAATTTTCGGGTCAACCGTCCCAACAACGACGTGGAGTGGGTGGGGCTGCGCAACTACCAACGCATCCTCACGGACCCAGACATCTGGAACACGATGCAGGCGACCGCACATTTCCTGATCTGGACCATCGTTTTGCAGGTTCTGATCGGTTTCGCGCTCGCTTTCCTGATCAACAAAAAGTTCAAGGGTAACGATCTGTGGACGACCATCATCGTCTTTCCGATGATGTTGTCGCCTGCCGTCGTCGGCAATTTCTGGACCTTCCTCTACCAACCACAGATCGGGCTTTTCAATTACGTGGTCGGCTTTTTTACCGGCGCGGATCCGGCAAGTTTTTCGATGATTGGCGACGTTCATCTCGCGCCTTGGGCCATCATCATTGCCGATACTTGGATGTGGACACCCTTTGTGATGCTGATCTGTCTCGCAGGGCTAAGATCCATTCCCGACAGTATCTACGAAGCCGCGGAATGTGACCGGGCGAGTAAATGGCGCCAGTTCTGGACACTCACACTGCCGATGGCGCTGCCCTTCCTGATGCTCGCAGTTCTCTTTCGGGGCATCGAGAATTTCAAGATGTTCGACCTCGTGGTCCAGCTCACGGGCGGTGGTCCGGGCAATACCACAACTCTCACCTCGATCGACCTGAAACGGGAAGCGTTTGAGAAATGGCGAACCGGCTATTCATCGGCCTACGCCGTGATCCTGTTTGTCACCGTCTTCGGTCTCGCGTCGATCTATGTCAAAGCCCTCAACAAGGTAAAAGAGAGATGAGTTTCGCCGTCACAGAGCCCTCAAAGGGCACCAAATGGTTCGCGGGTATTCTGGTCATCGGCTATGCCGTCATCACCTTGATCCCATTGTTGTGGATTATCGCAACAGGGTTCAAATCCCCCACGGATTCAATCGCCTATCCGCCTGTCGTTGTGTTCGAGCCGACGCTGGAGGGCTATGTGAACCTCTTCACCGATCGCACCCGCGCAACCGAACAGATGCTGGAGGAGGCGGGTGAGCCGACCACGTGGTATGACAAGATTGCGCGCGGGCGCGGCACGGTCATCTCGGGGCCCTCACGCTATGGCGAGCGGTTCATGAACTCCGTTATCATCGGGTTCGGGTCTACCGCATTGTGCATGGTTTTGGGGACCGCTGCGGCCTATGCGTTCAGCCGGTTCCGCGTGCCTCTCAAGGATGATTTGCTGTTCTTTATCCTGTCGACGCGGATGATGCCGCCGATTGCGGTGGCCATCCCGATTTTCCTGATGTTCCGCCAATTGGGTTTGAACGATACGCATATCGGCATGATCCTCCTTTATACGGCCGTGAACCTGTCTTTGTCGGTCTGGCTTCTCAAAGGGTTCATCGATGAAATTCCGATTGAATACGAAGAGGCGGCTCTCATCGATGGCTACACGCGGTTTCAGGCCTTTTACAAAGTGGTCTTGCCACAGGCGGCCACGGGGATCGCATCGACGGCGATCTTCTGTCTGATCTTTGCGTGGAATGAATACGCCTTTGCGGTTCTTCTGACCTCGGGCACGGCGCAGACCGCACCGCCATTCATCCCCAATATCATCGGCGTGAATGGCAAAGACTGGCCCGCCGTTGCGGCAGGGGCCACGATATTCCTCGTCCCCGTCATGGTGTTCACAGTCCTTCTGCGCAAACACCTATTGCGCGGCATCACATTCGGAGCGGTACGCAAATGACAGATTTCATTCGAGGATTGCTGAGATTGCGCCGTGGTGCGTGGGAGATGCTGGCCTCCATCCTGATTGCGGTTGGCGTGGTGATGCTGATGCAACCCTTTGCCTTGGGCCTCTACACCTACTCCTTCATTGTCACCCTTGTTGGCACGGTGATGTTCATCATCGTCAGCCACTTTCCGGAGTAAGCACATGGCACAAATCCGAATTGAAAATGTGCGCAAGGATTTTGGATCGTTCAATGCGGTGAAGTCTTCGACATTCACCATTGAGGATGGTGAGTTCTTCATGCTTCTAGGGCCGTCGGGGTGTGGAAAAACCACGACCCTGCGGATGATGGCGGGGTTGGAACTGCCGACATCGGGGCTGATCTACATCGACGGTGAAGAAGTCGGTCAAAAACCCGCCAGCCAACGCGACATCGCCTTCGTGTTTCAGATGTTCGCGCTCTATCCGCACATGAATATCCGCAAAAACATCAGCTACCCGTTGATCAGCCAAGGCATGCCCAAGGCCCAGGTCAAAAAGAAGGTCGCCGAGATCGCCGAAATCCTCGGTATTTCCGATATCCTAGATCGCCCCGTCGGGGGGCTGTCGGGGGGCGATCGCCAAAGGGTCGCTTTGGGTCGCGCTATCGTGCGCGATCCCAAGGCGTTCTTTATGGACGAACCCCTCGGAGCACTCGACGCGGAGTTTCGCGAACACATGGCCGAAGAATTGCGCGCCCTTCATGATCGGATGAATGCGACAACCGTCTATGTGACCCATGATCAACTAGAGGCCATGCAGATGGGCGACAAAATCGTGGTGATGAACCACGGCGTCGTCGAACAGTTCGGCGTTCCACAGGACATTTACGACTGGCCCGCGACCAAATTCGTGGCTGAATTCATCGGCTCGCCGCCCATGAACTTTCTCGATTTCCACGGGATGGTTGGAATTGGTGAAACCGATGTGTCGTTTGCGGGGTCCAATTTCGAAATCCCGCGCCAGCTGGAGGGCCGGAACGGGGAACTGACATTCGGGGTGCGCCCCGAACACGTCCACCTCGACGACAGCGCTGACTACCGCGGGGAAATCGCCGCGACCGAGTATCTGGGCACGACGCAGATTGTGACGCTCGACACGCCTAATGGCGCCGTGAAGGCGCGGGTGCCTTCATCGGTGAATGTCAGCGTCGGCACGCGGACCGGACTGCGTTTCGATGCGCGCACGGTCACGATTTTCGACGCCGCGAACGGGCGCGCATTGAAAAGCCAAAACAACGAAGGAGTGCTGGCACATGGCTGAAGTATCCCTGAGCGGTGTGTCGAAATCCTTCGGGAGCGATGTTGCATTGTCGGATGTCACCATGACGGTTCCCGATGGGTCTTTCGTTGTTTTGCTTGGGCCCACCGGTGCCGGTAAAACCACGGTTTTGCGTATGGTTTCCGGTCTCGACACCCCTGACGCGGGGCAGATCTCGATCGGCGGGCGCGACATGTCCGGACTGACGCCTGCGCAACGCGATGTGGCGATGGTGTTTCAACAGTATTCTCTCTACCCGCACCTCACAGTGCGCCAGAATCTCGAATTTCCTTTGAAATCGCCCGTGCTGCGCACGCCGGATGCCGCGATCGCCAAAAAGGTTGGCGAAGTGGCCGAAGTTCTGCAGATCAGCCACAAGCTCGACAACAAAGCCACGGCCCTGTCGGGGGGCGAGATGCAGCGGGTGTCCATTGGGCGGGCGCTGGTGCGCAATCCGTCAGTCTATCTGATGGACGAACCGCTGAGCTCTCTGGATGCAAAGCTGCGATCGGATTTGCGTGTGGAGCTAAAGAGCATTCAGGCCCACTCCGGGGCGACATTGCTATACGTGACCCACGATCAGATCGAGGCGATGACCATGGCCACACATGTGGGCGTACTCGATCAGGGCAGGTTGGTGCAATTCGGCACCCCCCGCGAAATCTATGAAAATCCGGTCAGCGTTTATGCGGCCAGCCGACTGGGCCTGCCGCGCATCAATGTGTTGCCTGCGGATATCTTTGGCCACGGACCGACCGGAGCCACAACGATCGGGCTGCGTCCCGAACATATCGTGCAGGGCGAAGGGGAGGAGAGCATGGTGCAACGCGTCGAACACCTGGGGGACCAGACCCGTTTGCATCTTGTGTTCAGGGATCACGACCTCGTCACGGTCACAGATGCACATACCACTCTCACAGAGGGCGATATCGTGAGAATTCGCCCCGAAAAACCGTACTATTTCGACGCCACTGGCGCGCGCGTGGGTTAAGGGGGAAGACCATGAAGCAGTTCATCAACCAAAAAGAAGACATCGTCACAGAGGCCATCGAAGGCACGATTGCCGCATCTGGCGGTGCGTTGGCCCGACTTGATGGCTATCCCCATATACGGGTTGTGGTGCGCTCGGATTGGGACAAATCCAAAGTTGCGCTCGTGTCCGGTGGCGGGTCAGGTCATGAACCGGCCCACGCAGGGTTTGTCGGGAAGGGAATGTTGACGGCTGCGGTCTGTGGCGATGTCTTTGCCTCGCCTTCGGCGGACGCGGTTTTGGCAGGGATTTTGGCGGTGACGGGGCCGGCGGGGTGTTTGTTGATCGTCAAAAACTATACCGGTGACCGGTTGAATTTTGGTCTCGCGGCAGAGCGGGCCCGCGCATTCGGTCATAAGGTCAATATGGTGATTGTCGATGATGACGTGGCTCTGCCTGACCTCCCCCAAGCCCGCGGGTTGGCCGGCACGTTGTTCGTACATAAAATTGCCGGAGCGATGGCCGAAAACGGCGCGTCACTTGACGACTGCACCCGTGCCGCGACGCGCGTCATTGCCAACAGTCGCAGCATCGGCATGTCGCTAGATACCTGCACCGTTCCCGGATCGGTAAAGGAAGACCGGATACCCCAAGGTATGGCAGAGCTCGGGCTCGGCATCCACGGCGAGGCGGGTGTCGAACAGGTCGTCTCAAACGGCGCCAGAGGGGCGGTGGTGAAGGTCGCAGAAAAGCTGGCGGCGACGATGTCGGATGCCCCGCACGCGGTGTTGATCAACAATCTGGGCGGGGCCTCGGTGCTCGAAATGTCGATCCTGACAATTGAATTGCTGGGCTCGGTTATCGGCGACAGAATTCAACTTATCATCGGGCCGGACGCGATGATGACGGCGCTTGATATGCACGGGTTCTCTGTCTCGGTGCTTGAATTGACACAGGACGATACAACTCTGCTGGCCCAATCGGTTGCGTGCCCGGGCTGGCCCGGTTGTCATTCGATTGCGCCGTCGGTCATTCTGCCCTTGCCCGATGGGCTGTCACCCGTTCGAGCACCCGCGTCCAGCCATGAGCCCACACGGGCATTTCTGACGTCGTGTTGTGAGGTTTTGATTGCGGCAGAGGCGGATCTGAATGCCCTTGATGCAAAGTCTGGCGACGGCGATACCGGTTCGACACTGGCGACCGCTGCCCGCGCGCTTGTTGGCGCAATGGACACATTGCCTCTCGCGGATCACACGCAACTTTACCGCGCCATTGGGTTGGAGCTGAGCCAGACCATGGGCGGCTCGTCCGGTGTCTTGCTCGCGATTTTCTTTGCCGCAGCAGGGGATGCATCGTCGTCGGGTAAACCTATGCCTGAAGCCCTTCAAATCGGGCTGAACCGGCTGCGTCAGGTTGGTGGAGCCAACCCGGGAGACAGAACCATGGTGGATGCTCTCCTCCCCGCGCTCAATGCTCTACCGAGCGGGCTGGCTCAGGCGGCGAAGGCTGCGCGAGAAGGGGCCAATTATACGGCCACTATTACGACGGCAAAGGCAGGGCGGGCGAGCTACATCAACCCCGATCAACTGAACGGCCATGTCGACCCGGGTGCGGAGGCCGTGGCGCGGTTGTTTGAGCATCTCGCACGATAGGTTGGCGGTTCGCCTGAGAATTGAGGCAGGGTCCTCAGGGGCCCTGACAGGTCCAAGATGACAAACGGTGCGCGATGCCGATCTCTAAATCGGCGTTTGTCGCGGGGTCGTGACGGAGCCGCGCAGAACCAGATCTGGTGAAATCAGGTCTTCTTTCGGGGTCTCGGTGGCAGGGTGGTCCGCCTCAATCAGCGCCATCAATCGTTCGATGGCCGTTTTGCCAATGATAGAGCGGGGCTGGCGAATGGTGGTGAGGGCAGGGGAGATATAGGTCGCCTGTGGCACGTCATCGAACCCTGTCACCGAGAAATCCAGTGGCACGTTGTAGCCGCGCGCGGCCAGCGCGTTCATCACGCCGATGGCAGTGGTGTCATTCACGCACATGAAAGCCGTGGGGAGGGTGTCGCGCATGAACAATAGCTCCACCGCATGGCGCCCGCTTTCGATGCTGCCGTCACCTTCCACGATAAGTCTGTTGTCCTGATCCACCCGTGCGGCGTCCATGGCGAGGTCAAATCCCGCGCGCCGTCGGCGGAAGGCAGCACGCATTTGAGTGTCGCCGACGAAAGCAATCTTGCGATGGCCTGCGGCGAGCAGGTGTTCGGTCGCTTTGCGTCCACCGGCGATGTCGTCGACCCCGACATAGGGGTAGGCGGCGTCCTGAACGGGTTCGAAAACGGCAATCGTAGGCGGAAGTGGCATGGCTGAGACCGCATCACTCAAGGGCAGTCGACCGGTAAATAGAACGAGGCCGGCCGCTTTGTGCGAGGTGGTGTAGCGCAGGTAGTCGATGGCGCGTTGGGGGTCATTTTGAGTGTGCCCGATGAGGATCGCATGGTTGCGTGCGCGGGCCTCGGTTTCGATCCCGATTAAGGTGGAGGAGAAATTCGGATCACCGATATCAGGGGCCAGCACGAGAATGATGTTCGATCGTCCCATGCGCAAACTGCGGGCCATGGCGTTGGTCGTATAGCCGGTCACAAGGATCGCTTGGTTGACCTTTTGGCGCGTCGTTTTGGCCACGCGTTCTGGGGAATGCACCGCGCGGCTGACGGTGGCGATCGATACCCCCGCGATGCGTGCAACATCCTCGATAGTGGCCTGATTTTTCGGCGCCAAACTGGCTTTCCCCCTGGCTTCACCGGATCCAAAATTTGTACGTTAATGCCAGAACTAAGGCAGGCACGCCATAGCACCGTGCCTCTATGTAAACCTTTACATGAATCATGAAAAGGTTTACCGATTCACGTCACCGGAGTTGGGGAGCTCTTGGGAGGGGCAATGTCAAACACAGTCGAGAATGTTCAACCCGTGGTTCTTTCCGCGCGCAGGATTTCTAAATCCTTCTCGGATGTGCCGGTCCTATTCAGCATAGATTTCGATATTCATGCAGGCGAAATCCATGCTCTGATGGGGGAGAACGGGGCCGGGAAATCCACCTTGGTGCGGATACTGTCCGGCTATGACGCGCCGACGTCGGGCGAGTTGTTTCTGGATGGAAAGCCGACGGTTCTGCCGCCTGATGGCACCGCCGAAACGCTTGGCATTGCGTTGATCCATCAGGAATTGAACCTCGCCGAACATCTGACGGTGAGCGAGAGCCTGTTTTTGGGGCGCGAGATCACCCGTTTTGGCATGTTGGACAGGGCACAGATGCGGATGTTGACGCGCACCGCTCTCGACGAGCTCGGCGCGACGATCAATGAAAACGCGCTCATCTCCGATCTCAGCATCGCCGACAAACAAATGGTCGAGATCGCCAAGGCTATCAGCCGCAAGGCGCGCGTCATCTTCATGGACGAGCCAACAGCGGTGCTATCCCAAGAAGAAGTCGGGCGACTGTTTTCGCAGGTCCGCAAGTTGCGCGAACAGGGCACCAGTTTTGTCTTTGTGTCCCACAAGCTTGACGAAGTCATGGAGTTGACGGATCGGGTAACGGTTCTGCGCGATGGCCAGTGGGTGAAAACCGAAGCCACGGCGAACCTCGACAGCGAGATGATCGCGCAGTTGATGGTCGGTCGCGAGCTATCGAGCCTGTATCCGATCAAGCGCGAGCCGGATGTGGATGCGCCCGTGGTTCTATCGGTCTCGGGCCTGTCGACGGGATTTGTGCGCGATGTCTCCTTTGATCTGCGGCGTGGTGAGATACTCGGGTTTTCCGGTCTCGTCGGCTCCGGTCGCTCGGAGTTGATGGAGGCGATCATCGGGCTTCGCCCGCGGGTCGCAGGCCGCGTGTCGGTGAATGGCGTGGCGCTCCCCGGTGAGCGGATGGAAACCGCCGCGGCTATGGGGCTGGCTTATCTGACCAAAGACCGCAAAGGCAAAGGCCTCCTTCTAGGCGAAGCCATGACGCCGAACCTCACGCTGCAATCTTTGAACCTGCATGCCCGACACGGGTTGCTGTCCCCGTCCAGCGAGGCACGCGCATTGGATCGTGCGCGGCGGCGGTTTGACATCCGCGTGCGCGATCCACGTGTGACGGCGGGGCGGATGTCAGGTGGCAATCAGCAAAAACTGTTGTTGGCCAAAATCATGGAAACCGAGCCCAAGATTGTCATTATCGACGAGCCGACGCGCGGGATTGACGTGGGCACGAAACAGCAAATTTACGAATTCATCGCGGTTCTGGCGAGCGAGGGGCATTCGGTGATCGTTGTGTCATCCGAAATGCCCGAGATCATCGGAATGTGCGCGCGCGTCGCCGTCATGCGGGAAGGCCAGCTTGCCGATATTCTCGAAGGGGACGACGTCAACGAAAGCCAGATCATGCGAGCGGCCGCGGGCCTGCGCAAAGCCGGCTAGAAAAACGAACAAGACGAGGGAGTTGCGAAGGTGAGCGAGACAGGTGGAACAGGGCAGGTGACTGCAAAATCACGCATGCAATCGGTCGACATGCGCGCGGTCGCCCCATTCATCGCATTGGTTCTATTGCTGTTTGTCGGGGCGATGGTGAACCCGAATTTCATCAGCCTGACGAACCTCGGCAATGTGGCGACACGCTCGGCGTTTATTGCGATTATCGCGGTCGGGGCAACCTTTGTGATCTCATCGGGCGATCTCGACCTGTCGGTCGGCTCCATGGTCGCCTTTGTGGCCTCTGTCATGATCCTGTTCATGAACACCGGTCTGTTTGAAAACCCGTTGCTCATGATCCTCGCGGCGATGGTATTGGCGACCGTTCTGGGGGCAGCCTGCGGGTTTCTCAACGGTGCTGTGACCACTTGGGGCCGTATCGAGCCGTTTATCGTCACGCTGGGAACTATGGGGATTTACCGGGGTTTGACGACATGGCTCAGTCAGGGCGGTGCGATCACCTTGGGTTCCATGGAGCAGCAGGACATCTATCGCCCTGTCTATTTCGGGCGCTTTCTGGGCCTGCCCATTCCGATTTGGATCATCATCGCTGTGACTGTTGTCGCCGCCGTGTTGATGTATCGGACCCGTTTCGGGCGCCATGTTGTTGCCGTCGGATCCAGTCGCGATGTAGCGCGCTATTCGGGCATCAAAGTGGACCGTGTGCGGATGATGGCTTTCATCATCCAAGGGGTCTGCGTCGCAATAGCCGTTATTCTCTATGTTCCGCGTCTGGGGTCGACAACCGCGACGACGGGCATGATGTGGGAGCTTCAGGCGATCACTGCGGTGGTTGTCGGGGGCACAGCGTTGAAGGGCGGCGCAGGGCGTGTCTGGGGCACGATTTGCGGGGCGTTCATCCTCGAGCTGGTGGGCAACATCATGCTCTTGTCGAACTTTATTTCCGAATATCTGATCGGGGCCATCCAAGGCACGATCATCATCATTGCCATGCTCGTGCAGAGGTCACTGTCACGAAAGGCATAAGGGGGCCGAAATGGACGCCGGCCGGTAAACGCGCGTCCGACTTAGGGAGGAAACTATGAAGAAAACCATTCTCGCCATTGCGCTAAGCTCGGTCGCGTTTGTCGGCTCTGCCTTTGCCCAGGATATGAAGATCGGTGTGTCCATTCCTGCGGCCGACCACGGTTGGACGGCAGGGGTTGTCTACCACGCCAACCGGATCGCTGAAAAACTCGAAGCGTCCCATCCCGGTCTCGATGTGATCGTCAAAACATCACCCGATCCCGGTTCGCAGGCCAATGCTCTGCAAGACCTCGAAATTCAGGGTATCGACGCGTTGGTGATTTTGCCGACCAACCCTGATCCGCTGGTGAACGCGATCAAGGAAGTGAAAAACAAAGGCATCTTTGTCGCGCTTGTTGACCGCGCTCCATCCAATAACGACACCTCTGTGCGCGACCTCTATGTGGCTGGCAACAACTACGCACTCGGCGAAGTCGCCGGCAAATACATCGCAGGGCGCAATCCCGACGCGAAGGTCGTGGTTATTCGCGGCATGCCGATCCCGATCGATCAGGAACGCCAGGACGGTTTCGACGCCGGTATTGCCGGTTCGGATATCGAAG
Organism: Celeribacter arenosi; assembly: GCF_039539485.1. Lineage (NCBI taxonomy): Bacteria > Pseudomonadati > Pseudomonadota > Alphaproteobacteria > Rhodobacterales > Roseobacteraceae > Celeribacter > Celeribacter arenosi. The sequence goes on from NZ_BAABDF010000002.1 coordinate 93,715, forward strand.
TTCTCGACCGTCAGTTCGGCAACTGGAACCGCGACGACGCCTTTAAGGTCATGCAGGATTACCTGACCAAATATGACCACATCGACGTGGTTTGGTGTCAGGACGACGATATGTCCGTGGGCGTGTTGCAAGCCATCGAACAGGCGCAGCGCGACGACATCCAATACGTCGTTGGTGGTGCGGGATCGAAAGACATGATCAAACGCGTGATGGATGGTGATCCGATGATACCCGTTGATGTGCTCTATCCGCCTGCAATGGTTGGGACCGCGCTCGAAATGACGGCTGCCGCGCTCTATGACAACGTGCCGACGGCGGGTGTCTACACAATCGACGCGACGCTGGTGACGCCTGAAAACGCGGAGCATTACTACTTCCCCGACAGCCCGTTCTAAGGGGCTGACAAATCAACGAAGACGGGGGGGCGGTTGCTTCCCCGTTTTCATGTGGCAAGGGCAGTCAGGGTAAGCCGGTTAGGGTCACAGGTCATGTGGCGACCGCGTCAAACCACGCATTTGCGTAGGCTGACATGCGGGCATTCTTGACCACTTCCGGCAGGGTCGGATCGGCCTGACCGGCGCGTTCCGGCGCGAGCAACAGGGCCGCGCCCTGTGCCGTTCCTGTCGCGCCACCTGCCGCAATCACCGGTGCATTTGTAGCGACGGACAGCATGTCGAGACAGGCGCGGTTGCGCGAAAACGGTCCCTCGACAATCACCGGACCCATATGGCCTATCAGCCTCAGACAGGTCGCCGTCATCAAGGCGAGATAGAATGACAGCGCGGCAGTGCGCGCACCGGTACCGCTTTCGGGTTCTTGTCCTAGCCAACCCGCTCTGCGTCCCGCAAAGGGTCCGGAGTCCTCGGGCACTGATGGTAGAAGCATGGTTTTCTGCGTCAGGATTTCCGCGATCTCGCTGTCCGATGGGATCGGCGGTGCCTTTCCCGCCAAAAGGTCAAATGCCCGCCCGCCCATGAACCGCGCAGAGGGCACAGGTGCGCCGGTCGCCGCGACATTGACGAGCGTATCTCGCGCAGGGTCGAGATCGGCGTTCACCCCTATGCCCATGGCAATGACCCATGTGCCGGTCGAGACCACCGAAAACGGCGCTTTGCGCCCGAGGATGTGGGGCAGGAGAGAGGCGTTTGAGTCATGAATGCCGCAGGCCACGGGCGTGTCAGGCGCAAGCCCCGTTTGCGCGGCAATCTCGGGCAGAATGGTCCCGAGGATGTCAGAGGCGGCGCGCGCCGGTGCGATTTTGCCAGAGAGGCCGAGGCGTTCGACAAGCGGTGAGAATGTACCTTGGTACGGGTTCCACAGATCCGTGTGGCATCCCAGAGACGACACATCGCAGGCAGCAACGCCGGTCAGTCGCACGCCCCAATACTGCGGGTAGGTGACCAGAGTGGCGAGACGGTCGCGAAGTCCGGACTGGGTTTCAAGGAGCCAGTGGATTTGAGCCCCAAGGTTCAGCCCGTGCTGCAAGCGTGGCGATCCGGTCTGGGCAAAATCCGGTCTGAGCGCGTCATATTCAGCCGATAGTTCGTCCGGTCCTGTGTGTTCGTAGTCGAGCACGGGTGTGGCAAGCCCGCCGTCTTTGTCGAGCAGGACGCCACATGCCCCATGCGTCGTGATCGAAATGCCATCCACGCCGTGATCGCGATGAAAATCCTTCAGACCACGAAGCAGAAACGCCCAATGCCCATCCACGTCGAAATGCGGGTAAGGATCTTCGAGCGGGATATTCGGGCGGGTGAGTACCGCAACCTCGTCCAGCGTTTCCAGATCGACGAGTGCGAGCTTTGCATTGGTTTTGCCAATGTCGATAACGGCGACATGTTTCATGGCATGTGAAAAACGGTTTCAAGCGGCGTTGCCACAGGTTCGTTATCCGCGCGCGTAACCATGATGTCTGCCATGTGATCCCACCATTTGCGCATCACGGGGTGAGACGCGAGGCTGTCCATACGGTGCTCGTCTTCGCGCCACAAAACGGCAAACAGGGTGCTGGTCTCGCGGTCCAGATGGATCGAGTAATCCGACACACCTGCGTCTTTGAGAAGTTCTGCGAGGTCGGGCCAAATGGCGTTATGGCGTTTTTGGTATTCGTCTTCTGCACCGGGATTGAGGTGCATTTTGAACGCGTATTTCTGCATTACTGTCTCCACATTGCCCATAGACGGGGCAGGGCGATGACGCCGATCAAAAGCGCGCCGATGACGATGGACATCACGATACCGGGAACGTTCAGCAAACCAAGTCCAAAGGTCACGAGCCCCATCACAAAGGCCGCAATCACGACGCCGGGGATCGAACCTGATCCGCCCAGAATATTGATCCCGCCGAGGACGACCATGGTGACGATTTCGAGTTCCCAGCCAACCGCAATCGAGGGACGCGTGGAACCAAGGCGCGAAGTCAGGCAAATGGCCGCGACACCCGACATCAGGCCGGTTAGCAGAAACAGGATGAACTTCACCCGCCCGACACGGATGCCCGAAAACAGCGCGACGGTGGCGTTGTTCCCGATAGCAAAAACCGCGCGCCCGAAATTCGTTTTGTGTAGCAGGATGGCGTAGATTACGGCGATAATGGCGAAGAGGACGAATTCGAACGAAATGACCCAGAACACATATCCTTGCCCGAAAAAGCTGAAATCGCTTGGGTAGCCACGATAGGCCTGATCGCCCAGAACAATGTAGGAGATGCCCCGGAACAGCGACATGGTGCCGATTGTGACCACGATTGAAGGCAGGCCCATGCCCGTGACCAGTATGCCGTTGAAGGCGCCACAGATCAGCCCGGTTGCCAGTCCGATCGCGATCAGTCCCGGTGTGTCGATACCGATTTGAACGGCCGCGCCCATCGCCGTAGAAGCAAGCGCGATAATCGAGGCAACCGACAGGTCGATTTCGCCGGAAATGATCAGGAGCGCCATGGCAAAGGCAATCATCGCCTTTTCGGTGAAGTTGAATGTGGCGTCCGACAGGTTCCACGCGTTCAGGAAGTAGGGCGAGGCGAAACTGTTGACGATGAAGATCGCGATGGCGACAGCCAAGAGGAGGCTTTCCCAGCTTTTGAAGCGTCGCGCCCATGGGCTCTGCAGGCGGTCGGGGAGGTGGCGGTCTGATATGCTCATGTTGATTGCTCCGCGCGTTTGAGGATCACGCGGCCTTTCGTGCGGCCAGCCTGGGCATTCAATGCGACGGCGATGATGATTGCCGCGCCCGAAATCGCCAATTGCCAGAACGGCGAGATATTGACGACCGGCAGCGCGTTCTTGATCACCCCGAGGAACAGGGCCCCGAGCAACGCGCCCCCAACCGTGCCAACGCCGCCCGCGATGGATACGCCGCCAATGACGCAGGCCGCCACGACGTCCAATTCGAACCCGCCGGCGATATCGACGTAGGAGACAGCATAGCGCGACACCCAGAGGTAGCCGGTGATGCCCGCCAAAGCGCCCGAGATCGTGAAGGCGATAAATTGCGATTTGCCCACATTAATGCCCGCATAGGTCGCTGCATGCGGGTTGTTGCCCACGGCATAAAACTGGCGCCCCAAGGTGGTGCGTGTCATCACGATTGTGAACGTTATCACAACGAGTATGGCGATCCAGCTGAGCATAGGAAGCCCGAGGATTTCTGCGCGGGGGAAGGCTTTGAACGCGGGCGACATTTCATGGCTGTTGACCCATTTGCCGCCCGAAAGCAGAAAGACCGTGCCACGGAAAATCGTCATGGTTCCCAAGGTGACGACGATTGGCGGGATTTGCAGTTTCCAGACCAGAATGCCGTTGAACATGCCCAGAAGCGCACCCAAAGCTACCGTCACACATAAAATCACCGAGATTGGCAATCCGGGCGCTGCCACGTTGAGCATAGCGGCCACCATCCCTGTAAGGGCGAGGTTTGCGGCAACCGAAAGGTCGATACAGCGGGTGAGAATGACGATCATCTGACCTGTCGCCAATATGATCAACGGAGCCGTGTCGTTGAACACCCCCGCAAGGTTGGAGGGCGCGACAAAACCGGGAAAACGAAACGCGACGAGGGCCAGAAGAGCGGCGATTGCGAAGAACAAAAGCGCCTCGCGTGAAGTGATGAGCCGTGTCATGCCGCGACCTCGCTGATGCCGGCCGCGTGGCGGACCAATGTTTCGGGTGTGAGATCGGTGCCTGACAATTCGGCGGCGATCCGGCCTTCGCGCATCACGATTACCCGATCCGACATGCCGAGGATTTCGGGGATTTCCGAGGACACCATGATGACGGCCAACCCTTGGGCAGCGAGTTCGGCCATGAAGGCATGCACCGACGCTTTGGAGCCGATATCAACGCCCTTTGTCGGTTCGTCGAGAATGATGACGCGGGGTTTGGTGGCCAGCCATTTAGCGATGACCACCTTTTGCTGGTTCCCGCCCGACAGGGTCCCGACATTGGTGTCGAGCGAGGCCGCGCGCAAATCGAGACGACGGGTGTACTCGCGCGCCAGCGTGAATTCTTCGGCCATGCGGGTAAATCCTGAACGGGATGTCTGGGAGAGCGACGGGAGCGTGACGTTTTGAAAAATCGCCATCTCTCCGATGGCGCCCTGTTTGCCGCGATCTTCGGGAACATAGACAATCCCTGCGGTGATCGCGTCCACGGGCGAGCGGATGACCTTGATTTTCCCGTCCAGTCGCACAACACCTTTGGATGGCTTTGTGATGCCAAACAGCGCCTGCATAAACTCGGACCTACCCGCACCGACGAGCCCGTAAAACCCGAGTATTTCACCGGCATGCAGGTCAAAGCCAATGTCGGCGAATTCGGTTGGATGGTCGTAACCCACGACTTTCAGCACTTCTGCACCGACGTTGTGGTCGCGTTCGGGGAAGATGTGGTCGACGTCGCGACCGACCATCATTTTCACCAACTCGGCGCTGCTGACGTCTTCGATCATACCGTCGCCGACGGGCTGCCCGTCGCGCAGCACGGTGTAGCGGTCGCAAATGCGGAAGATCTCGTCGAACTTGTGCGAGATGAACAGGATCGCTTTGCCCTGCGCCTTTAGCGTTTCGACGAGCGTGTAGAGTTCGTGAATTTCTGTCTGGCTGAGGGCCGCCGTAGGTTCATCCATGATCACCACGCGGGCGTCGATGGAGAGGGCGCGGGCAATACCGACGAGGTGTTTGCTCGCGATGCCGAGGTCTTTGAGTTTGGCGTCGGGGACGATTTTCGCGCCTATCCCTTCGAGGACCTCCATGGCGCGCGCCCGCATGGCTTTCCAGTCCACGAGTCCGAGACGCGTCTTTGGCGCATGCCCGAGGAATATGTTTTCGGCCACGGTGAGTTCATCGAACAGCACGGTTTCCTGATGGATGGCTGTGATGCCTGCGGCGGTGGCGTCCTGCGCGCTGGAAAAATGTGTCGGCGACCCATCGACGGAGATTTGGCCGCCATCGGGTTGGTAAATGCCGGTGAGGACCTTCACCATGGTCGATTTGCCCGCGCCGTTTTCGCCCACAAGGGCGGTGACCTGACCCGGATAGAGCGCCAGAGAAACCTCGCTGAGCGCGCGCACACCGGGGAATGTTTTGGTGATCTGGTCAAGCGTAAGGATCGGCGACACGTCAGTCACGGTAGGCCTCATGGGGTAAAAAGTGGGGGCATCCGGCGCGATTGCCCGCGCCGGATGGTCGGTGCCTTAGAAGATCGACTTGAACTGGTCGATATTCGAGGCGTCGTAGACGAACGGATCGGCCATCGCGGCAGAGTTCGTATCGTCGAGCGTGATCGTGCCCATGCGGCCGATGGAAATCTCCGCACCTGGCTCTGCAGTTGCGGCATCAGACGCAAGTGCATGCGCGATCATCGCCGCCGAGTAGCCCAGGTCTATCGGGTTCCAGATGGCAAAGGACTTCGAGGACCCACTTTCGATGGCGCCCGCCATTTCGGACGGCAACCCCAGACCGGTGACGTTGATTTCGCCGATCTTACCGGCATCCTGAACAGCCTGAGCGGCCGCCACAATGCCCACCGATGTCGGCGCGATGATCGCGTCGAGATCGGGGTAGGCCTGCATGAGGCCCTGTGCTTCACGATAGGATTTATCCGCGAGGTCGTCCCCGTAGACAGTCCCGACGACTTCAATGCCCGGGTAGTTGCCCATGACCTTGTTCATCTCGTCGATCCAGATGTTCTGGTTCGTGGCGGTCGCGGATGCGGACAGCACGGCGACCTGACCGCCATCGGGCAGATTGTCCGCCGCGAGTTTGATGATCATATTGCCGATGAGGGCGTTGGACGACGGGTTAAGGTGCACCTGCCGACCTTCGGGGGCAACACCGGAGTCCCATGAGATCACGGAAATACCGCGGTCCATGGCCTTTTTCAGCGCTGGCACCACGGCATCGGGATCGTTGGCCGAAATGGCAATGGCATCCACGCCCTGAGCGATCAATGCGTTGATGACCTCGATTTGCCCTTCCGCGGTGGTGTCCGTCGGTCCGGTGTAGATGATTTCTACATTGCCGAGTTCGCCAGCTGCTTCTTCAGCGCCCTTTGCGGCAGCTTCAAAGAAGCCGATACCAAGAGCCTTTACCACGAGTGCAATGCGCATATCGTCCTGTGCGCTTGCGGCCGTTCCTGTCAGCCCTGCAACGATTGCGACGGACGTCAGAATCTTGTTAATAGCTCGCATGATCTCCTCCCTGAGTTGATGCGATTTTCCGAAATGGCGGTTACTTTTCTAAGAGGCCGCCCCCTCCTTTAACTGGCTACGACCGGGTGTGACCGTGACCAGAGTTACGTCCGCGGCGTCCAACATGGCGGCGGATTTGTCCGAAATTTTGTCGTCGGTAATGACCGTGTCGATCCGCTCTAGCGGGCACAGCACAAGGCTCGAACGGTTATCAAATTTGCTGCTGTCGACCAGCACGACGAGTTCGTCTGCCTGTCCGATCAGTTTCTGTTCGGCCTGGATGAGAAGGGGGTCCGCCTCCATCAGGCCAATCGGACCCAAACCTTGCGCACCCATGAACATGCGCCGCGCGTAGAAATTACGCGTCACATCGTTCTCGAATGGGGACAGGATGATATTCTGTTCGCGGTAGATCGCGCCGCCCGACAGCATGATCGTGTTCTTTGAATGCTTGAGCAGGTGTTCGGCGATCGGAAAGCTGTTTGTGAAGATCTGAAGGCGGCGATTGACCAGTGGATGCACCATCTGGAACGTCGTCGTACCGCCGTTGATGATGATCGAGTCGCCGTCATCACACATCTCGACGGCGGCGAGCGCGATGGCCTGCTTTTCCGCTGTGCGCATGGTTTCATTGACCGAAAACGGGCGCCCAACGAGACCGGAAATGGCCGCGGGCGTGATCGCTTCTGCGCCACCGCGCACGCGGCGCAGCCTTTTCTGCATGTGCAGGGCTGCGATGTCGCGTCGAACCGTCGCCTCGGATGCGCCAGTGAGCGAACATAGTTCAACCACGGTTGCGACAGGGCGATCCTGCACAGCCGAGATAATCAGACGATGGCGTTCTTTTTCATGCATTCGAGTCTCCGTTGTTTCGAAACCGTGTTGTTATTTTCGCGCCAAGTCAATCATAAATGCGCATCTTCAATCATTCTGCGACCGCAAATGACGTTTTTTGCGCGTTGATGATTGACATTCTGTCGCAACCCTCACACCCTGCGATCAATTGCCCGCGCGTCCGTTTCGCGAGGTTAGGAGGAGGAAGTTATGCTGAAATCAGCAGCCGTGAAACCGTTGGAAAACGGTTGGGATAACACGATCGCAGACGCGATGAGCGAGCCTGAAAAGCTGCTTTATCGATCGAATCTCTTGGGGTCAGACAAACGAATCACCAATTTCGGCGGTGGCAACACGTCGGCAAAGGTTATCCAGAAGGATCCGTTGACCGGCAAGGATGCAGAGGTCCTTTGGGTCAAAGGATCGGGCGGCGATGTCGGCACCATGAAAATGGACGGGTTCTCCACCCTCTACATGGACAAATTACGCGCACTCAAATCTGTCTACAGGGGTTTGGAATTCGAAGACGAGATGGTCGGCTATCTGCCCCATTGCACCTTCAACCTGAACCCGCGCGCGGCCTCTATTGATACGCCGCTACACGCATATGTCCCCCAAAAACACGTCGATCACATGCATCCGGATGCGGTAATCGCAATTGCGGCTTCCAAGACGTCCAAAGAACTGACGCAGGAAATCTACGGTGATGAGATCGGTTGGCTCCCGTGGAAGCGACCCGGTTATGAGTTGGGGCTATGGCTCGAAAAATTCTGTCTGGAAAATCCTGACGCGAAGGGTGTCGTTCTGGAGAGCCATGGGTTGTTTACATGGGCCGATGACGCGCAGGAGTGTTATGAACTCACGCTGCGCATCATTCAAAAGGCAATGGATTGGTTCGCGGAACGCACTGCGGATGTGACGCCCTTTGGGGGCGCCATTCATCAAAACCTCGACGCGGATGCGCGCAGGGGTATTGCGGCCAAACTGATGCCGGCCATTCGCGGTTTCGTGTCGGGCAATCAGCACATGGTTGGCCATTTCGACGATAGTGACGCTGTATTGGAATTCGTCGGTGCCAAAGATATGCGCCGTCTCGCAGCGCTCGGGACGTCGTGCCCGGACCATTTCCTACGCACGAAAATTTGCCCTCTGGTCGTCGATTTTGATCCCGCGAAGGGCAATCTGGACGCTGTGCTCGATAATCTCGGCGAACAGGTTGCGGCCTATCGCGCGGATTACGAAGCCTATTATGATCGGTGCAAACACCCCAATTCGCCACCGGTGCGTGATCCGAATGCGGTCGTCTATCTGGTGCCGGGCGTGGGTATGATCACCTTCGCAAAGGATAAAGCAACAGCGCGGATATCGGGCGAGTTTTATGTCAACGCAATAAATGTGATGCGGGGCGCGGATGCCGTGTCTGAATACTGTGGTTTGCCTGAACAGGAGGCCTTTGATATCGAGTATTGGCTCCTTGAGGAGGCTAAACTTCAACGCATGCCAAAACCCAAGAGTCTCGCAGGGCGGGTTGCTTTGGTAACCGGCGGTGCGGGGGGCATCGGAGCGGCCATTGCGGCGCGCTACCTTTCCGAGGGCGCTTGCGTGGTGCTGGCCGATATTGATCAAGGCAACCTTGATAAAGCCAAGGCGCAACTACAGGGCGCGTTCGGGGCGGATGTGGTGCGCTCGGTCTTAATGGATGTCACGTCCGAAGACGCGGTCGCCAATGCCTATTCGCAAATGGCGGTTGAATTCGGGGGCGTCGACATTCTCGTCTCCAACGCAGGAATCGCGTCATCGGCGCCGATTGAAGAGACCACTGTCGAACTTTGGGATCGCAATATGGACATCCTTTCCAAAGGGTATTTCCTCGTCTCGCGCGAAGCATTCAAGGTCATGCGCAGACAGGATATGGGCGGCTCTATCGTCTTTATCGCGTCCAAAAACGGTTTGGCGGCGAGCCCTAATGCAGCGGCCTATTGCACGGCGAAGGCGTCCGAAATTCACCTTGCCCGCTGTCTCGCCCTTGAAGGGGCAGAGGCAGGTATCCGCGTTAACGTGGTGAACCCGGACGCGGTTCTGCGGGGCTCCAAGATTTGGGAGGGTGAGTGGCTCGAACAGCGCGCTTCCACCTATGGCACCGACAAGGATGGGTTGGAGGAGATGTATCGCAATCGCTCCATGCTCAAACGTTCGGTTCTTCCCGAGGACATTGCCGAAGCGGCCTATTTCTTTGCGGCGGACACCTCCGCTAAATCGACCGGAAACATTCTCAACGTGGATGCCGGCAATGTGCAGGCGTTCCCACGCTGAAGGAGCGGACATGATCGACCAGACCATAATCGACAAAGACAACGAAGCGCGCCGCGCGGCCTTGGCTGCGGATTACGACGCGTTGGGGGCAAGTCTTGACCGGCGCGGTATCGACATCGCGGCGATCACTGCGAAGGTGACGGCCTATGGCGTCGCTGTGCCCTCATGGGGCGTTGGCACCGGCGGGACACGATTTGCGCGTTTCCCCGGTGCCGGTGAGCCGCGCCACATCTTCGATAAACTCGATGATTGCGGTGTGATCCAACAGCTCGGGCGCGCGACACCATCGGTGTCTCTGCATATCCCGTGGGACAAAGAAGATCCCGCCGATCTGCGCGCCAAAGCCGAAGAAGTTGGCCTGACCTTCGATGCGATGAATTCAAATACCTTTCAGGATCAGGAAGGGCAGGCGCATAGCTACAAATTCGGCTCGCTCAGCCACAATGATGCCGCGACCCGCGCGCAGGCGGTCGAGCACAACCTCGAATGCATCGAGATCGGGCAGGCCATCGGATCGCGCGCCTTGACGGTGTGGGTTGGCGACGGGTCGAATTTTCCCGGCCAGACCAACCTCACCGGTCAGTTTGAACGATACCTCGACGCAATGCGCCAGATCTACGCAGGCCTGCCCGACGATTGGCGTCTGTTCAGCGAGCACAAGATGTATGAACCGGCGTTCTATTCGACCGTTGTTCAGGATTGGGGCACCAACTATCTGATCGCGAAGGAACTGGGGGAAAAGGCATTTTGTCTCGTCGATCTCGGTCACCATGCGCCGAATGTGAACATCGAAATGATCGTCGCGCGGCTGATCCAGTTCGGAAAACTGGGCGGGTTCCATTTCAACGACTCCAAGTATGGCGATGACGATTTGGATACAGGGTCGATTGATCCTTTCCGGCTTTTCCTTGTATTCAATGAATTGGTCGCCGCCGAGAGCGTGGAAGGGTTCGATCCTGCGCATATGCTTGATCAGAGCCACAATGTAACCGACCCGATTGAAAGCCTGATTTCATCTGCATCCGAGGTGCGCCGCGCCTATGCGCAGGCGCTCTTGGTGGATCGTGAATCGCTCGCCGGATATCAGGGTGACAACGATGCTCTGATGTCGGCCGCGACGTTGAAGGCGGGGTTCCGCACCGATGTGGAGCCGATCCTCGCCATGGCACGTTTGGGGGCGGGGGGCGCAATTGACCCTATCGCAGCTTACCGTGCGTCGGGCTACCGTGCGCGCGTGGGCGAAGAACGCCCTGCGGTGAGCGGAGCGGGCGGCGGAATCGTCTAATCCTGTCGTGAGCTAACCTGCACGAGCGCCCGTAATCGGGCGTTCGACGTTGCATTGCGCCTCGCTTTCATGGTGGTATATACTTTGTATATGCAATCCGAGGCGTGTGTGATGCCCAAGTCCGGCAAGAAAGACAGTAGTCTTATCATCCGAATTCCCAAAGAAGACCGCGATGAATTCGTCCGGCTTTGCGATGAAATGGATACATCTGCATCGCGCGAATTGCGCAGGTTCATCCAGTCGTTTCTGAAAAAGAATGCCGCGAAAAAGGAGAAGACGTCGTGAAGACGATCCTGGTCGCCAATTCAAAGGGCGGGAGCGGGAAAACCATGACTGCGATTACCCTTGCAAGCGCGATCCGCGCATCCGGTGCGCGTGTCACCTTGGCGGATGGGGACCCGCAAAGGTCGGCGCGCACATGGGCAAAGCGACGCTCGCCCTATGCCGCGCGAATTCAATGCGTCAAATGGTTGTCCGGCGATGCGCCGGAGTTTGTGCCCGCAAAAACCGATTGGTTGATCATCGATAGCGCGGCAGGGCTGAGCGGCGCCCGGGCCTCCGCCATGATTGGTCTCGCGAATTACCTCGTGACGCCGGTTATGGCATCCGTGTTCGATGAACTGGCTGCGCGGAAATTCCTGCGCAATCTGTCCTCAATCAAGCGGTTGAAAAAGGGCAAGGTTGAGGTGCTCCCCGTTGCCTCCCGCGCGGATTTGCGGCGCAAGGACACGGTGTCTTTGGCCGAGTTCATGAAGGCGAACGGCTTTCCCTTGGTTGCGACGATTTCCGAGAGGGCGGCCTACGTGGAATTAGCGCGCGAAGGATTGTCGGTTTTTGATCGCACGCAGGCGCCATTTCGCAAAATGCAGGCGCAATGGGCGCCGCTTCTGACCCGCCTCGGCATTCAATAGCGCTTCACCCCCTTGCGCATCGGGGCCGCACGATGTTTTGGTATACCAAAGTTGCCGGAGGACGTGTGATGAGCCAGCTTAGACTTGCAGACAACCTGTCGCGCCTGGGCACGGAGAGCGCCTTTACCGTTTTGGCGCGGGCAGGGCGGCTCGCCGCTGAGGGGCGCGACATCATCAACCTTGGCATTGGCCAGCCCGATTTCGCCACGCCGGAGCACATCGTCGAGGCCGGCGTGAAGGCGCTGCGCGACGGGCATCACGGCTACACGCCCGCAAACGGACTGCCGGTACTGCGCGAAGCGGTGGCGGCGGATTTGCACGGACGCCATGGTGTAGATGTCGATCCGGATACGGTCGTTGTAGTTCCGGGCGGAAAGCCCACGATGTTCTTTTCCATCATGATGTTCGGGCAGCCGGGGGCAGAAATCCTCTATCCCAATCCCGGGTTCCCGATCTATGAAAGCGTGATCCGATACTCCGGAGCGACGCCGGTGCCGATCCCGCTAGAAGAGGCGCAGGGTTTCGGGTTTTCGGCGGATCAGGTTCTGGAGAAGATCACGGATCGCACAACGCTCCTGATCATCAATTCTCCCGCCAATCCAACCGGAGGCGTGACGCCAAAGTCCGAAATAGACAAATTAGTCAGAGGGTTGGAGGAACACCCTCATGTAGCGATCCTGTCTGATGAAATCTATTCACAGATGCTCTACGGCGGGCGAACCCACGTGTCGCTTTTGCAATACCCGTCGATCCGCGACCGGCTCATCATGCTCGACGGGTGGTCGAAAACCTATGCGATGACAGGCTGGCGTTTGGGCTATGCGGTCTGGCCAAAGGCGCTGGTCGATCCGGTGACACGTCTGTGCATCAACGACCATTCCTGTGTGAATGCCGCCGCGCAATACGCCGGTCTCGCCGCGCTTACCGGACCGCAGGACGCAGTCGAGAAAATGGTTGGTGAGTTTGACGCACGCCGCCGTGTCATCGTGGAGCGGCTCAACGCACTGCCCGGGTTTCGATGCGCCGATCCGGGGGGCGCGTTTTATGTCTTTCCCAATATCGAGGGTACGGGGCTGCATGCCACGCAGGCGCAGGATCTGTTCCTTGACAAGGCCGGTGTAGCGACCATTGCCGGCACTTCTTTTGGCGCGTGGGGCGAGGGGTATTTGCGCTTTTCCTACGCGAACTCGCTCGACAATATTCAAACTGCGATCGACCGGATCGCCAAGCTCATTTAGGAGACCCGATGTCCAACCCAGAACTCGTCGTCGTCGCACCAGACCTCTCTGACAGGGAGCGTGCGGGATTTGAAGCCATCACCCCCTTCGTTCATCTCAACAGCCAAGAAGACGCCGTGAACCTGTCCGCGCAGGCCCGCGCCGCGGTGACCGCTATGGCGGTGAAATTCCACGGCGCGGTTGGCGGAGATCAGATGGACCGGTTTGAAAACCTCAAAACCATTGCCAACTTCGGTGTCGGCTACGACCAGATTGATGTGGCAGCGGCCACGGCTCGTGGCATCACCGTCACCAATACGCCCGATGTCCTTAACGATGATGTGGCCGACCTGACGCTTGCTATGATGCTCGCCGTGGCGCGCACAATTGTGGACGGAGATGCATGGGTGCGCTCGGGCCGTTGGGCCACGGGAGAGGCTATGCCGCTGAACCGTAAAATGTCCGGCGCATCGGTCGGGATTGTGGGATTGGGGCGGATCGGTCAGGTGATCGCCAATCGCCTCGGCGCATTTGACATGGACATTCATTACCATTCGCGCAGCCCGAAAGACGTGCCCTACACATATCACGCCGATGTCGTCGATCTTGCACGTTCGGTCGACTGGCTCGTCATCGCACTGGTCGGTGGGAAAGAAACCGAGGGCTATATTTCGCGCGAGGTAATCGATGCGTTAGGGGCGGAGGGTGTTGTCATCAATATTTCTCGCGGCTCGACTGTGGATGAGGGCGCGTTGCTCGACGCGTTGGAGCAGGGACGGATCGCGGGGGCCGGTCTCGATGTATTCTTGAACGAGCCGCGCATTGATCCGCGGTTCTTGGCACTCAATCAGGTTGTCCTGCAGCCACACCAAGGGTCGGCCACCGTTCAGACCCGGGTCGCGATGGGGGATTTGCAGCGCGACAACATTGCGGCCCATTTTGCTCAGCGGCCACTTTTGTCGCCGGTGAACTGAGATGGATTTGCCCGTAAATGCCTTCAAGCGTGCCCTAATTGCAGGGCAGCCACAGATCGGGTTCTGGTCAACAGTGCGCGATCCATTGGTAACCGAAATGCTCGCGGGATTAGGGTATGACTGGCTTTTGATCGACTGCGAACACACGCCGCGCGATATCAGTGATGTCCTTGGCAGTCTTCAGGCAATGAACGGGTATCCGACGTCTCCTGTTGTTCGCGTCACGCAGAACGATACCGCCGAGATAAAGCGCCTATTGGACATCGGCGCGCAATCGCTACTGGTGCCCTATGTGAACACGGTCGCGCAGGCGGAAAGCGCCTGTGCGGCAGTGACTTACGCACCGAACGGTGTGCGGGGCATGGGCGGCTCCATGCGTGCCAACCGGTTTGGGAGCGTGGAGGGCTACATCGAAAAGGCGAGGGCAGAAATCTGCCTGATACTGCAGATTGAAACCGTCGAGGCATTGGAAAACCTCGAAGCTATTGCGGGTGTCGAGGGTGTGGATGCGCTGTTTGTCGGGCCTGCGGATTTGGCGGCCTCGCTCGGCTATCCGGGGCAGATTGGTCACCCTGTGGTTCGCTCTGCCGTGATGGATGCGATCCGTCGCATTCGGGCCTGTGGCAAACCGGCAGGCTTTTTGTCGCTCGATCCCTCACTGGTGGACGAAGCAGTCGCCGCGGGGAGCCTGTTTACCGCGCTGGACCTCGACCACATCGCGCTGAGACGCGAAGCGATGAGCCAACTGGCCGCGTTTAAAGCCAGACACTAACGCAAGACTCCGCGGGATGGCCGCGCTGTCAGAGCAATCCACGCTCTGCGAGATTGCGCATCAGGGCGGCGGTGCCAAAGGTCCATGGCGCGCAATCGGGCGAACGGCGCACGGTATTGCTGAGCGCACCAAGGTGGGGCTGTGAAATCGTCACGACGTCCCCCATTTTATGTGTAAACCCCTGACCGGGTGTGTCGCGGTCCTGCACAGGGGCAAAGAGCGTGCCCAGAAACAACATGAAGCCGTCGGGATATTGGTGGTGCGCGCCAATGGTCTGCGCCACGAGATCAGTGGGTTTGCGCGAGATTTTTGTCATTGAAGAATGCCCGTCGAGCGTGAATCCTTCCGGCCCTTCCACACGTAGGGTGAGCTCGGCTGACGCGACGTCTGCGAGTCCATAGGTGTCGTCAAACAGGCGCAGGAAAGGCCCGATCGCGCAGGAAGCATTGTTGTCCTTTGCTTTGCCGAGAAGGAGGGCGGAGCGACCCTCCACATCGCGCAGATTGACGTCATTGCCGAGCGTCGCGCCCTTGATGTCACCACGCGAATTCACGGCGAGGACGATTTCGGGTTCGGGGTTGTTCCACGTCGATACCGGATGCAACCCGACCGCTGCGCCATAGCCCACGGCACTCATCGGTTGGCCTTTGGTAAAGACCTCCGCATCGGGGCCAATGCCGACCTCCAGATACTGGGACCACAGGCCTTCGCTCTGCAACACCGCTTTGACCTCCATCGCGCGGGGTGATCCGGGTTCGATGCCAGAGAGGCTGGTGCCGATGCGGTCCTTGATCTTTGCACGAATGGCTTCGGCGGCGTCCGCGTCACCGGCGGCTTTTTCCTCGATCACGCGTTCAACCATGGACTCAGCGAATGTAACGCCACAGGCCTTGATCGCCTGAAGGTCACAGGGGGCGAGCAGGCGAGTGCCGGTCTGATCGGCAGTCGACCCTTGGGCAATGGTGTCGAGCGATCCAATACGTTCGCCCGCAGCCTTCGCCACATAGCCGGCCGGGTCATCCATTTCCATCAGGTCGCGAACCGTGGGCACATCGCGCGAAGTGATGTCGTAGAGATCACCGTCCCTCAGTGTTGCAACACAGGGACCTATGCCTTCGCGCCATACGCGGGTGACGAGCGTTGCCGGATTGGCGGTCGCGGGAAAGGGGTGTTGCATGGGCATTCCTCAAGGTCGGCTTTGCGTTTTGTCAGTACGGGAGCCGCTTGCATCGCGGCTCAAATGGTATACCATTTTTGCCATGAACACGAGTTCGCCATCCGATGTCAACCGAGGGGGGGTAATCAAATCTTCGATCTGTCGGGAAAAACCGCCCTCGTAACGGGGTCGTCCAAAGGCATAGGGTTCGCTTTGGCGACCGGGTTGGCGCAGGCGGGCGCACGCGTCGTGATGAACGCGCGGGACGCGCAGCGTCTGGATCAGGCCGCCGCGCAGTTGCGCGCGACAGGCGCGGTTGTTGACGTGCTGCCCTTTGATGTCACCGATGTGGATGCCGTGCAGCGCGCCATCAGTGACTACGAGGCCTCAAAGGGTCCGATCGACATCCTCGTCAACAACGCGGGCATGCAGCACCGTGGCCCTTTGGAGGATTTTGATCCCGCCACCTTTGACCACCTGATGCGCACCAATGTGAACAGCGCCTTTTATGTCGGGCAGGCCGTTGCGCGGAACATGATTGCGCGCAGGTCGGGAAAGATAGTCAATATCGCCTCCGTGCAATCCGCGCTCGCGCGGCCGGGTATCGCACCCTACACCGCATCCAAAGGTGCGATCACCAACCTGACAAAGGGGATGGCGACCGATTGGGCGCGACATGGCCTGAACGTGAATGCAATTGCGCCGGGGTATTTCGAAACCGAGTTGAATGCAGCCCTCGTGGCCGATGTCGATTTCTCTGCGTGGCTGGAAAACCGAACGCCACAGGGACGATGGGGGAAGGTAGAAGAGTTACAGGGCGCCTGCGTCTTCCTCGCATCCGACGCGGCATCATTTGTGAATGGCCAAACGATCTATGTCGATGGCGGCATAACGGCGAGTCTTTAGGGAAAGGGACAATAACATGACTGACACACCCGTGATCGGCTTTATCGGGCTGGGGTATATGGGGCATGGTATGGCTGCGAATGTCCTCAAGGCGGGCTATACGCTCTATGTTAAGGGCAACCGGAACCGCGCGCCCATCGATGACCTCGTCGCGCAAGGTGCCAAAGAGGCTGCGACACCCCGTGAGATGGCGCAGGCCTGTGACATCATCCATCTGTGTCTTTCCAATTCGGCGCAGGTCGAGGCGGTTTTTCATGGGGATGACGGGCTTTTGGCGGGCGCGCGTCAGGGTCTGATCGTCATTGATGCCACGACCGCTGATCCGGTTTCCACACTGGCGCTATCTGCGTTGCTCGCCGAAAAGGGCGGGGAGATTGTCGATGCGCCGCTCGGACGCACACCGAAAGAGGCAGAAGAAGGCACGCTCGACACAATGGTTGGGGGCACGGATGCGGCGGTGGCAAAGGCGATGCCTTTGATCGAATGCTGGGCTGCCAACATCACGCGCACGGGGCCGGTCGGCACAGGGCATAAGATGAAGCTCCTGATGAACTTCACCTCCATGGGATACGCCGCGCTCTATAGCGAGGCGATCACATTGGCGGCAAAGTCCGGATTGTCGCCGGATATCTTCAACGAGGTGATCGGGAAGTCGCGTCTGTCCAACGGGTTCTTTGAAACCTTTATGCGCGGGTCAATCGGTGGTGAATCCGAAATCCACAAATTCACCATCGCCAATGCGGCGAAGGATTTGCGCTACGCGGACGCCATGGCGACCCAGGCGGGCGTCGTCAATTTGCTGGGCAGCACCTTCAAACAGTACTTTACCCACGCCGAGGCGAAAGGTCATTCTCAGGAATACGTCGTCACCATGGCCCGCCACATTGCCGCATTGAACGGCATCGATCTTGAAAAATCACTAGAGGAGTTCCGCGCGTGAGCAACGACACCCGAGCCGGAAAACGTTTTCGTTCGCAAGAGTGGTTCGATAACCCCAATAACCCGGGCATGACGGCGCTCTATATCGAGCGTTACCAGAACCAGGCATTCACCCGTGACGAATTGCAGAGTGATCGTCCCATCATCGGCATTGCCAACACCGGGTCCGACCTCGCGCCCTGCAACAAGATCCACGTGTTCCTGATGGACCGGATCAAGGCGGGCATTCGCGATGGTGGGGGCATTCCGATGGAGTTCCCTGTGCATCCAATTCAGGAGACAGGTAAACGGCCAACTGCCGCATTGGATCGCAATCTCGCCTATCTCGGCCTCGTCGAGGTGCTGCATGGCTACCCGATCGACGGTGTCGTGCTGACAACGGGGTGTGACAAGACCACGCCCGCGATGCTCATGGGGGCGGCGACGGTCGACATACCCGCGATTGCGCTCAACGGTGGGCCCATGCTCGACGGGTGGTGGAAAGGCAAACGTGCAGGCTCCGGAACCATCATCTGGGAAAGCCGCCGTCTCTTGGTCGAAGGGAAAATCGACTATGACGAATTCATGGGGCGGGTCTGTTCCTCGGCTCCGTCGCTCGGGCATTGCAACTCCATGGGTACGGCCTCCACGATGAACGCCATGGCCGAGGCGCTGGGCATGTCCCTCACCGGAAATGCCGCGATCCCTGCGCCGTTCCGTGAACGCATGGCGATGGCCTATGACACAGGCAAACGGATCGTGCAGATGGTCCTCGACGATCTCAAACCCTCCGACATTCTGACCCGCGAGGCCTTTGAAAACGCGATCAAGGTCAATGCGGCGATCGGCGGGTCCACCAATGCGCCGCCCCACCTGCAAGCCATCGCGCGTCATGCCGGTGTCGATCTCAACGTGAAGGATTGGGAAACCGTCGGCTTTGACGTACCCCTAATGGTCAACATGCAGCCTGCGGGTGAATTCCTCGGCGAGAGTTTCTTTCGCGCGGGCGGTGTGCCGGCGGTGATGGGCGAATTGATGAAGGCGGGACAGCTTCATGCCAGCGCCATGACAGCGACGGGGAACACGATGGGGGCCAATCTCGCCGGTGTGGAGAGCGCGGATTTGGAGGTCGTCACGACCTATGACGCGCCACTTCGCGCGAATGCGGGTTTCAAGGTGCTTTCGGGCAACCTCTTTGATTCAGCCTTGATGAAGACCTCCGTCATTTCGGCCGACTTCCGCGAACGGTTCCTCAAAGACGGTGTCTACGAGGCCCGCGCGGTCGTTTTTGAGGGGCCAGAGGACTACCACGAACGCATCAACGACGCTTCCTTAGGCATTGATGAACATACAATTCTCTTTATTCGCGGCGTTGGTTGCGTGGGCTACCCGGGCTCGGCCGAAGTGGTGAATATGCAGCCGCCGGATGCCTTGGTGCGACAGGGCATCAATCACCTTCCAACCGTGGGAGACGGGCGGCAGTCAGGCACCTCGGAGAGCCCTTCGATCCTCAACGCCTCGCCGGAATCCGTGGTGGGCGGTGGATTGGCCTATCTCAATACGGGTGATCGGGTGCGTCTGGACCTCAACGCCAGCCGCATGGATGCCCTTGTCGAGGAGGCAGAGTGGGAGGCGCGCAAGGCGGCATGGACGCCGCCGGAGTTGCATCACCAAACCCCTTGGCAGGAGATTTATCGCACCCACGTGGGTCAATTGGCCGAAGGTGGGTGTCTGGAACTGGCAACGGCCTATCGCCGTGTCGGGCAGGATCTGCCGCGGGATAACCATTGATGTCGAAAACCATCATTATCACCGGTGGCACGCGCGGCATCGGAAAGGCGACGGCAGAGGCGTTCCTCGCCGCAGGGTGGCGTGTTGGCATCATGGGGCGCACGTCGCAGGCGGTTGAAAGCATGACGCAAAGCCACCCCAATGCACTCGGCCTCGTTGCGGATGTGACGGATGAGGGGTCTGTGGAGGCGTGCTTTGATACCGCCGTCTCCCGATGGGGGCGGGTGGATGCTCTCTTCAACAATGCGGGTGTGTCGCTCTTTGGGGCGACGGTGGATGAAATCCCCGTCGCCGATTGGCGCAACCTGATCGACACCAATGTCACGGGCGCGTTCATTTGCGCGCGTGCCGCCTTTCGCGTGATGCGCGCGCAGGCCCCGCAGGGGGGGCGCATCATCAACAACGGATCCATCTCGGCGCAGGTCCCGCGCCCCGGATCGGCGGCCTATACGGCGTCCAAACACGCCATCACCGGCATGACGCGCACCCTTTCACTCGATGGCCGCGCGTTCAACATTGCCTGTGGCCAGATCGACATCGGCAACGCGCTGACCGACATGGCGCAAAGCATGACCACCGGCATGCCACAGGCTGATGGCAGCGTGCGCACCGAGGCGGTGATGGATGTCGGCAACGTTGCGCGCTCGGTCCTGCATATGGCAGAGTTGCCGTTGGAGGCGAATGTTCAGTTCATGACCGTGATGGCAACCACGATGCCCTATATCGGGCGCGGCTAATCCTATCGCGCCGGCCTCGGGCGGGGCGGGGATATCCCCAGCGCCGCCTCGCGCCGCCAGATATAGATGCCCGACGCGATGATGATGGCGGCGCCCACGACCGTCCAAACCGTGGGCCACGTGCCGAAAATCACCCATCCGACCAAAGTCCCGTAGAAGAGTTGTTCGTAGACTACGGGCGCAAGTGTGGTTGCGCTCGCGAACCTGAATGCCGCTGTGGCGAGGATGTGCCCGCTGAGGCCGAACAGGCCGATCACCACCAGCATCACCCATACGCCAAAGCTTTGAGGCGCGACCCAGATCGACAGGGCAAAGGGCGCGATGGCAACCGACGCGATGGCGGATGTCCAGATTTGCGATGTCACGTTCTTTTCGACGCCCGCCAGTTTGCGCGTCAGCACAAAGTAGATTGATCCTGACACCAGCGCCAAAATGGAGAAAAACAGCGCCGGATGGAATGCCGCGCCCCAGGGTTGGATCACGACAACCACGCCCAAAAAAGCGACCAGAATGGCGGTGAAGCGTCGAATGCCGATGCGTTCGCCAAGGATCGGTATCGCCAAGAGTGCGATGACCATTGGTTGGGCAAAAAATATGGAAATTGTGATCGTTATCGGAAGATATTGAAGTGCGAAAAAGTTGAACGCAGTCGCGCCGAGAAGCGCCAGTGAGCGCAGGATCTGAATGCGCGGGTTCGCTGACTTCAGAACAGACGACCCCTCGGTGGCCAGCGCATAGGTCAGGGCGATCACGAAGTGGACGATGTAGCGACAAAACACGACCTGCAGCACCGGAATGCCCGCAAGCACCAGCCATTTGGCAGAGGTGTCGATGCCCGTGAAACACGCAACAGCGACAGACATCAAAATGAACCCGAGAAGGGGCCTCTCCTCGCGCGGCGCGGTGGCTTTGATCACATTACCGCACCGACTTGCCATGGCACGAATTCATAGTCGCCAAGGCCCTGCGCCTCTGACTTGGTTTCCTCGCCGGAGGCCACGCGCAGCCACATGTCATAGATTTCGCGCCCGACCTCTTCGAGGGTTCGCCCGTCGCTAATGATGGTTCCGGCGTTGAGGTCCATGTCGTCTTCGAGCCTGTTGAACATCTCGGTATTGGTCGCGATTTTGATCGAAGGTGACGGTTTCGCCCCAAACGCCGATCCGCGTCCGGTTGTAAAGCAGATCAGGTTACAGCCGGAGGCGATTTGACCGGTAACCGAGGCCGGATCGTAGCCGGGGCTATCCATGAAGACGAAGCCGCGCTCTGTAATAGGTTCGCCGTATTTGTAGACGCCATTGAGGGGCGTAGTGCCGCCCTTTGCCGCCGCGCCCAGGGATTTTTCGAGGATCGTGGTCAGCCCGCCCTTTTTATTGCCGGGCGAGGGGTTGTTGTCCATCGAGCCGTGGTTGCGGGCGGTATAGTCCTCCCACCAATGGATCAGGTCGATGAGCTTGTCACCGGTGGCGCGGTCCTTCGCGCGCGCTGTGAGCAGGTGTTCGGCGCCGTAAATCTCGGGTGTTTCGGCCAATACGCCCGTGCCGCCCTGTGCTGCGAGTAAATCGCAGGCGTAGCCCACGGCGGGGTTGGCGGTGATGCCCGACCATGCGTCCGATCCGCCACATTGCAGACCGACCATGAGTTCGCTGGCCGGCACCGCTTCGCGGCGGGCACGGTCGACCTCAAGCAGCATGGCTTCGATCCGCGCGATGCCGAGCTCGACGGTTTTGCGCGTCCCTCCGACGTCTTGAATGTTCATGGTCTGAAAGAGAGGGCCGGGGGTGAGGCCGTAAGCTTCGATCAGCCAGTCGATCTGCATCGTTTCACAGCCCAGACCGGCAAGTAGAACGCCCCCCACATTCGGGTTGCGCGCGTAGCCCCAAAGCGTGCGTTGGAGGATTTCAAATCCTGTCCCGTCGCCCCCCATGGCGCAGCCCGTGCCATGAACAAAAGCCGCAACCCCGTCCACATTCGGGTAGGGCGCAAGGCGTTCGGGGGTGAAATGGGCCGCGATTTTGCGCGCCGCCGTGGCCGAGCAATTCACCGAGGTGAGAACGGCGATATAATTGCGGGTACCGACGCGACCGGATGCGCGACGGTATCCCATGAACGTGTCGGTCGTGGTCGCGGCGGGCGCAGGGCGCAGGTTGGTGGCGAATTCATAGGCCGTATCGACGGCACGAAAGTCGAGATTATGCGTGTGGACATGGGACCCTTTGGCGATGTCCTGTGCGGCGTATCCGATGACTTGCGCGTATTTGAGGACGGGGGCGCCTTTGGCGATGTCCGAGGTTGCGATCTTATGACCGCGCGGGATCGGGTCGATCGCGCCTGCTTCTCCAACATTGAGCGCGCGTTTGGCGGTGACCACATTGTCGAGATCGGAAAGGCGAACGGTCGGCATAGGGTTCTCCACCACACTAGCATATCAGTTGCCCTGTATTAGTAACGGGGCAGGCGGGCGAAGGGAATGTCGATTTCTTCGCCTCCCTTGCGCAAATTCGCGCGGCTGGTGATTGGCATTTACGGAAGGGCCAAAATTTGGTAACTGACTGGTCAGTTATTAGTTGATTTGCGACTCACGCGGGGCACCCCATGACAGACGCGATCCAGAACCCGAATGACGCCGACCCCAAGGCCGCGCCGAAGTTCCGCCGCCGCAAAGACGCGCGTCCCGACGAAATCCTCGACGCGGCGTTGCGTCTCTTTGTCGAACAGGGTTTTGCGAAAACACGCGTCGAGGATATAGCAACGCGAGCAGGGGTCTCCAAAGGGGCGGTCTATCTGTATTTCCCGTCCAAGGATGCGCTCATCGAGGCGCTTGTGGATCGCGCGCTTGGCGGTATGGCGGATGAAATCGGGGCCGCGATGCGCGCATATAACGGCCATCCGCGCCCTCTGCTGGAACGCTTTGCAGGCGTGGTGCGTCATCACCTCGAACAGAACGATGTGATCGCGGTACCAAAGCTGATCATCCACGAAGCGCCGAGCCAGCCGCAACTCGCGCGCATCTACGGCGAACGCGTGATCAACAAGGTGATGCCGGATGTTATCGCGATGTTTTCGCGGGCAATGGATGCGGGCCATATTCGTCGGCTTGATCCCGAAATGCTTGTGCGCTCGATGCTCGGCCCTGTTTTTCTCCACATCATTCTATCCGACATTTTCGGCATCGTGCCCGAACGGGGGCTATCGCTCGACCTGTTGTTCGAGACGCATCTGAGCGTGTTTTTCGCCGGTATCGAACCGGTAAAGGAGGCCTGAGATGGCAAATCTTCCTGACTGGCTGATCTCCCTGATTGCGGCCGTCTATCCCGGTATCAACCCGCCGCCTGCCTATGTTTATGACGGGTATGTCGAGGGTGATTTTGTCTATGCGGCAGCGGCGTCGGGTGGGCGGATCGAAGAGATCGCGGCCATCGAAGGGCAGGATGTGTTTTCGGGCGCGCTCCTTTTTACGCTCGAAGACGCGCAGGCGCAGGCGGGGTTGCGCGCGGCCGAGGCGCAATTTGCACAGGCGCAGGCAGAGCTGGACAATCTGACGACCGGCGCGCGCGACGCCGAGGCCGAGGTGATCCGTGCCCAACTCACGCAGGCCCGCGTTGCACTCGACATCGCGCAGACGCGGTTGGAGCGGTCGTCTGCGCTTTTGTCACGCGGCTCCATTCCGCAAGCGCAGGTTGACGATCAACAGGCGGCGGTGGACGAGGCATCGGCGCAGGTTGCGCGGTTGGAGGCCGAATTGCGCGTCGCCGAATTGCCCGCCCGCGATGCACAGCGTCGCGCAGGCGAGGCCGCCGTGGCGGCAGCACGCGCGCAGCTCGATATCGCGCGCGAGACGCTCGCGGATCGAAAGGTGTTTGCACCCGTGACCGGACGCATCGACCGGGTGTATTTCGAGGCGGGTGAAGTCACCGGGGCGGGTGCGCCGGTCATGTCGATCCTGCAACCGGACGCGATGACGGCGCTGTTCTTTGTGCCTGAGGCCGAGCGCGCCGACATCAAGCCCAACGACATGGTGCTCCTGACCTGCGAAGGATGCGGGGAGGGGATTGAGGCGCGCGTGACGCGGCTGGCTTCTGATCCGCAATATACCCCGCCAATCCTGTACACGCGCGACGAACGCGGGCGGCTTGTCTACCGCGTCGAGGCCGAAGTGCTCGAGCCGACGGCCGTTTTGCCGGGGCAACCCGTGACGGTGGATGCGCGCGCGGGGCGCGACAATTAACATGGGCGAGGTAGCCATCTCCGTTCGTGGACTCACAAAGGTCTTCGGCAAGGCCCGCGTCGTTGACGACTTTGACATGGAGGTCGAACGTGGCGCGATCTACGGGTTTCTGGGCCCCAATGGGTCGGGCAAGACGACCACAATCCGGATGATGTGCGGGTTGCTGACCCCGGATGCGGGGGAGGGACGTTGCCTAGGGTTCGATATCGTGAGCCAGTCGCGCGAAATCAAGAAACGCGTTGGCTATATGACCCAGCGATTTTCGCTCTACGAAGATCTGACCATTCGCGAGAACCTCGATTTCACCGCGCGCATGTTCGGGATGGCCAATCGCAAACAACGCGTGGATGAGGCGGTGCGCGATCTGGGGCTGGAGGGGCGTGCCCATCAGCTCGCCGGAACGCTGTCGGGCGGGTGGAAACAACGGCTTGCCTTGGCTGCCTGTATGATTCACGACCCCGAGCTGCTCTTGCTGGACGAACCGACGGCTGGGGTGGATCCCAAGGCACGGCGCGATTTCTGGGATGAAATACGGCGACTTAGCGCGCGCGGTGTCACGGTTCTGGTGTCGACGCATTACATGGACGAGGCGATCCAATGCGATCATATCGCCTATATCGCCTATGGCAAAAAGCTCATCGACGGGCGTGCCCGCGATATTCCCAACCAAATCGGGATTTCCACCTATGTTGTCACCGGCCCGGACCTCATGGCGGTGCAGGAGCGGCTCGATCCCGATAAACGCGCCGGACAGGTGATGCGGTTCGGCGACAAGTTGCACGTCTCGGGCACTGATCGGGTGGCTTTGGATGCGCTAGTGAAGGAGGAGCGCGCGCGTGGCACCCATGAGTGGACGGAAAAGGACGCCGGTCTCGAAGAGGCGTTCATCTACCTGATGGCCGGCGCCAAGGACAATTTTGGCGGACCAGTGGAGGCGGCGCAATGACACGTCTGTCCAATGTGTTTTCCATGGCGCGATTCCTGTCGGTTCTGGTGAAGGAATTCATTCAGATGCGGCGTGACCGTGTCACCTTTGCGATGATGATCGGCGTGCCTTTGGTGCAGCTTTTGCTGTTTGGATATGCCATCAACACCGATCCGCGAAACCTGCCCACGCTCGTCGAGATGGCGGACGAAAGCCCGGTGGCGCGCGCCTTGGTGGCAGGAATGGATACGTCGGACTACTTCGACTTTGTCGGCATTTCGACCTCGCAGGAGCAAAGTGATCGCGCCTTACGGGATGGCACGGCATCCGTCGTCCTCACGGTGCCCCCCGGGTTTCAGCGCGATGCGATGCGCGGGTTGCAGCCCGAACTCCTGCTGACGGTCGATGCCTCTGATCCGGTGGCGGCGGGGGGCGCAATCGGGGCAATTCGCGGTGTCGCGGATCTCGCCGTGGCGCAGACACTTCAGGGGCCGCTCCAGTTTGCCGCCGCAACTCCTGCGCCTTTCACCGTGGTGATCCACCGCGCGTTCAATCCCGAAGGCGCGACATCCACCAATATCGTGCCCGGACTTTTGGCCGTGATTCTGTCGATGACCATGGTGATGATCACTGCCGTTGCGATCGTTCGCGAAAGTGAGCGCGGGACCATGGAGAGCCTGATCGCAACGCCCGTGAAGCCGGCGGAGGTTATGCTTGGGAAGATCATCCCCTATGTCTTTGTCGGCTATATCCAGACGATCGTCTTTATCGTGGCGGCACGCGCTCTCTTTGATGTCCCGTTCACGGGGTCGTTTTGGGCGTTTTTCGCGGGGTTCAATCTCTACGTGGTCGTGAATCTCGCCCTCGGGTTTCTGGTGTCCACAATTGCGCGCAGCCAGATGCAGGCCATGCAGATTTCGTTTTTCACGATTCTGCCCACGATCCTGTTGTCGGGCTTCATGTTTCCATTCGCTGCCATGCCCCAATGGGCGCAAACCCTTGGCACGGCGATTCCGGCGACGCATTTTCTGCGCCTTGTGCGCAAGGTCATGTTGAAAGACGCGGGCTTTTCCGATGTCGCGCAGGATATGGCAGCCATCGCTGCGATCCTTGTGGTGATCACGATTGTGGCATTGCGGCGCTATCGTCAGACGCTGGATTAGGAAAAGGCACCGGCTGGCCCCCGATTTGGCGGCGTAAGAGTTAACATTGTCTTAGCGGAAAGGGCGCCGAAATGGGCGTGCGCCGACTATCGTCTTGCCCCTCCCGCGCAGTTGGGATTTGATGCGGGCAATGATGAAAAATTTCTTTGATGT
>NZ_BAABDF010000002.1:120747-143209 GCF_039539485.1 Celeribacter arenosi
GGTCGAATTGTTGACGCCACATGGGAACTGGGGGTTCGGTGTAATCTTCGTCGCCTGTGCGGCCTATCTGGCGCATCAGTATTTTTGGGCATTCAATCCCGATGACTATGCGCCCAAAGACAAGAGTGACGGGGAAACGTGAAGGTCCCGTTGACGCAAAACCGCACATGGGGGGCTGCTCTTGCAGGTCCTGTTGGGCGAAACTAAGATTCAAGTAACACTTCCACGCTAGCATTCCCCGAGACAGTAGACAGGCAGGCGACGATGAAAGACCCGATTGATACCTATATGAACACGCTTGTGCCGATGGTGGTCGAACAGACCAGCCGTGGTGAACGCGCTTATGATATCTTCTCGCGGCTGCTCAAAGAGCGGATCATTTTCCTCAATGGTCCGGTCCATGACGGCATGTCGTCGCTGATCTGTGCCCAGCTTCTCTTTCTGGAGGCGGAAAACCCGTCCAAAGAGATCGCGATGTATATCAACAGCCCGGGTGGCGTTGTGACCTCCGGTCTGTCGATCTACGACACCATGCAATACATCCGGCCGAAAGTGTCCACGCTGGTCATGGGGCAGGCGGCTTCG
This sequence comes from Celeribacter arenosi, assembly GCF_039539485.1. Classification (NCBI taxonomy): domain Bacteria; kingdom Pseudomonadati; phylum Pseudomonadota; class Alphaproteobacteria; order Rhodobacterales; family Roseobacteraceae; genus Celeribacter; species Celeribacter arenosi. The sequence goes on from NZ_BAABDF010000002.1 coordinate 121,333, forward strand.
ATGGGGTCGCTTTTGTTGACAGCCGGCGAGAAGGGCATGCGTTTCTCCCTGCCGAACTCCCGCGTCATGGTTCACCAGCCGTCGGGCGGTTATCAAGGTCAGGCCACGGACATCATGATCCACGCGCAGGAGACCCAGAAGCTCAAGGATCGGTTGAACCAGATCTACGTCAAACACACCGGCCAAAAGATCAAGACAATCGTCGACGCGCTCGAGCGGGATAACTTTATGTCCCCCGAAGACGCCAAGGAGTTCGGTCTCATCGACGAAATCGTGGAAAGCCGCGCCGTTCCGGTTGATGAATGAACTCGGTCGCCGGCACGCTAGGACAGCGTTTCGGCGGTCACTCAGGTAGGGATTTTGGCATTGTGCCCAAGAATCCGCTGCCTTACACTTGTGCCCTAATGGGCTTGAACGGTCGGCCTTGCGGGGCCGTCCTAAACCGGAAAACGACGGCCAGATGGCCTTAGGGGAATGCAATGAGCAATTCGTCCAGCGGTGACAGCAAAAACACCCTCTACTGTTCGTTCTGCGGAAAGAGCCAGCATGAGGTGCGTAAACTGATTGCGGGTCCGACCGTGTTCATTTGCGACGAATGCGTAGAGCTTTGCATGGATATCATCCGTGAGGAGACGAAATCCTCGGGTCTGAAATCTTCCGAAGGCGTTCCGACGCCAAAGGATATTTGCGACGTTCTGGACGATTACGTGATTGGTCAGGCAACGGCGAAACGGGTCCTTTCGGTCGCGGTGCACAACCACTACAAACGGTTGAACCACGCCGCCAAAGGTGCCGGCGATATCGAGTTGGCAAAGTCGAATATCCTGCTCATCGGCCCTACCGGTTGCGGTAAGACGCTTTTGGCACAGACCTTGGCACGGATTCTGGATGTGCCATTCACGATGGCCGACGCTACGACATTGACCGAGGCCGGTTATGTCGGTGAAGACGTCGAAAACATCATCCTGAAGCTGCTTCAGGCGTCGGAATACAATGTCGAACGTGCTCAGCGCGGCATCGTCTATATCGATGAAGTCGATAAAATCACGCGCAAATCCGACAATCCTTCGATCACCCGAGACGTGTCGGGCGAGGGTGTTCAGCAGGCGCTTTTGAAGATCATGGAAGGCACCGTGGCTTCCGTGCCGCCGCAGGGCGGTCGCAAGCATCCACAGCAGGAATTCCTGCAAGTGGACACGACCAATATCCTCTTCATCTGCGGGGGGGCATTTGCCGGCCTCGACAAAATCATTGCACAGCGCAACAAAGGCTCGGCGATGGGCTTTGGCGCGGATGTGAAGAACGACGAGAATCGTGGCGTGGGCGAGCTTTTCAAAGAGCTGGAGCCCGAAGATCTGCTGAAATTCGGTCTCATTCCCGAGTTTGTCGGTCGTTTGCCAGTGCTCGCTACTCTCGAGGACCTCGATGAAGATGCGTTGATCACCATTCTGACGCAGCCGAAAAACGCGCTCGTCAAACAGTACCAGCGCCTGTTCGAGCTCGAGACTGCCGATTTGACTTTCACCGAAGAGGCTCTGAGTGCCATCGCGAAGCGTGCGATCGCGCGCAAGACCGGTGCTCGTGGTCTGCGGTCCATTCTGGAAGACATCTTGCTCGATACCATGTTCGAACTTCCGACCATGGAGAATGTGAGCGAGGTCGTCGTCAATGAAGAGGCGGTGACGTCAGATGCGCGTCCTTTGATTATCTACTCCGAAGATGATCCCAAAGAGGCCAACGCGGGCTAACCTTCCTTCTTGGATCGTCTCATGGCAATCAAACGTATCCATTCCGGATCGCCCTATGAGCCGAAAATCGGCTACTGTCGTGCTACCGTTACCGACGGCTGGGTGTTCGTGTCCGGTTCGACCGGTGCCGATCCGGTCACGCGTACCATGCCCCAAGACGTGCGCGAACAATGCCGCAATACTTTGGATGTGATCGGTCGTGCGCTGGCGGAGGCGGGGGCGAGTTTTTCCGATGTGGTGCGGGTGAATTATGTGTTGCCGGACAGGGCGGATTTTGAACTCTGCTGGCCAATTCTTGCCGAGGTTTTCGGTGATAACCCGCCTGCCGCGATGATGATCGTTGCGGGTTTGATCGACGCCGAAATGAAGATCGAGATTGAAGTGACGGCGCGCCTGCCCGGAACTCAGGGCTAGGGCCAATTTCTGCCCCATGGCGAATTTCCGTCTGCATCGCGCTGATCGTCGCCATGTGCGGTGCAGCGTAAGGTCAAAGCGTACTCAACCATCGCCTAGCCTCTGGACCTCCGTCGCGGGATGGTTCATAGATTGGGCAACCTATCAAACGAGGCATGATCATGGGCATCGGCAACACCATTCTGCGCGCGCTCGTGTGGTGGAAGGGCCAGACCTTCGGCACGCAGTTTTTCACTTGGCGTCACGGCATCAAAGTTGGTGAGGACGCACAGGGCAACGTGTACTACCGCAATGAAGACGACAAACGTCGCTGGGTTATCTTTGATGGCGAAGTGGAAGCGTCGCGCATCAGCCCCGCATGGCACGGTTGGTTGCACCACACGTTCAACAATCATCCCGGCCACGAGGAACTCGATCATAAACCTTGGGAAAAACCGCATGTCGAGAACCTGACAGGGTCTGCGGCGGCTTATGCTCCTGCTGGGTCGATCCGGCGCGCGGCTCCTGTCGAGCGTGCCGATTACGAGGCTTGGCAGCCCGAATAAATGACGACGAACCGCACAGAAATCGCGGTCGGGGCGGGTGTTTTGGCGCTCGCCATCGGCTTTTTGGTCTACGCAGGCCAAGTAACCGGCTTTGGCGGCGCGTCGGGTGATGTCTACCATCTTACGGCCTCATTCCGCTCGGCAGAGGGCGTGAGCGTCGGTTCAGACGTTCGCCTCGCCGGCGTCAAGATCGGCACCGTGACGGAGTTGGGGCTCGACCCACAAACCTTCCGTGCGGAAGCCAAGCTGGCGCTGGAGAGTGAATTCCAACTCCCCGATGACACGGCGGCTTTGGTGTCATCCGAGGGTTTGTTGGGCGGAAACTTTGTTGAACTCGTACCCGGTGGATCGATGTTCAATCTCGAAGACGGTCAGGTAATTGCGGACACGCAAGGTGCGGTCAGCCTGATCAATCTCCTGCTCAAATTTGTCAGTGGAAGCGGCGATCAATGAAACTCGCAAGCTGGGTTGGCGTGATCGCATTTGGTGTGGCTCCTGTTTGGGCGCAGGATACCACTGCGCCGATTGATGACGACCTCGCGACCGGTGTCGACCAAATCCTGATCCAGCCGCTTGAAGACGACGGGGCAGGCGGGTTCGGTGCAGGGGGACTCACGCTCGAAGATCTACAGAGTTTGCCGAGCGAAGGGTTCCAACGCGAACTGAATGACATCACGACCGAACTGCAGGAACGTGTGGTCTCTGCACCTGGGGCTACCTTGCGGGCGCTCGACCGGTTGACCGGTCAGGTTGAGGATTTGACGCTTAAAACGGGCGAAATCGCCGTCTTCGGGCGAATCGCAGTTCGTCTCGATGACTGCCGCTTTCCCGAAGGGAACCCTTCCGGGGACGCCTATGTTCATGTCGTGGTAGCCGCAGAGGGCGCACAGGAGCCGGTGTTTACCGGTTGGATGGTCGCGTCCAGTCCTGCCCTGAACGCGATGGATCACGCCCGCTACGATGTGTGGCCTCTTTCGTGCAGCACGTCCTGAGGCGTTAGTGGCGCCGTGAATGCGGTGCCATCCACGGGCCTTTGCAAAGCTTCGGCCAACTGCGCTCTGTACTCTTCCCGCGGGATTTCAATCGCACCGAGCGAGGCCAGATGCGGTGTCAGGAACTGCGTGTCAAATAGCGTGAAACCGGCTCTTTTCAGGCGCGCCACGAGATAGGCGAGCGCGACTTTCGAGGCATCCGTGCGGCGCGAGAACATGCTTTCCCCAAAAAACGCCGACCCGAGCGTCACGCCATACACGCCCCCAACCAAGGATGTGCCTTCGTAGACCTCAACGGAATGAGCATAGCCAAGATCGTTCAGGGAGAGATAAAGATCGTAGATCGTGTCGTTGATCCAGGTTTCCTCGCGCGCCGCACAACCATCCACAACGCCCGCGAAATCACGATTGAGCGTGACCGAAAATCGCCCCCTTCGGATCGTGCGGGCGAGGGTTCGAGAGATGTGGAAGCTGTCGAGCGGGAACACGCCGCGGTGCGTTGGATCGACCCAGTAGATGTCGTCGTCATCGCGGTTTTCGGCCATCGGGAAAACGCCGTTGGCATAGGCCTGTAGCAAAAGTTCAGGGTTCAGATCGACGTGGTCCATGTGTCGACTTTGGCGCGCGCAGATGCAAAAGAAAAGGCCGCCCGAGGCGACCTTTCCTTATTTTGTTTCGACGTTGGCCTCTAGCCATTTCTCAAGCCAGTGGATGTTGTAATCCCCTGTTTGCACGGCCTTTTCTGCCAGAAGGGCATGGAAAAGCGGAACCGTGGTATCGACGCCATCCACGATCAACTCGCCGAGGGCACGGCTGAGACGTGCGAGCGCTTCGTCGCGGTCGCGGCCATGGACGATCAGTTTGCCAATCAAACTGTCGTAGTAGGGCGGGATTTTGTAGCCTGCGTAGAGCGCACTATCCATCCGAACGCCCAAACCACCGGGCGCGTGATAATGGGTCACAACGCCCGGGCAGGGCGAGAAGTTCGGCAGTTTCTCTGCGTTGATCCGCACTTCGATGGCATGGCCGTCGAGAACCAGATCTTCCTGTTTAAAGGACAGTTTTTCACCGGCCGCGACGCGGATCTGTTCGCGTACGAGGTCTTGACGGAAAATAGCCTCGGTCACGGGGTGTTCAACCTGCAGACGCGTGTTCATCTCGATGAAGTAGAACTCGCCATCCTCGTAGAGAAATTCGATGGTGCCCGCGCCGCTATAGCCCATTTCGGCAATAGCCTTGGCACAGATGCCACCAATGCGAGCCCGCTCTTCGGGGGTGATGGAGGGGCCGGGGGCTTCCTCGAACACTTTCTGGTGGCGACGCTGCAGCGAACAGTCGCGTTCACCCAAATGGACGCCGCCGCCTTGGCCGTCTCCGAAAACCTGTACTTCGATGTGTCGCGGTCTCTGGAGATATTTCTCCATATAGACTTCGTCGTTGCCAAAGGCAGCTTTAGCTTCCGAGCGTGCAGTGCGAAATGCGGTTTCCAGATCAGCAGGGGTTTTGGCCACTTTCATGCCGCGACCGCCACCACCAGCAGTCGCTTTGATAATGACCGGATAGCCCATTTCGGCGGCCATTTCTTTCGCGCTATCAACGTCAGGGACGCCGCCTTTGGAGCCGGGCACCACGGGGATGCCAAGCGCTTCTGCGGTTTCTTTTGCCGTGATCTTGTCGCCCATTTGCCGGATGTGTTCGGCAGAAGGCCCGATGAATTTCAGGTCGTGATCTTCGACGATCTGAACGAAAGCCGCGTTTTCCGACAAAAAGCCGTATCCCGGGTGGATCGCTTGGGCGCCGGTGATTTCACAGGCGGCGATAATCGCGGGAATGCTCAGATAGGAATGGGTCGAGGAATTCGGGCCAATGCAGACCGCTTCATCCGCCATGCGTACATGCATGGCGTCTGCGTCAGCTTCGGAATGGACGGCCACGGAGGCAATGCCCATTTCGCGACAGGCCCGGATCACACGGAGGGCAATTTCGCCGCGATTGGCGATGAGGATTTTGTCGAACATGCGCGCTCTGGCCCTATTCGATGATCATCAGAGGCGCGCCATATTCGACAGGCGTGCCGTCGTCGACGAGAATGCGTTTCACGGTGCCGGCTTTGGGTGCCGGAATGTGGTTCATCGTCTTCATGGCCTCAATGATGAGAACCGTCTGACCCTCAGACACCTTGTCGCCGACTTTGACGAATTGCGACGCTCCCGGTTCAGGGGCCAGATAGGCGGTTCCGACCATGGGTGAGGAGAGTGCATTTGGGTCCTCGGACGGATCGCTTGATGCGGGTGCGGCGTCGGAGACCGCTGCCGGAGCAGCTGCAGGCGCGTGTGCCGGCGCGGCGGCGGCGACATGCATGACTGGCGCTGCTTCTTTTGCGCGCGAAACACGCACATTCAGGCGGTCGTTGTCACCATACTCACGCTTTACTTCGAGTTCGGTGAGATCGTTTGCATCAAGCAGTTCTGCGAGGGCCTGAATAAAGGCAACATCGGCTTCGTTTGTTTTGCTCATGGTTCCCCGTTTCTTCGGTGTCTGCCCATTGGGTTGGTGCGCTTATACGTCACGTCACGGGGCGTGAAAAGCCGCATCTGTTGCGAAGGTGCGCCTGAACCCATGTCCGTTTGCTCGTTTTTTAGGCACAGACTCCCCATTGGAGCGAGCCTACCAAACTTCAGAAAATTTACCACTTGATAAAAAATGAAAGCCTGCCACGCTTTGATCAGCCATAAAAACCGACAGGGAGCCAAGTGTGACAAACAGCCCGCGCACCGAAGGAATTGCATCAACACGTTTGCCTGCTGAGGCCTATGTTGAAGGTTTTTCCGATCTGCACCCGCCACTCGATGCCCATGAAGCACATGTCGCCGCAGACCGTTGTTATTTCTGTCATGACGCGCCGTGTATGACGGCCTGTCCGACGTCGATCGATATCCCCCTATTCATTCGCCAGATTTCGACCGGCACGCCCGAAGCTGCGGCGCGGACGATTTTTGACCAGAACATTCTGGGTGGGATGTGCGCGCGGGTCTGCCCCACAGAGACCTTGTGCGAAGAGGCTTGTGTGCGCGAGATGGCGGAAGGCAAGCCGGTCGAAATCGGCCGTTTGCAGCGTTTTGCGACCGACAAACTGATGGCGAAACAGTCCCATCCCTACACGCGCGCGCCAGAAACCGGAAAAAAGGTGGCCGTGGTTGGTGCCGGTCCGGCAGGTCTCGCCGCGGCGCATAGATTGGCTATGAAAGGCCATGCGGTCACCATGTTCGACGCGCGCCCGAAACCGGGCGGGCTGAACGAATTCGGGATCGCATCCTACAAATCCCCTGACGGCTTCGCCCAGAAAGAGGTCGACTGGCTTTTGCAGATCGGCGGGATCACGGTCGAGACGGGCAAAAAACTCGGCGCGGGTCTGTCGCTCGATGACGTGCAGGAGACCCACGATGCGGTGTTTTTGGCCATCGGTTTGGGCGGGGTGAATGCGCTCGGCCTGCCTGGTGATGACAAGGACGGCGTGCTTGATGCGGTCGATTTCATCTCCGATTTGCGACAGTCGACGGATCTGTCCACCCTTCCGGTTGGGCGCAATGTGGTGGTTATTGGCGGCGGTATGACGGCTGTCGACGCCGCCGTGCAATCAAAACTCCTCGGGGCCGAACAGGTTACCATGGTCTACCGCCGTGGCCGGGACCGGATGGGCGCCTCTCTCTATGAACAGGATTTGGCCACCTCCAAAGGGGTTCGCATCATTTACAACGCCAAGCCCGTCGCCATTCACGGCAACGGCGCCTGTGCAGACGTTGAATTTGAATTCACCGCCGAAAAAGACGGTCGTTTGGTCGGAACAGGGGAAACCTTCCGCCTTGCCGCAGATCAGGTTTTCCGCGCCATCGGGCAGACGTTGGTTGGCGCGCCGGAAGGGCTGGCGCTCGAGGGTGGCAAGATCGCGGTCGATGCCGTTGGACGAACGTCCGTTGCCGGCATTTGGGCGGGTGGCGATTGCGCCAGCGGGGGTGAGGACCTTACCGTGACGGCAGTGGCCGAAGGTCGCGACGCCGCCGAAGACATCCACGCAACTCTTATGGAGGGCTAAGCCATGGCCGATCTGACATCCAATTTCTGTGGTATCAAATCCCCGAACCCATTCTGGCTCGCCTCCGCGCCGCCAACCGACAAAGAGTACAACGTGCGCCGAGCCTTCGAGGCCGGATGGGGCGGCGTTGTTTGGAAAACGCTGGGTGCCGAAGGCCCCCCCGTGGTCAACGTCAACGGCCCCCGCTATGGCGCAATCTGGGGGGCGGATCGCCGTCTTCTGGGATTGAATAACATCGAGCTGATCACCGACCGCCCGTTGCAGGTCAACCTCGACGAAATGACCCGCGTGAAAAAGGATTATCCTGATCGTGCTGTCATCGCTTCCGTCATGGTTCCCTGCGAGGAAAAGGATTGGAAAGAGATCATTCCACGCATTGCCGACACAGGCGCGGACGGGTTCGAATTGAACTTTGGCTGCCCACACGGGATGGCGGAACGGGGCATGGGATCGGCCGTCGGTCAGGTGCCCGAGTATATCGAAATGGTGACGCGCTGGTGTAAGGAGGCGACGGACCTACCGGTCATCGTCAAACTGACGCCCAACATCACCAACATCCTTTTCCCTGCCGAAGCTGCGGCGCGCGGTGGCGCGGATGCGGTGTCGCTCATCAACACCATCAACTCGATCACAGGTGTAAACCTCGATAGTTTTTCGCCCGAACCGATGATTGACGGCAAAGGCACCCATGGCGGTTATTGCGGTCCCGCGGTCAAACCGATCGCGATGAACATGGTCGCCGAAATCGCGCGCAACGGCGCAACCCGTGAGTTGCCAATTTCAGGCATCGGCGGCATCACAACCTGGCGTGATGCGGCAGAGTTCATGGCGCTCGGTGCGGGAAATGTTCAGGTCTGCACGGCGGTTATGACCTATGGCTTTAAAATCGTTGAGGAAATGATCTCCGGCCTCTCGCAATATATGGATGAAAAAGGCTTCACGTCCATCGACGATCTGGTCGGTCGTGCGGTTCCGAATGTGACCGACTGGCAGTTCCTCAACCTCAATCACGTCACCAAGGCCGTGATTTCACAGGATGATTGCATCAAATGCGGTCGCTGCTACGCGGCCTGTGAGGACACCAGTCACCAAGCCATTGCAATGTCGCCTGACCGCACCTTCACCGTCAAAGACGATGAATGCGTGGCCTGTAATCTTTGCGTCAACGTCTGTCCCGTCGAGGGGTGCATCACGATGAAAACCCTGACGCCCGGCGAATTGGACGAACGGACGGGCAAAGTGGTCGAGGCAGATTACGCCAACTGGACGACGCACCCCAATAACCCGTCAGCCAGCGCGGCGGAGTAGGGCGGTATCGCCCTTCTATTGCTGGTCTGGCACTGGATCGTAGGGTGTAGCTGCAATCGCGGCTGCACCTGCGGATTTAACCTCCGGATCAACGGTTTCATGGGTTTGCGCCGTTAGCGGCTGTTGTTTGTTGATATCTGGCGGTTGAGCATCTGCAATTTGTTGGGGCTCATCCTTTGTTGCCTGCGCGTTTTTCGCATCCACTCCCGCGGGCGCGATGGCCGCACTATCCGCGTCGCGGGTACGTTTCGCTTCAACGCGCGCTATGACATTTTTCAGATCACGTTCCACCTCCAACACGCTCGCCTGAAAAGCCGGTGTCGGTCCTGCAATGACGTTTTCGTCTGTACGGGCCGCACGCGCGGTTTCCTGCGCGTCCTGTTCCGCGCGCAGACGTGCGACGGTTTCCCCGTCTTTCGTGTCGGAGCTTTGCGTGTCGGTGTTGGTGTGGCTGCGATAGTCCGGCAGACCGGTTCCCTGATGGTTCGACGTGGTTTCGCCTTTGGAAACCGGCGCAACTTCTGGCACCGCAGGTTGATGCGTATCCACAGAGGCGCGTTGGACAAAGCCACCGCCACCGAATGCTGGCACGCCGAGTACGTTGGACATTTTCTGGCGCTCCTTCGATCAAGGAGCCCCCACCAGTTCCTTTGTTAATAGCCTAGGCTTTACGATCCGTTAATGTCCCCAGTTTTCTTAGGGTTTGGTTAACGCATGGCTAATTGAGGGGCGTGAGAATCCGGCGATAGAGTTGGTCGAGAAACACGCGGGCCGTATCGAAATGCGTGTCTTCTTCGGGACGCAGGATGCCACGGATTTGAACGTCAAAGTCCGCATAGTGCTGGGTCGTCGCCCAGATCGAAAAAATCAGGTGATAGGGGTCGATATCCGCAATGGACGATTGCGCGATCCACCCCGAAATCACGCGGGCTTTTTCATCGACGAGATCTTTGAGCTCACCTTCGATCTTGTCGTAGATATTCGGAGCGCCTTGCACGATTTCATTGGCGAACAGGCGGCTTTCACGCGGCATTTCGCGCGACATTTCCAGCTTGCGCAACGCATAGGCGACGATTTCCTCGACGGGGTCACCATTGGCGTCCATTTCGCGCAGAGGGTCGAGCCAGGTCTTCAACAACACGTCCATCAAGGCGCGGTGAATCGCGACCTTGGAGGGGAAATAATACAGAAGGTTGGGTTTCGACAGGCCCGCCGCTTTTGCGATCTGGTCCAGGGTCGCGCCCCGAAATCCATGCTGTGCAAAGACTTCCAGCGCGGCATCCAGAATGGTCTCAGTGTTCTTTTTCTGAATCCGCGTTCGCGGTTTAGGCGCCTTCTTATGCAGTCGTGATTCCATGGTTCCGCGCGCGTTTGTGAAATGGGACCCCCATGTTTGCTAAAAAAAGCGCCATTGCATACCGCCAATCGCTAAAAAATATGTCGAGAAACCGTGGTGCCTGCTTTTTCGGCGAGTTGGCGGGATTGACGGTCGCGCAACGCTAAGTCACGCTCGTCTTGACCAAATGGTCAAAGGCGGGCGTGGGTGTCTGTCGGGTTCCCTTGGAACATGCCGACGTTTCACCTGTGTTGATCCCGCTGCACAAACGGGTCTCCAAAAGGCCCGACTCCAACAAGGGACGGAGGCAAAAATGGCTATGGATGGCGACACACGCCCGAACGATCTCTCGGCATTCTGGATGCCGTTTACGTCAAACCGGCAGTTCAAAAAGAACCCGCGGATGTTCGTCTCTGCAGACCGGATGCATTACACGACCGCTGATGGGCGTCAGGTGCTTGATGGTACGGCGGGGCTATGGTGCTGCAACGCGGGCCACAACCGTCCCAAGATCGTCGAAGCGATTCAGAAGCAGGCCGCAGAGCTCGATTACGCACCAGCGTTTCAGATGGGCCATCCGAAGGCTTTCGAACTCGCGACCAAGCTGGTCGAAATGGCGCCGGAGCCATTCACCCATGCCTTTTATACCAACTCCGGTTCAGAAGCCGTCGAGACCGCTCTGAAAATCGCATTGGCCTATCACCGCGTTCGCGGCGAGGGGACGCGCACGCGCCTGATCGGGCGCGAACGGGGGTATCATGGCGTGAACTTTGGCGGGATTTCCGTCGGCGGGATCGTCAATAACCGTAAATTCTTTGGCTCGCTTCTCACCGGTGTTGACCATTTGCCCCACACCCATTTGCCTGCCGTGAATTCATTCACCAAAGGCCAGCCCGAACATGGCGTGGAACTCGCCGACGAGTTGGAGCGTATCGTGGCGCTACATGGGGCCGAAACCATCGCCGCCGTGATTGTCGAGCCGATGGCAGGGTCGACCGGTGTTCTGATGCCGCCAAAGGGGTATCTGGAACGCCTGCGTGCGATCACGGAGAAGCATGGCATTCTGTTGATTTTCGACGAGGTCATCACCGGCTTCGGCCGTCTGGGGTCCTCCTTTGCTGCCGAGCATTTCGGGGTCATGCCCGATATGATCACCTGCGCGAAAGGTCTCACCAACGGGGTTATTCCGATGGGGGCGGTTCTCGCGACCTCCGATATCCACGATGCGTTTATGCAGGGACCCGAAGAGGCGATCGAGTTGTTCCATGGCTATACCTACTCGGGCAATCCGATCGCGGCGGCTGCGGGTCTTGCCACGTTGGAAACCTACCGCGAGGAGGGGTTGTTCGAGCGGGCAGCGGGCCTGGCGTCCTATTGGGGGGATGGTCTTCATTCGCTTCGTGACTGCCCGCATGTGATTGATATCCGCAACATGGGGCTCATCGGTGCCATTGAATTGGAGCCGATTGCAGGCGCGCCGACCAAGCGCGCCTTTAGCGCTTTCCTGAAGGCTTATGAAAAGGGCATTCTCGTGCGCACAACCGGTGACATCATCGCAATGTCGCCACCGCTCATCATCGAAAAAGAGCACATCGACACACTCTTCGGGACGCTGCGCGAGGTTTTGAACGAAATCCAATGATCGTTTTCGTAGTCCCCATACGTCATCCGGGCATGGTCAAAGACACCGCCCATCAACAGGCCTGTCTGCGCGATCTCTTGGCGTCCTTCGCAAACCAGACCTCTGACGCGTGGAAGGCGGTCATCGTTGGCAATCGCGAACAGGAATTGCCGCCGCTGCCGCCGCAGGTCACCTTCCAACCGGTCGATTTCGAGCCGGAGGTCATGGATTACGACGGGGTCGCACTGCAGGATATGTGGCGGATGATCCGGCTCGATAAGGGGCGGCGCATTCATGCGGGGTTCCTTCATGCCGTTGAGGGCGATCAGGTGATGGTCGTTGATGATGACGATCTCATTCACCGTGATCTCGCCGGATTTGTCGCCGACAATCCGTCGGACCGGTTCTGGTTCGTGCCGCGTGGCTATTTCTGGGAAGATGGCACGCGCCGGATCGGGTTGATGAACCGGCTGCACAAACACTGCGGGTCGTCCTTGGTCATTCCGAAATCCGCTTTTCTGGCAACTGACGAGCCGGCGGATAGTCCCAGCGAAGCCGCGATTTCGGAGCTCGGGAGCCACCATTTGATTTTCGAACGGTTTCCCGAGAACGGCAGCAATTGGCACCCCGTCCCATTCCGCGCAACGATCTACCGCGTGCGCCATTCGAATGCGTCGATGACGGCGGCCTCGGATGAGCGTCGTCGGGCGCTGTTTACGTCAAAAGCATTCCGCAAAGTGGTGGGCGTCCTCAAGGGATTGAGGCGTGGATTTAGTGGTGACGCACGGGTCGGCATCGCGCCATTTCCGATGCCCGCGCGTGTCAGACGCGCCTTTTTCGGAGCGCGAGCCTAACTAAGATTTCGGGATATGCCCGGTACAGAACGCGAAAGGAACACTCGATGACTAACGTTGGTCAAAACCTCCGCATCAATTCGGCTCGTCTTTGGGACAGCCTGATGGATATGGCGAAAATCGGTCCCGGTATCGCGGGTGGGAATAACCGCCAAACTCTCACAGATGATGATGCTGAGGGGCGTGCGCTGTTCCAGACGTGGTGCGAAGCGGCGGGTATGAGCATGGGCGTGGACACGATGGGCAATATGTTTGCCACGCGCGAGGGCACCGATCCCGATGCCTTGCCGGTCTACATGGGCTCGCATCTGGACACGCAGCCGACGGGCGGGAAATACGACGGGGTTCTGGGGGTGCTTGGCGCGCTAGAAGCGGTGCGCACGATGAATGACCTCGGGATCAAGACCAAACACCCAATCGTCGTAGTGAACTGGACCAACGAAGAGGGCACGCGTTTTGCGCCTGCGATGTTGGCGTCGGGTGTGTTTGCCGGAAAGCACACGCAGGATTGGGCCTATGACCGCGTTGACGCCAAGGGTTTGAAATTCGGGGATGAATTGAAACGTATCGGCTGGGTTGGCGACGAAGAGGTCGGTGCGCGCAAAATGCATGCGCTGTTTGAGTTGCACATCGAACAGGGGCCGATTTTGGAGGCAGAGGGGCGCGACATTGGCGTCGTCACCCATGGTCAGGGCCTGCGCTGGATCGAATGCGCGGTGACGGGCAAGGAGAGCCATACCGGTTCGACCCCGATGCCGATGCGCAAGAACGCCGGTCGTGGTTTGGCCCTCATCACCGAGCTGGTCCATGAAATCGCAATGAAGCATCAGCCCAATTCCGTCGGTGCCATCGGGCACATCGACGTTTATCCGAATTCGCGCAACATCATTCCCGGCAAGGTCGTATTCACCATCGATTTCCGCTCGCACCTGCAGGATGTGATCGATGCGATGCTCGAAGAATTCTACGCCCGAGCGCCTGCTCTTTGTGCCGATATCGAGGTGTCATTGGAGACGGAAGTTGTCGGCCAGTTCGATCCACCCGCCTTTGACGAGGCCTGCGTGGCCGCCGTGCGCGGAGCCGCAGAGAAGCTCGGCTATTTCCATATGGATATCGTGTCCGGCGCGGGCCATGACGCCTGCTGGATCAACGATGTCGCACCCACGGCGATGATCATGTGTCCCTGCGTGGACGGGCTGTCGCACAATGAAGCCGAAGACATCAGCCCCGAGTGGGCGGCAGCAGGGGCGGATGTTCTGCTGCACGCGGTGCTCGAGACGGCGGAGGTTGTGGGGTGAGCGCCCCGTCCTCATAATTTCGATAAATCTGATCAGATGTTGAGCAGGAACGCATCAGACGTTTCACTTACCCGACAAGGAGACATGACATGACCAAAGTCATCAAAAACGGAACCATCGTCACCGCCGACCTGACCTATAAGGCGGACGTTAAAATTGACGGCGGCAAGATCGTCGAGATCGGCCCTGATCTCAGCGGTGACGAGATCCTCGACGCCACCGGTTGCTATGTCATGCCCGGCGGGATCGATCCACACACGCACCTCGAGATGCCTTTTATGGGTACCTATAGCGCGGATGATTTTGCCTCCGGGACACGCGCGGCTCTGGCGGGGGGCACCACAATGGTGGTGGATTTCTGCCTTCCGAGCCCCGGTGAGAGCCTGCTAGACGCCTATAAGGTCTGGGACAACAAATCGGGGCAGGCGGCCTGTGACTATTCCTACCACATGGCGATCACATGGTGGGGCGAGCAGGTCTTTGACGAGATGAAAGTGGTCACCGAAGAGTTGGGCATCAACACCTTCAAACACTTCATGGCCTATAAGGGCGCGCTCATGGTCAATGATGATGAGCTGTATGCCTCCTTTAAACGGTGCGCGGAACTCGGCGCGACGCCGCTGGTGCATGCCGAGAACGGCGATGTGGTGGCCGAACTGACAGCCAAACTGCTGGCCGAGGGCAATACCGGCCCGGAGGCGCATGCCTATTCGCGCCCGCCGCAGGTCGAAGGCGAGGCGACAAACCGCGCGATCATGATCGCGGATATGGCCGGAGCGCCGCTTTACGTCGTGCATACCTCCTGCGAGGAGAGCCATGAGGCGATCCGGCGCGCCAAGATGCAGGGCAAACGCGTCTGGGGTGAACCATTGATCCAGCACCTGGTGCTCGATGAGAGCGAGTATTTCAACGAAGACTGGGACCATGCCGCACGCCGCGTGATGTCGCCGCCGTTCCGAAACAAACAGCATCAGGATAGCCTTTGGGCCGGTCTCGCGTCGGGGACTCTGTCCTGTGTGGCGACGGATCACTGCGCATTTACGACCGAACAGAAACGGTTCGGCGTGGGCGACTTCTCGAAAATCCCGAACGGGACCGGAGGCCTCGAAGACCGGCTGCCGGTGCTCTGGACCAAGGGTGTCGAGACGGGGCGCATTACGGCGAACGAATTCGTGGCTGTCACATCAACAAATATCGCCAAGATATTGAATTGTTACCCGAAAAAGGGCGCAATACTGGTCGGTTCCGATGCGGATATCCTCGTGCTGGATCCCGAGAAAACCAAAACAATCAGCGCCGCGACACAGGCCTCTGCGATTGACTACAACGTCTTTGAGGGCGTGGAGGTCAAAGGCCTGCCGCGTTACGTTTTGACCCGTGGCTATGTGGCCGTCGATGACGGGGAACTCAAAGCGAAAGAGGGTCATGGGGAATTCGTCGCGCGCGATGCGAATGCGACGGTGAACACGGCGTTGAGCAAATGGAAAGAGCTGAGCGCACCGCGCCCTGTGGAGCGGACCGGCATTCCGGCGACGGGCGTCTAGGATATTGAAATTAAACGGCGTGCCGGGATTTGGCGCGCCGTTCAAGGGGGCATGAATATGCAAAGACCAGTGATCGACGCAAAGAACGTCGACCTTACCTTCCAAACCAATGACGGGCCGGTGCATGCGCTCAGCGGTGTTAATCTGGAGATCATGAAGGGTGACTTTGTGTCCTTCATCGGGCCGTCGGGATGTGGCAAAACCACGTTTCTGCGCTGCATTGCGGGGTTGGAAACACCTACAGGCGGGGCGTTGACGATCAATGGGCTGACCCCCGAAGAGGCGCGCAAAAGCCGTGCCTATGGCTATGTGTTTCAGGCCGCCGGCCTCTATCCGTGGCGCACGATTGCGGGCAATATCAAGCTGCCGCTCGAAATCATGAAGTTCCCCCGTGCGGAGATGACTGATCGCATCAATAAGGTCCTGCAACTCGTTGATTTGGATGGATTTGGTGGAAAATACCCCTGGCAGCTATCTGGTGGGATGCAGCAGCGTGCGAGTATTGCGCGGGCTCTGGCCTTTGACGCGGATATCCTGCTGATGGACGAACCCTTCGGGGCGCTGGACGAGATTGTGCGCGACAAATTGAACGAAGAGCTTTTGGCGCTCTGGGCGCGCACCCAAAAGACCATCGCCTTTGTAACCCACTCGATTCCGGAGGCTGTCTATCTGTCGACCAAGATTGTCGTGATGTCACCGCGACCGGGGCGGATCACCGATGTTATCGACAGCCCTCTGCCCAAGGAACGCCCGCTCGAAATTCGCGACACGCCGGAGTTTATCGCGTTGGCTCACCGGGTCCGTGAGGGGCTTCGCGAGGGCCATGCGGCATGATCGGGGCCGTCGTCGAAATTTCCCTAAAACGGGCGGGCGACTATTGCGTGACGTCGGCTGATCCTTTGTTTGATCCCTTCTGCAGGAGCGCGCGATGAGTGGGGCTGTGCGCAGAGCCACTCGGGACGACATCGCCGCCATGGCCGATATCGTTGTCGCATGGGAGGCCGAAACCCCTTGGACTCCGCCCGCACCGGACGGCGAACAGATCGCGGCGATGTTTCACAAGATGTTTGAGGCGCGCGAAATCTGGGTGGCGGGGGATCCGGTCACGGGCTACCTCGCGCTTGATCCCGAAAAATCCCACATCACCGGCCTGTACATGCGTGCGCGCGGGCAGGGGTTGGGTAAAGCATTGGTCGACAAGGCCAAGGAAGGGCGAAGCGTCATCACCCTGAACACCCATGTCGCCAATCTGGATGCGCAGCGGTTCTATGTGCGCGAGGGATTTGTGGCGTTGCATGAAATGGCGCCCGCGAAAGAGGGCGATCCGCAGGAATTGCGAATGGAGTGGCGGGCATGAGAAGTATCATTCCGGTCCTCACAGTCGTCGCGGCACTCGTCGTGATTTGGTACGCCGCCGCTGTCGCGATGAATTCGCAATGGACGCGCGATCAGGCCGCACGCGCAGGCGTCGAGGTCAGTTTTGGCGAATTGGTCAGCGACACGATGAGCCAGAAACGACCACTCTTGCCCGCGCCGCATCAAATCGTCTCCGAGATGTGGGAGACCACGGTTCAAAAGAAGATCACCTCGAAACGCTCGATGGTCTATCAGGGCATGATCACGCTCAAAACCACGATGCTGGGCTTTGCATTCGGCATTATAGGCGGGGTTGTATTGGCCACAATCATTGTGCTCAGCAGGGTCGGGCGGCTGACGTTGATGCCGTGGGCGATCATCTCCCAAACCATTCCCATCGTCGCCTTGGCGCCCATTATCGTGGTATTGTCCAATGCAGTAGGCGCGGGCACGTTGATGGTGCCAAAGGCGATCATCGCGTCCTATCTGAGCTTTTATCCGGTTTTGGTCAGCATGGTGAAAGGGCTGAGCAGCCCCGATCAGATGCAGCTGGATCTGTTGCGCACCTATGGTGCCAGCAGGAGGGAAGTCTTTTGGAAACTGCGCCTGCCGTCCTCGATGCCTTATTTCTTTGCCTCGCTCAAAGTGGCCGTCGCGGCCGCCTTTGTGGGCGCTGTGGTGGCTGAATTGTCCACCAGCGCGATTGCAGGTTTGGGCGCGCGGATGTTGATCGGGTCGCAATTTGGCGAACCGATGATCATGTGGGCGGCGTTGTTTTCCGCAGCGGTGCTCGCCGCGATCCTGATTTTCCTCGTCGGGAGCGTCGAAAAGGGCGCACGTCACTTCATGGGAGGGCGCGCGATATGAGGCGTTCAGATACCTTGATTGAAAGGATCGGCTGGCCGGTCGGGTTCGGAATACTGGTTTTGGCACTTTGGGAAGTGGGGGTGCGCGCCTTTGGTGTGTCGCCTGCGATCCTGCCGCCCCCGTCGGCGATATGGGCCGCGATAATATCTTCGGGTCCAACGCTATGGGGCGACTGGGTGCAAACGGTCGTCAAAGGCGCGCTGAACGGGCTTTGGATGGGCACCTTGGCCGCATTGGTGCTGGCGGTGATCATTGACCGGTTCGATTTTCTCAAACGCGGCCTATTGCCGGTCGCGAATTTCTTTGCGGCCTTGCCGATTGTGGGTCTCGCGCCCATCATGGTGATGTGGTTCGGCTTTGACTGGCATTCAAAGGCGGCGGTTGTGGCGGTGATGGTGTTCTTCCCGATGCTGGTCAATATCCTCGGCGGTCTTGCCGCGGTGGATACTATGCAGCGGGATTTGATGCGCACCTATGGCGCCTCGCACGTTCAGACTTTGACGAAGTTGCGTGGCCCTGCGGCGTTGCCGTTTTTGTTCAATGGCCTGAAGATCGCCACCTCTCTGGCGCTGATCGGGGCAATTGTCGCTGAATATTTTGGCTCTCCGATCCGGGGCATGGGCTTTCGCATCTCGACAGAGATGGGACGCTTGGCAACGGACATGGTTTGGGCTGAAATCGTGGTGTCCGCAGTGACCGGCACGGCCCTTTACGGGATCGTGGCGGGCATCGAAAGAAAGGTGACTTTCTGGCATCCATCCCAACGCGGGTAAGACCCCCCGCGTTTCTAACACGCACGGGGAAAATCCTCGGCATTTAAACAACTTGGAGGTTGTACTGATATGAAAAAGCTACTGACGAGCGCTGCCGCTCTGGCCGCCATGGGTTCAGGTTTCGCGACGGGCGCATTTGCAGCCGATGAAGTCACGCTTCAGCTTAAATGGGTCACGCAGGCCCAGTTTGCGGGCTACTATGTGGCACTTGAAAAAGGTTTCTATGAAGCGGCTGATCTGGACGTGACGATTAAACCGGGCGGTCCCGATGTTGCACCGGTTCAGGTCCTGCTGGGTGGCGGTGCCGATGTAATGGTCGACTGGATGCCCTCCGCTCTGGCTGCACGTGAAAACGGAGCGCCGGTGGTCAACATCGCGCAGCCGTTCAAAGGGTCGGGCATGATGCTGACCTGTCTCAAGGAAAGCGGCATCACCGGACCCGAAGACTTTGCAGACAAGACTTTGGGCGTCTGGTTCTACGGCAACGAATATCCGTTCCTGTCGTGGATGGGCAAACTGGGCATGGCGACCGATGGTTCCGAGGGTGGCGTCACGGTTCTCAAGCAGGGCTTTAACGTCGATCCGCTTCTGCAGAAACAGGCCGCCTGTATTTCGACCATGACCTACAATGAATACTGGCAGGTGATTGACGCGGGCATTTCCGCCGATGATCTGATCACCTTCAAGTATGAGGATCAGGGCGTGGCGACCTTGGAAGACGGTCTCTATGTGCTCGAATCCTCCCTCGACGATGAGGCGATGGTCGACAAGCTCGCGCGTTTCGTTTCGGCCTCCATGGAAGGTTGGAAATGGGCGGAAGAGAACCCCGAAGATGCGGCGATGATCGTTCTGGAGTACGACGAGACCGGTGCACAGACCGAGTCACACCAGATCCGCATGATGGGTGAGGTGGCTAAACTGACCGCCGGTTCCGACGGCGCGCTCGACGTGGCGGATTACGAGCGCACGGTTGAATCGCTCCTGTCTGGCGGATCCGATCCTGTGATCACCAAAGAGCCCGAAGGCGCCTACACAACGCTCATCACAGATGCCGCCATGAAATAAGTGCAACCTGATTGCATGAAAAAGGCCCCCGCAGCGATCTGCGGGGGCCTGATTTTTGACGCGCGTGGCGATTACATCATGTGGACTTCGGCAAAGGTGAGGTCGCCATCAATCCATTCGATTTCGCTCTGGTCGATGTCGACCATCGCTTCGAGTTCGGCCTCGGTGTGACCTTCAATGCGCAGCGTGTCTTCGTCAACGCGGGTGAAGTTTTCCACCGAAACGGCCACATCGTGTTCCGCGATGCCGAGGAAGCCACCCATACCGACGATGGCCACGAGTTCGCCGTCGATTTTGGTAAAGCCATCGATTTCACCGATGTCATTGCCTTCGGCGGACAAAACTTTGGTGCCCGTGATTTCGTCGATAGTCTCTTCGCTGAATGCGTACACAGTTACGCCAGCTTCGCCGACCGCATCGCCCATATCATTGGCCATATCGGATACGCCGTCTGCAGCGTCCGACATCGCATCGCCCGTCGCCTCAGTGGCATTTTCAGCAGCGATACCCATGTCATCGAGGGCGTCGTTCATGTCGGCTTTGACGCCGGTGTCAACATCCGCAGATACCTCGCCATTGTCCACTTGGGCAGACAGGTCGGTCTCGGTGGTTGCTTCCTGAGCGAAAGCGCCCGATGCAACGAGGGTCAGAGCAGCAGCGCCGGTCATCAGTGTTTTTTTCATGTTCGTCATAACAGATCTCCTTAGTGTTGATCGTTTGTCGTTTCTGATCAGTCAATGCGGGGAGGAGGGCTGTTGTTCCTAAAAGAATTTTTCGTTTTTGAGGGAACTTTGGACGTCTCAAAATGTTTGGAAATCCTTTGTGCTCCCTGAACCCGCGCAACCGCGCGGCGCACAGTGTCCACTTAGAATATCGCAACGTCGCGGCATGTCAGATTTGAAAGGGAGCGAGATGAATAGGGTCGACCATTTGATCGAAGAGGCGCTCAAACGCGTCGAACTTCTTCTGGCATCACGGGGCTGACAGGCGCGCGCCCTGATGGCGCGATGAGCGGTCCGGTTCCACCGAGGCGATGGATCTTCGCGCCGGTGCGCATTTTGAACCGAGCGAGATCGGGGGCGCGGTCTTTGTCGATGGTCCCGAGGTCGAGATGGCGAACCCCGCGCGATTTTAGAACCCCGATCGCGCGCCAGAGCATGAGATTGTGAGCATTCGCCGAACGCGCGCGCGCACCGGCATGGGCCATATGATAGGTCGCGGACGTGCCGTGAAGTACGAACAGCATTTGCGCATCGAGACAGGTAAGCAGCAACAGGTCGCGCGCTGACGCGGCGTGTAAAGCGAGGGAGAACTCGGGGGGAAGCGCGCGGTATTTACCCGTGGCCTGACGCGCCTTTTCCGCTGCCAGTAGGGGCATGAGCGCTTCTGGCGTGACATCTGGCTGCGCGACGGGGAGGTTTGCACGTTCGCTTTGAACCAAAGCATTGCGCCATTTTCCGTGCAGTCCCGCGCGCAAGTCCTGCAGTGGGGGCGTGAGGTTTAGGGTCGCCGATTCAAGTCCGGTCACCACGGAGAATGCGCCAATCGGGTTCTCGGGTGTCATCAGTGTAAGCGCAGGCGTGGCGGCGCGAAGGGCCCGTAGCACAGGGCGCGCGTGACCGGCGCGCAGGAATATCGGCCCGCGTGAAATCAGGCCAACGGACATTCCCGCGATGCGACGTGTGATGATCTGCGCGATGGCGGCGGGCCGGTCAGGGTCGCCAATGGCCACGCGCATGACGTCTCTCCCCACGGCCTGTGCAGCCGCGCCATAAATCCACCGTTGGGGCAGGGCGGCATCGGCCATATCCGCGAGCGCGTCCCAATCCGCACGTGAAATGATGGGGGTGATTTCCATTACACCATCTGGCGCAATCATGGCTAACAGCAGGTTAACGGCATGGCGTGCGGTCCATGAAAAAGGCCGCGGGGGGTGTGCCCGCGGCCTGATCCGGTTGCGATGTGCGGGTCGCTATTTTTCGTTATACATCGAATTCGCAATGAGCTCTTCGACGACGGAAGGGTCGGCGAGGGTTGAGATGTCGCCCATTGCGCCTGTGTCG
>NZ_BAABDF010000003.1:0-113381 GCF_039539485.1 Celeribacter arenosi
GCGCCAAATCTCTTCGGCGCGCCCGCCCGATCAAAACCTCAAAAATTTCTTCCAGAACTTCCCGCTAAACTCTCCGTCTAACCTTCCGTTCCGCCCCAACCGCGTCGTTCGTCGCTGCCGGTGAAGGGGGTTCTAAGGTTAGTGATGCAGACCCGCAAGCGGTTTTTCTCGTTTTTATGACAGGCGATGCGATTTTTATCATAAGTCATTGAAAATGAATTAGAAATATCTCTGAGATTTTCGCTGATCACATCTTTTTCTGTCGAAAACGTTGCCTCTGCGCGGTCCGTGAAGAAAGAACTGGGCGTTATCCACAACTCTTCACGCAACATATTGTGGCAGTCGATCCAGAAACCGCAAACCACCTCTGAATCGGGACCGATTCAGAGGTGAATCACACCGACTCGCGGTTAGGCCGGACGCGAATCTTGGCTGCCGGTTTCTTGCGAGGAATCAGTCGCACGGCGAGGAGGGCCAAAATCACGCCCAGATACGCCACGGGTTCGATCTGAAATCCCTTGGCCTGCCAGAGGAAGTGCACCCCCCCCAAAACGATCGCTGCATAAAAGAGTTTGTGCAGGCTTCGCCAGCGCGGACCAAGTTTGCGGATCGACCAGTTGTTGGACGTGATCGCGAGCGGCACCAGTAATAGGAAGCCGGCCATTCCGATTGTGATGTAAGGGCGCTTGAGAATGTCACCGACGATCTGGCTCAAGATGCGGACATCCAAAAGGAGCCATACAAGAAGGTGCAGCGCGATATAGAAGAACCCGATCAGTCCCAGAGCGCGCCGGAACTTGATCGCGTTGATCTTGGCGAACCGGCGCAGCGGCGTAATGGCGAGAGTTGCGATCAGAACCTGTAGTCCCAACTCGCCAATACGGTGCTCCATCGCCTTGATCGGCTCAACGCCCAACTGTCCCGTCACGCCCGCGTAGAAGATCCACGCAGGCGCGATAAGTGCGATAATATAGAGAGGCCACGCAGGGATCGCCCGCAAGGCACCGTTAATCCGGTCGGTGATCATCAGTAATTTTCACTCAGATCCATGCCGGCGTAGAGATCACCGACGAGGCTTTCATAGCCATTGAATTTCAACGTCGCGATCCGGGAGGCAAAGATGCCGCCGCCGATGCGACGCTCGCTGGCCTGGGACCAACGCGGATGGCTCACCTCAGGGTTCACGTTGGAATAGAAACCATACTCACGGAAATTGGTGGCCTTCCATGTGTTGATCGGCTGCTCATCGGTCAGCGTTACCTTCACCACCGATTTGATGGATTTGAACCCGTACTTCCACGGCACGACCAGTCGCAGCGGTGCGCCGTTCTGGTTCGGCAGGTCTTTTCCGTATACACCCGTCGCCATAATGGTGAGCGGATGCATCGCCTCGTCCAACCGCAATCCCTCTACATAGGGCCAATCGAGCAGCGGCAGACGCTGCCCGCGCATCTCTTCGGGACGGAACAGAGTTTCAAACCGGACATATTTCGCAGAGGGCTGAACCCCCGCGAGGGAGAGGAGCTGGTTTAACTCGAAGCCGTTCCACGGGATGACCATAGACCAGGCTTCGACACACCGGAAACGGTAGATGCGTTCGTCGATATCGACCTTGGCCAGAATATCCGCGAGATCATAGGAGCCGGGGCGCTCCACCAAACCGTCGATCTCGACCGACCATGGGTCAGTGGTCAGAGCCTCGGCGTAGCGGGCAGGATCGCCCTTGTCTGTGCCAAACTCGTAAAAGTTATTGTAGGATGAAATCTCTTCAAAGGTGTTTGCCTCTTCGGTCGTGTCATAACCGTTCAGCGTGAAATCAGGCATATCCTGCGCACGCAGGGGCGATGCGCCCAACAACCCCGCACCGGCCAGACCGGCGATCACACTGCGCCGGTTCAAAAACACACTCTCCGGTGTAGCGTCGGAATATTTCAGGTCGGGCTTGAACGACATATGGCTCCCTTTCACTGGCGCTTTGAGTGAAAGCTAGCCTGTTAACTTGCGACCTCCAACAAAACTGATTTCACATAAGTGTTGGCTCATTGTAACTTGGCACGATGCGATCGAGCGGTATGGACGTGCCGTCTGCCTGCACGATCCGAACGTGGCTTCGACGCATCTGGCGCGGCTCCAACACGCCCACGGAATGCGCAATGGTTTCGAGTTCCTTGATCGACGCTTTGGCGTAGGCCGCGACCTTTTTGTATTTGTCCTCCACCACCAAACCCGCCTGCAATTTTGGGTCATGCGTGGTGATGCCGGTCGGGCAGGTGTTCTTGTTACACTTGAGCGCCTGAATGCAGCCCAGAGAGAACATGAAACCGCGCGCCGAACAGACGAAATCCGCACCGGCACAGATCGCCCATGCAACATCGCTGGGGTTAACGAGTTTGCCTGCGGCAATCAGCCGGACACGGTCGTGCAACCCATATTTATCGCGTAGGTCCGCGATCCGGATCAGCGCTTCCTTGATCGGCATTCCAACGAGATCGATCAGAGGCATCGGTGCTGCGCCTGTCCCGCCCTCACCACCATCGATGGTGATGAAGTCCGGCGCACTCTCGATGCCCCGCTCGATAATCAGCTCAAAGAACTCGGCCCAAGGGCGCGACGAACCCACGACGAGCTTGAACCCCGTTGGCTTACCCGTGATGTCCCGTATGTGATTGATGAAATCGAGAAGATCACCAAAGTCGTCAACCTCGCGGTGGCGGTTTGGTGAAATGCCATCTTCGCCCGGACGCAGCCCCCGTATCAGCGCAATCTCCGGCGTGATTTTCTCTGCCGGAAGGATACCGCCCTTACCGGGCTTGGCGCCTTGGCTAAGCTTAATCTCGAACATCTTCACCTGATCATGGGCGGCGATCGCACGAAGCTTGTCTTCGTCCAGATTTCCGTCCTCGTCGCGGATACCGTATTTTGCGGTCCCGATTTGGTAGACGAGGTCCGCCCCCCCTTCGAGGTGGAAAGGCGATAACCCGCCCTCGCCCGTGTTCAGCCAAATGTCAGCTTCCTTGGCACCTTTTGAAAGAGCCAGCACGGCCGGTTTGGAAATCGCACCATAGGACATGCCAGAAATATTGAAGATCGACTTCGCATTATAAGGAACGCGGCAATACTGCCCGATGACCAACGGCTCGGTGGATGCGAACTGGTCGTCCAGTGGAGGAAAGGCCGCATTCATGAAAATCGTGGTTCCGGGCGTCGACAGATTACGGGTCGACCCGAAGGCAACCGTGTTCCCCTTGCCGTTTGCCGCACGATAGATCCAATCCCGCTGGGCGCGGTTGAACGGCATTTCTTCGCGATCCATGGCAAAGAAATATTGGCGAAAGAACTCCCCGAGCATGGAGAACCAATTTCGGAAGTGACCGATGACCGGATAGTTGCGCAGGATCGCGTCGCGCGTTTGCGCCTTGTCGAGAAAGTAAAGAACGAACGCCCATGCGGCGACGATGCCGATGATCAATACAAACAGAAGCGCAAGAACTTGAAGCGCGCCCATCGCCCAATTCCAAATTTGCATGACTCGTCCTTTCGTAGGTCATAGCACCAATGCCGCACAGTGTTTCTATCCTATGCTTATCATTGCCACCATTACCTTGGAATGACCGACCCAACATTGGCGCCCACGAAACCTGTTTCGTGTGGGCGCCAATGTCGCGGCACTTCCGGGTCGCGAAATGACGCGATCAAGTCGTGATGCCCACGGAACGCCCATTATAGGTGAAATCCGTGACCATCCGCGACAGGAACGCGGCAATATCCGCACGGGCAATCCGCAGCTTTAGCCGCTTTGCATCCGTTGCGACGTTTTCGATATATTGACCCGTCGCAGGACCGTCCGCAAATGCGCTCGGTCGAACGATGGTCCAGTCGAGACCTGACGCCCAGACCAGTTGCTCCTGCAGTTCATGATCCTGAAACACGCGTTTGAGGATCAGCCCGAACATGACCCGTTTCCAATAAAAGTTCAAAAGCACGTGGCTTTCGTGCGCGCCGAGCGTGGATTGGACGATGAGCCGCTTCACCCCGTGGCGATGCATGGCGCGAATGACATTCAACGTCCCGCGCGAGCGAATTTTGCTGGTCAGGCTTTTCCCTGACCCGAGCGTGACCACAACCGCGTCATGCCCTGCGACAGCCTCTTCCACGGTTTTCGCGTCAAATGCGTCGCCGGCAAACAGGCTCAGGCTTTCATGACCGCTCTCCACCCGTTGGGGGCGGCGCGCAAACGCTGTGACTGTGTGTCCGTCTTCCAACAATTGCCGGGTTGCGATCTCTCCGATTTGGCCGGTGGCCCCTATGACGATGACTTTCATTACGTGTCCTTTCTTCAAAACGCCATCACTTGACGCCATGTCAAGTTGACGGGATCGAAATAGGCGATATGTTTACATCATGTCAAGTGAAAATGCCCCAACCCGAATCCGCATCCTGAAATCAACCGTCGCCCTGCTAGAATCGGGCGAGGGATCAAAAGTGCGCATGTCCGATATCGCCAAGGCCGCAAAGGTCAGCCGCCAAGCCGTCTACCTGCACTTCCCAAATCGCGCAGAACTCCTCACCGCTGCGGCCCGCTACCTCGACGAGGTAAATGACATCGAGGCAAAACTCCTCGCCAGCCGGAACGCGGCCACGGGGCTTGAACGGCTGGATGCGTGGGTCGCGGCGTGGGGCAACTACATTCCGAAAATCTACGGCATGGGAAAAGCGCTCATGGCGATGATGGACACCGATGAAGAAGCACGCAGCGCATGGGAAGACCGCATGGCCGCGGTTCATCACGGATGCGCCGCCGCAGTAAGAGATCTGTCGCGTGACGGTGACCTGACGCAGAGCCTGAGCGAAGATGAGGCCACAGACCTGTTATTCTCGCTCGTTTCCGTGCGCACGTGGGAACAATGCTGCATCGAATTCGGCTGGCCGCAGGCGCGGTTCATCGAAGTAATGCAGCAGAGCGCCCGCAAAGCATTGACGTGACTTCCTAGTGATTTGCCGTCTAACCTGTGACTGTCAAATCGGGAGGACACCATGTTTAAAACTCTTGCCGCCGCGGCGGCCCTATCGCTCGCTGCGTTTTCGGCGGCCGCCGAAGGCGTCACCCACTACCTCGCCATCCACGTCGATCAGGCGGATGCACAGGTGATGAATATGGCGCTAAATAACGCCGCCAACGTGAAAAGCTATTATGAGAGCATTGGCGACACCGCGATCATCGAAGTCGTGGCATACGGTCCGGGACTAACCATGTTTGTGGAAGGCAAAAGCCCCGTCGCGGATCGCATTGCCACAATGGCTCTGGAGGATGAAAACATCTCTTTCGCGGCCTGCGGAAACACCCACCGCGCCATGAGCGCCAAAGCCGGCGCAGATGTAGCGCTCGTATCAGAAGCCACTATCGTGCCATCCGGCGTCGTGCGCCTTATGGAGTTGCAGGAGCAGGGCTACAGCTACGTGCGCCCCTAATCCTTTACGGGAATCAAAAAAGGCGGCCCAACGGCCGCCTTTTTCATGTCTTTTGCTACCGCATCAGTGAACGGTTGCGTCATCCGGTTTCGGCCGACTGGAGGCGCCTTTACGCTCTCCGATCAGCAAACCATCCGACCCCACACTCACAGGGATGGTGTCACCATCCATGATGTCCCCTGCGAGCAACAGCTCGGCCAACGGATCCTGCAGCGCCCGCTGGATCACGCGTTTTAGCGGGCGGGCACCAAACACCGGATCATAGCCTTCGTCCGCCAACCACTTCTTCGCATCCTCGTTGATCGTGAGGGTGATGTTGCGCTTGCCAAGACGTTTGGCCAACAGCCCGAGCTGGATGTCCACAATGCCGGTCATGTCACCACGACCCAGACGGTCAAAGATGATCGTCTCATCCAGACGGTTCAGGAATTCCGGACGGAAGTGAGCCCGCACGGCATCCATGACATCGCGTTTGGCCTGACCGCTTTCGGCACCATCGGGCAACTGGCTCAGAGCCTGCGCACCGAGGTTGGACGTCAGGATAATCAGCGTCTGCTTGAAGTCGACTGTGCGGCCCTGACCATCGGTCAACACACCATCGTCGAGCACCTGCAAAAGCACGTTGAAGACATCAGGGTGCGCCTTTTCAACCTCGTCGAACAGAACAACCTGATACGGACGCCGACGCACAGCCTCGGTCAACACACCGCCCTCGTCATACCCGACATAGCCCGGAGGCGCGCCGATCAGACGGGAAACCGCGTGTTTCTCCATGAACTCCGACATGTCGATACGCACCATCGCACTGTCGTCATCAAAGAGGAACTCGGCAACCGCCTTGGTCAGTTCGGTTTTACCCACGCCGGTTGGCCCGAGGAACAGGAACGAGCCCAGTGGCCGGTTCTCGTCGTTCAGACCCGCCCGCGCACGGCGAACCGCATTGGCTACGGCGCGTACCGCAGGCTCCTGTCCGATGACCCGTTTGTGCAGGTCGTCTTCCATACGAAGCAGCTTGTCGCGCTCACCTTCGAGCATTTTGGACGTCGGAATACCGGTCCAACGCTCGACAACCTCGGCGATTTGTTCGGGACGCACCGCCTCTTCGACCAGCAGATCACCTTCGGCCTCATCAGCCTCGGCAAGCTGTTTCTCTAGCTGCGGGATCACGCCATAGGACAACTCACCCGCCTTGGCCAGATTGCCCTCACGCTTGGCGATTTCCAGATCGGCCCGCGCACGGTCGAGCTTTTCTTTCAACTCCCGCGCCCCTTCGAGTTTGGATCGCTCTGCTTCCCACTTCGCCGTCAAACTGTCGGACTTCTCTTGAAGACCCGCCAACTCTTCTTCGAGTTTGATCAAACGATCCTTAGAAGCAGCGTCATCTTCTTTCTTCAGAGCCTCACCTTCGATTTGAAGCTGGAGGATCTGACGATCAAGCTGATCGAGCTCTTCGGGCTTGGAGTCGACTTCCATACGCAGACGCGACGCGGCCTCGTCCATCAGGTCGATGGCCTTGTCCGGCAAAAACCGGTCAGTGATATAGCGGTGCGACAGGGTCGCCGCCGCCACCAGTGCGGAGTCAGAAATCCGCACCCCATGGTGCAACTCGTATTTCTCTTTGATACCGCGCAGGATCGAAATCGTATCCTCGACCGTTGGCTCTTCAACCATGACTGGCTGGAAACGACGGGCAAGAGCTGCGTCTTTCTCCACATACTTGCGATACTCGTCGAGCGTGGTTGCACCAATACAGTGCAACTCCCCACGGGCGAGCGCCGGTTTGATGAGGTTAGCCGCGTCCATCGCGCCATCGGATTTGCCGGCCCCGACGAGTGTGTGCATCTCGTCAATAAAGAGAATGATTTCGCCGGCAGCCGCCTCGATTTCTTTCAAAATCGATTTGAGCCGTTCCTCGAACTCACCACGGTATTTCGCACCCGCAATGAGCGCGCCCATATCGAGCGCGAGGAGCTTTTTGTTACGCAGGGATTCGGGCACATCGCCATTGATAATGCGCAGCGCGAGACCTTCGGCGATCGCGGTTTTACCCACGCCCGGCTCCCCGATCAGAACGGGGTTATTCTTGGTGCGGCGCGACAATACCTGCATCGATCGGCGAATTTCTTCGTCGCGCCCGATGATCGGATCGATTTTGCCCTGTTCGGCCGCCTCCGTAAGATCGCGCGCATATTTGCTCAGCGCCTCATACCCATCCTCTGCGGATGCCGTATCCGCAGTGCGCCCTTTGCGAATGTCATTGATCGCAGCGTTGAGTTTTTGCGCACTCAACCCACCCGCCTCCAACGACGCCTTCGCCTCGGATCGCGTGACAGCCAAAGCGGTCAACAAACGCTCGACCGGGACAAAACTATCACCGGCCTTCTTCGCAATTTTCTGCGCTTCGTCGAGCACGCGTGCAGTGGACTGATCAAGATAGGTCTGACCCGCATCCCCCGTCACACGTGGAATCTTCGCAACCGCCGCGTCATTTGTGGCCGCGACGAGTTTGGCGTCCCCGCCTGCGCGGGAAATCAGGTTCGTGGCGAACCCTTCTTCGTCATCCAGAAGTGCCTTCAAAAGATGTTCGGGTTTCAACGCCTGATGGCTCTCCCGCATCGCGATCGTTTGCGCAGCCTGAAGGAACCCGCGCGACCGTTCGGTGAACTTCTCCATGTCCATACCGATCTCCTTTCAAAATAAAGCGTCCCGCTTTCGAACTGCCCGCTTCGCGGCACAGTCACAGGTCGGAACCTTGATCCAAAGATGGGATTGCGCGGCCCCCTTCGCAAGGGGGACTGAATGGCAGAATGAAACCTTTTACCCGCGGCCTGCGTTAGTCAAATACATGGCAGGAGGTACATTCATGTACAAATACGGCGCTGAAGTTTCTGGTCTGACCTACAATCCTTCGACACGACGGTTCGAAGCCTTGGTCATTTTTCATGAAGCGGAAGATCGTGCGAGCTACCCAGTTGCGCTCGCGCTTCCCATCGACACCGATTTTGGAAAAGTATCCCGACTGATGATCCGCGCGGCCCAACAGCTGCGCAGCGACGACCGCGGCGCGACAGTGTCCCGACTGGTCGAAATGGCAAGCCAGACAAATGCACTAACTGGCTCGGGCCATTCCCTTCACTGACCCTACACACCCTTGACCGTTGCAGGTCAAAAGCGCATGGAGGGGCCACCTCAAAAAGGAGCCCCGATATGCAAGCTGATGACCGCCTGATTGTCGCCATGGACGTGCCAAACGTCATTATGGGACTGAGCCTCGCAGAGAAGATCGGCGATGCGGTTTCATTCTATAAAATCGGGCTTGGCATGTTGACCGGAGGCGGGCTCGCGCTCGCCAATGAGCTCAAACAAGAGCACGGGAAACGCATTTTTCTGGACATGAAGTTTTTCGACATTGGCGCCACGGTTGAGGCGGCGGTGCGTGGCATCGCGCAATTCGACATGGATTTCCTGACGGTCCATGGCGACCCCTATGTCGTCAAAGCGGCCAAAGAGGGCGCGTCGGGGTCCGACATGAAAATTCTCGCCGTCACCATCCTCACGTCGCTGGACCGTGACGACCTCAATGGTGCTCTTATCAAACCGGGGATCATTCCTGATCTTGTGTTGGAGCGGGCTGCAAACGCATTCAATGCGGGGGCTGACGGCATCATCTCCTCACCACAAGAAGCCGCGCTCATCCGCGCGCTCCCCGAAGCCGAAGGCAAATTGATCGTCACCCCAGGCGTGCGTCCTACTGGTGCTGCACTGGGCGATCAAAAACGCGTGGCGACACCTGCGCAGGCGATCCGCGACGGCGTCGATCACATCGTCGTCGGGCGTCCCGTCTGGCAACACGCCGACCCACGCGAAGCAGCCGTCCGCATTCAGCACGAAATCGCGAATGCCTCGGCTCGGGCCAACTAAGTCAAACTAAAGGTAACCGGAAAGGCGCCCACGAGGCGGCGCCTTTCCATCACTCGCACAACAACTCGTTACACAAAACTACGGGTTATTCAGAGGGTGCCGCATCCGTCGCAGCGGGCGCATCGCCAGTGACCGAAACGCTGGCCCCATTATCAGGAGCATCGTTGGTGATGGTGACAGAAGCGGGGGATTGAGATGTCTCGCGCGGCTCAGTTTCGCCACCGGCCATCAGATAAACGACCACGCCAAGCGCGACGACAATTGCGCCGAGGGTGAAGTAGATGCCTCCATTGCGTGAATGAGCGGCCTCTACGCGATAGCTTTCTTGCTGTGTCATGTTCTTTCCTTTCGCAAATTCATGCGGTTCAAGAACTCAACACCGGCTCGCGCAATCGGTTCCCTAAATGTGCGCTAGGAAAGCGAAAAAAGATATCGCGACATGCGCTGCCTGAGGGGCGCGACGACATCAGGGCGCGCGATAAAGTCAGTGACGCGCATCCAACACCACCCCTGCCCTTCATCGCCAAATACGATTTGTTCGTCGCGCAACTCTTCCCACGTCGCGACAAAGAAATGCACGCGCGCGTCGGGGCTCGTGTGCCCGTCTTCCTCACGATGATAGATGACCCGCTGCGCCGATATCCGCAGCCCGAGTTCTTCGTGCAACTCACGCGCGACCGTTTCGAATGGAGTCTCATGACCTTCGCGCCCCCCACCCGGCAAATCCCATTCGCCGGGAAAGGGTATGGTGGGGATATCATCGCGCTGCAGCGTCAAAACATCGTCACCACGCAAAATCGCGATCTTCGCGCCGTCAAACTCAGACATCGTCGTTGATATCAGTGTCCCAGACTTTCACCTGACCTTTGCGCAAACCGAACACACGGCGCAGCGCGTACCACGACACGAGCGACACGACCGCAAAGATAAGAACCAGAATGGCCACGTCCGCGCCGAGCAACCCCAGAGCCAGAATGATCGCAACAACCGTCGCGCCCACACCAAACCCCAGCAGGATGAAACCAGGCGCGAGCACTTCCAAAATGAAAAACGCGATGGCGGCCACGGCCCAAATCCACCAGATAAAAAAGATCCCGCTTCCCATTACCCTTTGCCTCCGAAGAATTTGAACGCATTGCCAAAGGCCTCCAGAGCGGAAGCAGGTACAACCACGGTCTGTTTGCCCTCCCCGTTACCCAGCGCTGTGAGCGCTTCGACCTGTTTCAACGCGACCTGATATTGCGCGGCCTCGATCCCGTGCTCGGTAATGGCCTCCGCAACAATGGCGGTTGCGTAGGCTTCGGCCTCCGCCTGAATACGGCGCGCTTTCGCTTTCTGTTCGGCAGAGTAGAGCTCTGCATCTGCGGCCAGCTCGACGGACCGCTTTTCGCCTTCCGCTTCCATAACCGTCGCACGGCGGGCACGTTCGGCATTGAGCTGTTGGAGCATCGCGGCACGGGTCGCTTCATCCAGATTGACGTCCAAAATCTCAGCGCGCGTTACCTCAATTCCCCAATTGTCCACCGCATCCTCAACGGACGCCTTGATGGTCATGATCAGAGCCGAGCGGTTCGATTGCACCTCGTCCAGTTCCATCTTGCCGATCTCGGAGCGCACAATCCCCGCCACCGTCGTCGCAATCGCGGCATCCACATCGCGGATCCGGTAGACCGTCTTTTCCGGCTCGGTAATGCGGTAGAACACCGAGGTTTCCACTTTTACCAACACGTTGTCGGATGTAATCGCATCCTGCATCGCATTGGGCAGTTGGCGTTCAAGAATGGAAATCTTATGGGCCACAACGTCAATGAGCGGCACAATCAGGTTGATCCCCGGCCCCAAAACCGACCGCAACCGGCCAAATCGTTCAACAACATACTTTTCCGACTGCGGGACAATCCGCACGCCTTTGAGCACCAACAATATGACAAACAATGCTATCGCGATCATCACGATGCTTCCGCCGGTCACAAAGGGCGGCAAACCCATTTCTTCTAGCATGTTCCTGCCCATATCTTGCTTCAAATTACCGCCGACCATAGCTGATCGACCGGAACGGGTATAGACTAACGACAGACCATGGAGACCCGATGCCCGCCCTTTGTCGCGACTGCCTGACCGAATTCGAAAGCGCGCCGAGATGCCCGTCTTGCGGGCGCCCGCGGATCATTGCGCATGACGAACTCAACACGCTTTCCATCGCGCACATGGACTGCGACGCCTTCTACGCCTCGGTCGAAAAACGCGACAATCCGGACCTGCGCGACAAACCTGTCATTATAGGGGGTGGAAAACGCGGTGTGGTCTCGACCGCCTGTTACATCGCGCGGATCAAAGGCGTGCGTTCGGCGATGCCGATGTTCAAGGCACTGCAACTTTGCCCAGAGGCCGTCATCGTCAAACCACGGATGGATGCCTACGTCGCCGCCTCACGCGAAATCCGTGATCTGATGAACGAACTCACCCCCGTCGTGGAGCCGCTCTCTCTCGACGAGGCCTTTATGGATCTCACCGGCACCGCGCGCCTGCACGGGCATCCACCGGCCTACATGCTGGCGCGGCTGATTAAACGCATGCGCGAGGAGTTGCACCTCACCGGGTCGATCGGCTTGTCGCACAATAAATTCCTCGCCAAAATTGCCTCTGACATGGACAAGCCGCGCGGGTTTACGGTGATTGGCGCGGCCGAGACAGAGGAGTTTCTCGCAGAGAAACCGGTCAAACTCATTTGGGGTGTCGGGCAGGCAACACAGGCCTCTCTAGATCGCGCGGGCATTCGCACCTTTGCCGATCTGCGGCGCTGGGAGATGAAGGATCTTCATGACCGCTTCGGCTCCATGGGGGATCGTTTGTGGCACCTGTCGCGGGGGCAGGACAAACGGCGCATTTCCGCGCGCCAGCCCGTCAAATCCATCTCTAACGAAACCACGTTTTTCGAGGACACCGGCCACATCGAAACGCTCGACGGTCACCTTTGGCGGTTAGCCCAACAGGTGTCGGACCGCGCGAAAGCACGCGACAAAGCCGGCCTGGTTGTGACGCTAAAATTGAAACGCTCCGATTTTCGCAGCCTGTCGCGTCGCGTGACCCTGTCAGAACCCACGAATGTTGCCGATCGTATCTACCGCACCTCGCGTGGCCTTTTGGATCAGGCGATCACGCAGGGACCGTTCCGATTGATCGGCGTCGGTATCTCGAACCTCACAGAAGCAAAAGAGGTCGGCATCTCCGCAGACCTGCTCGACCCTGACGCCGAAAAACGCGCCCGCGCGGAGGCCGCAACGGATTCAATTCGGGCCAGATTTGGCAAGGATTCGATCCTGAAAGGGCGCGCCTTGCGCTAGGCCCTACTCCGCAGCCAGGGCCCGCTTTTGTTGACCGATGTCTGCGATCTCCATCGCAGCGGCAGATATCGCCTCCGCGACCGCATTGAAATGGACTGAACGCTCTAGTGTCACTTCGTTCATGTAGAGCGCCCGATCTATTTCGACCTGAACGGCATGCTGCCCGTCCATGGGGCGGCCATAATGCTGGGCGATATAGGCACCGGCAAACGGGGTGTTGCGCGCGACCTCAAACCCTTGGCGGCGAAACGCGACCTCGATCTGCGTGACATATTCATTGGCCGCTGATGCGCCATAGCGATCACCGACCACAATTTCGGGACGACGCCCCGATTTGGTGCGCACATTGGCGACCGCTTCGCGTGGCATGGAATGACAGTCCACCAGAATCGCCTCGCCAAACCGCACGCGTGTTTGGCCGAGCAACGCGTCGAGACGGGCGTGATAGGGGCGCCAAACTGCCTCGATTCGCGACTGCGCCTCCTGACGCGAAATCTTGCCGCGATAAATCGCCCGCCCGCCGGAAACCACACGCGGAATAACCCCGAGGCCGGATGCCACGCGCGGATTGAGAACCCCCCGCGGCGCTCCTTCAATAAGCGCGGGATCAAATTCGTCTTGCCGCCGGTTCAGATCGACCCATGCCCGCGGAAACACGGCACTTAGAAGATGTGCGCCGAACTGGGGAACCGCATCGAACAGCGCATCCACATGCGCATCTTCGGACGATCGCAGCACAGTTGCACTCAGCACGGATCGGCGAACGAACATGTCCGGGTAGCGCGCACCGCTGTGGGGCGAGGAAAAGACGACGGGTGACGTCCAGTCCACAGGCGTGCTAAGCGTAAACGGAGCGTTATCCATAAGACGATCCTTTCAAGTCTCGACTATAGCTATCGAATTTAGCGCCCAAAAGCCCTTGAACAATGATGCGA
Organism: Celeribacter arenosi; assembly: GCF_039539485.1. Taxonomy (NCBI): domain Bacteria; kingdom Pseudomonadati; phylum Pseudomonadota; class Alphaproteobacteria; order Rhodobacterales; family Roseobacteraceae; genus Celeribacter; species Celeribacter arenosi. The sequence continues at coordinate 13,670 of NZ_BAABDF010000003.1, forward strand.
CTCCTTTTATACGCACGCGAACTGACGCGGGAATGCCCCGCGTCTTGTTCTTTGCTAGGCTACGCCAAATGAAGATCAAGACGTGACTTTTCCGGGACGGATGGGTGTATAGCTCAGTGGTAGAGCACTTCGTTGACATCGAAGGGGTCACAAGTTCGAACCTTGTTACGCCCACCATTCGTTACCGTCAGATTGGTTTTAACAGGCGCACGCAGGCGCCGCGAAAAGGAGACAGACTATGAAAGTTCGTAATTCGCTCCGCTCGCTGAAAAACCGGCACCGCGACTGCCGCGTCGTGCGCCGTAAAGGCCGCGTGTACGTGATCAACAAGACGCAGCGCCGCTTCAAAGCCCGTCAGGGCTAAGTTTCAGCAGCACTATCGATCTAAAGAGCCGCCCTTCGGGGCGGTTTTCTTTTGCGCTCAGGGCTGGCGTCGCCCGCTAAGCCACAGGTGAACCGCAAATCCGCCCCCAAAAGCCGCGGCAGCGAACCCGACCAGTCCAGAAAACCCGAACATATCCACAAGTACCAGCAAGAGCGGCGTGCCGATCAGGTTGCCGGTATTGCCCGCCTGCGCCAATGCGCCATTGGCGAGCGCCTGGTTCTCTGCAGTCGCGTTCAGAGCCGGAATTGCGGCGAAGCTACCCGCCTGAACCAACCCCATTGCCGACAGCATGACGATCGAAACGACGGTGATGTCGCGCACGACCAGCAGTGCCAATGCGGCAACGACCGCGCTTGCGAAACCGACCATCAGGACGGTCACCGGCGGCAAAAATCGCAACATCGAAATCCCGACTGTCAGCGACATGAGCAAAGCCGCCAAAGGCATGATCCCTGACACAAATGTACGCCGGTCTTCGGGTAGAAAGTCCGGCAGGACGGTGACCAGCGCCACAAAACTCGTGGCGTAAAACAACCACCCGAAGGCGGATGCCGAAATGTAGGGGGATTGATAGGCCGTGCGGTGGCGCGCGATGACATCGGCGATGCGCAATTGCGGACGGTCCCCGCGTGCGGAAATCCGTGGCAGGACAAACCATAGCGAAATCCCGCAACCAAGCAGCCCGAGTCCGTGCACCCACAAAAGCGCGGGAAAGCCCACAGTTTCGATCAATGGCACGCCCAACCACGCAAATCCGGCGTAAGCGACCGCGAAAACCGTGCTCCAAACCGTCATCGCCGTATTGCGCCATTCCAACGGCGCGATTTGCCCGATCATCGTCGGGGCAGCCACGACAATCACGAGATGCGACGCCCCTTCGATTGCCCGCAGCGCCAACATTACCGGAAATACCGGCATGACTGTTTGGGCGACAGACAGGACCCCGCCGAGGATTGCCGCCCAAACCAACAATCGCTTGTACCCGAAACGGGGCAATATCACGCCGGCAAAAAGCCCGAAGACCACACCAATAATGCTAACTGCGGATATCAGAAATCCGAGCGATGCACCCTGATCGGGGTAAAACGCACGTAGGGCCGGAAACCCCGCGGACACCTTGGCAAACTGGCCCGCGGCCAAGACGCCGGTGATCCACAACAAACTGATGGTAAAGAGAACGCGCGTTTTATCTGACATGCCCGACCTTTCGCAGACGGTGCGCGCACATCAAGCTGAAAAAGCGAACACCCCTTAGTCGAGGCCCAAAACCTCACGCGCCATTGCGGAGTCTGCGACGCGCCCGACGGTCACACCAATGAAGCGGCTTTCAGGATGGGTCGTCACAAAGGCCTGAATAAATCCGCCCGCATCGCGGGGCGCTACGAGATACCCGCCACCGGGTTTGTCGGCGAAATACACCGTGTCCGCACTTTGCGCGAAAACGCCCCCGTCCAACGATAGATCGCCGGTTGCAGCCACAAAGTCACTCTGATCGGTGCCAAGCGCCATGACTTCACATGTCTGCCCGCTGTTGTGGGCAACCACCAGAATGTTGGGGCTGTCGGTGCGAAAGAGCGCCGCATCCTTCCCGTTCAAAAGCTGCGCCTCCATCTGCGCCGACGCCCGTGTCAGGCCAAAGCCCAGAGCGGTATCGCCATGCAGCGGCGTCACACAATAGGATTGAACGGCATCGACAACCGGTTCAGCCAACGCAGATAGCGGGGTGATAGTGGCGAAAGCCATCGCAGCAAAAGTCCGGATCATCGTTCCCTCCCGATCAGATGCGCAAGTGCTATCAAACCTGACGGGGCAAAGACAATCAAACCGCTGCGAGGTCAGACTTTTCGATACAGCTCGTCTTCCATTTCGGAGGTGTCGATACCAAGGCTTTCCAGGCCGCTTTCAAGATAGTCGGCAAGGAGCGGCATGCCGAGCAAATAGGACTCGGTCGGCGATGTGGCCTCCTGACGCGCGGTCGTAAATGCCTCTTCGTAGGTTTCGAATGTTTCGCGACCCAACCATGCGATCGCCACAAGAGCGGTTTTCTCTTCTTCGTTCAATCCACGGATAAAGCTGCGCAACTCCCGTTCTGTACCATCCGACGGGCGGCTTTCGAGAATAGTGTCGGCATCTGCATCATCGCTCGAACGGTCCCACCGTCCGACCTTTACCCCGAGCTCGCGTGCCCGAAGGATCACAAAGCCAACTTTGTCTGGGCTGATGTCCATTTCAGAAACCTCCAACTGTTCGCATAACAACTGTGCATTGGGACTGCGCCGGTAGGAATGACCTAGGTCAAAATCCCGAATCTTCCAGCAGCGTCAGTTTTCGCGTCGAAGTGGAACGACCGGGACGGGGGTCTCTACGGCGTCCGGTGCAAGTTCTTCAAAGTCGAAATTATCGAGCCGATGCGCACGTTTGCCCGCTTTCTCGGCGGAAATTTTGATGTCTTCAATATCTTTCGCGGCCTGCCCGAAATGGCGATCAAGATTTCCGACACGCGTCGACAGACGGTCCACATCCCCGCTCAGCAGCGACAGTTCACGCCGGATCGCGCCTGCCTGCTCGCGCATCCGTGCGTCTTTTAGAATCGCGCGCATCGTGTTGAGCGTCGCCATGCAGGTTGTGGGCGATACGATCCAGACGCGTTTATCGAACCCTTCGCGCACCAGTTCGGGGAAATTGGAGTGCAGTTCCGCGTAGACCGCCTCGGATGGCAGGAACATCAGCGCCCCGTCGGCTGTTTCGCCTTCGATGATGTATTTCTCTGAAATGTCGGATATGTGCTTTTTGACCGAGGTCCGCATTTGGCGCGCCGCCTCGTTCATCTCCCACTGCGTGTCCGCACGGCGCAGCGCCTCATAAGCCTCCAGCGGGAATTTGCTATCAATCGCAATCGGCCCCGGCGGATTGGGCAGTTTTACCAGACAGTCCACGCGCTTCCCGTTCGAAAGCGTGACCTGCAAATCGTAGCTGTCTTTGGGCAGAGCTTTTCCGACGATATCGGTGAGCTGGATTTCCCCGAACGCGCCCCGTGTCTGTTTGTTCGACAGGATATCCTGAAGCGACAGGACATTCCCCGACAGCTTTTCGATATTCGCCTGCGCCTTATCGATGGTCTGAAGACGCTGCTGCAAATCACCGAGCGATTGGGCCGTGCGCCGCGCCGACCCCTGAAGGTTTTCGGACATTGAATCCGTCACCGCCGCGAGCCGTTTTTCCATGAGTTGCAGCATATGCGTCTGGGCGGCGACCTGTGCCTCTGAGACGTGGTTAAGACCCCCAGCGAGTTGATGCTGCCCGTCCGAGAGTTGCTGCACCCGCTGTCCCAGCTGCCCCAGATGACCGGAAATCGGTTCAATCATTTTCGATGCTGCGCCCGCGCGGCGCACCGTAATCAGCAGGAGCAGAAGCACGAGCAGAAACCCGACCGCAGCCGCCAGAATGGCGAGCGTGATCGGATCGCTCAAGTTCAATGCCATGTCACCGATCTGGATCATGTGCGCCCGAATAGCCTCTCGATGTCGGTCATTTTCAACTCAACGTATGTCGGGCGACCGTGGTTGCATTGACCCGAATGCGGCGTGGCTTCCATCTCGCGCAACAGCGCGTTCATCTCTTCCGCGCGCATCCGCCGTCCTGTGCGCACCGACCCGTGGCAAGCAACGCGGCTTAGAACCGCTTCGACTTTCGCCTGAACGCTCTGAGAGCTTCCCAGATCCGACAACTCATCGAGAATGTCCAAAACCATCGCCTTGGCATCGACCCGTCCGAGCAGCGCAGGCGTTTCGCGAACGGCGATTGCCGTGCCGCCAAAGGGTTCAATGCCCAGACCCAGTGTCGCCAGGTCATCTGCGATCTCCAAAAGTGCGGCGCAATCCTGCGCGCTCATATCGACGACTTCGGGGATCAACAACGCCTGACTGGCCACGCCATTCTGCGCCATTTGGGCCTTTAGCTTTTCATAGACCAGACGTTCGTGGGCCGCATGCGCATCCACAATCACCAGACCCGTCGCAGTCTGTGCAAGGATGTAGTTCTCATGCAGCTGCGCACGCGCCGCGCCGAGCGGAAGTGCCTCGTCGTGGGGCTCGGGGTCCGGTTCAACCCGCGCGGACGGGGCGGACATTTCGGCAAACCCGGGGGTTTCTATGGGGTCGCGCGGCGCTTGCCATTCGTAGCTCGACTGCACCGTACGTGGTCCCGGGCGGTCCATTTGATAGACCCGTGCTTCCTGCCCTTCGGGGCGCAAAGCGCCAAGCGTTTGCTGGGACACGGTCGACGACGACCGATGCCCCGCGCCCGCCAAAGCATGGCGCAGACCCGACACGACCAACCCGCGCGCCACACCGGGGGCACGAAACCGGACCTCCGATTTTGCCGGATGCACGTTCACATCCACCAGATGCGGATCACAGTCGATAAAGAGACACACCGCCGGATAGCGATCCCGACTGAGGAAATCGAAATAGGCGGCACGCAACGCTCCAATCAGAAGTTTGTCACGCACCGGACGCCCGTTCACAAAGAAGAACTGCGCCACCGCCGCGCCGCGCGAATAGGTCGGCAAAGCCGCGAACCCCGTGAGGCGCAGCCCTTCGCGTTCGGCATCAATTGCCAAGGCATTCTCGGTGAAATCTTTGCCCAACACGGCCGTCAAGCGCCCGTGCAGCGCGGAAAACAGATCGCCATTTTCGGGCGCAACGCGGAAGGTCACACGACCCTCGCCGCCATCGGACACGTCGCGCAATGTGAACCCGACCAACGGCTCGGCCATGGCCAACCGTTTGACCACATCCGTAATCGACTGCACTTCGGCGCGGTCGGTGCGCAGGAATTTCAAACGTGCCGGCGTGGCATAAAACAGGTCGCGCAGTTCAACGACCGTTCCGCCGTTGAGAGCCGCAGGTTTGACCCCGCTCTGGCGTCCACCCGAAACGGCGATGCTCGCCCCCTCCGCCCCTTCGACGCGCGAGGTGATCGTCAACCGACCGACAGCCCCGAGGGACGGCAAAGCTTCGCCGCGAAACCCGAAACTGCGAATATCCAACAGATCCGTCCCGTCGATTTTCGACGTTGCATGACGCGACAACGCCAGAGGCAAGTCATCGCTCGACATCCCGCAGCCATCATCGCGCACGCGGATCAGGGTTTTGCCACCATCGGCATAGTCGATCTCGATCCGGCGCGCGCCGGCGTCAATTGCGTTCTCGACCAGCTCTTTAACGGCCGAGGCCGGACGTTCGACAACTTCGCCTGCTGCAATCCGGTTGATCGCAGTTTCGTCGAGTTGACGGATCACAGGACGGGCATCTTGGCCTATTTGGGGGTCAGGGGAGTGCATAACACTATAACTAGCACGCACCCGCCCGATTCGACCACGCCGGATTTAGTTGGAAACCATGCCTTCTGGCTGCCCGACGACAACGAAAGTCAGGTTTTCGGGATCATAGAGTTCACGCACGACACGGTTGATCTCCTCCAGAGTGATCGCGTTGACCAAATCATTGCGACCCGCGATGTAATCGGGACCGAGGCCCGTCATTTGCATGCCCACAAGAATATCCGCGATCGGCCCGTTGCCATCAAATCGCAGCGCATATGCACCAGTCAGGTAGGTCTTGGCTCTTTCCAGCTCTTCTTCACTGATGCCGGTATCCGCAAGTCGCGCCCATTGTGTTTTCACGACCTCGATAGCCTCGGCCACCGTGTTATTGCCCGAAGAAAACTGACCGGCCACCATTTGACCGAGGTCGAGCGAGGCGAGATAGGTGCCAATTCCATAGGTCAGGCCGCGTTTCTCGCGCACCTCATCCATCAACCGCGATTCCGCGCCGCCGCCAAAAATTTCGTTGGCGACATAGGCCGGAATATAATCGGGATCATCACGTTTGATCCCCGCGTGACCGAACAAGACCACCGATTGCGGCGTATCAAAGGGGACAACCTCAACACCACCCGACAAGGTCGGCTGCACCATGTTCGGCAAATCTGGCCCGCTCTGGGGCAATGCGCCCAACAGATCGTCGAGCAGGCTCGCCAGCGCTTCTGGCGTGATGTCACCCACGGCCCCGACATACATCCGGTCGCGCACAAACAGGCGCTCGTGCGCCGTGACCATATCTTCGCGCGTCAGACCGGTGACAGTTTCCAACGTGCCGTTTTGGGACGACCCGTAGGGATGATCCCCAAACGCTTTGGCGTAAAACGTGCTCCCCGCGATGCGACTCGGATCGGTGGCGTCAGAGCGGATGATCGACATGACCTGCCCCTTTACCCGGTCAACTGCGTCATTATCAAAGCGCGGAGTCTGGATCGCCGATTTGAGAAGTGCGATCGCCTCTGCACGGTTCTCGGTAAGGAATTTCGCAGAGATCGACACCGAGTCGACATAGGCATCAAAGGTGAAGCTCGCCGCGAGACTGTCGCGCGCATTGGCAAACGCACGGGCGTCCATATCGCCCGCGCCCTCTTCAATCAGCGCCATCATCAAATTGGTCTCGCCGCGTTTACCCGCGCGGTCCAAAGATGACCCGCCCGCAAACCGGATTTCCAGCGCGGTGAAGGGGATCGAATGTTCCTCAACCAACCACGCCTTGATCCCGCCGGGGCTCTCGATCTCCTGGACCTCGACGGCAGCAAAGGCGGGGAATGCGGTAAAAACCACGGTGAGGCATGTCGCGATAAACCGCATCATTCTTCTTGTCCTTCACTTGTGGGCATCAGCCAACCGGTCACCGCGCGCTTGCGATCAAACACGGTTCGCGCCGCCTCCATAACGTCATCGGGCGTTACCGCATCTAGGATATCGGGCCATGCCTCTATGTCCTCAATCGTCAAACCGACCGTCAATTCCTGCCCGACCTGACGCGCGAGGCTTTCGATATTGTCCTGCTCATAGATGCGTGCGGCGCGGATTTGGATTTTCAGACGCTCGAATTGCTCCATATCGACACCCTCTTCGAGGAAGGCCGCGATGGTATCATCAAGAGCGCTCTCCGCCTCCTCCAAGGAAACTTCGGGTTTGGGAACAATCACGAGGCCAAAGGTGGACGCGTCCAGCGATACGCTTTGATAAAACGCGTCGGCGTAAATCGCTATCGGGTCGTCAAAGGTCAGTTTGCGCCCGAGATAAGAGGTCGTTGAATTTCCACCAATCAGGGCGGCCAGAAATTCGAGCGCGGCTGCGTCTTCCTGATCTCCCGGATCACGCTCCTTCGCCAGATAGGTGCGCATCACATAGGGCTGCGCGACGCGTGGATCCTCAAACACCATCCGACGTTCGGACAACTGCGGCGGTTCAACGGGGCGGACCCGTTCGGGTAGGTTTTCAGAGGGCTCTATCGGGCCAAACCGAGCCTCGGCCAGTGCGAAGACTTCCTCGGGGACCACATCACCGGCCACAACAAGAATTGCGTTATTTGGCGCGTAGTAGCGGCGGTAAAATTCGAAGGCGTCGTCGCGATTGAGCTGTTCAATTTCGTGGCGCCACCCGATCACCGGCACCCCGTACGGGTGGTTGAGATATTGCGCGGCGAGGCGCTGTTCCTGAAAGAGCGCGGCAGGGTCGCTGTCGGTGCGCTGGCTGCGTTCCTCCAACACCACGTTGCGCTCGGTAACGACGTCGTCTTCGGTCATCTGCAGATCACGCATCCGGTCTGCTTCCATCGTCATCATCAGATCGAGCCGATCCGCGGCGACACGTTGGTAATAGGCGGTGTAATCCCAAGACGTGAACGCGTTATCCGACCCGCCGTTGCGCGTGACGGTTTCCGACAACTCACCTGCGGCGAGGTCATCGGTGCCTTTGAACATGAGATGTTCAAGAAAATGGGCGATGCCGCTTTTTCCCGCAGGCTCATCCGCCGCCCCGATCCGGTACCAAACCGTATTCACGACAACCGGCGCACGGTGATCTTCGAGAACGACCACCTCCATACCGTTATCGAGACGGTAGGTCGAAATATCGGATGCCAGCGCCGGAGCGCCCAGAAACAGCATCACAAATCCTAGAAACCGCGACATCAAAAACCCTTTCGTTCACGACATAGCTATAGTTGCCCCCGCAACGGGGAACGGCAAGGCGATTGACGGCGAAGTGATCGGTGCGGAGCGCTCAGGGAGCGGTGGGAACAGTGACGCCGAGCGCGCGCAGGCGCTCCCATTCCTGCCACGGGTCGAGCGCGAGACCACGATATGCGCGTTCATAGCGGTTTTTCGTCCATGGCCATTTGGGCAATGCCCGTCGCGCTTTTTGAAAACTTTCGTCCCGCGCGGCCAGATCGGCGCGGATTGTCGGGTCGACACCAAAGCGCGATGCGTAGGACACGATCCCGCCATCGGGCGCACCGGTCGCCTCACCTCGCCCGCCGAGCGCAATGATCGCGTCGGCTTTCGGGTTCGGATCGCTCAGATTCGCGCCACCCGGTGTGGGCGGGGGCAGCGCGGCAAAGCTTTCGGGAGCCTCCAGCGGTTTGGGCGGCACAATCGCGAACTCGTCGGGACCGGAGATCACAGCACCGGGCGTAAGGTCACGTTTGGGCGCGCAGGCCGCAAGACCCACGAACGCAAGAATGCCCACCAATCTTCCCAAGGCTTTGAGTTGCATCGTTTCCTTCCCCTGACGCAAACGCGCCGACCTATGTTTAGACGAAGGCACCCGCCGCGTCACGCCCGCTTTTTTCCGTCTCCGGTGAAAAGGATCAACCCGAAGGCTCCGGCAAAAATCGCGATGTCGGCGACGTTAAAGGAGTAGGGGTTGCGAATCCCGCAGCAGCTCATGCTCAGAAAGTCCGCAACCGCGCCATACAGCACCCGATCGAGCGCATTGCCGAGCGCGCCCCCCACCAACAATCCCGCGCTGATTGAGCCCAATCGGGAAAAGCCTTCACGCCGGACCCATGTCAGCACCCACGCAGAAACCGCCACCGCCAAAACCACCCAAACCCACCGCAACAGGGCCGCGTAATCGGAGAAGAGCCCGAAGTTCACGCCGGTGTTCCACGCCATGCGGAACACCAGAAAGGGAGGAAACACGTCAATCTCGCCGACCGAGCGCAGGTTGAAAGCATGCACCACGATCCACTTCGACGCTTGGTCGAGGATGAAAACCACGAAGGCGATGTAGATCGTGAGGCGCATCATCTTAGTGCCGGAAATGACGCATGCCGGTGAACACCATGGCCAGACCCGCTTCGTCCGCCGCTGCAATCACCTCTGCATCGCGCATCGAACCGCCCGGCTGAATCACACAGGTCGCCCCCGCAGCCGCCGCTTCGAGGAGTCCGTCGGGGAAAGGGAAGAACGCGTCGGAGGCCACGGCGGACCCTTTGGTGAGGGGTTCGGGGAGACCGAGAACGTCGGCCATCCGCTCTGCCTTTTTCGCGGCGATCAACGCACTATCCACGCGGCTCATCTGGCCCGCGCCGACGCCGACCGTGGCGTTGTCTTTCACATAGACGATGGCGTTGGATTTGACGTGCTTGCCCACTTTCCATGCGAACAGAAGGTCACGCATCTGCGCCTCGGTCGGTGCGATTTTTGTCACAACCTTCAGGTCATCCATACCGATGAAACCGGCATCCTTGTCCTGCACCAACAGCCCGCCGGCAACCTGGCGAACCGTCATCGACCGCTCGAGCACATCGGGCAAACCGTCCGTTGTCAAAAGGCGCAGGTTCTTCTTTTTGGCAAAGATATCCTTGGCCTCGTCCGATGCGCCGGGGGCGATAACGACCTCGGTGAAAATCTCGGAAATCGCCGCCGCGGTTTGTGCGTCGAGCGGTTGGTTGAGCGCGACAATGCCCCCGAAGGCGGAGGTGCGGTCGCAGTCAAACGCCTTTTGATAGGCCTCGATCAGGGTCGAACCCGTCGCAACCCCACAAGGGTTGGCGTGTTTGATGATTGCCACTGCCGCGCTTTCGGCGGGATCGAATTCCGCAACCAACTCGAACGCTGCGTCGGTGTCGTTGATGTTGTTGTAGCTGAGCTCTTTGCCCTGATGCTGGGCCGCGGTGGAAACACCGGGGCGGGCCGATCCATCGACGTAGAATGCCGCCGACTGATGCGGGTTTTCACCATAGCGCAGGGTCTGTTTGATCTGGCCTGCAACCACACGGCGACGCGGTGCGTTTTCGCCAATCGCGCCTGCCATCCAGTTGGACACAGCCGCGTCATAGGCACCGGTGCGCGCGTATGCGATCTGGGCCATCTTCTGGCGGAAGGCATAGGAGGTCTGCCCGTCGTTGGTTTCCAATTCGCCGATCAGGGCAACATAGTCTTCGACGTCCACGATGGTTGTCACGAACCCGTGGTTTTTCGCCGCCGCACGGATCATCGCCGGACCGCCGATGTCGATGTTCTCGATCATCTCGTCATAATCCGCGCCGCGCGCCAGAGCCGCCTCGAACGGATAGAGGTTCACCACCAGTAGATCGATTCCACCGATCCCGTGCTCATCCATCGCGGCGATGTGGTCTTTGTTGTCGCGCAGCGCCAACAGGCCGCCGTGCACATTCGGGTGCAGCGTCTTGACGCGACCATCCATCATTTCGGGAAAGCCCGTGACATCCGCAACGTCGCGCACCGCGAGGCCCGCATCACGAAGGGTCTTGGCAGACCCCCCCGTGGAAAGAAGTTCCACGCCGCGTGCGGCCAGAGCCTCACCAAGGGCCACAAGGCCGGTCTTGTCTGAAACGGAAAGGAGCGCGCGGCGAACGGGGGCTAGATCGGTCATGGATAATCCTCAGAGGTGCATCAACTCGGCGTCGCGTCATCCATCTCAAGGTCACGGAGCGTGGTCGGCGTCTCCTGTGCCTTGGCGAGTGACCAACGGACACGGGTCGCATAATCCATCGCGGTCGCGGATAAAACCACTTGCTTGGTCGCGCGGGGCTTCAATCGCCCCTTTTCGAGATAAACCGACCGCTCTAGCGACAATTTTGCGCGTCCGTCATGGCGAAACACCCAAATCTCGCCGGATTTTAGCGCCATCGAAACCGCTGCGCCGCCCATGTCCAATTCGGCATCGACATCGGGGTGCAGATGGAACCGGACCTGAAAAGGAACGCCGGACAAGTTCAGGCGATCCATGATCCGGTCGAATTTCGCCTCATCCGCGCGCGTGATGGTGGCGAGTGTTTCTTCACCCGTAATCCCGCGCCCGTCGAGGGACAGATCAACCTGGCGCACATGGGTGAGGCCATGGGTCGCCGTATAGCCGTTGTGGCCGGCAACAAATCCGGTGCCATCCTCGCTCTTGCGCAACTCCACGCGCACATCATCGGGCACATCGACCAGATATTCACGCAGGTGCCCGCCGATCACTTTGTTCGGGCCCAACCGCGACGATGAAAACCCTTCGAGGCAGAGCGTCGAATGCGACGGCGTTGCCCGCCCTGCACGTCGCCAGTCGGGGCCAAAGCTCGACCCCGCGCCACAGTTGACGATCAGGGGACGGCGACCGGAGGTCAGTTCGAAAGCGAGCGTTGAGGCATGCGCATTATAGGATTCGTCCATCGCAGGCGGCGGTGCGGCGTCAACGATCATCGTGGTTCGACCCGCGTGCAGACGTAGATACCCCATATGCAACCGATGCTCGGGCGGCGTTTTATTGCCCGATGTCGCGAGGGCGTGGTCCAGCCGCCCCTCGGCCCCGCGCCCGCCACCATGGAACCGCGCCAATCCGCCATCCGCATGGCGCAGCGCGCGCAGCGTTGGCGCGATCCGGTCAATCGCCGCCATCAGGTCGTTGTCCACCAAACGCCCGCTCTCGGACAGGGCAGATGTCGCCCATGTCAGCAGCGTGAAGACTTCGAGAAGCGCCTCGGGATTACGTGTCGGCAGCCCACCATCGGCATCGATTTTCCGACTGCATTCGAGCGCGAGCGCCGTGACCGCCGGTTCGACATGGCGCTCCATACCCTCCAGCGAGAGACCCGCATAGATGAGCCCCGTGAGTGCCTCAAATCGCGGCAAACCGGGGGCTGCGGTGTGCCATCTGCGGGAGAGGAAAATGGTCTGCTGCCCGAGCGATTCGAAGAAGGCATCGCTGGTCGCGCCGTCGACACCGGACAGGAAAAACAGCGCGTGATGTATCCACCGTATCAGGCGTCTTCCGGTCAGGTCGGGCGTCCATCCCGGACCGGAGCCACGCGCGTAATGTTGAATCCATTCGCGGGTCCATTCCTGCGCGCGATTGCGGGCCTTTACATCCGCAACCGCCGCCAGATCGTCGAGCCATGCAAACCCGTGCACCTCTTCGCGAAACGACGGGGACGGCGCATCGATTGACCAGATCGAGGTATCAGGGGCCTCAACGAGAGCACCGGCGAACAGGAAATTTCCGGCGATCAATTGGCGCCCCTTGGCGAAGCTACCGATCGATTTGGGTTCGGGTTGGGACACGAATCCGGTCGCAGGGCGTGCCCATGCGGCACGCCAGGCGTGAAAGCGGTTCATGCGGCGAATATATTTCGCGCGCCAGTCCTCGTGTTGCGACATTGTCGGCCTGCCTCACCCTGCCAGTTGGGCCGTTCTGCTTTTCGCCCAAAGATAGCGAGCGCGGCCCGCCCTGTCATCGCCGAATCCGGCGTCTCGCGCGAGTTCGCTTATTTGCGGCGCAAAACCGTGACAAAGAAACCGTCCATACCGCCAGCGTCGGCCCAGAAATCCGGTCGCGTGCGCAAACCCTCCGGCCCGATCCAATCGGCCTCAACGCCGGCAACACGGAGCGCGTCGAGGTCGACCTCAAGATCATCGTGCCGTTTGAGCGCGTCGCGCACCTGCTCTTCGCCCTCGTCGATCAGCAGGCTACAGGTGCAATAGACCAGCCGCCCACCGGGCGCGAGAAGGCCCAGCGCGCGATCGATCAGGTATTCCTGCAATTCGAAGAGCGCGGGAAAATCACCGCCGTCTTTGGCGTAGGGCAGATCAGGGTGGCGCCGGATCGTGCCGGTCGCCGTACAAGGCGCGTCCAGAAGAATGGCGTCAAACGGCCCACCTTCGAATTCGAGCGCATCGGCGCTCACCATTTCGGCCGACAGACCGCAACGGGTGAGGTTTTGCGCGACGCGCTCCAGACGTGAAGGCGAAATATCGAGCGCTGTGACGTCGGCCCCTGCGGCCGCGAGTTGCATAGTTTTCCCACCCGGCGCGGCGCACATGTCGAGAACGCGAAGGCCCGGGGTCGGCGCGAGGATGCGCGCGGGCAAAGCGGCGGCGGCATCCTGCACCCACCAATCGCCTTCAACGAAACCGGGTAAGGTCGTCACCTGCCCCGCCTCGGCAAGTCGCACCGATCCGGTCGGCAGGATCGTGCCGCCGACCGCCTCGGCCACGGCCGCTGTATCCGTCTTTGCCGACAGATCAAGCGGCGCGCCGCGTGCATGCGCGGCCTCTATCGCGAGAACCGTCTGTTTGCCGAAATCCGCGATCAGCGGTTTGCGCAGCCATTTGGGCATCATCGGCGCGGGCAGACCATCCCATTTGTCGACGCTTTCGGACACCTTGCGCAGGACGGCGTTGACCAGCCCTTTGAAATGCGCAGATTTGGGGCGTTCCTGCATCAGGGCAACATAGGCGTTGACCACACCATGCGCGGGCGCCTTTTCCACACAGAGTTCGAAAACCCCCAACCGCAGCGCGTTCATCACATGGGGCGCGGGGAGTTTCGACAGATGCGGGCCCAACATGCGGTCACATCGGTCGAGTTGGCGCAGGGCATCGCTCACCAAACGCTGCGCGCGGGCGCGATCGGGCGGCGAGAGCGCGTCGGTCTTTTTCGACAGGACTTCGGACAGGAGCCGCTTTTCGACGGTCACAGCATCCATAAGGGCGAGCGCGGCACGGCGCGCTTCAAGCCCCGCGACATTGGGCGAACTTGTTTTCATGACCATGTCGCGTATATCAGAACCAACAACCGGACAAGGACATCCCGATGACCGACGCCCCCAACGACCCGACCACGCCCGAGATTTCCGACGCTGCAAAACGTGCGTTGGCCGAGGCTGACGAACGCCGCGCCGCGCGCGAAAAGGCATTGAAAGAGATGCCTGTGGAACTTGGCGGTCGCGATGGCCTCGAACCCGTGCGCTATGGCGACTGGGAGAAAAAAGGCCTAGCCATTGATTTCTAGGGGCGCGCCCTAAAGACCGAGCACATCCATCATATCGTATTCGCCCGGCCTCTTGCCCTGACCCCATAGAGCGGCTTTTAGAGCGCCCTTGGCAAACAGGGATCTGTCCGATGCAACGTGGCGCAGGATGATACGCTCGCCCTCGCCTGCAAACAACACGTCGTGTTCGCCGATGATATCGCCGCCGCGGATCGCGGTGAAACCGATGTCGCCTTTTTTGCGCGCGCCCGTGATCCCGTCGCGACCGGAATCGCGCACGTCGTTCAGGGACACCCCCCGCCCTTCTGCCGCCGCCTCACCGAGCATCAGCGCGGTGCCCGATGGCGCGTCGACTTTGCGGTTGTGGTGGGCCTCGATCACTTCGATGTCGTAGTCATCGTCCAATGCGGCGGCGACCATTTTCGTCAGCTTGGTCAACAGGTTCACCCCGAGCGACATGTTCCCCGCGCGAATGATGGTCGCGTGATGGGCCGCATGTGACAGCTCATGGAGATCGTCGTCCGTCATGCCGGTGGTGCCGATGACATGCACGCAACGGGCCTGTGCTGCGAGTGCTGCGAAGGCCAGAGTAGCCTTGGGGGCGGTGAAATCGATCACGGCCTGCGCCTTGGCAAATGCCTCCAGCGCATCGTCGCTCACGTGCACGCCGATCGCCGTGCCACCCATAGCCTCGCCGATGTCGCGACCGACCCAGTCATGGCCTTCCCGTTCGACCACACCGACGAGTTTGCATTTCTCTGACGCCATGACCGTTTTGATCAACATTTGGCCCATCCGTCCGGATGCGCCTGTAATCACGATTCCCGGAAGCTCGGTCATCTGCGGTCTCCTATCATTGCCGCCCCAAATTAGCTGCGCGAGGTTTAGCCCGCGACGCGTGATTTGGCAAAGCCTGCCTTGCACGATGGCCCAAAGGCGACTATCTCGCCCTTTATGGCAAGACATTCCCATTCCGGCGGACCCAGCGGTTCGCATCGCACCCTCCGCGTGGGTGAAGCAATTCGTCGACGGTTGTCGGAGTTGCTGACACGTGGAGAAATCCATGATCCTGACCTGACGTCCATGACGATCACGGTCGGCGAAGTCCGCATTACGCCCGATCTGCGCACGGCGACGGCCTATGTGCTGCCGCTTGGTGGCAAAGACGCGGAAGCCGCGCTTGAGGCGCTGCGCCGCAACAAGGGCGAGATTCGCCATCAGGTCGGCAAGGCGCTCGGGATCAAACACACGCCCGATCTGCGTTTTGCGATCGACGACACCTTTGACCGGATGGACGCCACGCGGCGCCTGTTCGACGACGAAAGGGTCCAGCGTGACATTGCCTCCGATGACACCAGCGACGGCGACGGTGACGCCTAAATGGCGCGGCGCAAGAAGGGTCGCGATGTCCACGGATGGATTGTCGTGGACAAACCCGCAGGGCCGACATCAACCGCTGTCGTCAACAAGGTAAAATGGGCCTTTAACGCCAATAAAGCCGGGCATGCAGGCACGCTCGACCCCGAGGCGACGGGCGTTCTGGCCATTGCGCTGGGTGAGGCGACAAAGACAATTCCCTATATCTCGGATGCGCTGAAGGCCTATCGGTTCAGCGTGCGGTTTGGTCAGGCGACCAATACCGACGACGCCGAGGGCACCGTCATCCATCAAAGCGATGCGCGCCCGAGCGACGCGGCGATCCTCGAGGCGCTCAAGCCGTTTCGCGGCGACATCATGCAAGTGCCGCCCAAGTTTTCTGCGGTGAAAGTCGATGGTCAGCGGGCCTACAAACTGGCCCGCGAGGACGACGATTTCGAATTGAGCGCGCGGCCCCTCTATGTCGATGAAATCGAGCTGTTCGACCGTCCCGATGCGGATCATTGCGTGATCGATATGGTCTGCGGAAAAGGCGGCTATGTACGCTCAATCGCGCGCGATCTCGGTGAGGCACTGGGGTGTTATGGGCATGTTGAATGGCTCCGTCGCACGTGGTCGGGCCCATGGGATGCCGAGGATGGCGTGACGCTGGCCACTGTGGACGAACTGGCGCGCACAGAGGCGCTCGATGACCTTCTGCGGCCCGTCGACGAAGGACTGGGTGATCTGCCCGAACTGCGCGCCACGGCTGATGGCGCGGTGAAATTGCGCAACGGCAATCCCGGTCAGGTGTTTCCCGGCGATGCGGAATATGGCGACGAGGTTTGGGTGTCAGACAACGGGCAACCCGTGGCAATTGGTGTTTTCCGCTCCGGTGAAGTGCATCCGTCGCGGGTCTTCAATCTCTAGCGCGCGGCCGCGACACCCCTGCCACTTGCGGCATAGACCTCGACGAGGCACATAGGCTTTCATGATTACGCGCACGCATATCAAAGGGGACGCGCCCTCGACGGCCGTCTATTCGGACTGCGAAAAATACCGCTATTCCTTGATGCGGACGTGGGACGATGCAGGGCCAAAGGCACTCTTTATGATGCTGAATCCATCGACGGCGACGGAGGTGCAGAACGACCCAACGGTCGAGCGCTGCGAGCGGCGTGCACGCGCGCTGGGGTTCGGGGCGTTTTGTGTGACGAATATCTTCGCCTGGCGCGATACCGACCCTCGGAAAATGCGAGCAGCACTTGATCCGGTCGGGCCGGAGAATGATGCGACGCTGCTCGAGTTTGCGGGATGGGCGGACAGGGTGATTTGTGCGTGGGGCACGCATGGGGCGCATCTCGATCGCGGCATGGCGGTGGAGCGGCTTTTGCGGGGGCGTGGATTGCCACTCTATCATCTGGGACTGTCAAAGGCGGGCCATCCAAAGCATCCGCTCTATATCGCCTACGAACAGCAGCCCCAGATTTGGGAGTAAGCGGGCGGCCTAGGCGGTTGCCCGTTCCACGATCACGTCGCTGACGCCAACATCCGGCGCGCCCTGCAGGAACGCGACCACTTCCCCATTGATGGAGACCAAGGTGGACAGGCCATCCTCGGACTGCGCCACGCTGACGTCGAGCGGGTAATCGGCCGCCTGACCATCGTCGACGGTGAGGCGCAGATTATCCTCGCCAGGCTGAAAATCCGTTATAGATGCGCGGCTTGTGGGATCGGCATTGTCGATTTTGATCCAGAAATCGTCTGAACCGTCGCCCCCTGTGGCCGTGTCATCATCGTCCATCAACAGCACATCATCCGCTGCGCCACCGATCAGTTGATCGGCCCCTTCGCCGCCGTCGAGCACGTATGTGGAGCCGGTATCGTGGCCTGCGTGGAGCGTGTCATTGCCGGCACCGCCGGCGAGAATGGCCGAGCCGTCGCCGCCGTAGATCACGTCATTGCCCGCGCCTGCGTCCACGTGGGCCGCATCATCGCCGGTGGCGATTGTGTCATTGCCCGCGCCGCCGGTAACCTGGTTCAGCGTGCCCTCGGTCGTGATGGTGAATTCGTCGCCGGATTGGGTCACAGTGGCGTCTGTTCCGCCCTGAAATGGATCGTTGGCGAGAACCAATGTTTCGCCGTCCTCGCCCAGTTGATGGGTAACTGTCGCGCCTGTCGCGGCGCCCACGACGGGGTCGTCGTCGACCTCTGGTGACAGGGGCATATCGGTGACCTCGCCGATCGGGCCGGGGTTTGTCGCGGCCTCGACGTCGTTGGTGGACAGAAGGGTGTCGGTGAAATTGCCCATGGGTCCGCGCTCCGACGGGGCGTCGGGGTCATTGGGCGTGATGGTCAATTCGTCGGCGTATTCGGCGAGGCTATAAAGGGTCTCGTCACCGGATTGGGGATCAACCACCGAGAGGGTGATGTCATCCTCCGGCAGTGCATCGTGACCAATGAAAGACACTGAAAACGCAGAATTTTCCGAGTCAAACGCGAGGGTCGTGCCCATCGGTTCGCCGGTTTCATTGATCAGCGGCGTGACCGAGAAAATCCCCGTTTCCTGCGCGTCCAGAGAGAGCGTGAGGTGGTCATCACCGGCCTCGAAATCGGCCAGTGTGGTGTGCCCGCTGCCCGCTGCGACGAGGAAATCGTCACCGAGTTCTGTGCCGGTCAGCAGCGTGTCGGGATCACTGTCAGCGAAATCCATGACGGTTTCGTCGAGGAGGTCATCTATCTCGACAGGATCGGTGGCGACAAAGGCGTCGGTGATCATGTCTCTGGAAAAAGGCATCGGGTCGCCAGCGGTGTCGGGGGCTGCGTCGTCCGCGGAAACGTCACCTTCATCAAGGTCGTCTTCGCCAAAGGAAAACATTCCGGGCAACAAGCCCAATAACGCCAATGCCCACAACATATTGTTACCCTTTAAAATCTTGCGCTATCATTAGCACCAAAAGCCGCAGAGGCGAAGAAAATTCTGCGGAAAAATCAACATAAACCATTGTTAACAATAGTTAATTTTCGGATTTCCGGCATTTTTCGCACTTCCGGACAGACCGAATTCGTGTAAGGACAGGCCAAAAATGGACCCTAAAGATAGCGAATTATCGAATGATATCCGCAAGTTAACCGAAGAGCTCCACCGGCTGTCCAGCCACCGGTTCGTGCGGATTCATAATTCCACGCGCCGGTTAATGATGTATCAATTTTTGCGCGGATTGGCCTTTGGTTTCGGCTCTGTTGCCGGGGCTACAATCGTGGTTTCGATTGTTGGATTTGTGCTCAA
The DNA here is from genome assembly GCF_039539485.1 of Celeribacter arenosi. Classification (NCBI taxonomy): domain Bacteria; kingdom Pseudomonadati; phylum Pseudomonadota; class Alphaproteobacteria; order Rhodobacterales; family Roseobacteraceae; genus Celeribacter; species Celeribacter arenosi. The sequence continues at coordinate 32,813 of NZ_BAABDF010000003.1, forward strand.
CCAGATGGAAGTGGTGCCGATTATCGGGGAATGGGCCAAACAACTGGCCGCCGATATCATGAGCAACACGCAGCGCGTCGAGACCGGCCAATAGGGCGAAAACGCTTTTCTTTTTGCGAGAATCTCCGTATACGCGCCCGATCTTGCACCTGTGGTGGAAGATTTCTCTCCAAGGGCCTTGCTGGACGACATCCCGGCTCGTGCCATTTACTCTAATCTCAAAGGAGACCCCGATGTCGATTACTGTAGAAGAAAAAGCACGCGTAATCAAAGAGTTCGGCACCAAAGAAGGTGACACAGGCTCGCCCGAAGTTCAGGTTGCGATCCTGTCCTCGCGCATCGCGACGCTTACCGAGCACTTCAAAACGCACAAAAAAGACAACCACGGTCGTCGTGGTCTTTTGATGATGGTTGCACAGCGTCGTAAGCTGCTCGACTTCCTCAAAAACAAAGACGAAGCCCGCTACCAGTCGCTCATCGAGCGCCTCGGCCTGCGTCGCTAAGACGGCTTTGGTCGGGCCTTTCGGGGCCCACCCGAGAATACGGACGCCCGCAGCCATTTTGGCGCGGGCGTTTCGTGTTTTAACGACTTTGTGGCGCGTGTTTGTCATGTTTTACAAACCGGCCATCCCCCCGTTTTACATGTTTTACAGGTTTTAAAGCGGCTATCGCGCGCGGTCCTTGGCGCGGATCAGGGCCGCGATGCGGGTCGCGATGGCGTGCGAGCCTTTGCGCGAGGGATGCACCATGTCGAGGGAGTGGAAGCTGGTGTCTTTATGGGGCACCAGATCGTGGATCGGCAGGAAGTAGACGCCTTTGTCCTGCGCGGCCATGGCCGAGAGGCGGCGTTCGAGTTCGTCGCCCTGTGGCGCGCAGATGTCGATGGCGGAGTTGACGCCGGGGCTGCGCAGATAGCCGACGTAAACGACGCGCGCGCCGGTTTTACGGATATTTCGCACCAGTTTGGGGATATCGCCGCGCTGTCCTTTGGGACCGATCATCCGCGCGATGCGGTTGTCACAGGCGCGACACCCGCAGCCGAAGACCAGATCATTGCCCCCGCCGTTCACCACCACCCAGTCCCAGTCGCGTTCTGGCGCGGCGCCGTATTGGGCGGAGATGCGCAGCGGCGGGATCGGGCTGACGATGCGGGCGCCTGCGATGGCGGCGTTTTGCACCGGTTCGTCGAGAAGGCGCGCGAGGGCGTGGGGGACCGAGGCGGCCCCGACGCTATGCCATGACATCATGGAATCGCCGATGGCCAGAATTTTGGGGGCGCGGGAGGTGTCATCCGATGCCGCGGCCATCGCGGGCAAAACGAGCAAAAGGATGAGGAAGCGGCGCAGGATCCACGTCGGGATCAAATGGGCAGGAAGGGGCAATGAAACCTCGTATCTGTCGTTACCATTGGACCACGCACGACCCCTGCCCCGTCATGGGACATCGAATCGCGCGGGCACCCCTCGCCACGAACCCCTTTTACAAGAGATCGGATTTCATGTAAGGCCCGTTCCATCTGTGACGTGACGCAAGGACCCCGGCGTTGTGAATTAGGATGACAGGGGTCGGCGGAAATGGGTCCGCCATGAAAACGGGAGACGCGGGAAGGCCCGCGAGTGCTCCCATACAGGAAACGATAGATGTTCAAAGAAGTTAAAAAATCAATCCAGTGGGGCGAAGAAGAGCTCACACTGGAAACGGGTAAAGTTGCCCGTCAGGCCGATGGCACAGTGATTGCCACACTCGGCGAAACCTCGGTGATGGCGAACGTCACCTTTGCGAAATCGCAAAAAGAAGGTCAGGATTTCTTTCCCCTGACCGTCCACTACCAGGAAAAATACTACGCAGCCGGCAAGATCCCCGGTGGTTTTTTCAAGCGTGAAGCGCGTCCGACCGAGAAAGAGACGCTGACCGCCCGCCTGATCGACCGTCCGATCCGTCCGCTGTTCGTGCCCGGTTTCAAAAACGAAGTGCTCGTCATGTGCACCGTTTTGTCCCACGACCTCGTCAACGATCCCGATGTTGTCGCGATGATCGCAGCCTCCGCGGCTCTGACCATTTCGGGCGCACCGTTCCGTGGTCCGATTGCCTGCGCACGCGTTGGCTATGAAGACGGCGCCTACACGTTGAACCCGACCTGTGATGACATGCACAAGCTGCGTGAGAACCCAGATCAGCGTCTCGACCTCGTTGTCGCGGGCACCAAAGACGCGGTGATGATGGTTGAATCGGAGGCCTATGAGCTGTCCGAGGAAGAAATGCTCGGCGCTGTGAACTTTGCCCATGAGCAGATCCAGCCCGTCATCGACCTGATCATCGATCTGGCCGAAGAAGCTGCCAAAGAGCCGTTTGAATTTGTGGCTCCTGACTATTCGGACCTGTTCGCGGCTGTTTCCAAGCTCGGCGAAGGCGCGATGCGCGAGGCTTATGCGATCACCGACAAGCAGGCCCGTGTTGCGGCTGTTTCTGCGGCGAAGGAAGCCATCAAGGCGGGTCTGAGCGAAGAGCAGTTGGCCGACGAGAACCTCGGTTCCGCTCTCAAGAAGCTCGAATCCTCCGTCCTGCGTGGCACGGTTGTGAAAGAGGGCAAGCGGATCGACGGTCGTGCGCTGGATGAGGTTCGTGACATCGTTTGCGAAACCGGTTTCCTGCCTCGCACGCACGGTTCGGCTCTGTTCACCCGTGGTGAAACACAGGGCCTCGTTGTGACCACACTGGGCACCGGCGATGACGAGCAGATGATCGACGCGCTGACCGGCACCTATAAGTCGAACTTCCTGCTGCACTACAACTTCCCTCCCTATTCGGTTGGTGAAGTCGGTCGTGTGTCTGGCCCGGGTCGTCGTGAAATCGGTCACGGTAAACTCGCATGGCGTGCGCTTCAGGCGGTTCTGCCTGCGCCCACCGATTTCCCCTACACGCTGCGCGTTGTGTCGGAAATCACCGAGTCCAACGGGTCCTCTTCGATGGCTTCCGTTTGTGGTGGTTCGCTGTCGATGATGGATGCCGGTGTGCCGCTCAAGGCGCCTGTTGCCGGTGTGGCGATGGGTCTGATCCTCGAAGACGATGGCGAATTCGCGATCCTGACGGATATTCTTGGCGACGAGGATCACCTCGGCGACATGGACTTCAAAGTGGCAGGGACCGAGAACGGCATCACGTCGTTGCAGATGGACATCAAGGTTGCAGGCATCACGCCCGAGATCATGAAGAAAGCTCTGTCGCAGGCGAAAGCCGGTCGTCTCCACATCCTTGGCGAGATGTCCAAGGCGCTGACCTCTGCGTCGGAATTCTCGGTGCACGCGCCGAAAATCGAGACCATGCAGATCGCAACGGACAAAATCCGTGAAGTGATCGGGTCGGGCGGTAAGGTGATCCGCGAGATCGTCGAAACCTCCGGTGCCAAGGTCGACATCAACGACGATGGTGTGATCAAGATCGCCTCTTCGGACGCAGACGCCATCAAGCGCGCCTACGACATGATCTATTCGATCGTGGCCGAGCCTGAGGAGAACAAGATCTACAAAGGTAAGGTCGTGAAGGTTGTCGATTTCGGTGCCTTCGTGAACTTCTTTGGCAAGCGTGACGGTCTCGTCCACGTGTCCCAGATCGAAAACCGTCGTCTGAACCATCCGTCGGATGTTCTCAAAGAAGGTCAGGAAGTTTACGTGAAACTTCTCGGCTTTGACGATCGCGGCAAGGTCCGTTTGGCCATGAAGATGGTCGATCAGGAAACTGGCGAAGAGATCACGGAAGAGACTGCCGAATAATCCGGCTCTCTCTTTTGAAGATTAGGAAAAGCCCCGCCATTTGGTGGGGCTTTTTCGTTGGCGGTCTCAGCCGTATCGGCGGTCCGTGTAGGTGCGGTATCGGGTGCGCAGGGCGCGCATCTTCTGGCTGAGGTCGCGCCCGCGCAGGGAGGCGATGGTGGTGTCAAAGACCCCCTCTTCACACAGCCCCATACCAAGCTCGGAGACATCGAGGCGGTAGGTTTTTCCGCTGCGCGACTGCACCATATAGGACAGCGTGCCGTGTTGCGGTTCGGGGCCGTTTTTGGCGGTGTAGTAGAAGGCGATGTGTTTGAGGCCGCTGAGCGCGTCGCCCCGCTCCAGCAGCAGATGCGCGACCAGCACGGGGTCATGGCGCTGCGCGTGTTGGAGCAGAGCGTTGATATCCGACATCTTTGCGGTGCCTGCGGTGAGGGATTTATCAAATGCGGGGGTCTTTTGGCTGCGCTGGAAGGCTTCGTAGCCGGTGTCGGTCCGGATGCCATCCATAGAGGCGATGTTGGTTTTCAGCGCGTAGATGCGCGAGGCGTGCGCGGGGGCGCTGTCGGGGCGGGGAACGGCATTCACGCGGCTCACAAAGACGGGTTTGTCGCGGATACGCATGCCCGACACCGTCGCCTGAAAATGGCCGAGGTCCGTGTCGGAGAGGCTTTGCACGAGGGGGTCGAGATAGGCGCCGAGTTTGTAGTCGTGAAAGCCCGGGAGGGTTGACGGGAGGGCGCGGCGATGCTGCTCCACCTCATCGGCCGAGGTGGCCACGACGTTCAGATCGGTGCGAATCCAGTTGGCTGTTTTCACGTAGAAATCGAATTCGCCCTTTTGGAGGTCATAGAGTTTGCGGTTCAGTTCGGTGAGGTCGTCGAGATAGGCCGGGTCGTCAAACAGGGCTTTGTGCGGCGCCGGTCCCGACAGTTTTCTGAACGTCTCGAAAATCGTGAGCATGGGTGTATTGCCGGTGTCGCGCAGGACCCGCGCGATGTTGTCATAGCGCGATGTGTCGAAGTCGCTATTGGCCAGAAACTGCGCATGCCCGCCATTGAGCACGCCACCGTAGTAGTCCAAGGCGCAGGAGATGTCGAAAACACCGTCAGGCAGGTCCTGAGGGCGCACAAAATCCTCATCGCTGTAGCGATCCCAGAATTCGGCCACGTCGGAAACGAGGTCGTAGCTGTCAGGGTGGTCCAGCGTGGTTCGGGAGATATACAGCGGGGTGTTTTTGGGCTTTTTCTTAAATAACGACAGCATCTCTACATGCCCCTGCGTGATCCATACCTTTGCGCGAAAGAGGATAGCGAGGCAATGAGACCGCATTAGGGCAGCGTTTATGTACCCCTACATGCGGCTGGTTTCGCGCAGCACCGTTTCAGGCCGTTGCGCACTATGGGCGTGAAGGGTGTCGATGTCGCAGCCTGCGTGAAGGTGTCTGGCGAGCGTGACGGGGTCCGTGCCATCATTTTTTCATGCCGCGGTTGAAAATTTTCCAAAGCACCCAGATGATTAGCACTACAAAAATAAGTCCTGGCAACCCAATGTTGTTCAGCAAGCTTGTTTCCTCCAGTCGGTTTCAGTCGGCAACAAGACCTTACCAAAATAGATTCGAGATGCGAGGCGATAAACAAGTCGACCAGTGATTGTCTATGACCGGATGGCGGCTTTGTTGACGCTGCGCTGCTAGAGTTTCAGTTGGCGAGCGAAAGTGATCGCCACTAATAGATGTCGGACAGAGGTGGACTTGGATTGAACCGCGGCACAGACGGAGCTGATCTCACCTCGTTCATCAAGTCCCAATAGATTGATTTTATCAGTGGGTCGGAGAGCCCATTCGGGTATTTGTATCTGTACATTTGCGCTCCACTCATAACCTTTGTGGGTTCAAAAGACCGTTTAAACTCCGGAGAGAGATAGTCGTAAATACCCCAGCGAATTTCATTTAGATGCCACGCAATTTGCGATGCAGATGCAAAAACAACATTTTCTCGAAACCACTCAATAAAATCGGGAAGTACAAGGTAAACTTCACCGTCGTCAATAACCTTTCCATTATCGTGAAGGATTCTTTTAACAAGCTTGACCATTCGATCGAGCCTCAAAAAGCCGTGTTTTGTAGCATTTCCACAAACCTTGAGGTAGTCTTTTCGATTAACTCGAAGCGTCCCAGTCCATTTAATTGAGGGGAAATATACATTCTTAAAAACCGCGTCTCCACCCAACCAATTAGAAAACGATTTTATAGCATCTTTAAGTGGCAAGCAGTTCTCACCAAGTTTTGGGTTTTCAACTACTTGGCTTAGATACGCGACGTGAGTGTCCTTCATACCTCCTTCGGCGCTTGGCTTCTTAAGGTCGAATGTTCCATCCCTAGGATGCGCTAGCAAGTCCGATAGTAATACCAAGAATAAGTCCCTCGCCTCATTAGAGGTGAACCGATCCAAATGCGTGGCCAGTGGGTCGCGATACTTAACAAAATGGCCATAGTGCACCATTGACCCGATTAGCTCCCAAACGGCCGCAAGCACGATGATTTCTTGATCCAAATTTGAGTACTTGCCATCAGTCATGCGACCAAGGTACGGCACAGACTTCGAGACACCAAGTTCACATATGTGTCCGCTTTAGGCTGTTAGCGGACATTGGCACCAGATTGACGGCCGATGGAAAACTCCCGCATTCCAGACCTACAAAAACGGGATTTCTAGCGCTGCGCGTTGATGAGGGATTTTGTGGGTTCGTTGCGCGGGATTGTCCGTTTGTGGACAGGAGGGCGGCTTTCCCCTAGGTTAATTCCATTCGGATCTCTCGGCATATTGGCTGGATGAAGATGGATAGGCGCATGTTCACAAAATATATCGTTACGGGCGCTTTTCTGGGTGTTGCGGGCGGGGGCTATTATTGGCTCAACGCGCCGCGCGATCAGAGCCACCTCAGCCTTGACCTGATGCTCGACAAGCTTGACGAGCTCTCCCGCAAGCCTCTGGAGACGTCGGGAAGTTGGGATGCATCGCGGACGTTTCATCATTTGGCGCAATCGGTCGAGTTTTCGATGACCGGCTATCCGCAGCCAAAGCCTGCGGTGTTTCAGAAGACGGTCGGCAAGCTGGCGTATAAGGTTTTTAATGCGCGGGGCGCCATGTCACATGGTCTGGACGAGGTGATCCCCGGTGAGGTCGTCACCGATGATGGCCAGACGCAAGAGGCGCTCATTCGGTTGAAGACGGCTCTGATGACATTCAGGGAATACGGGTCGGATATGAAGCCCCATTTCGCCTATGGTCGGCTGAGTAAGGACGACTATTCGATTGCCCATGTCCTGCACATCAACAACCACCTCGAAGAGTTTCGACTGACCTGAGGGGCGCGGTCAGGTGAAGCCGGCCAGCTTTTGCCAGAAGTCGAAGTTCCAGTAAATCTGGCCCTCGAACGAGGTGTATTGAGACTGCGCGTCTCTGGTGCCTTCGTAGTGGAAGACGTGGTCGGGAACGTCCCAGGTCAGGGGGGTGCCTGCGTCTTTGTGGCGGGGCGCCATGATTTGATAGGTGCGCATCGCGCCGGTGGCGGGTTTGAGGTCCGCGGTGGCAAAGCTGTTGGCCTGCCAGCGCTCCACGATGGTGTTGCACATTTTCCAAGACGCCTGATGCGCGCTATCCCCCAGCTCCTGCCACGTGGGGGTGGTCATGAAGCTGTGCCCTTCGGTGCCGAAAATCTGGCAGGCGGTGCCAAAGTCGCAGTCCGGCTGGTTCACGATCCACAAAAGCGGTGAGGGGTCGTAGTCGTAGTGCCATGACATCGCGATTTTGTGCCAGGTGTCGGGGTTTTGTTCTTTCAGCCAGCTCTGGATTTGATCGTGTGGTATATCCAGTTTGCCTTCGGTTTCCCAGAGTTGGAATTGTCGTCCGATATCCATGGCATATGTCCCCAAAGCCTGTCCGCGCGCAGATCGTTGTCGAATGAAGGCCCGTGGGTTTCGCAGGGCCTTCGTTTTCGCCACAGAGTTAACACGGCAAGTTTGACGAAAATATGCCCGCTGCGGTGGCGTGTGGTTTTGGTAAGGTGCGATCGGGGGGGATTGGTCGGCGGTGTCGCAGGGTGGGCGGCGGTTATAGGTGACTGGACAGGTCGGTATGGACGCCAGCCAACCATTGTCTCCTAACTTGGGCCAAACGTTTTTTCAGGGGCGCATTGTGTTCAGATTTGATGGTTCGCGGACAAACTATCTAAAAATTGGGACTAAAGTTTGTTTTCGTGATAGCAAGGCTAGAGGCGGTATTCAGCTGTCTAAGAGTTGTCTTTTTGGGGGGAAGCTAAAAATGTTTAACAAATTTGGAAAACGCACGCTCGCAGGTGCATTATTTGCCATCATGGCAACGTCGGGCGCGCACGCCGCGACTTATATGCAGGACTTTGACGGATTCGCGGACGGCACCACCAACCTCGGGGACGGGTCTTATTTTGGGGGCGCTGCCTCAGTTCAGGGTGGGCAGCTGCGTTTGACCCAAAATGGCGCGTACGGGCAGCACTCTACCTTCTGGATCGGACCACTTTCAGGATCGTCGGCTGGTTGGTCCGCATCGTTCGACTACTCGATCTCATCAGATCAAGGCGGCTACGTCGGCATACCCGCAGACGGCTTTTCCTTTAACTATGGGGCGATCGGCGCTGGTCAGCCTTCAACACAAGGTGAGGAAGGCTATCCCACTGTGACGCCAAATCTGTCGTTCGAAATGGATACGTGGCAGAATGGCACCACCGAAGTTGGACCTGCCATCGCAGTCAATAATACTGATGTTGCTGGTGGATTCATTAACGGTGATATCCTCGCGGCAAACAGCTCAATTTTCGGTCGTATTTCGATCTCTGTCGCTGCTGATGGAACGGTTTCCTTCGTTTCAACCGGTGCCCTCACGAACGCCAATTTCGTGGACCTGGCGACTGGGTTTACTCTGGATGACGACCTTAGTTTCGCGTTTGCTGCGCGGACAGGTGCTGCAACCCAGACTGTGCTGATTGATAACCTGAAGGTCAGTACCTTGGCCCCGGTTCCGTTGCCTGCGGCACTGCCGCTCTTGGGTGGCGGCGTGTTGCTTATGGGGTTTGTCGGGCGCCGTCGGAAACGCGTGTCCTAAAACACCCTTCTTGAATGGAAGACGCGGCGGCCCAAATGCGGGTCGCCGTTTTTATGTGCTGTGCTGGCAAGATTGGGGCTGCGCTTGGGCCTGATTGCCAACGTCACCCACGGATCATATTGGGCGGTTGTAATGCCGCCATTGAGACGCCGGAACACGCACCCGCGCGAAGGTTCCCTGTGGCGGGCTGCTTGGCGGCGGGTTGATCGCGAGATGAATGGTGGGTCTGGGCCGAGGGGCCTGTTGCGCGGTGTATGGCGGGTTTGGGGACCGCTGCGCTATGTGCCGGCGTTTGGTGTCGGTGAACCAACGCCTAGGTGTCTAGGAGGCAACTGTGCAAAAATCGCGTTGGTACTCCACAAGGGTGCGGGCAAGGTTGGTGATCGCTGTATCGGTGGTTTGATAATTGTAATACCGCCAACCGTCTTTGCTTTCCTGGAATACGATCGGAAGTGCGGCGGAGGCTTCAGGTCCTAAAAACTCCTGAAGGGGGCCATGTGCATTAACGGTGATCGGGGCATCGCCGTGAAATGGAACGATCCCGTAGGTGTCACCATCTGTCCCCTCCACTTTGACAAACCGGGAAATAATGTCGCTGTCAGGTTCTCCAAAAGTAATATCGGAGAGATTATTCACACTGGTGTGCGCGATAATATGACCGCCGTTTCGGTTTTGTGACGTCGTAACGACCGTCATACTGCAATCGTCGAGGAGTATTTTACTGGGGTTCCACGCCGTAATGCCATTTGCATCGGCTGGCGTGGGGGGCAGTGCATAGGTGTCGGACAACTGCTCAATGAGTGCTGCACGCTCATCCTGCGGGGACGCGAGGGCCAGTGAGGGGAGGAGGCACAAGAGAGCGGTTCGTAGCATCATCTGATATGTTCCCAAGTGGCCCAGTGTGGAGAAGAGCGGATGTGTTTTGGGATTCTATGCAGAATTGGCCGCAGTCTCAACTCTACGTGGGATCCGCAGAGCCGCCTTGGCACGATGTGTGGCGGATGGCGGGTTTGAGGCCAGAGTTACCTGCGGCATCGGCTCATGTGATGTATCGGACATAGATGTCAGACTCCGATGTGGATAATTCTGGCGCCATAACGAAACCGGCTTTTTCAAGAACCCGCGCCGAGGCCGGATTGCCGCCATCGACGCCTCCAACGAGCCGCAATGGGCGACCTTGCGCCGCACAAACAAAGCCAGTGACGAGTTCTGAAGCAAACCCTTGGCCCCATGCCGCTTCGGCTAGCAAGTAGCCAATGTGTAGAGTTGGGATATCGTCGCTATCTATTTCACGCGCGATCAGCATGAGACCGATCAGGTCCCCACCGTGTCTTCGTTCAACCAGCAACACGTCGCTTTCCTCGGCGCGCGCGTCGACCCACGCGGACACGCCACCTTTCTGACCGTGCAGCTGAAGTGGCGGCGGGAGGTGTTCGACCACTGCTTGGGTCAGGAGCACAGTCAAGGCTTTTTCAAGCCTTGGGCGCGCGGACCGGTCGTCGATTGTTGCCTGCCAGTCGCGAACCGAAAGCCGCTCGGTAGTAAACTGTTGAATGGACATGGTGGCTCCGCAAGCCAAGGAAAGAGAAATAGATTACCAGATCATCCCCATAAGTCGAACGTCCCCTTCGCCCCGCATTGCGCACCTACAAACACGGGATTTTCAGCGCTGCGCACTGATGGGGGCTTTCGAGGCGGCGCGGCGGGATTGACCGATTTTAGACAGAGGGCCGTCCATTCAGGGCGGCCCTTGTCTGTGGTTTAGTTGCCAAGAAATGCGCGGATCAGGGGAAGTGTTTCGTCCGGGTTGTCCCAAATCATGTCGTGGCCGGAATTCGCGACGATGCCAAGCTCTCCATTCTGGAAAAAGCCGAGGTGACGGCGTTGCGCATCCTCGCCGATCCAGTCGTTGCATGCACTGGCGAGCAGGAGGACCGGTCCGGGATAGTTTTTGGCGCCTTTGGCGATGCGCTCAAATTCGGCGGCACCGGTTTTGCCTGCGGTTTGGCTGGCCGTTGCACCAAATCGCCACGTTGCCGCATCGTAGTCTTCACCGGCGCAGTGATACGGGTTTTCGGGGTGATTGACGAAGGCGTGAATAATCTCGCCCATCATATAATCCTGACCGGCGTTCGAGTCGGGGCCGGACACACGCAGAGACTGAAACGCGGCGATGGCGGCCTGACCGTAGAACCCCGGTCCGGACATATATGGTTTTGCTTGTGTCATCCAATCCTGAGCCTCCTGGCCCGTGAAAAAGCCCGGTTCCAAGAGAATGGCGCGGGCGACTTTTTCCGGCGCTTTTCCCAAATAGGCCGTCGCAAGCATCGCCCCCCAAGAATGCCCCAAGAGTGTCACGGGGCGATCTGGGGCGTATCTGTCGATGACGCCGTCAAGCTCGGCCATGTAGGTCGGGATGGTCAGGTCATATGCCGGAACTCTTTGAGACAGACCTGCGCCTCTCTGGTCGTAGAACACGACGAAATTTTTGTCTGCCAGTGACTTTGCGCCAAGGAGTGATCTGTAATCTCCGCCCGGGCCTCCGTGCAGGACAATGATTACCGGGTTCGATGGGTCGCCGTATGTCTCTGCGTGCAGACGCACTCCGTTGATGTCGATTTGTGGGAGGGCGGCGTCGTCGACCACTGTGGCGGCCACCGGGTAGTGCCCCGATGTGGCGACATACAAACCGAGCGCGGCAAGGATCAGCGCGCCAATTGCGCCAGCCGTGATGGTGAGGGCGATCCTGACGGCGCGCTTGGTTGTCTTTCGCGGCGGGTTTGACGGTTGCCGCGCCATTGGAGACGCCTCCATGATGTCTGCCGTGGTTGAGGGGGCCGCTTGCTGCATGTGATGGGTAGGTGGTATCGTCATTTGGTTGGTCTCCTTACCGTTTCGAGTGTCGTAAGGAACGCGCGCAAAGCTGGCATTATCGTTTGATAAGGAATTCGCGATTTGGACCTTTTGACGTTTTTCAGCAGGTCCGCGAGCGCTTTGGACAAAGACACCGCGCGTGCATTTGCTGCCGCATGGGACGTTGAATATGTCGAAAAGGGGCGTCGCATTGCCACGCAGGGCGAACCGGACGTGATGGAGCACATCATTCTGGATGGCCGCGCCGCCAGCCAGATTTGCGACCCCGAAGGGCGGGCCGTTTGCGTTGATTTTCACGCCGCACCTTGCGTGGTGACACCGAATGTCGCGAGAACCAGAAACGGGACCTCTCTCGTCTCAATTGATGTGATGGCGGACGCGTTGATTGCACACATGGATAGCCGTGCTTTGACAGAGCTGATGTTGGAATCGGAGCCAATCCGCGAATGGGCCAACGGCATTTTGCAACAAGAGCTTGCGCGTAAGGCGGAGCGTGAGTGGTGCCTTGCGGCCCTTGGCGGTGCAGACCGGCTGGCGTGGTTTCGCAGAGATTTCCCGCATCACGAAGACATCTTCGGGCACTCTCTGATTGCCTCCTTTCTCGGCGTCACGCCGGTCACACTCAGTCGGCTACGCGCGGCAGGGCGTGACGCGGCGATTGAGTGACGGGCCGGTTGCAGGAAACGGCTACCGCAGCGCATTGTCCCGCATTGCGGGCGGGTTGGCGTTAGTCGATGGTGGGTAGAACGGAATTGTTAGACCGCGCAGGAAAACCGGAAAGGAACATTTATCATGTCCAAACGCATCGCGATCATCGGGGGTGGGTATATCGGGGCCGAACTGGCCAAGTCGCTCGACGGTGAGGCGGAGGTGACCCTGATCGAGCCTCGCAGCCATTTTGTGCATGCGCCTGCGATGATCCGCGCGGTTGTTGATCCCGCTTTGATCGAGAGGGCGCTGATCCCCTATGACAGCCTGCTGAAAAACGGGCGGGTTGTGCGCGCGCGCGCCAGCGGGGTCGATGAGGGGGGTGTGAGTTTGGACGATGGCACGCGGGTGGAGGCGGATGTCGTCGTGGTGGCGACGGGGTCCTCCAATGCGACGCCGTTCAAACCCGAGGGTGACGATATCGAGGCGCTGCGGGCGGCCAACCGGCGCATTCACGACCAACTGGTGGCGGCGCGGTCCGTCGGGATTGTCGGTGCGGGGGCGGTTGGCACGGAGTTGGCGGGCGAGATTGCGCATGCCATGCCCGACAAGAAGATCACGTTGATTTCGGGCACCGCGCGTCTGTTCCCGACCATGCCCGACAAATTGGGGGACGGGTTGGCGCGCAAGCTGCGCGTTGCGGGGGTGGAGATCATTCTGGGCACGCGGGCCGAGAACCTGCAAAGCATGACCACGCCTTATGCGGGGGGGCTGACGCTTTCGGACGGGTCTACGCGTGACTTTGACCTGATCTTTCCTGTGGTGGGATCGCGCGCGAGTTCGGGTGTGCTAGAGGCGTTGCCGGGCGCGCAAAAGAGCAGTGCGAACCGGATCAAGGTGGACGGGTATATGCGTCCTTCGTCGCTGCCCAATGTCTTTGCCGCCGGAGATGTGGCGGATGCGGGGGACGCGATGACGATTGTTGCGGCCAGTCGCCAACTGCCGTGGTTGACCAAGACGCTAAAGGGGTTGATCGCGGGCAAGTCGATCGGGGAGATGAAGCCCTATAAGCCGTGGGGTCCCAAGGCGCCGATCCTCGTGCCGCTCGGGCCCGAGCGGGGCAATTCGTTCCTCGTGCTGTTCACGGCGGGGGATTTGGTGACGCGCATGATGAAGGGCAAGGATCTGTTTGTGGCGAAATACAACAAAACGCTGAACCGGACCTGAGGCGGGTGAGCGCGGAATATTTGAATTGCCTTGACTCAATTCGGGATAAGTCCGCATCTTACTTGGGGTGAATTTGTTTTGGCTGTGGACGATTTTATCACGACGATTTTCTGACGTGGCGAGGGCAGCCTTTTTCGAAACTAAATGGGGGGGACACACCATGATTATTAAGGCAATTGCAGCAACGGCAGGAATGCTATGCCTTCTGACTTCTGGTGCGTCAGCCTCGTCGATAACGATCACTTACGGCGATGAGGACTGTTTTGGCAATGGTGGAAGCTGCCCTTCTGGCAGTACCTTCGTCGCACCAACGGCGGGTTTCAGTGCGACAGGCATACTCCCCTTTCCGACACTCGATAGAAGCACAGTGGTCGATTATGCTGGCACCGATGTTTTTGGAGAGCTAGGCCCAGTAAGCTTTTCAGCTTCTTTAAACCTGATCGGCTTTGAGGTCGTTTCGGCAACATTTGAAGCGTTGGTCTGGGGCCTGGACCTTTTCGCAACATCTCCTGCCAATGGCGGCACATTCGGCGACGAAAACGAGGGTGCCGTCTTCTCTGCCAATGGCAGTCCGCTTGGGACTTATCACTCGCTGAATTCACTCGACGGGAATGGCCCGGACCGTGTTGAACTCGTCAGTTTCAGTGTTGATCCCACTTTGCTCGTGAGTGGCGTAAACACGTTTACCATCACACCGGAGGATGACTTCCTCCCGTTTGCGAGTGCCTTTTTCACCGGGCTTGATGCCTTCGCAATCGACTACGCCAGGCTAAGCTTGGAAACGCGGGAGATCGTGGCACCTCCTGTTTCTGAAGTTCCTTTGCCTGCTGGTCTACCTCTGCTTTTGTCGGGGTTCATTGCCCTTGGATGGATGCGCCGCTCACGCGGCTGAATTGACTGCGCAGGTGAGCGGGTGACATGAAAAAGGCCGGGGGGTTTCCCGGCCTTTTGGTTTGGTTTCGGGGCGGTTTGATGCGCCGGATGGTTTAGGCTTTGCGGCGGCGTCTCAGGGCCGCGATGCCGCCGAGGCCGGAGAGGAGCAAAAGCCCACCGGCGGGCAGCGGGACGGCAGGTATGTCGCGGACGTTGACCGTGATCGTGTCGCCATTGCCGAGTGTAGTGAAGACCGACGTTCCCGATACGAGCCCGAGGGATGCAAAGGAGGCGCCACTATAAATCGATTGGCCGGACATGTGGTCGCCGGAGGTGTAGCCCCTTGCGAGGGCCAGATATGGCCTGGCGACATCGTTAATATCCGTCACCAAGAAACTGTCGCCGCTGACGCTGTCACTGAAGTTTACCCCCCCGGTCCCAAACGAAACCGGATCGAACTTGATGCTGTAGCGATCCATATCACCATTGACCTGTCCAATTGTGCCGGATGATGAATTCAATTGAGCGAAGTCATCCTCCCCATATTTCCAAATTTTTAGCCCGGACGTGTCGATCGATCCTGAAAAGGCGACTTGGACGTTTTGTCCGACTTCTTGGATATTGAAGATAACGGCAGCATTGGCAGCAGCCGACGCACAGCAAAGTGACGCTGCGAATGCAGCGGTCTTTATAATGATGTTCATGAAAAGTTCCCCAAGACCCACATTTTTATGGGTATTTCAATGGTTAACAGTTACCTAGGGGAAGGGTTGAGTCAAGCGCGCTGCGGCGCCCCGTCCAGTCCATGATCACCGCACAGGATGAGGGGCATGAGAAAGGCCGGGGGGTTACCCGGCCTTTTGGTTTGGTTTTGGCGGGCCCTTAGGCGGGGTCTTTGACGAACCGCAGGTAGGGCAGTTTTTTGTCGAGGGCGCCGAATTTTTCCTCTGCGGCGGCATCGTCGAGGGAGAGGGCGGCGATGACGTCCTGTCCGACGGTCCAGTTGGCGGGTGTGGCCAATGGGACGCCGTAGGTTTTCTGCAACCCGTCGAGCGCGCGCAGCACCTCGGCGAAGTTACGGCCCACGGACATCGGGTAGGTCATAATCAGTTGGACTTTTTTGTCCGGCGAGATGATGAAGACCGAGCGCACAGAGGCGCTGTCGGCGGCGGTGCGACCGTCGGGGAGGTAGGCCTCGGCGGGGAGCATGTCGAAGGCTTTGGACACGGCGAGATCGACGTCACCGATGATCGGGAAGGTCGCCTTTGCGCCGCCGAATTTTTCGATGTCCGATTTCCAGCCGGCGTGCTCTTCGACGGCGTCGACCGAGAGGCCGATCACTTTGGTGCCGCGTTTTTCCCATTCATCGGCGAGTTGAGCGACGGCGCCGAATTCGGTGGTGCAGACGGGCGTGAAATCTTTGGGGTGGGAGAACAGGATCGCCCAGCTATCGCCGATCCAGTCGTGGAAGGTGATTTCCCCGTGGTCGGTTTGGGCGGTGAAGTTCGGGACGATGTCGTTAATGCGCAGGCCCATGGTGGTCTCCTGAAAAATTGTTACGCGTTCTACCCCAATAGATAGTCACGCCGGGCCGCGATGGAACGTGACAGAATGAAACAGGGATGGTGTTTTTGCGAACCGGTTAAGTTCAGAACGGGCATTTCGCGCTATAGGAAACGCCGATACCACCGTCCGGATGGCGGAACTTTAGCTTCTCTGCGTGCAGCATCAGGCGGGGGGCGTTGAGGGCTTCGCCTTTGGCGTAGAAGGGATCGCCGAGGATCGGGTGGCCGAGCGCGAGCATATGGACGCGCAACTGGTGGGAGCGGCCGGTTTTGGGGAACATGCGCACGCGGGTGTAGGTGTCGCCGTAGCGCACCACGCGCCAGTCGGTCAGGGCCGGTTTGCCGTTTTCGTGGTCGACCATTTGCAGCGGGCGGTTGGGCCAGTCCACGATCAGCGGCAGGTCCACCGTGCCTGTGCGCGGCTCGAGGTGGCCGTGGACATGGGCGACGTAGGTTTTCTGGGTCATGCGTTTTTCGAACTGCAGACCGAGGTGGCGTTGGGCGTGGGCGGTCAGGGCAAAGACCATGATGCCCGATGTGTCGCGGTCCAGACGGTGGACGAGCAGCGCTTCGGGGAATGCGTTTTGCACCCGCGCGATCAGGCAATCGGAGAGGTGTTCCCCCTTCCCCGGCACCGACAGGAGGCCCGAGGGTTTATCGACCAGCAGCACCTCGTGATCGGCGTGGATCACGCTGAGCGGGGTCTGCGGGGGATTGTAGGTGTCGTCCATTTCCGGCCTTCCGTTAAAGGCGCGAGAAAGCCGATGCGAGGATCGCCGTCAACCCGTCCGCGTCGGATTGGGTGAAGGCGGCGGGTCGGTTGCTGTCGATATCGAAGACCGCGATGAGGGTGCCCGCGCCGTCAAAGACCGGCAGGACGAGTTCGGATTGCGTGGAGGCCGCGCAGGCGATGTGGTCGGTGAATGCGTTGACGTCATCGACGATGATCGCTTTGCCTTCACGCGCGCAGGCCCCGCAGACACCGCGTGAAAACGGGATGGTCAGGCATCCGTGGCCGCCTTGGTAGGGGCCGATTTTGAGCATTTCGGGACCCACGACGCGGTAGAATCCGGTCCAGTCGAAGCGATCGTCGCTATGGTGCACTTCGCAGGCGATGGTGGCCATGAGGGCCACGGGGTCGGTTTCGCCGTCACAGAGGGCAGAAATGCGCGCCGCGAGATCGGGGTCGAGCATGGGAATTCCTTTCATTCATCACAGGCGCAAACGCATTGGTAACGATTGCGCGGTAGTTTATCGGCGAGCGACGAAAGAGGGACTACCGATGAAACTGAGCCATAGGGATTTTGCCGACGTTCGGGTCATATCTGTCACCGAGAACCGGATAGATGCAGCTTGCGCGATCCAGTTCAAGGATGAAATGCGCCACCTGACCGATACCGGACCGGGGCGTGTTGTGTTGGATTTGGGGTCGGTGGATTTTCTCGACAGTTCGGGGTTGGGCGCGGTGGTGTCGGCGTTGAAGGCGGTGCGCAACGGGCAGCGATTAGAGCTCGCCTCTTTGAACCCGAGTGTGGAGCGTGTGTTTCACCTGACGCGGATGGACAGTATTTTCCGGATATACGACACGGCGGAAACCGCGATCGAGGGTAAGAGCGATGCGCGCTGAGCGCGGATTTGCGCCGCCCGGCGCCCCCGCAACCCTTTCCGGTGTCAGCGTTAAAGAGCTACGTCTGGATGTATCGGCGACGCCCTACGGGGTGCAGATCGGGCTCACGACGTTGCGCGACGGTTTGCGCGGCATCGGGATAGATGACAGCGAACTGCCCAGCGTGGAGTTGGTTCTGGCCGAGATTTTCAACAACATTGTCGAACATGCGCTGGCGGAAACCGAGGATGGCGTGATCGAGGTGGGTCTGCAATGCACGCCGAACGGGCTGTGGATCACGGTCGAGGATGATGGCAATCCGATGCCCGATGGCAAACCGCCGCTCGGGCTGTTGCCGGCGGTGGATGTGCCGGTCTGCGATCTGCCGGAGGGGGGATTTGGGTGGTTTCTCATTCGCGAGCTTGCCCATGACCTGACCTACACGCGCGAGGGCGACAAGAACCTGTTGGTGTTCAGAATGGCGGTTGGTCGCGGGGAATGAGGGCCGAGGCCCCGGTCTGCTCAGCCCAGGACAGTTCAGTTCAGCTCAGTTCAGTTGGAACTGTAGCGGGTAGGAGCCGTCTTCGATCGGGCCGAAGAGGTCGGGGAGATCGGGGTGTTCAACCGGTTGACCGGAATAATCGGCGATCAAATTCTGCTCGGACACATAGGCCACATAGTAGCTGTCGTTGTTTTCGGCGAGCAGGTGATAGAACGGTTGGTCTTTGGAGGGCCGGCTGTCCTCGGGGATCGCGGCATACCATTCATCGGTGTTGGAAAAGCTCGGATCGACATCAAAGACCACACCGCGAAACGTATGTTTCCGGTGGCGGACGATTTGCCCTAGGTAATACTTGGCACGCGATGGCATCATAACATTGCAACCCCTTATACCGATAAGTAGACCCAAGGGGCGCACCTGTCCACGGTGGACGGGCGTCGAATCAGGAAACAGTCTGTGAACCTTGTACTGACAGTACTCGAGATTGTGTCGCCGGTTTTTCTTCTGGCACTCGTCGGCTTTGTCTGGGTGCGCACGGGTCATGAATACCGTTTGGAGTTTGTCACCAAGCTCGCGATGACGCTTTCGGTGCCGGCGCTGATCTTTACCGCGCTGGTCAATACATCGATCGAACCCTCGGCGCTAACCGCGTTGTTGTTTGCCGCGATTGCAGCCTACGGGGCGGTGACGGTGGTGACGATGATCGCGGTGAAAGTGATCGGGCTGGAGCGGCGCACGTTCCTCAATCCGCTGATTTTCGGCAATACCGGCAACCTCGGGCTGCCGCTGGCGCTTTTTGCCTTTGGCGAAGAAGGGCTCGGCTATGCGGTGGTTGTTTTTGCGGTCATGGCGATCTGGTCCTTCACCTTTGGCGTCTATGTGACGGCGGGGGGCGGGTCGCCGATGAAGGCCGCGAAAGAGCCGCTGGTCTGGGCGACTTTGCTCGGCGGGTTGTTTTTGTGGCAGGACTGGACCCTGCCCCGTTTTGCCATGAACACGCTGCAGCTACTGGGTCAGATCGCGATCCCGATCATGCTGATCACGCTGGGCGTCGCGGTGGCGCGCCTGCACCCGCGGGGCATGCCGCGCGCGATGGTTCTGTCGCTGGGCAAGGCGGTGGTCTGTGCGGGTGTCGCGGCGGGCGTGGGGTATTATTTCGCCCTGCCCCCGATCGCCTTTGCGGTGCTGGTGGTGCAGGTCACAACGCCGGTCGCGGTGACCTCCTATATGCTGGCCGAGAAATATGGCGCGGATTCGGATTCGGTTGCGGGTCTGGTTGTGGCATCGACACTGCTGTCTGTCGCCTATTTGCCGATCATTCTGGCATTCGTGATCTGAGGGATCACGCAATCGACATTTCCTCTGTCGCGTCTTTCCGCTATGCTCGTCGCAAAATAAAAGACGTATGAGGCACCCATGAGCAGACGCATTCGCACAGCTGTCCTGTTGATTTTCGTTTCGGCCTGCGGCAGCGGGAATTATTCCGCGCCCAGAGAGCTGGATAACGCTTGTTCCATCGTGAAACAGCGCCCCGCCTATCACAAGGCGATGAAAGCCGCCGAGCGTAAATGGGGCGTTCCCATCAACGTTCAGATGGCGACGCTCTATCAGGAGAGCAAATTTATCGGCAACGCCCGCACGCCCTATCGCTATGTTCTGGGTGTTATTCCGATGGGTCGGCAAAGCTCTGCCTATGGCTATGCGCAGGCTCTGGATGCGACGTGGGACGAATACCGTCGCGACCGGGGACGGATGGGCGCCAAGCGGGACCGGATCACCGACGCCACGGATTTCATGGGCTGGTACATGGATCAGTCGACCAAAGAGCTCGGCATTTCCAAATATGACGCGCGCGCGCAATACCTCGCCTATCACGAAGGGCGCACGGGGTATCGGCGGGGCAGCTACAATTCCAAACCGTGGCTGCTGCGCGTTTCCTCGGAGGTTGCGTCACGGTCTGCGACCTACCGCCAGCAATTGGCGGCCTGTCGCAAACTCTGATCACTTGAAAGCACTGCTATCGTGAGAGGTCCGGCCCTTCGGGGGCGGGCCTAGTCGATGGGCGTGCCGCGACGGCGTGCTTCGGCGGAGATGTTGAAGGTGCCGTCACCGACGCTGCCACCCAGAGACATCTTCGTGAGCTGCACGGTCGTGCGCCCGCCGCCGTCGTCATTCACCACCCATGCCTTGAGCACCGGACGGTCGCCAAAGATCAGGTCGATCGAGCCGTATTCGGGGTGTGAGGGATCCTGGGCGCGCACGACGGTGTCGCCGTTCACCTCTTTGTGGGAGACGACCATGCGCGCGGTTGTCAGATCGACGTTGCGTGCGAGGATGATCGAGAGCGGCGATTTCGACATCGGGAAGCGGTAGGGCGGTTCGTTTGAACCCGGATCAAAGATCGCGACCTGACCGCCGGAGCCGAGCACCAGCGCATCATTGGCCCCGCCGTATTCCAGACGCATGCGTCCGGGACGTTTGATCGTCAGGCGGCCGCTGGATTTGGAGCCATCATCGTTGGTCTGCACAAAATCGGCACGCACTGTGCCCAGGCTGTTGAGGTAGGTCGACAGCTCTTTGAGAGAGAGCGGTTCGGCGAGCGCAGGCATCGCCAGAGCGAGGCTGGCGAGGGCTGCGAAGAGGGGGCGTGTGATCCGTTTCATGCGCCTAATATAGGCGCACAGAAATGCCCGTGCATCCCCTATCCGATCACGCGGGCGCATTTCCGCGTGATCGTGCAGGTCACTGTTCTGGAACGAGAATTTCGCGTTTCCCGACGTGGTTTGCCGAGGAGACCACGCCTTCGTCTTCCATCTGTTCAACCAGACGTGCGGCTTTGTTATAGCCGATTGCCAGTTTGCGCTGGATGTAGGAGGTCGAACATTTGCGGTCCTTGATGACGATGGCGACGGCGGTGTCGTAGAGGGCGTCTTCGCTATCGCTATTGCCGCCGGTGAGGCCGAGAACGGCGTCGATGTCGCTTTCTTTGTCGGCCTCCGGTCCTTCGACAACGCCGCCGACATATTCGGGGGGGCCGTAGGATTTGAGGTAGGAGACGATTTTTTCGACCTCTTCATCGGACACGAAGGGGGCGTGGCAGCGCGTGATACGTCCGCCGCCGCCCATGAAGAGCATATCGCCCATGCCGAGCAGTTGTTCGGCGCCCTGTTCGCCGAGGATCGTGCGGCTGTCGATTTTCGACGTCACCTGGAAGGAGATACGGGTGGGGAAGTTGGCCTTGATCGTGCCGGTGATGACATCGACCGAGGGGCGTTGGGTTGCCATGATGAGGTGGATACCGGAGGCCCGCGCCATCTGGGCGAGGCGTTGGATGCAGGCTTCGATTTCCTTGCCCGCGACCATCATCAGGTCGGCCATCTCGTCAACGATGACGACGATGTAGGGCAGTGTTTCGGGCTGGAACTCTTCGGTTTCAAAGATCGGCTCGCCGGTGTCGTCGTCAAAGCCGGTTTGCACGGTGCGCGAGAACAATTCGTTCTTGGCCAGCGCGTCTTTGACGCGGCCGTTGTAGCCGTCGATGTTGCGCACGCCCATTTTGGACATTTTGCGATAGCGGTCTTCCATCTCCGCGACCGCCCATTTGAGCGCGACGACGGCCTTTTTCGGATCCGTCACAACCGGCGAGAGCAGGTGCGGGATGCCGTCATAGACGGAGAGTTCGAGCATCTTCGGGTCGATCATGATCAACCGGCACTCGGCAGGCGTCAGTTTGTAGAGCAGCGACAGGATCATCGTGTTGATCGCCACGGATTTACCCGAACCGGTGGTCCCTGCGATCAGCAGGTGGGGCATTTTGGCGAGGTTGGTGACGACCGGATCGCCGCCGATATCTTTGCCGAGCGCGAGGGGCAGCGTGGATTTGCCATCGCCGTAATCGCGGGTCGACAGGATTTCGCGGAAGGACACGGTTTCGCGGTGCTCGTTGGGCAGTTCGATCCCGATCACCGAACGGCCGGGCACGGTCGAGACACGCGCCGAGAGCGCGGACATGGAGCGCGCGATGTCGTCGGCCAGACCGATGACGCGCGATGCCTTGAGGCCCGGGGCGGGTTCGAGTTCGTACATGGTGACCACGGGACCGGGGCGCACGGAGACGATTTCGCCTTTGACGCCGTAGTCGTCGAGCACGCTTTCGAGCATGCGGGCGTTTTCTTCGAGCGCTTCATCGGACAGCGTGTGGCGCTGGATCTCGATGGGGTTTTCCAGAAGCGAGAGCGGCGGTGTTTCGTATTCGGCCTCTTTGGGGTCGAATTTCAGCGTGGGCTGCGCCTCTGCCTGTGCCTGCTTGGAGGGCGTGACGGGTTTGCGCGGGGCGTGCTGGACGACCTTTTTGGGCTCGGGCGCGGGGGTTGCCGATTGGGGCGTGTAGCGCGGGGCCTCTGGGGCGACGTATTCGGGCGTGTCCAGCGGGTCGAGATCGACCTGCGTGTCGCCGTAATGCGCGGTTTCATAGTCGGGCTCCATCGGCGTGTACCCCATGGGGTCCGATACCGCCTCGGCGTAGGTGTCCATCGCATCGGGCGCATGTTGGGCGCGTTGTTCGATTTCGGCGAGGATCATCGGGCGCGGGCCCTTTTTGTATTTCGCCACGGCGCGCTCGGCCGCCGTAAGGGGCGGTTCGACGCGGGCTGCGCTGGTCGGGAGGGCGCGCGAACCGGCGCGGACCTTTGAGTTGATCACATTGGCGATTTTGTCGCTGATGCGTTGTTCGGGGTTGCCCGATTGCGGCACGGTGCCGGCGTATTCGGTTTCAACGAGTTCGGGTTCGACGTCATCGTTGGAGCGCTTCAACAGGCCCGGCATTTTTGCAAACAGCGAGGTCTTTGCGGGCGCGGGTTCCGGTGCGGGTTCCGCGTCGTAACGTGTCTCGTAGTGGGCCTGTGCGGGGGTCTGTGCTGCGGGGGCAGCGGCCACGGGGGCGCGCACGACGCGCACCGGCGGCAGGTCTTCGTGATAGGCGGGTGTCGGGGCCTGCGCGGCAGCGGCGGCACGCGCGGCGCGGCGTTCGGATGCTTTTTCGGCCAGAACCTTGCTCACCGTGACAGAGCCGCGCGCGGTGCGACCAAGGAGGTGCAGGACCAGCGCGTAGAGCGAGACCACGCCCACGAGCAGGAATTTCCCGATGGCCAGCAGTTCGATGCGCGTGAAACCGAGGGTAAACAGCGCCAGCGCGCCACCCCCGAAGAAGGTGGCAAATGAGATCGCTTTGAGATCGAAGGCATCGCCCATCGGGGAGAGTTCGATCAGGGCAGCGAGAACCGTGTCACCGAACAGACCGCCAAAGCTTTGCGGGGTCAGGGCGACATGGGTGGAGGCGTAGACGGCAGCGATAGCGATGGTGATCGGCGCGAATACCATGCGCGACAGCACCCGCTCGGAGCCACGGTGAAGCACGAAACGCAGACCCCATGCCGCGAAAACGAGGGCAAACCCCCAAGAGGCGACACCCACGATGATCATCAGGGGCGAGGCGACGGTGGCACCGAACCGACCGAGCAGGTTCTGCACAGGGGCGTCGGTGGCCGAGAGCCACGATGGATCCTCCGGCAAGTAGGACCAGAACATCAGCGCAAAGATGATCCCGACCGCAATGAACCCAAGACCGATGAGTTCGCTTCCCCTTTTTTCAAGGAGCGCCTGCGTGTTGCTATCGAAAAGGGGATCTCTCCCGCGTGCCTGATAAGATGCCATACTCGCCTCGTTTATCCGTACAAACAGTCGCGGAGTGTCTCCAACCCGCGCTGTGTCTCTTCTTTTGGGGCCACAAGTGCGACCCGGATGTAATTTTTGCCCGGGTTTTCCCGGTTGACGGTCCGCGACAGATACGCGCCGGGCAGAACCCGCACGCCTGTTTGCGTCCATAGTTTAAGGGCCGCGTCTTCTCCATCTGCGACGGGGAGCCACAGAAAGAATCCGCCTTGCGGGGCGCGGGCACCATCGACCTGCGCGAAGACTTTGTCCGCGATGTCGAATTTCTCGGCGTAGAGCGCACGTGACGCTGTGACGTGGTCTTCATCGGCCCAAACGCGGGCCGAAACCGCCTGAATCGGACCCGGTAGCGGGGCACCTGCGTAGGCGCGCAGCTGTCGGATGCGTTTCATGTTTTCGGGGCCCGATGCCACAAATCCGGAGCGCATCCCCGGCAGGTTCGAGCGTTTTGAGAGCGAATGGAAAATCACCACGCGTTCGGGGTCCGCGCCCATGTCGCGCGCCACTTCGAGGGCGGAGGCGGGGGGCGTGTCGCGGTAGATTTCCGAATAGCATTCGTCGGAGAAGATTTTGAAATCGTGCTTTTCGGCCAATGCGATCAGGTCGCGCAGGTAGGCGCGCGAGGCGATGGCACCCTGCGGGTTGGACGGGGAGCACAGGTAGGCAATCGTGGTGCGATCGAGAATGTCGTCCGACAGGGAGGCGGAATCGGGCAGGAAACCGGTTTCTTCGCCTGCGGGCACGAAAACCGGCGTGGCGCCTGCGGTCACGGCGGCGACCGCGTAGACCTGATAGAAGGGGTTCGGGGTCAGCACGATGGGCGATTTGCCCCGTTTTTCTTCGGGGCTGAGCGCGATGCAGGCGTTCATCAGCCCCTCGCGGGTGCCGTTCAGCGCCATGATGTCGGTTTGGGCATCGACGGTGACGCCAAAGCGGCGATCTAGCCAGCGGGCGATCGCACCGAGCAGTTCGGGTGTGCCGTCGTTGGAGGGGTATTTGGCGAAAAGGTCGATGTTTTCGGCCAGAACGTCGGGCACGAAAGCGGGCATGGCATGGCGCGGTTCGCCGATGGTCATATGCATGACCTCTCCGCCCGGCGCATGTGCGTCGAGAAGGGCCCGCAACCGCGGGAAGGCGTATTCTGGCAGGTTTGAAAACCGCTCAGGGAACGTCATGGATACTGCTACTGCCTCGTGTTCCGGCTCATTTCGGCCGATTTATTGGGATCACGATAGCGGGCGGCGAGGCCCCGGTCCAGAAAAACCACGCAATCCAATGCCCTGCGGGATTCGACCTGTGGCTTTTAGGCCAGCGCGGCCTCGCAGGCGGCCCCGAGCCGGAGCAATTGCGCCTCTGTTCGGGGCGGCGTTTGCAGCAGGATGCCGGTGGATGGCACGCCCGTGGGCAGGGTCAGCGCGGCGAGGCCCATGAGGTTGGCGACCCGCGTGTTGCGCAAGGTAAGCAGGTTTTCGGTGACGTAATACTCCGCGTCATCGAGCAAACGCTGGGCATTTGGCGGCAGATTTGGCGCGGTGGGCAGCAGGACGGCGTCGTAGCCTGCGGTCTGGGTCAGGTAGGCGTCGCGCAGGCGCGCCAGTTTGCGCCATGCGGCCACGTAATCAGCCCCGCTGAAGTCGCCGCCCGAGCGGAACCGTTCGAGGATACGGGGGAACATTTTGTCCGGCGCGGCCTCGATCACGTCTTTCCATTCGCCGTAGGCCTCGGTCGAGAACAGGATCGCGCTGAGCTCCATCGCCTCTGCCACGGCGGGCACGGCGGCGCGCTCGATCTGGGCGCCTGCGTCGCGCAATTTGGTGATCGCGGCGTCAAAACCGGAGAGGGGCGCGGCGCGGATGTCGTCAAAAACCACCGTGTCGAGGATCAGGAAGCGGCGGCCCTGTAGCGTGGTCGCGGCGAGATCGGGGGCGGGCGTGCCGTCGAGAATGGCGAAGAGTTCGGCGGCATCGGCCACGGTTTTGGTGAGCGGGCCGACGGTGTCGAAACTGGCCGCCAGCGGCACGGTGCCTTTGAGGGACAGACGGCCCGCGGTGGTTTTCAGGCCTACGAGGTCGTTCCAGGCGGCGGGAATGCGCACCGAGCCGCCTGTGTCCGAACCGATGGCACCGGGCGCGAGGCCGAAGGCGACAGACGTGGCCGCCCCAGAGGAGGATCCACCGGAAACCGAAAGCGGGTCGTGCAGCGAGGGCGGCGTGGCGGTCACGGGGTTGAGGCCGAGACCGGAGAAGGCAAGTTCGCTCATATGGGTTTTGCCCAAGGCCACGAGGCCAGCGGCCTGCGCGCGGCGCACCATTTCGGCGTCGCGCGTCGGGATGCGCCCCGCGAGCAGGGCAGAGCCGGCTTCGGTCGCGGTGCCTGCGGTGTCAAAGAGGTCCTTCCACGACACCGGCACCCCGTCGAGCAATCCGCGCCGCACCCCGTGGCGGGCCCGATCAGAAGCACCCGCCGCCTCGGCCAAGGCGCGTTCGGGCATCATGCGGGCGTAGATACGATCGGCGAGCGGATGCGTGGCGGCGCGGTCGAGATAGGCCTGTGTGAGTTCGACGGGATCGAGGTCGCGGTCCGCGATAGCGCGCCCGAGGGTGCAGAGGTCCGTGTCAAGGAGGTCCGTGTCGGGGAGGTCCATCGTCGTCCTTTCGTATCGCCGTGCCAGATCACGATAGGGGCGTAACATCGCATGGACAATCCCGAGCGCAACGCCATATTGGCGGGCATGGAAAAGACCTATGATCTTTTGGTGGTTGGCGGCGGGTTGAATGGCCCTGCCCTCGCGCTCGCCTGTGCACAGGCGGGGATGCGGGTGGCGGTGATTGACGCGCTGCCGGCGGCGATGCGGTCGGACGCGGGCTTTGACGGGCGGGGATATGCGCTGTCGCTGTCATCGCAACGGTTGTTGAAGGCATTGGGATTGTGGGGCGTCGTGGGTGATCACGCGCAGCCGATTCTGGATGTGAAGGTCACGGACGGGAAGATCGGCGAAGCGCCGTCGCCCTTTATGCTCGAATTCGACCATGCGGAGACCGACGACGGGCCGATGGGCTATATGTTGGAGGATCGCTACCTGCGGCGCGCGTTTTTGGACGCGATGGCGGGTGAAGCGCGCATTGAGCAGATCGAAGGCACGGTGATCGCGCAGGAGGTGGGTCCGGCGGGCATCACATTGCGTCTGGCGGATGGGCAAGAGGTTTTTGGCCGTGTGGTTGCGGGCTGTGACGGGCGCAAGTCGGGCACGGCGACGCGGGCGGGCATTGCGCGCACCGGTTGGGGATACGGGCAGACCGCGCTGGTCTGTGCGATTGCCCATGAAAAGCCGCACCACGGCTGCGCGCATCAGTATTTCCTGCCCTCGGGACCGCTGGCCATTCTGCCGCTGCCCGATAATCGCAGTTCGATTGTCTGGACCGAAAAGGATGCGGATGCGGCGCGGATTGCGGCGCTCGATCCCGAGGATTACCTCACCGTTTTGCGGCCCCGTTTCGGGGATTTCCTCGGCGAGATTTCATTGGCGGGGGGGCGGTTTTCCTATCCGTTGAACATCACGCTGGCCAATAGTTTTATCGCGCCGCGCGTGGCCTTGGTCGGGGATGCGGCGCATGGGCTGCACCCGATTGCCGGACAGGGATTGAACGCGGGGCTGAAAGATGTGGCCGCTCTCGCCGAGGTTCTGGCCGATGCGCGGGCGCGGGGCGAAGACATCGGGCGCGAGGATGTTCTGGCGCGCTATCAGCAGTGGCGCAGGTTCGACGTTGCCACGCTCGCCATGGCGACGGATGCATTCAACCGTCTGTTTTCGAACGATAATCCGTTTTTGCGGGTGGCGCGCGATATTGGCATGGGGGCGGTCAACGCCATTCCGGGCCTGCGCCGCGGGGCGATCCGCGAGGCGGCGGGGATCACGGGTGATTTGCCGAAGTTGTTGAAGGGTCGCCCGCTCTAGACGCGGGAATTAGTCGTCGAGGTGACGCGCCTCGGAGACCAGCATGATCGGGATGCCGCCGCGCACCGGATAGGCGAGGCCTGCGCTTTTCGAAATCAGCTCCTGCGCCTCTGAATCATAGCTCAGCGTGGCATGGGTATGCGGGCACACGAGCGCCTCAAGCATCCGGCGGTCGAACTGTGGTTTTTCGCCGTCCATCACATCATCTCCTCGTTTGTGCCGCCGCGCAGGGCGAATTCCATCAATGTCACCAAGGTCTCGCGCCGTGTCGGCAGGGTCGGCGCCTCCAGCAGCGCCTGTTTATCGCCGGGCTCGAACGGGCAGAGCATGGCGAGCGAGTTGATCAGCAATTCGTCCTCTGCATCGCCGAGGCTTTCCCAATCGGTGCGCAATTCTTCCTCGGAGAAATACCGTTTCAGAAGCGCCATGAAGGCGGGGCGGTCGAGTTTGGGGTCGCGTTCGGCAGCCCCGAGGTCGGATCGGAAATCGGTCCAGTCGATGTTGAAGAAGCGGTAGGGGCGAAAGCCGGTTTCCTCTTCGCGCAGGCGGAACCGCGAGATGCCGGTCAGGGTGACCATGTAGCGCCCGTCTTCGGTTTCCGAGAATGCGGTCAGGCGTCCGGCACAGCCGATGGTGTTCAGGTTGCCCTCCCCTGCCCCCGCGCAGGGTTGCACCATGCCGATGAGGCGCGATGAGGTTTTCAGGCAATCCTCGACCATCTGCAGGTAGCGCGGTTCAAAGATGTGCAGCGGCAGACGGGTGCGCGGCAATAGCAGCGCGCCCGGCAACGGAAAGACCGGAATCGATGAGGGGAGATCGGCCTGCAACATCATTGACAGTAACTAGCCCGCATAGCCCGTCAGACAAATATCATCGACGAAAGTTTGCGCCGACCGTTCAGAACGATCGGATCGTTGGCTTTCAGGCTGTCGAAGATTTTGAACAATTGCGCCTTTGCGGCACCGTCGTTCCAGTCGCGATCCTGTTTGAAGGCGGCGAGGAGGGTTTCCACCGCTTCTTCGGTTTGGCCATTGGCGTGCATCGCGGTGGCGAGGTCGATGCGGGCCTGCATGTCGGTTGGATCGGCGTCCACGCGGGCCTGCAAATCGCCCAAGGGTCCGGCGTTTTCGGCCTCCCGCGCGAGCGCGATCTGGGCAAACACGCCTTCGATGGCTGCGTGGCTGGCGATATCGGCGGGGGCACCGTTCAGCACCGCCTCTGCGCCGTCGAGATCACCGCGCGCGATGTGGCATTTGGCCAGACCGGCAAAGCAGGGAGCGCTGTTGGGGTCTTCGCTCAGAATGGCGGCGTAGGTTTGTTCGGCGTCTTCGATTTCACCGGCCTCGAACATCTCGTCTGCGGCCTCGATCGCCTCTGCGAGACCACCGTCCCCTGCGAGAGCGGCGGTTTTGGCGACGAATTCGTTGACCTGACTGTTGGGCACGGCGCCCTGAAACCCGTCGACCGGCTGACCTTTGTAGAAGGCAAAGACGGTGGGGATGGATTGCACGCGCATCTGGCCTGCGATGGCCTGATTTTCGTCGACGTTGACCTTGGCCATTTTGACTTTGCCGCCGGCTGCGTTCACCGCCGCCTCAAGAGCCGGGCCGAGCGTTTTGCACGGGCCGCACCATGGCGCCCAGAAATCGACGATGACGGGGACTTCCTGTGAGGCGTCGACCACGTCAGCCATGAAAGTGGCTTCGGTGACGTCTTTTACGTATCCGCCAGCGGGGGCGGTGTTCAATTGACCAAATTCCATACTCTGGTCTCCTTCATACCTGTTTGAGGTCTATATGCGCCTAAGCGGGGTGGAATTAAAGGTCGAAGGTGGCGAATACCGGCGCGTGGTCGGAGGGTTGTTCCCATCCGCGCGCGATCTTGTGGACGCGGCTGGAATGGGCGGCGTTGGAAATGTCGGGGGTGGCCCAGATGTGATCGAGGCGGCGGCCTTTGTCGGCGGCGGCCCAATCTTTGGCGCGGTAGGACCACCAGCTGTAGAGCAGCCCCTCGGGGATGTCCTGACGGGTGATGTCGACCCATTTGCCGGAGTCCTGCGTCTGGGCGAGGTGTTCGATTTCGACCGGCGTGTGCGAGACGATTTTGAGAAGCTTTTTGTGGTCCCAGACGTCGTCTTCGCGCGGGGCGATGTTGAGGTCGCCGACGAGGATGGATTTTTCCGGTTTGTCGGCGTGGAAGGCGTCGCGCATTTCGGTCAGGTAGTCGAGTTTCTGGCCGAACTTTTCGTTCACCTCGCGGTCGGGCACATCGCCACCGGCGGGGACGTAGAAGTTATGGATGGTGACGCCGTTTTCGAGTTTTCCGGCGATATGGCGGGCGTGGCCGAGCGCGGCGTAATCGGCAGCGCCGGCTTCGACCATCGGGATTTTGGAGAAGATCGCGACGCCGTTGTATCCTTTTTGGCCGCGCGCGACCATGTGGGTGTAGCCGAGCGCCTGAAACACCTCGACGGGGATTTTGTCGACCGGTGATTTGCATTCCTGCAGACACAGGACGTCGGGCAGTTCCTCGGTCATCAGTTTCGAGACGAGTCCCGCGCGCAGGCGCACGGAGTTGATGTTCCAGGTGGCAAGGGTAAAGGGCATGTGGGTCCTTTCGACGGTTGCGCGCAGGATACCCTTGCGCCCCCTCCCCTGCCACCCGAAAGCGGCTCAATATTGGACAACTTCGTATTCGATGCCGTCGTGGTCTTCGAAGTAGAAGCGGCGGCCGGGTTCGTAGTCGGCGTGCGAGCGCGGGGTGAAGCCTGCGGAGGCGACGCGTTCTTCGGTGGCGTCGAGGTCATCGACGACCACGGCGAGGTGGTTGAGCGCGGCGCGGGTGTTGTAGCTGTCGGGCGGTGTGGCGAGCGCGTTGGGGGATTGATACAGCGCGAGGTAGCTGTCGGGCGCGCCGATGTGCACGGTCGATCCGTTGTGGATCGAGGGGCCTTCCCAGCGGACTTTCCAGCCGAAGACATTTTCCATCCAGGAGACGGTGCGGGTCAGGTCGGAAACGGTGATATTGGCGTGTTCGAGACGTGTTCGGGGCATGGTGCCACTCCTTTGTTGATCGGTTGTGGCGCCTCGTGTAATTGTTAAACCTAACTTTAGGTCAAGGTATTTTTGCGATGCTGTCAGAACTTTCTATCGGGCAGATTGCCCAGCGCACGGGGTTGGCCGTTTCCGCGATCCGATATTACGAAGCCCAGGGGTTGGTGCGCGCCGAGCGTAATGCGGGCGGACAGCGCCGGTTTGCGCGTGCGACGCTGCGGCGGATTTCCTTTGTGATCGCGGCCCAAAAGTTCGGGTTTTCGATTGCGCGGATCCGCGAGCTGCTCGACGGGTTGCCCGATAACCGCACGCCGACGCCGGAAGATTGGGCGCAGATCGCGACGGATTTCAGGATCGAGCTGGATGCGCGGATCGCAGCACTCGAGAGCCTGCGCGATAACCTCGATGGCTGTATCGGGTGTGGGTGTCTGTCGATGAAGAAATGCAAACTCTACAACCCCGGCGATGAGGCATCGCGTGAGGGGTCGGGACCACGGGTGCTGCGCGGGCTGTAACGGGGCGACGAAAAAGGCGCCCGAAGGCGCCTTTTGGTGGTGCGTTAGACAGGGATTAGAAGGTTGGAAGTTCGGGCAGGCCCTGACCCAGCCATTGCATCGAAATCGCGTCGAGTTCGCCGCCGAGCTTTTTGTGCAGGATGAAGACGTTCACCCATTGCAGCAGGTCGTAGTTGCCCTTTTTGACGCCGATGAAGGCGGGGCTGTCTTTGATGATGAACTTGCGATCGATGCCCATGTCGGGGTTCGCGTCCGAAATCGCCGCCGCCAGCGTGTTACCACTCACGAGCACATCGACCTGACCGGAGGTGAAGGCCGCCTGCGTCGCAGCGTTGTCACCAAAGCGGATGATTTCGGTGCCGTCAGGAGCGGTTTTGGTCAGTTCGAGATCTTCGAGGGTTCCGCCTGTCAGACCGACCTTCATCCCTGCGAGATCGGCCACGGAGGTGATGGTTTTGTCCGCCGTCGCAAAAGCGCCCGAGTAGAAGGGGGCGTAGGCCGAGGAGAACCAGATCGATTTGGCACGTTCGGGGTTGGCGCCCATGGTCGCGATCACGAGGTCCACGCGGTCGGTTTCGAGGAAAGGAATGCGCTGTTTGGAGGTCACGGGCACGAGTTCCAGTTCGACGCCGAGATTTTCGGCGATGAGTTTGGCGACGTCGACATCATAGCCTTCGTGTTCGCCCTCTGCGCCCAGCGCGCCGAAGGGGGGAAAGCTTTCGGGGACGGCGATTTTCACGACGCCTGCGGAGAGGATGTCGGAAAGGTCGGCATGGGCCGGTGCCGCGAGAGGCAGGGCGAGAACCGCGGCTGTGATGAAGGATTTGAGTTTGGTTGTGAACATGGATGTCTCCTCTGTTTGGATTCACACGGCCGCTGGAGCGACCTTGTTGGTATTGGCGCCGAAGGATCGTTCGAGGTGGCGCGAGTAAAGCGTGAGCGGGTAGCACAGCGCGAAGTAGATCAGCGCCATGAGCGGGAAGATGATGAAGGGCTCAGACCCTTCGACCGGCGCATTGGCCCAGCGTTTGCCAATCGCCATGAGGTCGTGAAAGCCGATGATATAGGCCAGCGATGTGCCTTTGATGATCTGCACCATGAAGCCGACGGTGGGGGCGAGCGCGATGCGGAACGCTTGGGGGAGGATCACGAGGCGCAGGGTTTTGAGGAACCCCAGACCGATGGCGCGCGCGCCCTCCCATTGGCCCACGGGCACGCTTTCCACCGCGCCGCGCCAGACGTCGGAGAGATAGGCGGAGGCGTAGATCACCAGCGATATGATCGCAGCCGTCCACGGGTTCACGTCGATATCGAACAGGCGCGGCACGCCCAGACCCGCCAGAAAGAGCATCATCAGGAGCGGGGTTGATTGGAACAGCCAGATATAGCTGACCGAAATGCGTTTGCCCCATGTGTTCGGCGCGATGCGCACGAGGGTGATGAGAGCGGCCAGAAGGCCCCCGCCGAGGAAGGCGATCAGCGACAGGTAGATGGTATATTGGGTCGCCTCCAGCAGTTGGAACAGGATGATCCCGTCGGGTTTGCCGAGGAGGGCGATGAACAGGTCCTTCATCGGGCACCTTTCCAGCGGAAGGCGCGTTTTTCGACGAGGCGCATCAGGCCTTTGAAAGCCAGCGAGACGAGGATGTAGAGCACGGTGAGGGTGATGAAGACCTCGAACGAGCGAAAGGTGCGGCTGTCGATATAGAGGCCTGCGAAGGTCAGGTCGCGCACGCCGATTTCGGAGATCACGCCAGTGGTGAGGAACAGGAAGATGAACTGCGAATTGAGCGAGGCGAACATCTGCGCAATGGATTGGGGCAGCACGATTTTGAAGAACCGCACGAAGCGTGGCAGGCCCAGCGCGCGGGCGGCGTCATGTTGGCCTGCGTCGACGGTTTGAAAACCCGCGCGCAGGATTTCGGCGAAATAGGCCGAGAAGTTGAGCGTGAGCGCGAGAACCGCATGGGCCCAGAACGGCCAGACATAGCCGAGCAGTTGCGGCAGGCCGAAGGCCACGAAGAACAGCTGCACGATCAGCGGCGTGTTGCGGATGAAATCCACATAGGCGGCGGCGATCCAGTGGAGGACGGGGATGCGTTCATAGCGCGTCACGGCCAGACAGGCGGCCATGGCAAAGCCGAGAATGGCCCCAGCCAGCGTCACAAGCGCGCTGAGCGTCACACCTTCGGCCAGCAACCACAGGTATTCCGGGTTGCGGTAGATTTCGAAAAACCGGAGTTCCATGTCGCCTCCCTGATTGCGCAGATCAGGGAACATCGGTTCGCCGCCACTTCACACCTTTCGCGACAGGTGTCATGGGCGCGAAGGAGGCGGGCGATTAAGCGATGGGCGAAATCGTGGCGGGTGCGCAATAAAAAGGCGCGGCCTAAATGACCGCGCCTTCCGGGGACAGGAGGGACTGCGCATATTACCCCAATGCGCGAGGGCTTCAGGTGTCAAACGCGCGATCAGGCAGAGTGGTTCCCGCCCTGATCGCAGGTTTCAGGCGACGAGACGGTATCCGCCCGACTCGGTCACCAGAAGGCGCGCGTTCGAGGGATCGGGTTCGATTTTCTGACGCAGGCGGTAGATGTGGGTTTCCAACGTGTGGGTGGTGACGCCCGCGTTATAGCCCCAGACCTCGTGCAGCAGGATATCGCGCGGCACCACGCCTTCGGTGGCGCGATAGAGGAATTTGAGGATGTTGGTTTCCTTTTCCGTGAGACGGATCTTTTTGTCATCTTCGGTCAGGAGCATCTTTTGCGCCGGTTTGAAGGTATAGGGTCCGAGCTGGAAAACCGCCGATTCCGATTGTTCGTGGGTGCGAAGCTGGGCGCGGATGCGGGCCAGAAGGACCGGAAATTTGAACGGCTTGGACACGTAGTCATTGGCACCCGCGTCGAGGCCGAGGATGGTGTCGGCGTCGGTATCATGGCCCGTGAGCATCAGGATCGGGCTTTTGACGCCGGATTTGCGCATGCGTTTGCACAGCTCGCGACCATCGGTGTCAGGCAGGCCGACATCGAGGATGATGAGGTCATAATGGCCTTCTTTGGTGCGCTCCATCGCGCTGGCGCCGCTATCTGCGTCGAAAACGTCGAAGTCTTCGGTCATGACCAACTGTTCGCTGAGCGCATCACGCAGATCGTCGTCGTCATCTACCAAAAGGATTTTTTTGAGCGTTGCCATGGGCGTGCCCTCCTACAATTTCTTCTTGTGAGAGATGTGATCCCTGTTCACGCATGCGACAAGATTTGCGACATTCCTCTCACGCAACCGTGTGCGTTGGGCTAGGAATGTTTCAATCTCTGTCACGAAACGCTACATCAAACTCCTGATTTGTACCGGACGTCCCCTATGAGCCTCGCGCCGAGCCTGCCAGAACGTATCGCCCGCACCCGCGCAGATTTGCGTATGGGGGTGCCTGTGGTGTTGCTGCATGGGGATGGCGATGTGGTTGCTTTGGCCGCCGAAGGGGTGAGCCGCGCGCGTCTGGCCGATTTGCGCGAATTGGGGGCGGTGCATTTGGCGATTACGGCACGGCGTGCAACCACGCTGAGCGCGCGGGCCTATGACGGTGATCTTGCGCGTCTGAACGTGCCGGCCTCGGCGGGTGTGGAATGGGTCGAGGCAGTGGCGGACCCTGCCGATGACCTGACCCATCCGATGAAGGGACCGTTTTCGAGCCTGCGCGAGGGATCGGCGACGCCTGCGCGCGCAGCTTTGGCGTTGGCGAAATCCGCACGCCTGCTCCCTGCGGCGCTGATCGTGGCGGTGGAAAACGGGGCGCAACTGGCCGCCGAGCACGGATTGACCGCGTTGCAGGTGGACGGCGCGCTGCCGCTGATGGCCGATCTCGCGCCTTTGGCGGACGTTATCCATGCACGCGTGCCGCTGAGCGTGTCGCAAGCGGGGCGTGTGCATGTGTTTCGCCCCGATGACGGCGGTGAGGAACATTTCGCCGTCGAGATCGGACGGCCTGATCGTGAAAAGCCGGTTCTGGCGCGGCTGCATTCGGCCTGCTTCACCGGTGATCTGTTCGGGTCGCTGAAATGCGATTGCGGGCCACAGCTCCATGCCGCGCTCGCCCAGATGGGGGAAGAGGGGCACGGTGTGTTGCTCTACCTCAACCAGGAGGGTCGCGGGATCGGGCATGCCAACAAGATGCGCGCCTATTCGCTACAGGATCAGGGGTTCGACACGGTCGAGGCCAATCACCGGCTCGGGTTCGAGGATGACGAGCGTGATTTCCGCATCGGGGCGGCGATTCTCAAAGACATGGGATTCGCCTCGGTGCGTCTGATGACCAATAACCCCGCGAAAATCGCGCGGATGGAGGATCAGGGGATTACGGTGACCGAACGCGTGCCCTTGGTTGTCGGGAAAACCGCGCAGAATGCCGGATACCTCGCGACCAAGGCGAAAAAATCGGGGCATATGCTGTGACGCCCGCCGATCTGGTGGTGACGCGAACCCATGTGCGGTTCATGGGGCGCCGGTTTCCCTGCTCTATTGGCAAAGGCGGGCGCACGGATCGCAAAGTCGAGGGCGATGGCGCGACGCCTATTGGAATTCATGGTTTTGTCGGCTGTCTCTATAGAGCGGAGCGGATGGCGCGCCCGAATGAATGGGCGCTGCCGATCGGGCCGATGGATTTATGGTCCGACGATATGGAGAGGCCCGAGTATAATCATATGGTGCGCGCTCCTTATACCGGGTCGCATGAAAAACTGCGCCGCGCCGATCCTCTCTATGATCTGATTCTGGTGACCGATTGGAATTGGCCGCAGTCGCGTGCGGGGCGTGGGTCGGCGATTTTCGTGCATGCGTGGCGGCGGGCGCATTATCCAACGGCGGGTTGCGTGGCGTTTCGCCCCGATCACCTGCGCTGGATCGCGGGGCGGATCATGCCAAAGTCGCGGCTGATCGTTCTGCCCTAGGCATTCAAGCGTAATCGCGGTCACCGAAGATGGCGGAACCGACGCGCACATGGGTGGCGCCGGCGGCTATTGCGGCCTCGAAATCACCCGACATGCCCATCGACAGACCTTTCAGGTCATTGCGCCGGGCGATCTCTGCCAGCAGCGCGAAGTGTTTGGAGGGGTCTTCATCGACCGGCGGAATGCACATCAACCCCTCCACCGGCAGACCGAGATCACGGCAGAGCGCGACGAATCCATCGGCCTCGGCGGGGTGGACGCCCGCTTTCTGATCCTCTTCGCCGGTGTTCACCTGAATGAACAGACGCGGGCAGGAGCCGGTTTCAGCCATCAGACGGGCGAGGGATTGGGCGAGTTTGGGGCGATCGAGGGTGTGAATAACGTCAAAGAGGTCAATGGCCTGGCGCACCTTATTGGTTTGCAAGGGGCCGATGAGGTGCAACTCGACGCCATCAAAGCGCTCTTTGAAGGCGGGCCATTTTCCGGCGGCCTCCTGAACGCGGTTTTCACCGAAAACGCGGTGACCTTCCTGTAGAACGGCCTCAACGCGGGCATTTGGTTGGACTTTGGACACCGCGATCAGGGTGACATCGGCGGGCGACCGGCCGACTCGCTGTGCTTCTTTTTCCACACGATCTTTGATCTGTTGCAGGCCCATCGCAC
Source organism: Celeribacter arenosi (assembly GCF_039539485.1). Taxonomy (NCBI): domain Bacteria; kingdom Pseudomonadati; phylum Pseudomonadota; class Alphaproteobacteria; order Rhodobacterales; family Roseobacteraceae; genus Celeribacter; species Celeribacter arenosi. The sequence goes on from NZ_BAABDF010000003.1 coordinate 69,875, forward strand.
CCTCCGGGGACTTAAAATTTGAAGTGTTACGGCCAATTAGGCGTTGTTTCATTGAGCGCGCAACAGGGGTGTGACCAAGTTGCATCATTTTTTGGGCAGCTTTTTCCCAACCCCCCCGATCGCTTGACCAATTTGGCGCTTGGGCGCATTCCTCTGGCCATGTGTCGGGTAAGCCGGCATTCCTGATATTCAAATTCCACGAGGGAAAAAATGAAAAAGATCCTTCTTTCTTCCGCAGCAATCGTCGCATTCGCCGGCGCTGCTTCTGCAGAAATCACACTCTCCGGCTCCGCAACTGTTGGTTACAACGACGACCACGAAGGTGGTGTGTACGCTGACGCCGACATCGACTTCACTGCTTCCCAGGAACTGAACAACGGCTGGACCGCTGCTCTCTCCTACGGCATCGAACTCGAGCAGCTCGAATACAGCGATGACGATGGCATGGGCATTGACCAGGGCGGTTCCTTTGACGGCAACGTTCTCTTCTCCATCTCCAACGACATGTATGGCCTGCACTACGGCGACACCGAATTCGCAGCAGCTTCGCTGTGGTCCGGCGTTTCTGACATGGCTTCCGATGGCTTCTCCGAAAAAGATGGCGAAGAAATCCTGAAGTTCACAGGCAAAATGGGCGGCATCGAAGCAGCAATCTCTGCTCCGGTCCTGAACGACTCGCAAGAGCTCGGCCAGATGTCCTTTGGTGCAACCGGTTCCTTCGGTAACTTCGGCTTCGGCGTTGCTTACCAAGAAGAAGGCGAAGCAATGTCCGCGACCAACGGTCTCGAAGGCGACTACAACGAAGAAGAAATTCTCGGCCTGTTCGTCTCCACCGACCTTGCTGGTGCTTCCATCAAAGTTGCATACGCTTCCAACGAAACTGCTGGTACCGACTCCACAGGTATCGAAGTTTCCTACCCAATCGGTGACGTTTCCGTCGGCGCCTTCTACGTGTCCGAGTCCGATCAGGACGACGGTTTCGGTGTATCCGTTGACTACGCTTCCGGCCCTGCTTCTGTAAGCGCTTTCTACAACGAAGTTGATGGTGCAGCTGAAGTTGGCCTCGAAGGCTCCTACGCTGTTAACGACGACCTGACCGTATTTGCTGGTTACATCGACGATGACAACCTCGAAGGCGGTGCCTACATCGGTGCTGAGTACGACCTCGGCGGCGGCGCTTCGTTCCTCGCTTCCTACGGCGACGCAGACGAAGAAGGCGACGACGAGTTCGGCGCGAAAGACTACAAAGACGGCATGACCGTTCAGCTCGGCCTTTCCTTCTAATCCATCCGGATTGGAAAGAGCTAAGAGAGGGTCGCCCTGCGGGGCGGCCCTTTTCTTTTGTGCGCAGGTCTCGCTAAAGCCTTGTTCCCGCGCAGATTGGCCGATAGTTTTGCCGCCAAGTAGCGCAAGGGGCGGCGGATGTTCGGTAAGAGAACCACAGGTTTGGCAGTATTCGCGACGATGTTCGCCCTCGCCGGTTGCAGCGGCGGCGGTAGTTTCGGATCGCTGGGCGGAAGTCTGGGATCACTAGGCGGCGGTGGCAGCACGGTTGTGGCCGAAGACGGCACCGTGGTTGACGCCCGCTCGGTTGGCCAATCGGTCGAAATCCCCAACGGCGAAACCATTGTCATCGAACAGCCTGTGCGGCGCACCCTTCAGGGTGGTGGTCGCAACGGGATCGAATCCACCGTTCAGGTCAATAAATACATCTGGAGTGCCGCGCTCGACGTGTTGTCGTTCCTGCCGGTGCAGAGCGCCGATCCGTTTACGGGTGTGATCATCACCGGTTACGGCACGCCGCCCGGTGGTGGGCGCGCCTATCGCGCGACGATCCTCGTATCCGACCCTGCGTTGGATGCACGGGCGCTCAACCTGTCGCTCTATAGTGGCAGCGGGCCGGTGAGTGCGGAAACCGTTCGTGCGGTCGAGAATGCGATCCTGACCCGTGCCCGCCAGATGCGCAGCGGCGGCTAGTGCTGCTTTACGCTGAGAAGTTCAAACGATAAGACGACGCCGGGCCCCAAGGCCCGGTGTTTTCACGAGAGCCCCGAAGGACGAGACCATGACCCGCTACGCGCCGAGCGAGATTGAACCGAAATGGCAAAAAGCCTGGGACGCGGACGATGTGTTCCTCGCCACGCGCGATCCCAACAAGCCGAAGTACTATGTGCTCGAGATGTTCCCCTATCCGTCGGGGCGCCTGCATGTGGGTCACGTGCGCAACTACACGATGGGCGATGTGATCGCGCGCTACAAAGCGTCCTGCGGTTTTTCCGTCCTGCATCCGATGGGATGGGACGCCTTTGGCATGCCGGCGGAAAACGCGGCGATGGCGGGTGGCGGGCATCCGGCGAAATGGACCTACGACAACATTGCGACGATGCGCGCGGGGATGAAAACATGGGGCCTGTCGATTGACTGGTCGCGTGAATTTGCGACCTGTGATCCGGAGTATTACGGCCAGCAGCAGTCGTTGTTCATCGATATGCTCGAAAAGGGACTGGTCTATCGCAAGAACGCGATGGTCAATTGGGATCCCGTGGACATGACCGTTCTGGCCAACGAACAGGTGATCGATGGCTGTGGCTGGCGCTCCGGTGCGCCGGTCGAGCGGCGTGAACTGACGCAGTGGTTTTTCAAGATCTCCGACTATTCCGACGACCTGCTCGCCGCGATCGAAGGGTTGGACAATTGGCCCGATAAGGTCAAAACGATGCAGAAGAACTGGATCGGCAAATCGCGCGGATTGCAGTTCTCCTTCTCCGTGGTTGATGGGCCCGAAGGTCACGATCGTGTCGAGGTTTACACGACCCGTCCCGATACGTTGATGGGCGCGTCCTTTGTCGGCATTTCCGCGGATCATCCGCTGGCGCGCAAACTGGCCGCCGAGAACCCCGACATCGCCGCCTTCTGTGAGGAATGTCGCAAAGGTGGCACGACGGAGGAGGCGATCGAGAAGGCCGAAAAGCTGGGTCTCGACACCGGTCTGCGCGTGCGTCACCCGTTTGATAATGAATGGGAATTGCCGGTCTATATCGCCAACTTCATCCTGATGGATTATGGCACGGGCGCTGTTTTCGGATGCCCCGCACATGACCAGCGCGACTTTGATTTCGCGAGTAAATACGGCCTGCCGATCACCTTTACATTCGAACCGGAAGAAGGTGAATTGAACACCGGCGAAGCCTTTGCGCCCGCCAAAACCGAGCGCGTGCGGTGGACGAAAGCCTATGCGTGGGACGAGGTTTCGACCGGTGAAGAGGCCGTCGAGGCGGCGATTGAATTCTGTGAATCCAAAGGCGTCGGGCATGGTGTGACCAAGTTCCGCCTGCGCGATTGGGGTCTGTCGCGCCAGCGTTATTGGGGCTGTCCGATCCCGATTGTGCATTGCGAAACCTGCGGCGTGGTTCCCGAAAGCAAAGAGAACCTGCCGGTCAAATTGCCGCAGGATGTGACGCTGGATGTGCCGGGTAACCCGCTGGATCGGCATCCGACATGGCGCGAGTGTTCGTGCCCGAAATGCGGCGCCAAGGCCACGCGCGAAACCGACACGATGGACACCTTTGTGGACAGTTCGTGGTATTACGCCCGCTTTACCTCGCCCCATGCGGCGACGCCCACGGATCGCGCGGAAGCAGATTACTGGATGAACGTCGATCAGTATGTTGGCGGGATCGAGCACGCGATTTTGCACCTGCTCTATTCGCGCTTTTTTGCCCGTGCGATGAACGAAACCGGTCATCTGGCCGATAGCGCGCGCGAGCCGTTCAACGCGCTGTTCACCCAAGGCATGGTGACCCACGCGATCTTCCAGACCAAGGGCGCGGACGGGCGCACCGAGTTCCATTATCCCGAAGCCGTCGATCTGCGTGATGGTAAAGGGTTCCTCAAAGCCGATGGGCGCGAGGTGCAGATCGTGCCCTCCGCCAAAATGTCGAAATCGAAGAATAACGTCGTCGATCCCGTCGATATCGTGGCCCAATACGGTGCGGATTCCGCGCGCTGGTTCGTGCTGTCCGACAGCCCACCCGAACGGGATGTGGAATGGACGGCCGCGGGTGCGGAGGCGACCCATAAACACCTATCGCGCGTCTGGCGGTTGGCCGCAGAGATTGATGAAGCACCCGAAACCGGTGCGGGTGACGACGATCTGTTGCGCATCACGCATAAGGCCATGTTCGAGGTGTCGCAGGGCATCGAAAGCTTTGGCTTTAACGCGTCGATTGCAAAGCTCTACGGGTTCACCAATGCGATCGCAAAATCCAAGGCGGGCCGTGACACGCGTCGGTTCGCTTTGAAGACGCTGGCGCAGTTGATGTCGCCGATCACCCCGCACCTCGCCGAAGAGATGTGGGCGATGCTGGGTGGTGAGGGTCTCATCGCGCGCGCGTCCTGGCCGAAACCGGATGAGAAATATCTGGTCGAGGACACGGTCACGCTGCCGATCCAGATCAACGGGAAACGCCGCGACGAGATCACGGTGCCCAAGGATATGGCGAAGGAAGAGGTTGAAAAGCTGGTGCTGGAGAACGAAGCTGTGCAGAGGGCGCTCGATGGTGGGCAGCCCAAAAAGCTGATCGTTGTTCCGGGCCGCATCGTCAATGTCGTCGTTTAACCGCCGCTTCTTTATCACCTCGACGCTCGCTCTGGCGGGATGCGGTTTCACGCCTGCCTATGCGCCCGACGGAGCCGCGCGGGCGTTGCGCAACAACATGTCGATGCATGAACCCGACGACCGGATCAGCTATGCGCTCTATACCGCGCTGATTGACCGGTTCGGGGCCGCGCGCGACCCGCGGTTTCACCTCGATTACGCGACCGAGGCAAGCGAAGAGGATGTCGGCATCACCCGCGAGGGCGAGATTACCCGCTACCACATTGCAGGAACCGCGCATTACCGGTTGACCGAAATCGCGAGCGGACGCGTGCTCGCAGAGGGCGATGTGCAGGGGTTTTCGGCCTATTCCGCCACCCGTTCGACCGTCGCATCGCTCACCTCGACGCGCGATGCCTATGAGCGGTTGATGCGGTCTCTCGCGCGCAATATCGAGACGCATCTGATCGCCAAATTGAGCCAATGAAACTTTCCGCGCGCGACGCCATCTCCTTTTTCGCAAAGCCGGATACGAAACTGGCGGGCATCCTGATCCATGGCGCGGATGCGATGCGGATCGCGCTCAAACGGCAGGAAATGATCGCCGCTCTGGTCGGGCCGGAGGGCGAATCCGAAATGCGGCTATCGCGCCTGTCGGCGGGGGAATTGCGCCGCGACAAGGCGATGCTGGCGGACGCGCTCAAGGAAAAGGGGTTCTTCCCCGGTCATCGCGTGACCTTTGTGGAGGACGCGACCGAGCTGGCCGCCCCGCCGATCCTTGATGCGCTGAGCGATTGGCAGGCGGGCGACGCCCAACTGGTTGTCACGGCGGGCAGTTTGAAGGCCACATCGAAGCTGCGCAAAGCCTTTGAGGCGGGGCGCAATACGGTCGCGATTGCGATCTACAATGATCCCCCGACCCGCGCCGAAATCGACACTGAACTGGCCAAATCGGGTCTTACCCAGATTGCGCCAGAGGCGGGTCGTGATATCGAAGCGCTCGCACGGGTGCTCGATCCGGGTGATTTCCGACAAACGCTCGAAAAGCTGGCGCTCTATAAACGCGGTGATCCGACGGCAGTGACGAGCGCGGATGTGCAGGCCTGTGCGCCGGTTACCACCGAGGCCGGGGTCGACGACCTGCTCAATGCCGCCGCCGAGGGCAAAGAGGCCGCCATTGGTCCCCTGATCCAGAAGATCGACGGGCAAGGGGTGTCGGCTGTCGCACTTTCCATTTCCATGATGCGCCATTTTCGCACCCTGCACGCCGCCGCCTCCGATCCGGGTGGGGTGAGTTCGGGCATTGCGCGCGCGCGTCCGCCGATTTTTGGCCCCCGTCGTGATCGCATGTCGCGCCAGGCGCAGACCTGGGGCGTGCAGAAGTTGGAAACGGCGCTCGGGCTGATCACGGATACCGACCTCACGCTTCGCTCCGCATCGCGTGCACCGACAATGGCGGTGGTTGAACGCGCGCTTATCCGGCTCGCGATGCTGTCAAAGCGCGGCTAGCGGCCAATCCGGCGGCGCGCCCCGTGGCGAGGCAGGCGGTGATCAGATAGCCCCCAGTCGGCGCCTCCCAGTCGAGCATTTCACCCGCGACATAGACACCCGGCATGGCTTTGAGTTCAAAGTCTTCGGTGATCGCGCTGAACGCCACACCGCCCGCTGTGGAGATGGCTTCGTCCATCGGGCGCAGGGTGAGCGGCGAAATTTCCAACGACTTTAGAACCGAGCCGATGTCGGGGGCTTTGCGCCCGTATTCCATCACCAGCGCGATCTTGGCGGGTGGCAGGCGAAAGGCGCGTCGCAGGAAGGAACTGAGCGTTTCCTTTCGCTTTCGCGACCCCATGACGGTGTGCACCCGCTCCTCCGTCCAATCGGGCAGAAGGTCGATGTGCAGGGGCAACCCTTCGCGCACGCCACGCGAAACCGAATAGATACCTCCACCCTCCAGCCCGCGCGATGAGACCACGCATTCACCGCGTGACTGGAACCGGCCAGCACTCAGCGCGATGCCTTTGACGGGCGTGCCGAAATGGCGGGTCATGTGGTCGCTCCACGCGATATCGAGCGCGGCGTTGGCGGGTGCAAAGGGGGTTAGATCACAGGCGCTAGACAGGAGGGCGGTCCAGCGGCCATCAGACCCCAATCGCGCCCAACTCGCCCCGCCGAGGGCAAGAATGGTGGCTTTTGCGGCGACCGTTCGCGGACCCTGAGGCGTGTCAAATTCGGCATGGTCAGTCAACCCGACGAGCCGCCATTTGGCGCGGATTTCGACGCCGGTTGCGTCCAGCCGGGTGAGCCATGCGCGCAGGAGCGGCGAGGCCTTCATCGCCTTTGGAAAGACGCGGCCTGAACTGCCGGTGAACATCTCCTGCCCGAGGCCCTCGGCCCATTCAATGGTCTGTGAGGGGCCAAATTCCCCGAGAGCATGTTCCAGAGCGGGCGGACAGGGGTCGAACGCGCGCAGGAATTCATCCAGCGGTTCGTTTTTCGTCAGGTTGAGACCGGATTTGCCGGCCATGAGGAATTTCCGCGCGACCGAGGGTTTTGCATCGCAGACCACGACACCGTGGCCCCGACTGGCCAGCATTTCGGCCGCCATCAGCCCCGCGGGGCCTGCGCCGATGATCAGGGCGTCAATCGCTTCATGCGCGGGTGTCATTGTGTGATCAGACCCTTGATCGACCCGATATGGGCGTGACTGGCACCAAGGGCGTGTTCGGCAAGGGCGGCGACGGCCTCCATTTGGTCACCGGCGGGGACCAGACGATCCACCAACCCCCACTCCAGCGCCTCATCGGCTTCGATTTTCTGGCCTGCCATCAGGATCATTTTCGCGCGCGCTGGTCCGATCAGCGAGGCGAGGCGCACCGGATCGGAGGGTTGCGGCAGAAAGCCGAGCTTCATCACCGGATAGAAGAATTTGGCGCCAGGATCGGCAATCCGGATATCGCAGGCGAGCGCCATGCCGAAGGCACCCCCCGCCAGCGTCCCGTTCAGGGCGCATATGGTCAGGCAGGGTAGCGATGCCAGCGCGCCCGACAGATCTTCCCACAAGGGCGAGGTCGCCAGCCCCGCCTTTGCCGCGTCGAGATCTGCGCCAGCCGAAAAGACTTTGCCCTCTCCGGTCAACACGAATGCCTTGGCCACGCCATGGGCCGCACGAGCCGCATCAATCAAAGACTTGAGCATGTCTGCGGTGAGAGAATTGGCCTTTTCGGGCCGGTTTAGGGTCACAATCCAGAGATCGCCCTGCTTGGAGATGTCGATCATGTCACAAGTCCGGCTTTGCGCCGTATGCCTTCATCGCGCAGGGAGATTTCCTGTCCGAGGTAGGCGTCGGCGTCGCCTGTGCACATCCACAAAAGGGCGCGGGCCGGCCATTCGGGCGGAACATGGTCGGACCATTCGAGTTCGCTGACCGGATTGATGCCCGACGCCTTGATCTCTCTCTGCATCTGAGTGGCCACGGTGCCGGGTGAGAGGCCCATCGCGCGGATGCCGTTTTCGCGTTCTTCGTGATCGAGCATCGCGGTCAACATCGCAGCGCCCGCTTTGGACGTGCAATAGGCGCTCCACCCCTCGATCGGCGAATGTGCGGCACCTGACGAGATGGTGAGAACGGTGCCACCGCCGCGCGCCTTCATACCGGCTAGCACATGGCGCATCATGTAGAAGACGCCTTTGATATTGACGTCGATGAGTTTCGACCAGGCGTCGATATCTGCGGTTTCCATGCGGGAAATCGGGTCGATTGCGGCGGCGTTGTTGATCACGATGTCGATGGCGCCGAACCGGTCTTCGACGGCCTTCACGGCGCCCTCAATGGCCGCTGGGTCAGAGATATCGCAGGCCAATGGCAGCGCGCGGTCGCCGATTTCATCGGCAAGGGCGATCAAGGCCGACCTGCTACGCGCGAGAAGGGCCACGTTTGCGCCTGCGGCGGCGAATACCCGCGCTGTGGCTTCGCCGATACCGCGGCTGGCCCCTGTGATGAGAACTGTTTTTCCTGAAAGATCGGTCATGGTGCACCTTTTTGTTTGCGGCGAGCCTAGCGAACCGCCATTCGGTGTTCCAGCCTTGACCCCACCGGAATTCGGGGGGAACGTGCCCTTTGTGGATCACGCAGGCGGGCCCCGCGCGGACCGAAAAGGATGGATAGTTGATTGATCTTGAAAAACTGACCTCGAAACTGGTCGAAGCGGCGCAAAAAGCCGGAGCAGACGGCGCGGATGCCTTGGCGGTGGATGGGACGTCGCTGTCCATTGATGTGCGCGAGGGCGCATTGCAGCAGGCCGAGCGGTCCGAGGGTGTCGAGATCGGGCTGCGGGTGCTCGTCGGGCAAAAACAGTCCACGGTGAGCGCATCCGACGTGCGCGATGACACTCTCACTACGCTGGCAGAGCGCGCGGTCGCGATGGCGCGGCTGGCACCTGATGATCCCTATATCGGTTTGGCCGATCCCGATATTCTGTCTGCGCGACGCGATGCGAACGGGTTGGAGTTGTGCGACCCTGCTGACGAACCGTCGCCTGATGCTCTGCGCGACGATGCGCTCGCCGCCGAGGCCGCGGCGCGATCCGTGCAGGGCATTACCCAGATTGACGTCGCCTCCGCCGCCTACGGGAGCCGCCGGATTCACCTAAGCGCGAGTAACGGTTTTTCCGGTGGATACGCCCGCACGGACCGGATGATTTCCTGCGTGGCGATTGCCGGTGAAGGCACCAAGATGGAGCGCGATTATTGCGGCGAGAGCCGGATTTTCGGCGCGGATCTGCCCTCGGCGCGCGACATCGGTTTGCTCGCCGCAGAGCGCACGATTGCCCGCATGGGCGCGCGCAAACCTGCGACGGGCAGCTATCCGGTTTTGTTTGACGAACGCGTGTCGGGGAGCCTCATCGGGCATCTTTTGGGGGCGATAAACGGCACATCCATTGCGCGTGGGTCGAGTTGGCTACTCGACGCGGAAGGTGAAACGGTTTTGCCCGATGACCTGTCCCTGATCGAACTGCCCCATCGACCACGCGCCTCTGCGTCGCGCTATTTCGATGCCGAAGGGTTGCCCACCAAAGAGCGCGCGATTGTGTCGAAGGGTCGGTTGGAGGGCTATACGCTCGACCTCGCGACGGCGCGCAAATTGGGGCGTGAGAGCACGGCGAACGCGGCGCGCGGATTGTCGTCCGGCCCCTCGCCATCTGTCTCGAATGTGACCCTAACGCAGGGGGATTCGACCCGAGAGGACCTGATACGCGACATGGGGACTGGATTTTTGGTCACCTCTCTTATCGGGTCGTCGATCAATCCCACCACGGGCGATTATTCACGCGGGGCGTCGGGGTTTTGGGTCGAGAACGGCGAGATTTCCTATGCGGTTAATGAATGCACGATTGCGGGAAATCTGCGTGAGATGCTGCGTTCCATCGTCCCTGCAAACGATGCGCGTGACCACATGAGCCGCGTTGTGCCGTCGCTCTTGGTTGGAAAGATGATGCTCGCCGGTGCTTAGCGATCTGGACCTGTTGAAAGAAGCCGCACGTATTGCGGGCGAGGTTGCGACGCCGTTTTGGCGGTGCGATCCGAAGACATGGGAAAAGGACGATGGCGCGGGGCCGGTCACAGAGGCGGATTTCGCGGTGGACGAAGCGTTGCTGTCCCATTTGACCGCCGCGCGGCCCGACTACGGATGGCTTTCGGAGGAAACGGCGGACTCACCAACGCGGTTGGAGCGCAAAAAGGTCTTCATCATCGACCCTATTGATGGCACGCGAAGCTTTATCGCCGGCGATAAGAATTGGTCGCACTCGCTCGCCATTGCCGAGGATGGGGAAATCACGGCCGCTGTCGTCTACCTACCTCTCAGAGAGCGGATGTTCACCGCGCAGAAGGGGAAAGGGGCATGGCTCAACGATGTGGTCATGCATAGTTCCGAGCGCTCGCAGGTTGATGGGGCGACGGTGCTGACCGCGCGCCCGACCCTATTGGCCCAGCATTGGACAGGTGGCACGCCGAAGTTCGTGCGCAAGTTTCGCCCGTCTTTGGCCTATCGCATGGCTCTGGTCGCGCAAGGGCGCTATGACGCGATGATTTCGCTGCGCGCGACATGGGAATGGGACGTGGCGGCGGGGTGTCTGATCCTCTCCGAGGCGGGCGGCACGGCGATGGACCGTCACGGAAATGCGCCGCGGTTCAACCGCCCCGATCCGCGTATTGACGGGCTCGTGGCGGCGGGAACCCCGCTCGCGCGGGAGATCCAGATGCGCCTTGCGGTGCCGAATTAGACCGGAAATTCCTCCAGATCTTCTGCCACGGCGCGCATGAGCGACGCGATGATATCGGGGTCGGCTGCGTGCACGCGCGACCAGTTCGGGATGAACGGCGTTTCCATCGGATTGTCGAGGAACACCTGCCCCGCCTGCATGATATTGGAGGCGAACATTTCAACCGCGGCCTCTTCGGAATGGCGGTCGACATGCAGCCCGTTCATGCGCGCATCGTTGTAGTAGGTTTCGATCAGATCGAGTGCGCCGCGGTAGTACGTGGCCTTAATCGAGCGGAAGATTTCCTCCGAAAACACGGTCCCGTCGGCGGCGAGTTTGCGGTAGAGCGCCTTGCAGATGTCCACGGACATGCGTGACAGGCCTTTGCTGGCGTCTTCCTGACTGAGGTCCTGATGTTTGTGGTCGTAGCGATCAGACACTTCGACCTGACAGACGGAACGCGGGCTCAGGTTGCGCCACGCCTCGGACAAAAGCCCGATTTCCAGACCCCAATCCGAGGGAATTCGCATATCAGGCAGGATCGAGGTACGCATCGCGAATTCACCGGCGAGCGGGTAGCGGAAGTCGGCGAGGAAATCGAGATAGTCACGCTGTCCGAGGACCTTCGACATGGCGTGGATGATCGGGGAGACCAGCAGGCGGGACACGCGGCCATTCAATTTGCCTTCCGCGACGCGGGGATAGAAACCTTTCGACATCTGGTAGGGAAAGGTCGGGTTGGCGACGGGATAAATCAGGCGGGCGAGCATTTCGGCGGTGTAGGTCACGACATCGCAATCGTGCACCGCGACAACCGCGCTATCGGCGCGCGCGATGGTGTAGCCCATGCAGAACCAGACGTTGCGCCCCTTTCCGGGCTCCGACGGGGAGAGTTCCAACGCTTTGAGGCGTTCATCAACGGCGCGAAGGCGGGGGCCATCGTTCCACAGGACGACATGATCCGCCTTGAGGCGTGAAAAGAATTTGCGCGCGTAGCGGAATTGTTCCTCGTCGGCGCGATCAAGCCCGATGACGATGCGGTTGATAAAATCGACCTTGTTGAGTTCGTCGAGAATATTGGGGAGCGCATCCCCCTCCAACTCGGAGAAGAGCGATGGCAGGATCAAGGTGACCTTGCGGGTTGCGGTAAATGCATTGAGTTCGCGGTTGAGATCATCCGCGGTGTTAATGCGCAGATTGTGCAATGTCGCGACGTGCCCGCCCTGATGAAAATCAGACATTCCTAGCCCTTCCTGTCGTATAACTCACCAATGGTCGCGAGGACCGTTTGGTTCCACCCTTTCGGGCCGTCCTGATCGGTTCGTGTGATGCGGCCCGTTTTCTCCGCGTCCAGGGGTTCAATACCGGGTCCGTGTGGGTTTTTGACGATCACGCCGATGTCGGCGGCTTCGATCATCTCGACATCGTTCGGCGCGTCTCCGAGGGCCATTGTGGCCGCATTCGGGTCGAAACCGCCCATGATGTTTGCCATTTGGGACGCCTTCGTCGCGCCAAACGACAGGGTGAGATAGCGCCCGCCCCGACGCGCCGATACGCCCATTTCGAAGAGTGCTGCGAGAAAGTCGTCGAGCAATTCGGGCGGGCCGTTCCAATGCCCGGGTTCGGAGAACTGGCGTGCGCGTGCGAGTTTCGCCTGCGCCTCAGGTAATCCAGTGTCCTCAGCGACCTGCGAGACGGTCCAGTCCGTGAACCCCGAAAACCCCGCGCGCAAGGGAGCGGGCAAACTGTCGAGCGCCGCGATGATCCGTGTGTGGGCGGCATTATCGGTCGCGCCACTGCTATGAGGCGCGAGTATGCCCGCACCGTTTTCCACGATGGCAGGACAATGCGCGAACCCCATTTGATCACGCAGCTCGGCGATCTCTGCGCCGGTTTTTGAACTGGCAAGGATCAGGGGAATGCCCCGCGCCTGCATTTCGCCCAGCGCGGGCATGGCCGCATCCCATCGATACCCGTCGTGATCGAGCAACGTGCCATCGAGGTCCGAAAAAACCACCAGTCTGGTCGCAATGGGCAAGGTTTCACTCATGCCCCAATGATGGAGCGGGAAACACAAAAGGAAAACAGCCCACGGTCGCTTTTTCCAATCCGTGTTCAACCTGCCCAACTTCTGGGCAACGGGGGGCATCCGCTTGACGCTGTGTCGGGAATCTCTAGGGTTCGGCGAAACCATTCGGAGGGTATTATGGCGCAACGTCTCCATCTCGTGTTCGGCGGCGAACTGGTCGATCCATCGACGACCGTTTTCCGCAACGTTGATGACATCCACATTGTCGGCATTTTTCCCGACTACGCGACCGCGCATTCCGCGTGGAAAGCGGAAGCACAGCGCACGGTGGATAACGCCCACATGCGGTACTTCATCGCGCATCTTCATCGCCTGCGCGACGAAGAGCAGGCAGCGGGGTCGACCGAGGAACTCGGTGACTGACAGGTGACTATGTGTCCCCCATGAGCCGATCCCAACAGGCCCTTTTGTTTTTGGCGCGGTTGCCCGAATCGCGGGTCGAGGCGCGGTTGGACAGGCTTGTTGAAACGGGCGCAATTACATCGAAGGAACGCGACCAAAGGCTCGGCTACGCACAATCGCCACGTGGCGGGGGCGAATTGGTTTGGTTTCACGCCGCAGGCGAGGAGGAATGCCGCGCCTGTGTCGCGCTATGTGCGCGCCTTTTCGAGGACCGGCCTGAAACACAGGCGCTGATCACGACACGGGTGGATCAGTTGCCCCCATCCCAAGACCAAATCACCTATGTGCGCCTGCCCGTGGAAAGCCTCCAAGCCGTGGGTCGGTTTTTGCGGCATTGGGATCCTGATTGTCTGGTTTGGACCGGTGGCGGATATCGTCCCACGCTCCTCTACGAGGTGCACAAACGCGGTGTTCCGTGCCTGTCTGTCGATAGCGTGGTTGGTGATGCCTCAATCGATGTACCGGTGCATTTGCCCGGTCTTTTGCCGGCAACGATGCGGTTGTTTGACGAAGCCTTTTGTTCGGAAACACGAGCCGTTGCCCTATGGCGGCGCGCCGGCGTGAGTACGGATCGGATTGTTTTGACCGGACCGCTCGAAGACGGCACCCGCCATATTCGAATTGATGAAACCAAGCGTGCGGAGATAGCCGAACATTTCGGGACACGTCCGGTTTGGTATGCGGCGGCACTGCGTTCTGACGAGATTGCATCGGTGGTTTCGGCGCATGCCACCGGTCTGCGCCGGTCGCATCGTCTGATTCTGGTCGTTGATCTTGAAAACCCGCAAGACGTGGGAGAGTTGATCGCCGCCTGCGTTTCCAATGGCATGAACGTGCAAACCGGCAACCTCCACCTCGGGCTTTCGGATGCGGTTCAGGTGTTGTTCATGCCAAACCAATCCGCGCACCCGCTTTGGTTTCGCATCGCTCCGGTGAGCTACATGGGCGGGTCGTTGTCTCGTGAGGGCGCAATCGACCCCTACCCCGCGGCGGCCATGGGGTCAGCGATCCTGCACGGGCCAAATGGCGGCGAACATTCGGGGGGATATGCACGACTGCAAAAGGTACGCGCCACGCGTTTGGTGCGAAATGCACGGGAACTGGCGGTGGGGCTAAGTGATCTCCTGTCGCCCGATCTCGCCGCGGAGCTCGCGCATGCGGCGTGGGAATCCACCTCTGCCGGCGCCGAAACTGCGGACCGGATTTTGGACTCGATTTTGCAGACACTCGACGGTCGCTCGGAGGTGAGATCATGAGGCCCCCCCGTTTCTGGGACAGAAACCCACAGTCTCCGGGCCTGCGCGCCACGTTGCTACGCCCGCTCGGCGCGCTCTACGGCGCCGCGACGGCGCGGCGTCTGCGCCAGACGGGCTATCGCGCGGAAGTGCCGGTGATTTGTGTCGGGAACATCAACGCGGGGGGGACGGGTAAAACCCCGACGACGATCGCTCTGGCGATGCGGTTGGCGCAGCGCGGTCATGCCGTTCATGTGGTGTCGCGCGGGTACGGCGGGTCTTTGCAGGGGCCTGTTCGGGTCGATGAACGTGTGCACCGCGCAGATCAGGTCGGGGATGAGCCGCTGTTGCTCTCTGCGTTTTGCCCTGTGTGGGTTGCCAAGGACCGGGCCGAAGGTGTGAAGGCGGCGCAGGCCGATGGGGCACAGGTCATTCTGCTCGACGACGGATTTCAGAACCCGACGGTGGAGAAAGATATCTCCATCGTTGTGGTGGACGCGCAAAAAGGGTTCGCCAACGGGCGCGTCCTGCCGGCGGGACCTTTGCGCGAACCGGTGGATGTCGGGCTGGCGCGCGCGGACTGTGTTTTGTCGATCGGCAGTGGGGTCGCGCAGGAGAAATTTCGCTCTGTTTGGGGTGGATTGGTGTCTATTCCCCACGCCACGGGGCAGTTAGAGCCGTTGCAAACGGGGATGGATTTCACCGGGGTTCCTGTTTTGGCCTTCGCGGGAATTGGTCATCCGGAAAAGTTCTTTGCGACGCTAAAAGGCATGGGCGCAAAGCTCCTGCGTGCAGAGGCGCTGAGCGATCATCAGCCGCTCACCCCCGCTTTGATGAAACGTTTGGAAATTGAAGCGCAGGCCATCGGCGCACAATTGGTGACGACGGAAAAGGACGCGGTGCGACTGCCGCAAGATTTTCGCACCAAAGTGATCACCTTACCCGTCAGGTTGGTGATCGATGACTGGAAACCGATCGACGATTTGCTGGCGTCGATCGGTCTCGATTAACGTCGATCAGGCGAGTTTCGCGTCGATGATCTTTTTGAGGTCCGTGTAGGACATGTTCGATTCTTTTTTGCCGTCGATGATCAGGGTCGGCGTCGAATTGACCTCATACTCGGCGACTTCTTTTTCAAAGTTGGCCACCAAAGCCTGCGCCATCGCGCCATCATTGAGACAGGTATCGAGGTTCTCGTCGCTCAAACCGGCCCGTTTGCCGATTTTGCGCAGGTTCCCGACGATCTCCATCGCGTCTTTGCCGCTTCCGATCCAGTCGCGCTGCTCGTCGTAGAGCATTTTCTGGATGCCGAAGTAGCGCAAATCGCCGCCACACCGTGCGACCATCGAGGCCCAGAGGCCGAATTTGTCGAAATATACTTCGCGGTAGGTAAAGTGGACCATGCCGGTGTCGATGTAGTCCGCTTTCAGCTGCTCGAAGACCTGAGTGTGAAAGTTCGCGCAATGCGGGCAGGTATAGGATGCGTATTCGATGATTTTCACCGGCGCGTCGGGATCACCCAGAGTCAGGACCGGAACGTCGATGGCCGCGTCCTGCGCGTTGGCGGCGGAAATGCCGAGGTCCGGCAAGCCGCTGCGGGGCGAGGAAAAGTAGCTCGCCGCGAAACCGAATGTCGCGAGGGCAGCGGTCGAAAGAAGAAATGTGCGTCTGTTCATGTGTTGTCCTTAGGGTCGAACCCGTGTCGGGTGTAAAAACTTTCAGCGAGCTTTGTGAGCGCGCTTTGCAATGCCTCGTTCTCTACTTTGGGAACGGTGGCCATTGCCCGATTGAGCATCTGCACATCGGGCTCTTTTGGGGCCTGTTCGCCCGCTTTCGGGTCGAAAGCAGCCCGTGCTTCGGCAAAACCGCGCGGGGCGGTTTGCGTGATATGGATACGGCTGATCGCGTTGTAACCGTAGACCGCGTTCACTTTATCGCGGATTTTCACGATCTCGGATTGCACCATTGGCGCAAAGGAACCGGTCGTCAAAAGCGTGAGCGTCGCGCCAAATCCGCCCTTTGCAAAGGACACGCGGACCGGACGCGCCATGCGGGCGAGTTCGCTGCCGACGATGTCTTCCCAACGGGTCAGCAGGCGCGATTCGGAGAACCCGCGTTGTTCGGCAGCTTTGCGCACCCGCGCCTCAAGAACACCGGACGCGCGTTCGAATCCACGTTTGCGCCGTGCGGAACGGTCAGCGGATTTCGACGTGCTGCTCTGGTCTTCTTGTTTCATGCACCTATTCTAGTCGCACGGTGCGTTTGCGCCACCACAAAGGCTATGACGGCCGTTAAAGAATGCGTGACGCAATGAAACAGAACGACATGGCATCGGCCCTTCTCGATTGGTACGACCGCCACGCGCGCACTCTGCCATGGCGCGTTTCACCGGCGGATCGGTTGGCGGGCGTTCGCCCCGACCCGTACCGTGTCTGGCTCTCCGAAATCATGTTGCAGCAGACGACCGTCACGACCGTAAAGCCATATTTCGAGCGGTTTCTGTCGATCTGGCCGACGGTCAATGATCTGGCGGGCGCGCAGGATGATGCCGTTTTCGCCGAGTGGGCGGGGCTGGGGTATTACGCGCGGGCACGCAATCTCGTGAAGTGCGCGCGCGTCGTGGCGCGCGATCATGGCGGGGTGTTTCCCGTGACCTCGAAGGCGCTTTTGGACCTGCCCGGCATCGGGCCCTACACCGCCGCAGCTGTGGGTGCGATTGCCTTTGACGAGCCTGCGACGGTGCTAGATGGGAATGTGGAAAGGGTCATGTCGCGCCTGTTTCGGGTCGAAATGCCCCTGCCCGCATCCAAAGAATCCTTGCGAAAACACGCCAGTGACCTGACCCCGCAGGCGCGCGCGGGCGACTATGCGCAGGCGGTGATGGATCTGGGCGCGACGATCTGCACGCCACGTTCGCCCGCCTGTGGAATTTGCCCGTGGTCGGCCCCTTGCCTCGCGCGCGCGGCGGGGGATGCGGACAGCTATCCGCGCAAGACACCCAAGAAACCAAAACCCGTGCGCCGTGGCCATGTGAGCGTTGCGCAGACGGAGATGGGAGAATGGGTCCTCGAAAAGCGCCCCGAAAAGGGCCTACTCGGGGGGATGCTGGGGTGGCCCGGCTCCGGATGGGCCGAGGGAGAACCAGACGCGCCTGAACAGGCCGGAGTGCGGGTTGGTCAGGTGACACATACGTTCACGCATTTTCATCTGGTTCTGGACGTTCATGTCAAAAAGAACGCGAAACCGCCCGCAGATGCGCGGTTGGTGGCAAAACACGACTTCCGACGCAGCGACATTCCGACTGTGATGCGAAAGGCATTTGACCTCGCGCGTGCTTCGTTCGATACCGAAGAAAAGGTGCAATAAACATGATCACACAGTCCGAAAACTTTCAAAAAGCACTCCCATTCGCGCTGTCGCTCGGGATTATCCCGTTGCTCTGGATCGGTGCGAGTTTTGGGGGCTGGACCGTGATCCTCGTCCCGCTTTATGCGTGGTACCTCTTCGCCATTCTCGATGCGGTTCTGGGTCTGAATCTGGAGAATGAGGATACCGATACTGCGGAGGAAGACCTGTTCTGGCATCGCGCGATCACCATGGCGTGGTTTCCGATCCAGTTTGTCAACATTTTCGGCCTGATCTGGTTTGTGACCCACACCGATCATCTCGCCACTTGGGAAACCATCGTGCTGTTCTTCGGGCTCGGCGTCTCTTCGGGCACGATCGGGATCGTCTATGCGCATGAGCTTTTGCACCAACGCAATACGCTCGAGCGGTGGCTCGGGGACCTGCTTCTTTCCAGTGTTCTTTATTCGCATTTCCGCACCGAACATTTGTTGGTGCACCACGTCCATGTCGGCACGCCGCGGGACGCGGTTACGGCGCGATATAACGAAGGGTTCCACAAATATTTCTTCCGCGTTTTGCGCGAAGAGGCCGTGTCCGCATGGGACGCGGAAGCCGCCATGTTGGCGCGGCGCAAACTGTCGCCATGGCATCCGCGCAACCCGCATTTCCGCTACTGGACGCTCCAGATCATGATGCTCATTCTTGCGGTTCTGGTCGGTGGCCTGCCGGGTTTGGGTCTGTTTGTGTGGCAGGCGGTGGTCGCGATCTGGCAGTTGGAACTGACGAATTACGTGGAGCACTACGGGCTGACGCGTCGCCACATCGGCAATGGCAAATACGAACACGTCAAGCCGCACCATAGCTGGAATGCGACGCATAAGGCATCGAATTGGCTGCTCATCAACCTGCAGCGCCATTCGGACCATCATATCAAACCCGACCGTCGTTATCCCCTTTTGCAGAACCACGAAGAAGACGCGGCGCCACAGCTACCATTTGGCTATGCCATGATGGGTTTTGCGGCTCTTGTTCCCCCACTTTGGCGGCGGATGATGAATCCTCGGGTCAAAGCGTGGCGCGCCCAATTTTATCCCGATATCGAGGATTGGGATGACTACAAACACGCCCGTCACCCCGTCGCCTGAATAATCCGACCTAACCACACCAAAAAAAGCCCCGCCACGAAGGCGGGGCCAAGGTGATGCCGTGACGTCAGGCCACAGGCACCAGGCGGTAAGTCCGCCGACGGGAAATGGGGGAATCCCGTCGGACTATTTTTGTGAAACCGGGCGAACGGAGAGGCTATTGCATCTCCGCGCGGATTTGCTGGCGCAGCACGTCGATGGGCACTGATTTGCCGTCGCGTTTGAAGGTCCAGTAGGTCCAGCCGTTACACGAAGGCGCGCCTTCGAGATGGGCGCCGACCTGATGGATCGATCCCTTCACGTCATTGGACACGAGCGTGCCATCGGCGCGAACGCGGGCGGCGTGACCTTTGGGCGAGGTAAGTGTTTCACCGGGGCGTAGCATCCCGCGTTCGACCAACTGGCCGAAGGGCACGCGGGGTTCGGCGCGTTTGGAGGTGGAAACCGTGAGCGCCTCTTTGTCGAATTTGCGCACGTTGGCGATACGCTTTTCAGCGACTTCGCGGTATTTCGCTTCACGTTCGATACCGATGAATTCACGGCCGAGCATTTTGGCGACGGCGCCGGTCGTGCCGGTGCCAAAGAACGGGTCGAGCACCACATCGCCTGCGTTCGTTGTTCCAATGAGCACACGGTGCAGGAGGCTTTCGGGTTTCTGGGTCGGGTGAGCTTTGTCGCCCGCATCGTCTTTGATGCGTTCACCGCCATTACAGATCGGCAGAACCCAGTCGGAGCGCATTTGAATGCCTTCGTTGAGGGCTTTGAGTGCCTCATAGTTGAAGGTGTATTTTGCGGCTTCGTTCTTCGACGCCCAGATCAGCGTTTCATGCGCATTGGTGAACCGTTTGCCACGGAAGTTCGGCATCGGGTTGGATTTGCGCCAGACCACGTCGTTAAGAATCCAGTAGCCTTGGTTTTGCAACTCGGCTCCCAGACGGAAGACGTTGTGATAGGAACCGATCACCCAGATCGCGCCATTCGGTTTGAGAAGGCGACGGGCGGCTTTGAGCCATTCATGGGTGAAGTCGTCGTAGACCTTGAAGCTGGAGAATTGGTCCCAGTGATCATCGACCGCATCGACTTTGGAATTGTCGGGCCGGTGCAGATCGCCGCGTAGCTGTAGGTTGTAGGGAGGATCGGCGAAGATCAGGTCGACGGAGCCTTCGGGAAGGCTGTTCATGACCTCGATGCAGTCACCGGACAATATCTTGTTAAGCGGAAGTGTTGCCACTTCCTGACGGGTTTTCGTGTTCATTTTCTGCCTCTCACCGCGCCATTTTTGGCGTCGTTTATTGACTACAAAGATGAGTCAAAGGTGATTCGGCGTCAAATTCTTTTTTGAATCAGTCACTTACAGATTTATCTTGATACAAGATGTTGTGGATCGGCTTGAACGAACGTCTATGGTGAGGGGTAACCCCCAAATCTCGGAGGCCGCTGAGATGGGCGGCGGTGCCGTAACCTGCGTTCTTCTCCCATCCGTAGCCGGGGTGCTGTTGCGCCAAATCCACCATGAGCCGGTCGCGCCATGTTTTCGCCACAATTGACGCCGCCGAAATCGACACCGAACGGGCGTCCCCTTTGACAATTGCCTGCGCATTTTCACCAAAGGCGCGGGGTAGTTTATTTCCGTCGACCAGCACAAAATCGGGCGCTGCCGCGAGACCGGCAACCGCGCGCTCCATCGCCAACAGAGAGGCCTGCAGGATGTTGATTTCGTCGATCTCCTCGACGGTGCAAAAGGCGATCGAGACATCGGCGCAGGCGTTGATTTCGTCATAGAGAGCTTCGCGACGCTTGGCGCTCAGGGCTTTGCTGTCGTTGAGACCGGCGGGGATGCGGGCAGGATCGAAGATGACGGCGGCGGCAACAACCGGACCGGCGAGCGGCCCGCGACCGACCTCGTCTACGCCTGCGATACGGGAATAGCCACGGGCCTGCGCGGCGGTTTCGAATGAGTAATCGGGTGTGGATTTCATGAGGGTGTGAAACCGCACTGGGTCAGGGAGCGCAAGAAAAAAGGACGGGTGGCACGCATGAGCCACCCGCCAAGTTGCGCGACACATGGGGACATGAAGGTCGCGAATTCTAATGAACGATGCGATTGATCAGTAACGGCGACCCCGATCCGCGACGCGGTAGCCAAAGTCGGCGAGACAACGCGTGCGATAGACCGACATCGGTCCACGGCGTGTGTTCAGGGTGGCGGCACATTGGCGTGGCAGGCGGTCGGTATTGACGCCCGAGCGCGTGAGGCAGCGTTTGACAGCCACGTCATTTGCCGACCCGTAGCCGCGCACGTCGATCACGCATTCCTCGGGAATGGTGCGGCGATTTTTGGAGTTCTTGCTGTTGCCGCGGTTGTGCTCCCACGACGGCTTGCGATTGGTTGTGGTCGCTACTTTGACCTTGCCGGCAGATTTGGACGAATTGTTTTCGAGCGCCTTGCCGATCACGAACAGGGTGAGCAATCCCCCCACAGCGCGGGCAACATCGGCGTCCGAGGCACGGGCGGGTGCAGCGGCAGCGCCCATGGTGACGCTAAGCGCGACGAGGCCGGCGGTGACTTTGGTGAAACGCATTTCATTTCCTTTCCCGGGGGTGTGACCCCCCTGTCTGACGTGACTGGTGGAATCACCCTCGGCCAGGTCGGGAAAAGCGCTCAATAACAGGCGGTGGCTATTGGATAGCGCGGGCTTTGTTATTGCATAACCACGGCGTCTCGCGGCTTTATCGCGCCATGAAACACATTCAGCGACTCACAGGAATTTTTGCAGTGCTCGCAGCGACACTCGTTTTCACAACGGGGGCCGAGGCGGCATGTTATGCAACCTACAAAGCCAAGCGTGACGACCCCCTTCGCCTGCACTACGGTGTTGCGGAAGTGACGTCACCGGACTGCACGCCGGAGGCAGCCAGCGTCGAATTGGCGCCACGTCTGGCGTTAGACGGCTGGATTCTTCTCGCCATCGTAGAGATGATCGACGCGGATAAATTGGGTGAGGTGCGCAAAAGTGCGGGCGACTATTTCCTCCGATACTGACAGCCGGAAAGTGGCGCGCAGTGTCGTCATCGGGCTGGCAGCCATCGTGGCGATCCTGCTGGTCGCGGCGGTGTTCCTATTCGTGAACCTGCCGGACGCGAATGCATTCAACGCGCGGGTTGAACGGATATTCATCGAGAACGATCTGACCACGCAGGCGGAGATCAAGCTGCTCGAAATCCTCGCGCAATCGGGCACATCCTTTGGTGATACGCTCACGTCCTACCGTATGGTGATTTTTGTGTTGATGGTTTTTGCCAGCGCGCTGTTGATTGCGGCGCTGGTGTTTTTGGTCACCATCATCGGGCTAAACCGGCGGATGTCGGAGATCGAAAAACGCGGCATCGACATTTCATCGCTGATGATTTCGCGCGCCGAGAACAAAGTCTATCTCAACGACATGGCATTCAGCCTCACGCCCGCCAATGTCGAAACGCTGTCGGTTCTGGCCGAGGCACGGCTCGACGACGAGTATCTGAGTGGCACAGCGATCGAGGCGGTTTTGACGGGGCGCAACGAGACCGATTGCGAAGAGGCGGCGGGGGCGACGCGGATCAAGAGGTTGCGCGACAGCCTCGGCAACCAATTGGTCAGCGAGGTACTGGTGCGCAATGTTGCCAAGAAGGGCTACGTTCTCGCCTGCCCGCCGGAAGCGATCAGGGTGCAGTAAACCCGCTCGTGAGAGCGGATTTGTGACGCGCTAGATGATCTCGTCTTCGTCGAAAAGCGGGTCGTCGGTGAGCTGGTCGTTGAGATCCTCGACCGCGCCTTCGGCAACCGCCATCGATTTCACACGCGCCAGATGGAACACAGCGTCGCCTTCGTTCACAATCGGCAGGACCGCACGACCAACGACGATGCCGTTGAACGGGGCCTCGATCTCTTCTTCCTGTTCGCCGAACGGGTCGGCAACAACAGCCATGATGTCGCCTTTTGCGACCACATCACCATCCGCGCGGAAGGTGCGCAGCAGGCCACCCGCAGGTGCGCGCAACCATTTGCTCGACGTGCAATACTGCGATGCCGCTTTCGGTTTCGCGATCCCTTTGGCGGACACCATTTTCAGATGGCGCAACACGCGCAGGATACCCGCGACGCCCGCGCGCACGGACATTTCGTCAAACCGCAGACCTTCGCCGGCCTCATAGAGCAGGATGTCTTTGCCGATCTCTTTCGCTGCGCCGCGCAGCGATCCTTCGCGCAGGGGCGATTGCAGGATGACAGGCGCGCCGAACACCTCGGCCAGCTCGGCGGTGTAGGGGTTGTCGGGTGAGATACGGACCTGTGGCAGGTTCGTGCGGTGGATCGCAGCGGAGTGCAGATCGATACCGAGATCGCAGCGCGCCACGATTTCATTCAGGAAAAGATGGGCAAGCCGCGAGGCCAAAGACCCGCCGGCTGTTCCCGGGAACATCCGGTTGAGGTCGCGGCGGTCAGGCAGATAACGTGAGTGGTTGATGAACCCGAAGGCATTCACAATCGGGATCACCACCAAAGTGCCGTGCAGCGTTTTGAGATTGGGGGTCCGCAAGAGGCGGCGCACGATCTCGACGCCAATCACTTCGTCCCCGTGGATGCCTGCACTGACAAACACGGTCGGTCCATCGACTTTCCCGTGGATGACATGCACCGACATGGACACAGGGGTGTGATCGGACAACACGCTGACCGGCAGATCGACGGTCTGACGTGTGCCCGGTTGGATCTTTACCCCTGCAATCTCAAATGCTGCGCGTCGCGCCATTATCCTTTGCCTTTTGTCTTTGTGTTGCCTTTAACGGCGCTCTTCTCGATGTATTCGATGATTTTGCCTGCAACATCCAGACCTGTCGCCTTTTCAACGCCTTCGAGACCGGGCGAAGAGTTCACCTCCATGACAACGGGACCGTGGTTGGCGCGCAGCATATCAACACCACAGACGTTCAGGCCCATGGACTTGGCTGCACGCACTGCGGTCGAGCGTTCTTCTGGCGACAGTTTGATCAACTGCGCAGAGCCACCACGGTGCAGGTTCGAGCGGAAATCGCCCTCTGCGCCGGTGCGTTTCATGGCCGCGATAACCTTGCCGCCGACAACGATTGCGCGAATGTCTGTGCCGCCGGCCTCTTTGATGAATTCCTGCAACAGGATGTTCACACCCGCGCCGCGGAAGGCTTCGACGACGGATTTGGCGGAGCGGTTCGTGTCGGCCAGAACCACACCGATGCCCTGTGTCCCTTCGAGCAGTTTGATAACCACAGGTGCGCCACCGGCCAGCTCGAGAACTTCGTCGGTCTGTTTGGGGTCGTGGGCAAAGGTGGTGACCGGCAGGCCAACGCCATCCCGCGCCAAGAGCTGCATGGAGCGCAGTTTGTCGCGGCTACGGCCAATCGCGACGCTTTCGTTCAGCGGGTAGACGCCCATCATCTCGAACTGACGCAGCACGGCCAGACCGTAGAAGGTAACAGAGGCACCGATACGCGGGATCACGGCGTCGTAGCCTTGGAGCTTTTCACCGTTGTAGTAGATTTCGGGACGCCGTGACGCGATGTTCATGTAACAGCGCAGCGTGTTGATCACATGAAGTTCGTGACCGCGCTCTTCAGCGGCTTCTTTGAGACGTTTGTGGGAATAGAGATTGGCGTTACGTGCCATCATAGCGATTTTCATGCGAAAATCCTTTCAGCCTCACGGGCATTTCCTACCTAGTTGGACGTCAGGTTGGCGCGGCGTGCATGCACCGCGATATTGTGGTTTTTGAGGGCTGTGCGCCCGATGATGATCGGAAAGCGCATGTTGCTGCGATCCGTCAGTGAAACCGAAATCGGCCAGGCCCGTTTGTTCAGGTTGAGCTCGGTGCGAATGATGATCCGCTCTTCGGGAATGCCGCTGGTATTCTTGATATCGCGGCGGTCATGAATGGGCGCTTCGACCCAGAGTTCGGGCGAAAATTCGTCTGCTTGCACCTGAAAACGCACCCAGTCTTCGCCATCGTTGTCGAAGGTTTCGATCCGCGTGGCATGCAGTGCAGATGTTCGTGCACCCGTATCGATCTTTGCCTTGAGGTGGCGAAGGCCGAGCGCGGGTAGATCGACGTGTTCCATCCACCCGATGACCAGAAGGTCGGGTTTGGGCTTTTTGATCTTTTTCATTTTCAAACCATCCATGACGTCACCAAAACCGCAGGGAGCACAGGCGTCAGGATGCCGCTCACGCTGTGGCGTGAGGGGGCGGTTACGAATGGGCGTGTTTTCCCTGCGGTGCGCGACCGCGGGGCGCCTGCCAATGTGACATCCATGTGGATGGCTGTGTTGTGATCGTTCATTCAATAATCTCCTGACCGCCATTTACATGGACAATAATTTATTGTCTATAGGTAAAAATTTATAACTATTGGAGCAGCAGATGACCGAAATCCAAGACGCCGCCCGCCAGCTCGCCAATCTCTACAACCAGAGTTTTGGGGGCAAACCCAAAGGCAGATATCGCATGGCCTCCAAGCAGGTCAGGGAACTGCTCGGGCGCAAACGGCTATATGAAGATGACGTGAGAATGCTAACCCGCGCCTGCCTTGAGGAGGGGATCGTCCTGATCGACATGGACAGCTTCTTTGTCGCTCTGAGCGCGAATGCCTTCGTGAACTACCGTCGCGTTAGCGCAGACGCCCTGACAAACGCCAAAAAACCCGACCGGGCGTGACCAATGAGGTCGCACCGCAGTCGGGTTTCCGGGGGCTTGCCGCGCAGGCCCTCTAGTTCAATTACTTCGCCAAGAGGTTGGGAAGTGTCATGGAGATCGCTGGAATGAAGGTAATCATCATCAGCGCAACAAAGATTGCGAGATAGAACGGCCATATGGTCTTAACGGCCTTTTCCATCGGCAACTTACCCACGGCGCATCCAACGAACAGACAGGATCCAACGGGTGGTGTGCAAAGGCCCAGCCCAAGGTTCACCAAAAGGATCATGCCGAACTGAACCGGATCCATGCCCAAGGCCACCACGACCGGCAGGAAAATCGGCGTGCAGATCAGGATGAGTGCCGCCATATCCATGATCATTCCGAGCAGCAGCAAAACTGCATTGATCATGAGCAGGATCAGGATCGGATTGTCCGTTATGCCGGTCAGGAGTGTTACCATCTTTGAGGGCACGCGGTGATACGTCAGCATGTAGGCAAACGCCGCAGCACAGGCGATGAGGATCATCACCATTGCAGTCGTCTTGACCGATTGGTTCACCGCAATTTTGAAGTTTTCCCATGTGATCGAACGGTAGACCAATAGCGTCACAAGGAAGGCGTAGATGACGCCGAATGCACCGGACTCCGTGACGGTAAAGACACCGGACAGGACCCCACCTACAATGATGACCGCCGTCAAAAGACCCGGTATTGCGCCGAAGAATGCGAACATCAACGCGTTCCAGCCCGGGAATTGTTCGGCGCGGTAGCCGCGTTTGACCGCCACCAGATAAGCCGCCGCGGCAAGGCAAATGCACATCAGAATACCGGGCACAACACCTGCGAGGAACAAGCTGGAGATAGACATCCCGCTGCCTGCGCCCACCGCAATGGCGTAGATGATCATGTTGTGGCTGGGTGGAATGATGATGCCGGCGATGGACGATGTGACCGTCACATTCACCGCGTAATCCGCATCGTATCCTTTGTCCTTCATAACCGGGATCAGGATAGAGCCAAGGGCCGAAATATCAGCAATGGCCGAACCGGAAATCCCGCCGAAAAGCATCGACGAAAAGACGTTCACGAGGCCAAGGCCACCGCGAACTGCGCCAACGGCGGCTTGGGCGAATTTGACCAATCGCGCGGCAATGCCGCCGTGGAACATCAACTCGCCAGCAAAGATAAAGAAGGGAATGGCCAACAGTGAAAAGACATTGATGCCGGAAATGATGCGTTGAAAGCCGACCATCAAGGGCAAGCCTTCGAACCAGAAAGCTCCGATTGCAGAGATGCCAAGCGCAAAGGCGACCGGAGTCCCTAAGGCCACACAAAGGGCGAAGACGCCTAATAGTATCGCGAGTCCCATGTTTGGACCTTATTCAATATTGTCGACGCGATGATCGCGCCCAAGGAAAAGCCGGACCAGATGGCCGAGTGAGAATACCATTACCATCCCGCCGCAAATCGTCAGCGGGAGCGTGCGTAGCCCTTCGGGCCACTGAATCATCGGGATTAGCGTGTTCCATTTGAACATCGTGAGTTGCCAGCCGTACCACATCATAAATCCGCCAAACAAAGCCATGACGGCATCGGTTAGCACGACCATGATCGTCCGGATTTTTTTGGAGGCCATGTTGCGAAAGAAAACGACCGCGAGGTGCGTGTTCTCATAAACGCCAATGCCCGCGCCCAGAAAAGCGATGAGCATCACGAGCAGCAATGAAAGAGGGTCAACCCATGTTGGGGTATCGTTGAGGACATATCGTCCAAAGACCTGATAGCCCAACAGGACCGTCATTGCGACCAGCGCCGCACCCGTGATGATCCTGCACACTGCCACCAGACCCCGGAACGCTTTGTCCACAATCCCCAGATCCGTTTGGTCTTCGCGTGGATTGCTCATCATTCTCCCCTTTCGAAAAAGTGTCCGACCTCGGCCGGACACTCTCCGCTTAACAAGTCGCCTACATCACTCGGTTGATTGCGCCAGTTCAACCAACTCAGTCATGTCAGGATTTGCAGCCAAGTAGTCGGCATAAACCGGCGCCATAGCTTCCTGGAATGGACCCTTGTCAGCGATCTCGTTGATCTTGACGCCGGCGGCTTCAACTGCCGTACGGCTTGCAGCCGTTTGTTCAGCCCAGAGTTCACGCTGATAAACAGACGCTTCTTCAGCGGCGGAACGAACCGCATCTTGCATCTCTTGTGAAAGGGCACCGAACTTCGCGGTGTTCACGCAGATGCACTCGGGGATGATCAGGTGTTCGGACAGGGAATAGAAACCGCTAACCTCGTAGTGGCCGACGGATTCGAACGACGGAAGGTTGTTCTCCGCGCCATCCACAACGCCGGTTCCGAGTGCCTGATACACTTCGGCGAAGGCCATCGGGGTACCGTTGCCGCCCATGGCGTTGACCATGCCTGTGAACAGGTCGTTGTTCATGACGCGGATCTTCATGCCTTCAACATCGGCCGGTGAGTTGATCGGACCGCTGTTGTTGTAGAAGGACCGAGCGCCTGCATCGAACCAGCCGATTGGCAGGATGCCCGCCTCGCCCATCGCGGCAGAAACTTTGTCACCCGCCGGACCATCAAGAACGCGGAACATGTGGTCCACGCTGCGGAAGATGAACGGCAAGGATACAAGGTTGGCTTCTTTCACCAGCGGGCCAATCGGGCCGAGGTTGAAGTTACCGATATCGATGGCACCCAGTTGCACCTGCTCAAGCGCGTCAGGTTGGCTGCCCAGAACGCCGCCGTGGAAAACCTCGACGGTGACTTCGCCGCCGGTGCGTTCTGCGACCAGCTCTGCAAACCGGTCCATTGCGGCAGTGTTCGGGTGACCGTCCACGTGAATATTCCATGCGCGCCATTCTTCGGCGGCACCGGCAGTAGCCACGAGCGCCAACGCGGTGGCGGCCCCGAGGACTTCCTTTGAAATTTTATGAAACATTTTTCTCTCCCTTTGGAACTCTTAGCAGTGCGTTTGAGGTCGATGGAGACGCCCAGACCCAGATCATTCGGTACCGTGTGCATGCCAAGGATTGCCTGCAGCGAACGGCCAGATCGAGATTGCCTGAGATTCCCCCCCCCATTTGATCCAAGCGTGCGACCGCCCCTCCGCGATCGACCGCCCTTTTTGGTATCCGCGGATCAACTGACGTTGGATCGTTGGACATGGTGAGATTGGAGCCTAGTATCCCAGTCTTGTCAAGCGTGATGGATTTTGACATGATCCCATCAGTCGCTTAGGGACGACCGCAGGGCGCCACGACGAATGCAAATGTCTTTTTTTATGGAGAAACTTGCACAATATGGGGGGGCAAAAATGATGCCTCCGGGGAGGAAGAATGCAGATAGAAGCGGAGATGATGACGCCCCGATCGACGGCGGATATCGTGTATGAGCGGCTGTACGAAGAGATCGTGAACCTCGAAATTCTACCTGGATCAAAGATTTCAGAAGCGGAAGTCGGTCGGCGATTCGGCGTATCGCGTCAGCCCGTTCGCGACGCGTTCAAACGTCTCGGCAATCTGGACCTTTTGGAAATCCGCCCCCAGCGTGCAACGGTCGTGCGCCGGTTTTCAATCGACGAGATCGCAAACACGCGGTTCGTTCGGCTCTCTGTCGAGTTGGAGGTGATCGAGGCGGCGTGCAAGAATTGGACCGACGCCAACGACGAAGCGTTGCAGGCCAATCTGTCAGAGCAGCGGGCATTGTTGGAGGCGGGTGAAACGGAGGCCTTCCACCAACTCGATTACAGCTTTCACAAATCAATTTGCGAAATGGGTGGCCATCCCATGGCGTTCGAGACGATCGACCTGTGTAAACGCAAAGTGGACCGGCTATGCGTTCTGAGTCTGATCCACGACCAAGCTGCTCACGATGTCTTGGACGACCACACCGCCATTGCAAAGGCGCTGGCCAATCGATCAGTAGCAGAGGCGCGCGCTGTCACGCGTAAACACCTCAGCCGCCTCGATGATACTATTTCGCAAATCCACAAAGCACATGCCGAGTATTTCCAATAAATGCGTTTTTGAAATCCTTTAGGACGCAAACCCCATAGCGGAGACTGAATTAATGACGAACAAACCACGCGTTGGCGAACCCGTAGACCTCATGGAGCTGCCTCTCGCTGGCTCCGGCGAAACGCGCATCATCGGGGGCGCAAAGGATCGTTGGACCATGCTTTTCGTCTACCGCGGTCGCCACTGCCCCCGCTGCAAGAGGTTCTTGAACAAGCTCAATACAGCTTTGCCTGCCTGGACCGCTCAAATGGATGTCGTGGTCGTTTCTGCCGATACGGAAGAAAAGGCGCTTGCGGATGCGTCGGAATTCGGATGGACGTTTGATTTGTGTTACGGGCTGAGCGAACAGCAAATGCGCCAGCTCGGCCTCTATGTATCAGCGCCCCTGTCCGAAGCCGAAACCACTGAAAACTTCGCCGAACCCGGAGCATTCGGAATTCAGCCGGACGGCACGCTCATGCTGGTCGATATTTCCAACGGTCCGGCCGCGCGCCCCGATCTGGACGAACTTCTGGACGGAATGATTTTTAACATCACGAACAACCGCCCCGTTCGCGGGACTGCGTAGGGCCCGCAACGCAGGCCCGCGCGGTTTGGGTGATCCGGAAACCTAGTAATTCCAGAGAGTTCCATCTTCGAGACGCACAACCGGATGGCTGCCGGGCGTGTATTCATACCGCGCGGCCTCACCTTCGTCGAAATCGACCCCCAGCCCGGGCGCGTCGCTGACGTAGAACAACCCGTCCCGCATCTCATGCTGTGACGGGAACAGGGCGTCGCATTCCGCAGTGCCCAGAACGAGGTACTCCTGAATCCCGAAATTCGGCGCCCAAGCGTTCAGGTGATGTTGCGCGGCCATCGAGATGGGCGAATGGCTGGGCGCGCCATGAAATCCGGTGCGCACATGATGCAGGCCGGCCAGATCGACGATGCGTTTCACATGGGTAATCCCGCCCGCATAGGTCACAGCGACACGGATGAAATCGATCAACTCCTGCTCGATCAGCTTGTTGCACTCCCAGATCGAATTAAAGACCTCGCCGATCGCGATCGGGGTGGTGGAATGCTGGCGGATCAGTCGTAGCGCATCCTGATCCTCGGCCGGTGTCGGATCTTCGAGCCAATAGAGCCCTACCGGTTCCACGGCCTTGGCGAATGCGGCGGCCTCGCGCGGCAAAAGCCGGTGGTGGACATCATGGAGAATTTTCAACTCCGGCCCAAAACGGTCACGGATTTCCGCCAAGGCATCGGGCATGAAACGCATGTAGCGATCCGTATCCCAGATTTCCGTTTTGGGTCTAATCCCGCTGAAATCGGTGATGTAATCGCCGCCTGCGCTCTTCTCCTCGGGCACCGCGTAGCTCGCCGTTGGCATGCCCGGGATACCGCATTGCACGCGCACGGCTTTGTAGCCCTGATCGACGTAGCCTGCGACCGAGTCCATCAGGTCCGCCAGATCGGCCCCTGCGGCGTGGGCATAGACCATGGCACCATCACGGCTCTTCCCGCCGAAAAGCTGATAGAGCGGCATGTTCGCCAGCTTGCCCTTGATATCCCAAAGCGCCATGTCGATTGCGCCGAAGGCGGCCATGGCGACCGGCCCGCGTCGGAAGTAGGCACCACGATAAAAGAACTGCCAGATGTCTTCGGAGTTGCGGGGATCCATGCCAATGAGATTGGGGATCAGATAGTCCCGCAGGTAGGCCGCGGGCAGCGTTTCGCGATTGTTCAACGTCGCATCGCCCAGACCGTAGACCCCTTGGTCGGTCATGATTTTGAGCGTGACGTAATTCTTACCCGGCCCGCCGACAAAGACCTTTGCATCGGTGATCTTCATGTTTCGCCCCCATCCATTTCGGCCCAGTTTTCGGACCTGCGGATTACATCGATAATGTTTTGGTATTGGCTGCCCTTAGCGAAGGTCGGGTATGGCGCGACGGTCTCTCCCCTGATGTCGCGCACGAACAGATCGCTCAATATGTGCCAACACTGTTCAGTCTCGCCGAGGCCCTGTGGCATCGCATCCGTGATGTCTGATGGCGTCGGGATTTGCGACCAGTCGGTTCCGTCATGCACGAATAGCGCGCCTGAGCCGTAGTGGCCTTTCAGAAAGATCGCACCTTTCGTGCCGTAGATCGCAATGTGATCGTCGTGGAACCGCGGCACCAAACCACCATGTTTGAACAGAACCGATACCGGTTTGGCAGCCATTGCGCTGCGAAGCCTTGCCATGACCGTATAGGACCACTCCACATTGCTTTCGCCCCACTCAAGCGTGGGATCATCCAGGTTCTCTGGTATAAACGCGCGACGCTTGGTGAAGTCGTGAACCCCCTCAACTTTGGGCGCGCGTCCTAAATCGTCGCGCACATCGCCCGCGATCTGTAGGATGTCGCCCTCTACCAGGGTCTGCGCAATGGCCAAGGAGTGGGTAAAATTATTGTTCAACCGCCCGCCGCCGTCCTCGGCGCGATGGGACCAGCCAAAGGGTATATCGCGTTCGAGGTTGAAGTGGGAAATGCTTTCGATTTCAGTCGGATCACCAATCGCGCCCTCGGCAATCAGCCGTTTGGCGTGTTGAACGCTTGGTGTGTATTGAAAGCTGGCGGCATAGGCCGTTTTAACGCCTTTAGCCTTGGACAATTCGTAGAGCTCGGTTGCGGTTGCACCGGTGGTCGTCATTGGTTTGTCGCAGAACACGTGGCAACCCGCGACAAGGGCCTGTTTGATCTGGACGTAATGGGCACCGCCGGGCGTTGCGATTGACACAATATCCGGGCTCAAAACGGCGAGGGCGACCGCCCAATCCGTTCCGGCGTATGGTATAGACAAGTCCGCGGCTACTTCCCGCACAACGTGTTCTGTGCGCCCGATGATACCGACCACTTCGGTGCCTGCCGCGCGAAAGGCCTCTGTGTGGCCCTTACCTGCAAATCCGGTGCCTGCAATTAGGACTCTAAGCTGTTTCATTGGCCAAACCCTCCGCCGCCAAAGGGACCCGTTTCGACAGCATGGCCGGTTCGGGTTTCACACGCGCCCGAAAATTGGCGCAAGATGGTTTTGAACATTCATTTCTCCTGCGATGAGCGAACATCGGTGTAGGCCGCCTATCCCGAGACGTCGGATCGTTTCCAGTCGCCACGCCAGAGGCGGCGGTGGAAGGCGGGGAATTTCAGGACTTCTTCCCAAAGGAAGAGCGACAGGATCCAGAACGCGGGCGCGTCGAAATAGAGCACCAAAAGCGCCGTCGCCGGCACACGGAACGCCCATTGCGTCCAGACGAAAATATGCATCACGTAGACGGTGTCCCCAGCCGCGCGAAGGGTGTTGCCGCAGATCGCGTTTGTTGCGCGGGGGAACTGGATCACCAGCAGGATCGGCAAAAATCCGAACAGGATCGCGCGGGTCTCTCCCTCCAGGTTTGGATAGATCCAATCCAGCGACAAGCACATGGCCAGAAAGATCATCGAGACAATGCCGGCGGTCACAAAGGCCCCCATCCAGGCCCGCGACAGGAACCGGTCGAGCACGTCTTCGGGTGTTCGCTTACCCAAAAGCTGTGCCACGAGTATCCCCGTTGCCTGTGTCCACTGCATCGCCACCTGACCGGCCAGCAGGTTCCACGGAGCTATGAGGGTCATGGCAGCAAAGCCGTTCAAGGACATGTTTGCATAGATCAGAGAACAGACATGGGTGGCCAAGGTCGCGCTGACGAAGGTCGCCGCGATGGGCAAGGCAAAGCGGATATGCCGTTTGACGGTCGGCAAGAATGTCGTGTTGTGCCAACCTGCGACGCGACGCAAATGGTCGTTCGTGCGCAAAAGAAGAAGGCTCCAGAACGTGGCCTGAACTGTGATCGCGATCGCACTGCCCATGGCAGCACCCGCCACGCCAAAGGCAGGGAGCCCGAGATGTCCGTGGATCAATACGATGCTGCTACCGACATTGATTGGCACCGACAACAGGTAGCCGTAGAGGGGCAATTTGCTGCGGCTGCACCCGTTAAAGAAACTCGCGATGGACTGGCCGACCGCTTCGCCCATGATCACGATGGTGAAGATCGACAGGTAGAGTTGCGCCTGATGTGCAATCTCTGGCGTGGGCGCCAATGCGCCGATCAGTGACCCGCCCCATATGAGGATCATTGCGACCCCAAGCACGCCGATTCCCAAACTGACGGCCAGTCCGGACGCTAGTACCGATTTGAGAAAGACCAGATCGCCACCACCAAAGGCCTGCGCGGTGCGAATTTGCATGGCATGGGAAAAGGCGAAAATCACCCCTAGGACAATCCCACCCAGGGCGGCGGCCAACCCCATCGCGGCCAGCGCGCCTTCCCCCAGAGAAGACAATAGGAATCCATCAATCACGACGGTCCCGTGCAGGAAGATCGCTTTGAGCGTCATAGGCCAGGCAAGCGCGTAAACCTGTCTGGCGCCCGGAACCGGGTTCGGGCCGCCTTTAACTGAGATCGTGGTCATTAACCCGTTCCGTGATTGCGCGCTGCTGTGTCACCGGACCGCGACACGACCTGTCTGTCGTCAGGGGGTCGGTGCCTAGGCAGAGCGCTCAAAATAGTTTGCATTCGTAGCGGTGATCCGAGCAATCGTGTTGTCCAGACGAGAGAGGTGTTTCATCCCGACCTCGACCGCTTTGTCCGCATCGTTGGCTTTGACGGCCGCCGCTATGTCGCGATGGTCGCAGACCAGCTCGGGCATCCGTTGTTCTTTTTCCATCGCCAACATGCAGAGACGGTCCACCTTGGCCTTTTCTTCGAGAATGACGTCAAACGCGTAATCGGCCATCGCGATTTCACACAGAACCTTGTGGAAATTGTAGTCCAACTTGCCGAATTGCTCGACGTCTCTGGCCTCTGTGGCGGCCTCTTGCAGGATCAGTTCCGCGTCCAGTCGGGCGGCACCCATTTTGTCGCATCTGGCGGCGGCACGGCGCAGGACCTCTGTTTCGACCGCGGCCCGCACAAAGCGGGATTTCGCGATCTCGCGCATGGAAAACCGTCTCACCTCTGTTGCCCGCTGAGGGCGGATCAACAAAAGGTCGAGATTGGCCAATCGGCTAAAGGCGTCGCGAACCGGTTGGCGGGAGACACCAAATTCGGCAGCGATTTCAGCCTCGGAAATTTTGTCGCCCGGTTTGAGCTGCAAGGAGACAATCTGCTCATGCAGGTAATCAAACACATCGTCCACGCTGGTGCGGCGTTCGCTTCGCGCAATCTCTGGTGCCATTCGTTCACCTCCTCCCGAGCTTTGACTCCTGCAATACTTACTAAAAAATTTTCTAGTATACCAGACTAGTATTTCAGATTATCGACTAGTATACCAGATGGCAGCGAGCGATTCGCTATCAGGTGAGCCGCCCGTTTGGGCAGCACCAAGGGAGGGGAATATGTCCGGTGTAAATCTTAGCGGTATCGTGAAATCTTACGGCGCGATGCAGGTGGTCCACGGGATCGATCTGACGGTCGCGGAGAAAGAATTCGTTGTGCTGGTTGGCCCGTCGGGCTGCGGCAAATCCACCACGTTACGCATGATTGCAGGTCTCGAAGAGATCACAGCAGGGGACCTCACGATCCATGAACGCCGCGTAAATCGCGTCGCACCCAAGGACCGTGATGTCGCGATGGTGTTCCAGAACTACGCGCTCTACCCGCACCTGAATGTGGCCGACAACATGGCCTTCGGTTTGCGCATCCGTAAAATGCCCAAAGACGAAATCAAACAGACTATCGACGATGTCGCCGAAATTCTGGGCCTGACGAACTACCTTGATCGTCGCCCCGCCGACCTCTCGGGTGGTCAGCGCCAGCGTGTTGCGATGGGTCGCGCCATTGTCCGTCACCCCAAAGTATTCCTGTTCGATGAGCCCCTCTCGAACCTTGATGCCAAGCTGCGCACACAAATGCGGGCAGAGATCAAACGTCTCCATAACCGTTTGGGTGTGACGTCGGTCTACGTGACCCACGATCAGGTTGAGGCGATGACCCTCGCCGATCGGATTGTCGTCATGAATGACGGCGCTATCGAACAGGTCGGCACGCCCATGGAGTTGTTCAACAACCCCGCGAACACATTCGTGGCCGGCTTCCTCGGCTCTCCGCCGATGAACCAGATGAAGGGCCAACTAACCGAAAATGGCGCCCTCGTCGGCGGCACCGAAATCAAGGTTGATGGTCCAACCGGTAGCCACGCAGGGCGCAACGTTATCGTCGGCATCCGCCCCGAGCATGTCACATTGACGCCAGGCGAAGGAACATCGGCACTACCTATCGCTCTCGATCTTGTGGAACCGCTTGGCTCCGAAGCCTTGCTACATGCCCACGCCGGTAAAGAACCTCTGGTTTTCAAGGCCGATACACTCGGCGACATCAACCATCTCAACAACGTTGCCGAAGTCCACGTTCCGGCCTCTCTCGTCAAACTGTTTGACGCTGAGACCGGTCGCGCATTGAACCTCGGAGCTTGAAGCAGATGGCAGAGGAGCACACCACAGCCGCCGGTCAATCAGTCGAAGAGACCTTTATCGAAGCCAAAGAAGCACAGCGGATACGGCCGGACGATGGTCGATGGATCCGCCTCTTTGATCACTTCAGACGCGAATGGCAGATCTACGCGATGCTGCTGCCGACGATCATCTGGTTTCTCGTTTTCCTTTATAAACCGATGTATGGCCTGCAGATTGCCTTCAAAGACTACTCGATCTTCCGGGGCGTCGCCGGTAGCCCGTGGATCGGCTTCGAGCACTTCCAAACACTGTTTACGAATGATCAGTTCCTGCGCGCCGTAGGCAACACGATCAAGATCTCGGCGCTGAACCTTCTGTTCGGCTTCCCGGCTCCAATCATTCTCGCGCTGATGTTCAACGAGGTTCTGCATGCGACCTACAAACGCACCGCCCAGACCATCGTGTACCTGCCACACTTCATCTCGTCGGTGATCATCGCGGGTATCGTTATCACCGCATTCTCTCCCACCGCCGGTATCGTCAACACGATCATCGGATGGTTCGGCCTCGATCCGGTATACTTCCTGACCCAGCCGCAATGGTTCCGTCCGATCTTCGTGGGCACCGGCATTTGGCAGGAAGCGGGATTTGGTTCCATCGTGTTCCTCGCGGCCATCGCAGGTGTGAACCCGTCGCTCTATGAAAGCGCCGTGGTGGACGGTGCGAACCGCTGGCAGATGATGTGGAAGATCACCATTCCGTCGATCATGCCGACGATCCTGATCATGCTGATTATCCGTATCGGTAACGTCATGGAAGTCTCGTTCGAGCTGGTCATATTGCTCTACCAGCCTTCGACCTACGAAACCGCCGACGTCGTCAACACGTGGATCTATCGCCAGGGCCTTCAGTCCGGTCAATACGACCTCGCTGCTGCGGGCGGCCTGTTCAACGCAGTCGTTGCCTTCGTTCTGGTCATGACCGCCAACACTCTGTCGCGCCGCTTCTCGCGCACGTCACTCTGGTAGGAGGATCACACTATGATGAAATGGAACCTCTATTCACGCGGTGACAAGATCTTTGCAATCGCAGTGTCGGTCCTCATTGGCCTGTTCACGGTCGCAACGCTCTACCCGTTTATCTACATCGCGGCAGTGTCCTTCAGTTCGGGCTTTGCGGCTCAGGCGGGCAAGGTGGTGTTGACGCCGATTGACGCGACGCTCGAAGCCTACGGATATATCCTCAAGAACCCACAGTTCTGGATCTCCTACCGCAACACGTTCATCTACACGATCGGCGGCACGGTGATGAGCCTAATGTTCATCGTTCCATGTGCCTATGCGCTGTCACGCCAGCAACTTAAAGGGCGTCGGCTCTTTAACCTCTTCATCGCATTTACCATGTGGTTCAACGCCGGCCTGATCCCGTTCTTCCTGAACATGCGCGACCTGGGCCTGCTGGACAGCATGTTCGGCATCATCCTCGGCTTTGCCATCAATGCCTTCAACATCATCCTGCTGCGCAACTTCTTTGAATCGATCCCGCAGAGTTTTGAAGAAGCGGCACGCATGGATGGGGCGAATGATTTTCAGGTGCTCTGGAAGGTATTCATCCCGCTGTCCAAGCCGGCCATCGCCACCATCACCTTGTTCCTGATCGTGGCTCGTTGGAACGGCTTTTTCTGGGCAATGGTCCTGCTGCAGTCCGAATCCAAAATTCCGTTGCAGGTGTTCCTGCGCCACACGATCGCCAACCTGAGCGACGACGACGAATTCGCCATCGTCCAGACAGCCGCTGGTTTCAGCGCCGAGACGGTCACCGCGGCAATTATCGTCTGTTCGATCATCCCCGTGCTGATCGTCTACCCGTTCATCCAGAAATACTTCGAGAAGGGCATCCTTCTCGGTGGTGTCAAAGAATAACTACGAAACCGCAAAAGGGAGGAAAACTTATGCGTAAACTGAGCCTAGCGGCAGCCTTGCTTGCAGGGAGTGCTATTTCAACACCGGCCTTTGCCGAGGGAGAACATCTGATCGTCGACGAACCACTGGAGTTGACGATCCAGATGAACCACGCGCGTTACCCGATCTACGAAGAAGATTGGCCCGTGGAGCAGGCTGCGCGTGCGATGACCAACATCCACCTGAAGAACGACACTGTCGGCGCGAACATGCGCACGGACGAAAACACAGGCCGCACCGAAGCGCTGAACCTGATGCTCGCTTCCGGAAGCATTCCTGACATTGTTGGCTCCAGCCGTATCAAGGACTTCGTCAACCAGTTCGGCCCTGAAGGTGCCTTTGTGCCGCTCAACGATCTGATCGCCGAGCACGCGCCCAACATCGCAGCCTATTATGCCGAACGCCCCGACATCGCAGCCGCTGTTAAAGCCGCAGATGGCCAGATGTACTACATCCCCTATCTGCCTGACGGTAAATACGGCCGCGCCTACTGGATCCGGACCGATTGGCTGGATGCGCTGGGCCTTGAAGTACCGCAGACCGTTGAAGAATACGAAGCTGCCCTGCGCGCCTTTAAAACGCAGGATCCCAACGGCAACGGCATTGCGGACGAAGTGCCATTCTTCGCGCGCCAGTGGCCCGAACTTATCCGTCTGGTCACGCTCTGGGATGGCCGCGCGCACGGGTCTGACACCTATCACGACTTCCTCGTTGAGGACGGCCAGATCAGCCACGGCTACATCGGCGAAGGCTATCGCGAAGGTATCAGCAACCTTGCCCGCTGGTATGCGGATGGTCTGATCGACGCGGAAATCTTCACCCGCGGCTCCTCTGCCCGCGACTTCCTGCTCTCCGAAAACCTCGGTGGGTCGACCCATGACTGGTTCGCATCCACAGGTGGCTACAACAGCCTCTCCAGCGAGATCGAGGGCTTTGCTTTCGAAGCCATGGCACCGCCCGCTTCTGTCGGTGGCAAACGGGTCGAAGAGCATCGTCGTATTCTGGTCAAGCCTGATGGTTGGGCCATCGGCTACACCAACGAGCACACCGTTGAAACCATCAAGTATTTCGACTTCTGGTTCACTGAGGAAGGTCGTCGTTTGGCCAACTTTGGTGTCGAAGGCATGCACTACGAAATGGTCGACGGCCAACCGATCTTCACTCAGGAATTCCTGGATGCAGGTCCGATCAACCGGTCGCTCTATCAGGCAGGTGCACAGCTTCAGGCACGCGGTTACTTCCAGGATTACAACTATGAAATCCAGTGGACGAACGAGTTCGCGCTTGCCGGTATCGACCTCTACGAGCAGGGCGATTATCTGATCCCTGACTTCCTCGGCGTGGCGTTTACGGCTGACGAACAGCAGGTCTACGACCGCACGTGGGGCTCGATCCGTGACTATATGCTTGAGCGTCAACAAAGCTGGATCCTCGGCAATGGTGACGTGAATGCAGACTGGGATGCCTACCTTGCACAGCTCGACGACATGGGCCTGCAAGAGCTTATGGGCGTGATGCAGTCCGCTTATGATCGCCAGTACGGCAGCAACTAAATCCTCCCTCTCGGGGCGGCGTCTCCTGTCGCCCCGAGTCATTCTTCCCACCCAATTTGATGCGGAATTTCAGACCGATGTCGGCTACCAAACTTCCACACCTCGATGAACCAAAAGCAGGCCGCCTGACTGTCCAGTACAGCCCGACGCCTGAAACCGACGTCACCGAAAACCCGCCCCGCTTTATGTGGATTCCCGTTGTCGATGATGATGCCCGCTATGCGCTGCGTCTCTCCAGCGATCCCAAGTTTCCGGCAGGCAAGACGCAAGTCTACGAAAACCTGCCCCTGAATTTCTTTACGCCGGATGTGGTTCTGGACGCCGGAACCTACCATTGGTCCTACACAACGTGGGACGCCGGTGCGGGCGCACCCTCCAGCACATGGAGCAGCACCCGAAGCTTTACTGTCGCAGACGGGTTGGCCGAGACGCCGCTGCCTGCGCGCAAGGACCGCCTAGCAAAAGTCGCCACGGACCATCCTCGCCTATGGATGACCAAGGACCGGTTGGCGGATTTCAAAAAGGCCGTCAAAGCCGATCCCGATCATTGTAGCTGGTCGAATTTTTACGAGAAATCGGTCTTGCCGTGGATGGAGCGCGAGGTCACCCGCGAACCCGCCGGCTACCCCGACCACCAACGCACGGCTCCCGTATGGCGCCAAACCTATATCGACCTGCAGGAAGTCTGGTACGCGATCCGTCACCTCTCCATTGGTGGCAAGGTTACCGGCGACGCCAAAATGACTGCCCGCGCCAAGGAATGGCTGCTCGAAGCCGCGAGTTGGGACCCGATGGGGGTTACATCGCGCGCATATACCGACGAATGGGCTTATCGTGTCTGCAACGCGCTCGCGTGGGGGTATGATTGGCTCTACGACGATCTCTCGGTCGAAGAACGCGCCACGGTTCGCGCATCGCTTCTCGAACGCACCCGCGACGTCGCGGAGCACGCAATCCTGAACGCCAAAATCCACCTGTTTCCATACGACAGCCACGCAGTGCGCTCGGTTTCCTTGTGCATTGTGCCGGCCTGCATCGCGTTGCTCGGTGATGACGAAAACGATGAGGCCCGCGACTGGCTGAATTATTCAATCGAGTTCCTGATGACTGTCTATTCCCCATGGGGTGACAGCGATGGCGGTTGGGCCGAAGGCACCAACTACTGGATGATGGGCATCGCCTATCTGATCGATACCGCGAACCGGTTGAAGTCCTACACAGGCATCGACCTCTACAAACGACCCTTCCTGCAAAACACCGGCGACTTCCCTTTGTTCTGCAAAGCGCCGAACACCCGCCGCGCCACCTTTGGTGATGACAGCACCCAAGGCGACCTGCCCGGCATCAAGACCGGCCTCAACATGCGCCAGTTTGCCGGGGCGACGGGCAAAGGCGAATACCAATGGTATTGCGACAAAAACCTCGAATT
Organism: Celeribacter arenosi; assembly: GCF_039539485.1. Lineage (NCBI taxonomy): Bacteria > Pseudomonadati > Pseudomonadota > Alphaproteobacteria > Rhodobacterales > Roseobacteraceae > Celeribacter > Celeribacter arenosi. The sequence goes on from NZ_BAABDF010000003.1 coordinate 111,093, forward strand.
GAACCCCGGCACCGAAGGGGCTTTCTACAATTGGGGCTGGTGGGACACGAACTTTGACGAACTCGTCTACAAAACCGATTTCCCCCAAATCGAGGCAACCCCACCCAAGGGCGGATTGCGCCACTTCAAGGGCATCGGATGGGTCGGCATCCAGCATGCGATGGATGATCCAGACAATCACATCCAGTTCGTATTCAAATCATCGAAATTCGGGTCGGTCAGCCACAGCCACGGTGACCAGAACGCCTTTTGCATGGCCGCCTACGGCGAAGACATGGCCATCCAGTCGGGCTATTACGTCGCTTTCAATTCAAGCATGCACCGCAACTGGCGCCGCCAGACCCGCTCAAAAAACGCGATCCTGATCAACGGCAAAGGCCAATACGCCGAGAAGGACAAAGCCAAAGCGCTCGCCGCGACCGGCAAAATCGTGGCCGCCGAAGAGCGCGACGATCACATCTATATCTGCGGCGATGCGACACCTGCCTACCAGAGCCTGTCACCGGAAGTGACCTGTGCGCAGCGCGAGATCTATTTCGTGCGCAACTCCTACTTTGTCATCGTCGACAAGGTGGATGCATCCAAGCCCGTGACAGTCGAATGGCTACTACATGCCAACAACGCCTTTGATGTCGGTAAATCGTCGTTCCGCAATACCGGTGAACGCGCGGGATTTTACGGGCAGATCGTTTGGTCCGAAAGCGGCAAACCCGAGATTACCCAAAAGACAGAATTCACCGACGTCGATCCCGCCGACTACGAAGGCCTCCACGTCAGCACCTGCCTGACGGCAAAATACCCTGCCGCCACGCGCCACCGCATCGCCACGCTTCTGGTTCCCTACAAACTGGATGCACCCAAACGGGTGTTCAACTTCATGGACGATCAGGGCTACGACGCGGACCTCTATTTCACGGATGCCGATGAGAACACCTTTAAGGTGGTCATGAAAAAGCTGGCAAACACCTAAGCACAACGGAGACGCAAGAATGACCGTAAAGAACCTGTTCCCCGGACACGAAAACGCTCTGTTTGATGCAGGCGGCGGCCTGACCCGCAAAGTGGGCGCCTACAATGACAACCTGATGATCGTCGAGGTGCATTTTGAAAAAGGCACCGTGGCCGCGCGTCACCACCATGTGCACGAGCAAATCACCTACGTCATTTCGGGAAAATTCGAGTTCACCGTCGGCGACGAGACCTACATCGTGAGCGCTGGAGACTCTCTCTACAAACAACCCAATATCGAACATGGCGCGACCTGCCTCGAGGCCGGCACGCTTTTGGATGTCTTTACGCCTCACCGCGAAGACTTCCTCTAATTCAGCAAAAATAACGAATTCAACGGAGTAAACATCATGACCAAACCCGTCATCGGATTTATCGGCCTCGGCCTCATGGGCGGCAACATGGTGGAGAACCTCCAAAAGAGGGGTTACGAACTTGTCGTCATGGACCTCAACAAGGATGCCGTGGCGGCGGTAATCGACCGCGGCAACGCGCAAGTGGCCGCCTCGCCAAAGGAACTGGCCGAGAAGAGCGATATCGTGATGCTCTGCCTCACAACCTCAGACGTCGTTGAAAAAATCGTCTATGGAGACAACGGCATCCTTGCGGGCATCAAGGAAGGCGCAGTGCTGATCGATTACGGCACCTCCATCCCTGCCTCGACACGCAAGATCGGTGCAGACCTCGCCAAAAAGGGCGCGGGCATGGTCGACGCGCCATTGGGCCGGACCCCCGCGCACGCCAAAGACGGCCTCCTCAACATCATGGCAGCTGGCGACAAGGCGACGTTCGACAAGGTCAAGCCAGTGCTCGATGAGCAGGGCGAAAACGTCTTTTACCTCGGTGCGCTCGGCGCGGGCCATGTGACCAAACTGATCAACAACTTCATGGGTATGACCACCGTTTGCACGATGAGTCAGGCATTTGCCGTGGCGGATCGTGCGGGCGTCGATCGCCAGCAACTCTTCGATATTATGTCGACAGGCCCATCCAATTCACCGTTCATGGGGTTCTGCAAAAACTACGCCGTGGATGGCGTGAGCGATCTGGGGTTCTCCATCAACAACGCCAATAAGGATCTGGGCTATTTTCTCAAAATGGCCGAGGACATGGGCACGCGCGCCGAAATTGCAGAAGGCACGTCCAGTAACCTTCAGGCAGCTGTCGAAGCGGGCATGGGCGATGGCAACGTCCCCGAGATCTTCGACTATTTTATGAAGCTTAAGGGTTAGACCCTAAATCCGCCTCGCGCGGCACGCAAAACAGGAAGGATGACCATGA
>NZ_BAABDF010000003.1:113448-484912 GCF_039539485.1 Celeribacter arenosi
TCGCGTCCGAGGGGGCGAGTGTCGCCATCAGCTACTTTGAAAGCTCGAAAGGTGCCGACGCGGTCGTGGCCGAAATCGAAAGCGCAGGCGGCAAAGCCATTGCGGTGCAGGCTGACCTCAACACCCAGGCGGGTGTGGACAAACTGGTAGGCGCTGCGGTCGATACCTTTGGTGGTGTGGATGTTCTCGTGAACAATGCAGGCGGTCTGATCGCGCGAAAAACTATCGCCGAGATGGAGCTGTCCCACTGGGAAGCCGTCATGACCCTGAATGTCACGTCGACTTTCATGATGACCAAGGCCTGCCTTGCCCACATGAAAAGCGGAACAATCGTGAACCTCGCAAGCCAGGCAGGACGTGATGGTGGCGGTGCCGGTGCCGTGGCCTACGCGACCTCCAAAGGGGCCGTGATGACCATGACGCGCGGTCTGGCCAAGGAAGTCGGTCCTGACATCCGTGTGAATGCCCTCTGCCCCGGTATGATCGATACGGATTTCCACAACATCCACACACCTGATGCGGGCCGTAGAGGTTATGAAGCGAGCGCTCCCCTGAAACGTCAGGGCCACGTCGACGACGTCGCGAACCTTGTGCTGTTCCTCGCCTGTGACGACAGCGCGTTTCTGACGGGCACCAATATCGACATCAACGGCGGCATGCTGTTCTCATAGAAAGCCGATACTATGCGCGTTCTTGCGATTGGTGAGTGTATGGCCGAAATGGCCCCCACCGACACTGATGGTGATTACCGGTTGGGGTTTGCGGGCGATACGTTCAACACGGCGTGGTATCTGGCCCGCTGTGCGCCCGGGGTCGGTGTTTCCTACCTGACCGCCGTGGGTGACGACGCGATTTCGCAGAAGTTGACGACCTTCATACGCGAAAGCGGGATCGACGGTTCCCATGTTCGGGTCGCACCGAACAAGACCGTCGGTCTTTACCTCATCTCTCTTGATCAGGGCGAGCGGAGCTTTTCGTACTGGCGAGGCCAATCAGCAGCGCGCGCATTGGCCGACGATCCGGCTTTGCTCGACGCAGCGATGGCCGATGTCGATCTCATCTATTTCTCGGGAATCACACTCGCGATCCTGCCTCCCGAAGGTCGCACACGCCTGTTGAACGCTTTACGAAAGGCCCGAGCCGCCGGAAAGGCAATCGCCTTTGATCCAAACCTGCGGCCCAGGCTATGGGAATCTACCGAGACAATGAAGAAAGTCATCATGGCCGGCGCCGCTGTTAGCGATCTGGCATTGCCCTCTTTCGAAGACGAAGCGGATTGGTTCAAAGACGCGAACCCGACCGCCACGGCAGAGCGCTATCTGGGCGCGGGCGCTTACACGGTTATCGTAAAAAACGGGGCCGATCCTGTGCTCTATGCCGATGGTAACTCGCGCGGCGAAGTGGCTGTGATCCCTCTGGACACCCTCGTCGATACGACCGCAGCGGGTGACAGTTTTAACGCAGGCGTGATTGCGCGCCATGCCGCTGGTGACACCATCACGAACGGCATCGCCTACGCGTGTGCCCTATCAAGAGCCGTGGTGCAGAAACGCGGGGCGCTCGTCCCGATTGATCCGGCCACCCTGCCCACACCGGACGCAAATTAGAGAGGCACCATATGCCCAACCCTCAACCTGCCGACACCATCGAGCTGTCTCCAGATACCTTGGACCAACTGTCACGGGCCAGCACGGCGAGCGTGGCAACCCTGCTGTTCAAACGCGGCTACCACAACGCCTATGTCCAAGGCGCGATGCCATTGAGCGCCGATGTCATCACCATGGTCGGGCCCGCCTACACCCTCCGCTACATCCCGACCCGCCCCGATACTGATCCGTTGGACGCGTTCCGCGAACCCGACCACCCCCAACGCGTTGCGGTCGAGGAATGTCCCTCAGGCGCAGTGTTGGTCATGGACTGTCGGCAGGACGCCTCGGCTGCTTCTGCGGGATCCATCCTGCTGACCCGTTGCCAGATGCGCGGGGTTGCGGGTGTGGTCAGTGACGGCGGCATTCGTGACGCGAAAGGTGCCGCGGAATTGGACATGCCGGTTTTTGCGGCAAAACCATCGGCTCCGACGAACCTGACCAAACACCACGCTGTGGACATTGGCCTACCAATCGCCTGCGGCGGCGTCGCGATTTACCCCGGAGATATCGTGATGGGCGACAGCGACGGCGTCATGGTGATCCCGCGCCATCTGGCCGACGAGATTGCAAATGAAACCGTCGAGATGGAAGTGTTCGAGTCATTCGTACTCGAACAAGTCAAAGGTGGCGCCACAATTCGCGGCCTCTATCCGCCGACCGATCCGGATACTCTAACCCGTTATGCCAAATGGAAAGCCGATAGGGATGCGTGAGGGCTGCCCGACGCCCTGCGCAGGTGAAGGTATCGGCGAAAGACCATTGCTCAATAGATCATGGTGACCCCGGCAGGATTCGAACATGCAACCTGCCCCTTAGGAGGGATGCGTTCATAGCGCTATTCCTTTCGTGATTTCTTACTGTTGGGTGTTTGTACAGCGTCATCTTGTACGTGGTTTGTACGAAAACGGGCCCTGATGTCGGCCTCATCGGTCTCTGCGTGGGCATAGATGCGCATGGGCAAATTGGGGTCTGACCAGCGTCCAGCTTTAGCCGCCGTCACGGGATCGACGCCCTGACGGACAACAAGCTCCGTGAAAAAGCCGTGCCGCCCAGCGGGGTGGGCTGAAAGGTAAGGGATGCCTGCGCGCTTGCAGATTGTCTTCCAGCGCGTGTTGTAGCCTGTCGAGCTGCCATAGCCGAAAACACGGGCTTTCATGAACTTGCCGGTCTTGCGGTTCTTGGGCCGTTTGGCTGGCAGTGCGAGAAGCTCGTCCATCATCTGAGGCGAGACGGTGATCCAACTTTCCGGATGACCCTTTTGCGCCTTCACGCGGACTTTGTTCTCGTGCGGCCGAAGATCATCCGGCTCCAATGATACGGCCTGATCAATTCGCGCGGCCGTCTCAAACATGAAACGAACCAGCGCGGCATTGTATGGATCGGCAGCACGGCAAAATGCCTCGATCCATTCCTTATCAGCTGGAGTGCGTTCGACGCGGCTGAGCTTGCCTCGCCGCTTGTCCTGCGCGATCCGCTCGAACTTGTCGTAGGGCTTCACGCGGATCAGAGGCGTTCCTTCCAACTCATGCGCGTTGTTGATCACCGCACTCGCGGGCGTCACGATTTCGCGCCACCAAGTATCGGTCGACGCTTTGGGTTTCAGTTTCGGCCCAAGACTCTTCAATAGCGCGCCAGATATCGCGCTCAGCGACAGGTCGCCGATTGCTTCAACGATCGGGATCAACTGCTTGGCCGCCTTGGGAGACGCGTTGTAGAGCATGATTGCATCAGAGAAAGTTTTGCTCGGTTCGTCGCCCACGACATAGCGACGGATCTGACGTTCGGTCTCATGGTTTATCCAGTCCCGTGCGCCCTCTTCTGAAGATGCCTTAGTGCTTCGCCGGTATGGGCCGGCGATTGGTCTGCCGTTGTATTCAATCCACCCCTTGGCCCAGTAAACCCGGCCCCTCTTGTAGATTTGGAGCGGCATGACTGGCCTCCTTCAAAAATCGTATCAATCTGCGCGGGGGTGATCAGCATGGTTCGCCCAAGGCGATAAAATGCACCCGACTCATTTGCTCGCTCGCGTAACGTGCGCTCCGAAATATCGATTCCCATCCCGGCCATGACTTCGACCCACTGCGCGGGCGTTTTCCCAAGCCCCAAGATCTGAGAGCTGTCTGAATAGTTGGTCTCTGCCATTTCAGTCGTCCTTGTCCGCATAAGTTGAATCGGCGACACGCATGGAATCGCTTGTTCTGCACCTTCTGACGTGGTCAGATGTGATTAATTGGAATTTTATGTCATTTTGTGCAGTTTCGCGCAATTTGACAGTTACGTCAATAGGAACCTTACATGGCGCGGGATTTGAAGGCTGTCTTCTCGGCAATGGGTGCGCGACTTGCGATCGCGCGCAACGAAGTCGGCTTGACGCAAACCGCAATGGCGGACGCGATCGGCGTCTCACACCGCGCCTATCACAGCTACGAAAAAGGCCAGCGCGGCCTACCCGTTGAAGCTTTGGTCGCGATTTCTGACAAATTTGATGTGGACGCAGCATGGATCCTATTGGGCACAAAATCTGTCAGAGCGGCTCATGACTTCGAGGCGCTAAAAAGGATCGAGATTTCGCTCGATCAGCACCTCACTGAAGAAAACATCAAAATTAAGAGCGAGAAACGCGGAGCAATCGTGGCTCGCTGGTATCAGTCACACGTCGAAGGCCGTGAAGTCAGTGACGACGATGTGCACACGTGGATTGAATTGGTAAGGGATTAAGATTGTGAAGCATGCGAGCAAAAATTGGCGCCAGGTCAGGCGTGTTACGTTGGAACGGACGCAAAGAAACATTGTCCACCCCTTGCTGTCTATCCAGACCGCCTTTTTGGTTGCTGTCTCAATCTATTTCGGCGGACTTATTCGCTTCTCAATCTTTTACACTGGCCCTTCCGAGTTCTTCTTGGTTGATGTTTTTCAGGCTGTCACTTTGGTGGCTGCTTCGATCGCAATCATGCTTTTGCTCGGGCCCGTCGTTATTCTGGGTATGCTATCTCGACGCTTTGAGAGCCTTCTTGGGGAACATTAGGATCCGTAAAAAGCAAGTCTCAGATGCCATTTTCAAAAGAGCGAACAGAACTCATACTGTCCCGCATTGGGGGCAAGCTAGACTCAAATTCAGTAAATGATTGGGAACGATCATTCCTTCAAAACATGGAAGCGTTGTTCTTGCGGCATGGACCCAAGACCAGTCTTAGCAAGGCGCAGTACTCGAAACTCCACAAAATTCTGAAGCTCGAGCGCCCAAAGAGCGACGACAAATCCATTGCTGTAGCGCCTCAACAGGTTGGGATACCAAACCCCTCTTCGGCGCAAAGGCCCGCCGTTAGAACCGTGCAGCAACGATCTCGGCCTCAGAAACGGACTGCGTCACCGGCCCAAATCATCTATGCGCCCAAACGGGCAATTCGTAGAGCCCAACGAAAGCTGTTTTTTCCCATCATCCTCGTTATGGGGATTTTGGGCCTGCTGAGCGCTTTGTTTGATGGTGGGTCATCCAGCGTTCAAACTCGCCCAGTCGATAGTTCGACACACGCGATTGTAACCGGGAGCAGCGTTAATCAACGTGAAGGCCCTTCAACCAACAATCGGGTGATGGGCCAGCTGGCAGAGGGCACAAGAGTAAGTGTTCTCACCGTTCAGAATGGTTGGTCGCAGATCGCCTCTCCACTCGGGACGGGCTGGATGTCATCCAACTACCTAGCCGCATCAAGAGGAAGTGTTCCCACGCCAACAAATAATATTCCAAGCAGTAGAACGGTCAGCGCATCTGAAGTTCGCGTCATTGATGGCGATACCGTAGCAATAAGGGGTCAGCAGGCAAACGTTCGGTTGGTTGGGTTTAATGCGCCAGAAACCGGCTCCCCTGCATGCAACGCTGAGCTCCAGCGCGGGCTACAAGCAACCAATCGTTTGCGAATTCTTTTGCGTGAAGCTGGATCGATTCAGTTTCAAAGGGTGGCTTGTTCTTGCCGCCCTGGAACCGAAGGAACACGCCAGTGCAACTATGGGAGGCAATGTGGTTTGCTTTCCGTTGATGGCAGGGATGTGGGAAGAATTCTGATTGGTGAAGGCCTAGCTGTCCCTTACCGTTGTGGTGCTACGAGCTGCCCGCCACGGCCAGGAAACTGGTGTCGATGAAGCTAAAATTCATTGCCTAAAGCGAAGATTTTGGCGTCATCGTTTTGTCTGCACTTCTACCGGCCACGCGTGGGCGGCCCTAACCGGACATTGATCAATGGCTTGAAATCCTCTTTGCGCTAAGATGCATTGACGGAACAACGCAGAAGATGGCGCTTGTGTAAGGAGTAAAGACGGCGGTGAATCGGATTGAAAAGATTGAGGATGGCACAGTAACAAAAACTGCAGAGAGATATCCCCGCGACGGAGGACATTTCTCTGAATGCTTCGAGCCAGGTCAAACAATGAACCCGGTCCGGTTAAACTCTCTGGACGATGTGGCGGATTTCCTTCGTACGGTGCCGAACCGACGCGTGCGGATGGAACCTGGTGCGGCCATGACATCGAGGCATATTTTCATTGACGGAGAACCGATCTGATATCCCGGCCCAAAGCCGCCATCGGGTTGGGATTAAATTGGGTTGGGATTAAACTGAGGTCCGGTTCGCTCCATGAGGATTGGCGGAAACCCTCCTTCCAGATCGTGGCAATACCTACGATCCCCAGAATCCCATCAGCTGGCATCAGTCTCCACGTCATCCTCGGTGTCTTCAGTCTCGCGACTTTCGCCTATGGCATGCGGCCAGCAAATGGATTCCCAACCATTGGTTCCTGGGTGCACTTTTGATAACAGGTCTTCTTGATTGACGTCAAAATAATGAGGCTAATGAATGCGAGTCGTTTTGCTGGGAGCTGGTGCATCGAAGAGTTATGGCGCTTCGCCGACCGGACAAAGGATGCCAATCGCCAACGACTTTTTCCCTACCTTCTTCAAATTGGACGCAGCGGCCAACCCTTGGGTTCTGCGTGACGGGCTAATTCACTACCTTCAGTCGCAGAAAGGTATCACGGACACAGATGCCTATCTCGCAGCAGGTGTAGATATAGAAGAGATACATAGCGAGATTGCTGCCAGGCTGGCGAGTGTTGAAACAGAAGAAGGGGGTTTTGATCGCATAGTTCTTTCAAAGCCCTACAACCAATTGATATTTCTTTTTGCGACGACACTGAATGAGATCGCCAACGGACCAGTATCGCAAAGTCACATCGATCTTGCGAATTCGCTTCGACCAGAAGATGTCATCCTGACTTTTAACTGGGACACTCTTATGGATCGCGCGCTGATGAAGGCTACTGACTGGGTGCCTGATAGTGGGTACGGAATTACGCCACATCGACTATTCCGCGATGGTTGGGTCGGTCCAGAAGAAAAGTCTTCGTCCAACAAACTAATAAAATTACATGGCTCGGTGAACTGGCTGACCGCTCACCCGATATACGAGGGTGAGGAACTGGTTCTGACGCATGCGCTTCCGGCGGACTCATTATTCGTCTATGAACATGCTACGCGTCCCTACGCGACACATGCAGGCAGATATGCAAGCGGCTATGCCCCAATGACTTACGGCTATTACCCACCTAATTTGACTGATGTTCCAGGTCGCTCGGCTCCGGACGGCTACGTTATTGTTAAGGTTCAGCCTAAAATGCCTTGGATGCCAGAAGGACAAGCAGGGACGCAGGGTCTTGCTTCGATGCCGTTGATCATCCCACCGGTAAAGGAGAAAAGCTACCAGTTCTTCGGCAGCTTGTTTGAGGAACTTTGGCGCAAGGCAAGCGACGCTCTGGAAGTTTGCGACGAGGTGCTCGTGATTGGCTATTCATTTCCTAAGACTGACCTAAAAAGCCTCGACCTATTTAGGGACGCCTTTCTTCGGCGTGGATCTGTCCCTCGCGTCACGATAATTGACCCCAACCCAACGCGCCCGAAAGAGGTTTTTCAACTGGAACTTGGCATCCCTGAAAGTCATTTGACAGTGGTAGAAAGTCCTTTTCTGGGTGCGGAAACGATTGGCCCCGTTTTTGGGAACTGATGACGCGGCGGATGCGGCGCTCAGTCATAGACATTGAAATGGAACGCCACTCGAAGGTCCGCTTCGGCGACCTCCGACGTTGACCATGCCGCAATGCGGAAAGTCCGCTCTCCACGCCTCGAGCAGGCGAACGGTGCCTCGGTAGTGCTCTGCCCATACCGGACCTTGGCCCGATCCAACCTATGCTGCGCTTGCAGCCCGCATTGCGGACATTGGAAACGTACTCAATATCTGGAGTTGCGCGAACTGGCGGTCTGCAGACATTCGCTGATTTGCAAAATTAGTCACGCGTTCCATCATCACTCAGAATCATTTTGAAGAGTGCCTGCTGGGTCAGATTGAAGCCGCTAATAAATGCGCTTTGGCGGCCTTCTAAATGGCGTTTACGCCTCGCGTCGGTTGCGCCATGCACGATCGCTGAGCGGACGTCATAGACCTGCTTGATCGCAGCTCTAATTTCGTCCTTGTGCTTTTCGTCGACACCCAGCAATTCAGCCATCCCATCCTGGAGCTGTCGACTGATCCCACCGCCACTAGGTCTAAACATCAATTCCAACGATTGCGAAATGTCCAGAATTCGGTCGTTGGCACCAAAGCGCCCCAAGCGCGCCAAAGATTCTGAGAGCCGATGAATAGTCGGCGCAAAGCGCTCAAATTCCTCACCTTTTCGTTTACCGTAGGCTTGTTTGGCCAGATCGATCGAGCTTTTCTGGAGCCGTGGAGGGGCTCGAAAAGGATCGTGCCGACGCCCGACTTGACGTATCGGTTGGAAACCACCTTGACTGTGGGCCAAGCCCAGCAAGCCGTGCGCGGATCGGTGCAGACATCCATGCATCAACATGAAAGGTATGACAGGTGTTTGGTTCGCAACTGACAGAAATTCCAAGAATGTAAGAGCGTCGTCCTCAAATCTTGGAGGCCACCTAGGCGGCTCATCGCGATAGTCAGTCTTCCGCCGAAACGCCGGTCGCCAATGGAACGGCCGCACTACAGCGCCAATTTGCCGCCAATCACGTCGGTCCATCTCCTCCGGCACAAAATCTCGGATCCATTCGCGATCCAGATAATCTGAAAGGTCGGCAGCTGGTTTGACGATCAAACCACCCTGAATCTCAAATTCGTTGCGAATTTCGGGACCATGGAACAGCATTAGATCGTAGCCCAGATCAAGCCCGTTCGGGACATCATTTCCTAAGGTCGTCGAACTCAGATCAAGGACCGATCCAAGTTCGTTCGCAGCTCTTGCAAAACCGCCGTCGCCATCTTCATGGGCGCGTTCCAACAAACCGGCCACGATTTGCGTCAGCCAGGTGAGCGATGTCCCGTTTAAGATTCTGACGTGAAATTCTTCGTTTCCGATACCAGTCCCAAGCGCTCTGGCGAGTGTTGGGTGTGACCTCAGGATACCTCTCACCGGGTCAAGCGCTTCGCGAAGTGGCTTGTAGTATTCCTTCTCAACAGATCGTGAGGCAGAGCGCGCGAGATCAAAGAGATGAGCCATGTCGTCCTTTGGAAAGGGTGTTTCATCTTTTCCGTTGAATGACACGTGTGTCGGGTAAGAGCTCGCCTGCCAATAGGCCGCAAGAAATGGTTCTTGAACTTTGGCGAGATGGCTCAGTGACGGCGCCAGGCGGGCGCACCATGAATTCAAAGAGTATGTCATCAGGTTCACTTAGCTGAAAATGGGGGAGATGACATCGGCCCGTTGCTGCCATTCACGTCTCGTGTTGGATACTGCGGCGCGGCCCGCCAAACCGGACCTTGGTCATTGGCGCAGAATTTTCAAAATGTGCATGGCGGCAGCGAGGACGCAGCTGCAGTGGAACAGCGGGGGATGTGTATTCAGAATGTTTGGATGAGCTAACGACCGCCTAAAATTTGGTTCTTATCGAAGAAATTCCTAAGAGGGTCGACCTTTCAGTGTCGCCTCCATTACGGTCAATGTTTCATGTAGGGCTTCCCGGAGCTTTTCATAAATCTCTGGGAATGTTGCTTTATCGTCCATGCCCAATCGAGCAGACACGGAGTTAACCTTCTCACGTCTGGAATCGGTTGACATAAGATGGGATTGAGAAACTCGCAAATCATAGATCAGATAGAACGGCTTCATCAGTTCTCGAAGATTTTCTGAGCCTCCCAAAGTGATCATCAGTTGCTTTAGAAGTTTTATTCCCTTGATGTTTGAAACGTCTACACCCTGTGCCTTTAGATGTTTCTTTAGCTGAACTGCTTCTAAGGACTCCACATACACATCGTTCAACGCCTGAGCGACTTGAGCACGCGAAGTCTTTGTGTCGAAGATGGGGTCGCGAACCAGGATAGCACTGTCGAGGATTTCGCTGGACACCTGAAAAATCGGAAATCCGAGTGAGCTCCGCGACGCTTCATTCAACTCTGAGCGCAACCGAAAAAGTCTGTTTTCCGGAGCTTCTTCAGTGAACTTGACCTCAATTTGCCCCTCATAGAACTCGCTTCCGATGTGGTGATCCGATGGCACATTCTCGGAGCGAAGATAGTATTGCTCTGTCTCCGGAAGCTTTGCGATGTCCCCTAGCCACACGACTAATAGGCTGTTCTCGTTGATGCCGAATGAAATGTAAAAAGCAGGTTCCGAGGAGTAAATCGTCCCGTATGTCGCAGACGCGAATTTGACCTCATAGTTTGGGTGGTGCTCAAATTTCAATAGTGCGTCGCGTCTGAAAAAGACTGGTGTTAGGAATCCTTCATCCCAAGGGCGTGTAAGCCCAGGGATGTTCTCATAGTCATCTGAGTCGTACTCGAAGGGCACTTTTGAGAAGGCATATTTTTTGTTTGGTTTTCTGCGCGTTGAGGTGACACGATCAGTTCCCTCTTCCATCGCCTTTCGATGAAGATCGATTATTGCGAACTTTGATCGATCTGGCCATTCGAGATTTCCGCAGCTGCATCGCAACGCAGGTATTCCCTCAATGTCAAACTGAACACCTGTTATGCGCTCCTGCAAGTGTACGAAGTCGAGGTGCATCAGTCTTTCACAACGGCCACAATAGAGCCGTTGAGGCCGGTCAACGCTACCGAAGTAGTCCTGAATAGATTTTTCGGTCATACATTTACTCACTATGCACCTTAGGGTTTCAAAGTCAGGGTATCTATCTCATCGAAAAGCAACATGTTTGCCTTGCTGCGTATTCCCTCCTTAGCGTAACCCATGGGGACCTGACCGCTAAACACGAGGCAATCCTCCAAAATAGGATCGGATATCCCCGTAAATTTCCTTAGTTGATCTAGGTTTGCGCGCAGGGCGGATGCTCGGTTGAGATGCTTGAGCAAGAGGTCTGGTTTGCCTTTCGCGTCCAATTCACCCCGAAAACTTGACAACTGTTCGGCAATTTCTCCAGCCGTCTTTCGGTACATAAGATCCTTGCACTCAATAGCAATTACACGGCGGGTTTGTTCGTCCCACGCAAGAACATCGACATCACCTAGTCTTTTGATGTTGCCGAGCTTTTCATCCTCCGAACGACCCAAAATCTGTGTAAGGCCAACATCTGACTTTGCTGTCCAACCCAATTCACGGAGCCTTCCAGCCACTTGATCGTTGAAGCTACTTTTATCCTTCACTGAGCCATTCCAACGCAGCATTTCCTTCGTGCGAATTTGAATTTCGCGAAATTCGGCTTCCCAGTACCGAACGAAAGTATACTCACCCCCATCACCGACCATCCCTGGCCAAAGATAGATTTCAGGATCTTCTGCGTCGTCAAGTTGGATTAAAGGTCGCCGAAGGACACTCAGCAAACGACGGAACTTCCAAGGTTGGCGATCCAGATCAGTAAATCCTTCAGGAACGACCCTCCAGTCTGATCTTGGGGGCAGAGAAAGCTCATGAAGGATTTTATCTAAATGCGGCTCCAGTTCCGGCTTCAGGTCCAGAACCTTCCGCGTAAGCTCCGACTTTCGAACCACAAAACACGCGTTCTCCTCGGCCAGCCCCACCTCTTCACAAGCAACTAGAAAAGCTCCATGTGCTTCAATAGGGAAGCCAAGCTCGCATTCCCACGCCTTTGAAAATTGTTCTTTTTCGGCCAAAAACCTCTTGTCCAGCTCGCCAGTCCTCTCCTTAGGTGCCGAGAAGTGATCCCCATAACCTTGAATACTTCGCTCAACTTTGGATTTCATGCCAGCTTGACCGAACGGAACGACAATCTCCTCGAAAAAGTCATGGTTTGCGAGCACATCGCCTAGCGCCGCCACGATAAGTGTTGGTTCCATCGCACCGTAGTGAATTGCGTCAGACCATCCCCCAAATTCAATTATCTCAATCATCATCGCCATGGACTTTGCGAGATCAAACTCACCAAATGCATCGCCTTCGTCGAGACTGCAAACGCAGTTGGCAACTTCGACTAGAACACGCGATGACTGAAAAACTGCGTTAAGCTTCGACTGGTGCTTGAGTATTTCCTCCAATGCGCGTCCTTTGTCTTCGTGCAAAGCACTGACAGCAGCGGCGGTTCTTTTCCAAGTCTCTTGGTCGCACATTGCAGCTTCATGGTTAGTGATAAGCCTTTGCAAAACAGATTTCTTTTCAAACTTTCTTAAGAAATCGATCAGCTTATTTTCAAGGTATTCAACTAGTCGGCGCAGATAGGCCGTACACTCCGCTTTTCCTTGCAGGGTTCCGCCCAGTTTGCGGTCATGGACCTTCCAACCAAGGAAAAGCTTAAGTGTGCTCGTGTCGGCATCGTTTATGAATACTGGTTTTCGTGGAAGTTTGTGATGAACAAAATCGCGAAAACTGACCGCTGGGAAGGCATGTGTTTGCCGCACACGATTGTTTGGAACAATCGAGATTATCAGATCCTCAAACTGCTCTGCGGGCAACGGCTCAGCTGCTAGTTGTGAAACTCCGAGGCAAACTGCCCTCACCCACTCTCTTTCGGCAACATTATCTTCATTGAAGAAAGCATCTTCAAATCTGCGATTGGCTTTGACAATTACCACCGCTTCGTCGATCCGAGCACTTATTGAAAGAGTTTCCCTCAGCTCATTCTCTGAGAACGGCTTAGGCTGCTCTGCCAGGCCAGCCATTGCACCATCAAAGGTTGCATTGATTTGCAATCGATTTGGCGGTTTGTGCTGTTCTTCAAGTGCACCAAATGCTTGGGAAATTCGAGGCAACCATGTAGACAGCATCCTCCACCGTTCGAAAATCGCATCTCTCGGACTACCCTCAACACCACTTACCTGAGTCCACCATTCGGTGCCCCGATCCTCGAACAGCAAAGCCGGAAGGCTCTCGTTGCTTAGCATGTCTGCATATAGAGAAATGGATCGATCTTCTTCGCTCAACGAGCTGGACGTGCGTCTGACCAAAGTCCAACTGCCATCAAGCTTGCAGGCGGAATGAACATCGGCCTCTTGTTGCGATTGATGTCGCAATGTGCGCAACGCGTTCTGATCGACCATGATCAAACCGGCACCTCCATCTCCGAAGGCATCTGGAACCTGATTGTGCGGTACCAAGTGGCCGCCAAGTTGCTCTCGCCACGCAATCAAATTGAGCAGTCCATTGATGTTGACGAGTTCAATTCCAGCTTCCGAGACCTGCCGTTCAGCATCCTTCAGCCGCCATAGTGAAATCGGCGCAAAGCTATTCTTGTTCGAAAGGACCTCAAAGTCGTGCACAGAGAGAAAGTCTACGTCCCAGTCTTCAAGTTCTAAGACGCTGACATCATGCATGATGCCTCGTCCGATGCCACAGCCTACTACTAGGCTTATGCCAGATTTAAAGTCATCGCTTTCTTCGGCTTTCGCTTTGGCCAGCTTAATGTGATCGAGGATTGCAGTGGATGTAGAGGGCTGGTTCTTGTCCCATCCGCCAAACCCTGTTTCTTCGAAGCCCTGCAGATTGTCCATGAAGAACAGAATGTGAAGCGCTCTACCGTCGTCCACCCAGCGAAACACACTTGCCATGAGAGTGTCACCGGCGGGCGTAAATTCTAGCTGAACTCGACCAAATTCCCCGAGAAAAGGTATCAAGTTCAGTCGCTTTGAGTATTCATGAGCTAGAGCCTTCAAGAAGGTGTCCAACCCATAGGCTTTGACAACCATCTCGAAAACAAAACGACGAATGCCGCCGCTAACTGCAGTCGGAAGCAGAAGGAAAGTCTTGCCGTCCTTATGGCATACCGGGCAACGTTCGAGGTCGTTGTGAAGTAGGTTCTGTTTGAGGATTTTTGCTCTTGCTGATGGATCAAATCCAAAGTCGCCAAAGTCGTCGAGCTTTATACCCAGATCATCAAGATCAGCCGAGCTGAACGTAAGACACTTTCTCAGCTCCGCTATTCGTTCAGCGTCTTGTGGATTGAGCTTTGCCTGGGGTATCTCGTTTCCCAGCTGGTTTCTGGACAAACCTGCGCGTTTGCAGGCTTCATCTGACAAGGTCAATAGTGCATGGACCGGATCCCTGATCACGTCGTAGCTATCGTTCTTAGGAAGACTGTCGACCATCTGCATGATAACCTGCAGGAAGTATCCAGCGCCTTCACTTAGCCCCTCAAGTACGAGGAAATTGCCACGCATAGTGCTGATGTTGCTTACGAGCACATCTTCAGCTGGATCTTCTTGTCTTGCGACGATGCCCTTTTCCATGTCCCCATAAAGCCTGCGGAAATCCTTCTGTTTGAGCCTGTTTTTGTCGCGGCCAAGCGCCAAAGCCAAATTGACCAACGTCTCGATCCGATAGGTCGAACTTTGGAGGTTTTCATTCAGCAAAAGAGCGGCGAAGGAAAGTGCAGTAGCGAGCGGGTCCGAACCTTCCAAAACGGCAAAGGTACTTTTGTACTGCTTTCTTAAATCTTCAAACGCTCCAGTGTTTTGGTTCTCTTCAAGTTTTTTGGGCATTGGCGATAAAGGAATCATAAAATCTACCGTTGAAATGAAATACCCCCCACAACTAACACATGAGCATCGTCAGATGTCTAAGAACCAATCCCTTGTTTCCACTAATTTGGATGGCGCACCATCAAGGAATTGTGAACGTCTGCTTTGGGATAGCGTACATTTTCCGTTGCGCGCTGCAGCGAATGACCGCAATCCGGCACACTCAGCACTCCAACGGTGGCGTTTGCCTGTAACTTGGGTGGACCTTCAGTGACAGGAGGCCCAAGGTCACCAACAGGGTTTCGACAAGGTTAAGAGAAATTGAGCAAAGCGTATTATCAAGCACCAGTAGGCGACTTCTGCGTTGAAGACGGATCTTCCATTTTGGGAAAACTCACAACTCATCACCGGCATGAATTGGAACATTTGCAGCGTAATGCATGGATAGACCAAATTCGATACCTTCAGCTTTCACTGGCATCTACTTCTTCAGGGACGCTCTTTTTTGAATTCATCATACCTCGTATGGGCAAGCGCGCCGATTGCATTCTTGTTACAGAAGGGATCGTCTTTGTCATTGAATTCAAAGTCGGCTCGTCGGCCTTCGATCGACATGCCATCGAACAGGTGTACGACTACTCGCTGGATCTCAAGAACTTTCACGAAGGAAGCCACGCTGCCACAATTGTTCCGGTGTTGATTGCTACGAACGCCAATCAGGTTGATTTCGATCTGGAGCTCGGTGCGGATGGGGTAGCTGCTCCGATCTGTATCGGACGGTCTGGCCTCGGCGACCTTGTCGCTCAAGCTGCGGGGATACCACGTGAGCAATCCGTTTCATCACCCGATTGGGAGGCGTCCGGATACAAACCGACACCGACCATCATCGAGGCCGCACAGGCTCTTTACAAATCGCACGATGTCACCGAAATTTCCCGTTCAGATGCGAGCGCTAAGAACCTGAGGGCGACCTCTGACCGTATTGCTGAGATCATCGGAACTTCCAAACGCGACTACAAGAAATCAATTTGCTTCGTAACCGGTGTACCAGGCGCCGGCAAAACGCTTGCGGGGCTGAACATCGCGGCAAGTCGTGCTGAAAGGCATGAGAACGAAAACGCAGTTTTCCTATCTGGCAACGGTCCTTTGGTCACCGTATTGCGAGAAGCTTTGGCTCGGGACAAGGTTGAGCAAGGAAAGATTGGCGGTGAAAAGATCTCTAAGAAGGATGCTGAGCGGGAAGTAAGCCTCTTTGTTCAGAACATTCATCACTTCAGAGACCACTATCTGAGCGATCCGAATGAGCCTTTTGAGCATGTGGTCGTTTTTGATGAAGCCCAACGCGCATGGACAACAGATCAAGCCTCCAAATTCATGCAAGCAAAGCGGGGGTTGGCCGACTTCGATCAATCTGAGCCAGAATTCTTGATTGGAGTCATGGATCGCCACTCCGAATGGTGCACGATCGTTTGCCTTATCGGTGGTGGCCAGGAGATCAATACTGGCGAAGCAGGCCTTGGAGAATGGTTGAGAGCGGTCGAGAACCGCTTCTCTGATTGGGAAGTGCATGCGTCAACTCTTCTGGAAGATCCGCACTATACGGTTTCTCAGGACGCCGTAGAGCTTCTACGTTCGCCTAAGATCACAAAGCACGAAGATCTCCATTTGTCGGTTTCGATGAGATCCTTTCGCGCGGAAAAGCTCTCTTCCTTTGTGTCATCTGTATTGGATGGCGATGTATCGTCGGCCTCGTACGCTCTGGCTAGCTTGGGCGACAGATACCCGATACTTCTTACGCGTGACCTCGCCTCTGCCAAGAATTGGTTGAACGGCAGGGCGCGTGGTAGTGAACGGACAGGCCTGGTGGCATCTTCAGGCGCCCATCGTTTGCGCCCCGAAGGCATACACATCAAGTCTGCGATTGATCCCAAAAGCTGGTTCCTGAATGACAGCCAAGACGTGAGATCCTCTTACTACCTGGAAGATGTCGCAACAGAATTTGACATCCAAGGCCTTGAGCTGGATTGGGCAGGCATGTGCTGGGATGCAGATCTCAGAATGGTGGATGGCTCCTGGCAATTCAATGCATTCAAAGGAAGCAAGTGGCAGTCTGTAAAGTCTTCAACGCGGCAGGTGTATTTGCTCAATGCTTACCGGGTTCTTCTGACAAGAGCCCGTCAAGGCATGATCATTTTTGTCCCGAATGGCGATGACAAGGATCCAACTCGCCCACCGGCTTTTTATGATCAAACCTATGATTTCTTGCGTGGGTGTGGAATTCCTGAACTCAAGTAGAATGACAGTCTTTAAGCACGACAAGCACCTGCCCGACCTGCAACTCATTTGCGTTCCAATCTAGCTCACGGATCACATACCGGCCGGCACGGCCTGTAATGTGGCGGCGGTAGGTTTGACCATCCTGATCAATGAACAGACAGCGTATGTCGCTGTAGTCGCCCCAGACACCTGCGATGGCCATTAGCGGGATGCCTTCGGGCAACCGGTCGACTTTTTCATAGTCGCGATAGTCGATGCCGTATTCTAAGGCTTGCCGGAAACCGAGCGTAAATTGGGTGTGGTCGAATTGCATGTGGTGCCTTTCTGCGACTTCGAGATTCGTCAAAGCGAGTGTCCCGCGCTGCGGTGATTCTCACGGGCATCTAACTCTCGTTCAGCCGCTTCTCGGCGTCTTTCGCTAGTTTCCAGCTGGTCTCTAATCCCGCCTGAAGCCTCGCGTAATTCTGCTCCTCGCGCAGCAAGTCGGCCAATGTGGTGACGGACGTGAGATGTGATTTCATCAATAGCGCCACGCAATGCGCCAAGCCATTCACCTCGCTTTCGATCCTGCTGGTCGAGCGTTTCTCCAAGGCGTGCAATTCCTTGGCTGAGCTCTCGCAGGCCGTCACCAACCGTTCGACGGATGCGAGCAATTCGCGCTCCAAAGCTGTCAGGGGGGTTGTCGGTGGATTGGTCATCTAAGGCTCCTTGATCTCGATACAGATGATGGGCGTTCGCGCCATCGTGCAGGTCTTCAGTTCTGTCCGGTTCGGGTCCAGCGTCACCCATGTCTGCCTGGACTGTTCGATCGCGGTTAGACCCAGTTCCTTCAACTCCGAGCGCGTCATCAAACCCGTCCAAAACCAACTCGCGATCAGAACCGTCACGATCCAGGCCGAGACCATCGCCACGATCACCCAAGGGGAGATCGTCAGCCAGCGCCTGATCGTCTCGCTCCGCCTCTCCAACTCGCTCTTGCTGTCGCTGAGAAAGAGCCTGATATCGGTCTCGATTGTATGCAGCGCGCTGGTCGCGATGCCGCTGAAATCGCTCCTGAAGATCTCTAGCTGAGATGCCATCAAGGCGGCGTGGTCGCTGCGTACTGTCTCCAGGTCCGCGTTCAATTTCTCGGCGAGGCGGTTCGGCTTGCCAGTCGTCATGAAAAATCTCTCCTTTCAAACGCCAGCGCTCGCCGGTGTCGGGGTCTTGGGCGGTGATGTAGTTCTTGCTGGCGCGGGGGATCTCGAAGCCCGCATCGGCCAAAGCGTCGACCATGCTGGCGCGGTCGGTAATGATGCCGACGCTGATCTGATCGAGGATCCAATCATGCAGCGCTTCGCGACCTTGCGCGCGGGTCGGCGCTTCAATCGTCGCCCTCACTTCACGGGCGCGTTCTGGGTCCAAAGGGTCTGCCCAACCGTGCGTTTTGTTCAACAGATCGCGCAGGCTGGAAAAGGCGGTCTCATGTCCTGGCGGCGCGATGTTCAGGGACTTGCCAGCGTTGAGCTCAAGGCGTGGCGTGCAGAAGTGCAGCTCGACGTTGCCCTCGTGTGTATGGCGCACCCAGAGGCAATCGTATTGATCCCTGTCCAGCCCAGCAAAGGCCAGAGCCTCAAATAGCTCAATGGCCTCTTGCTGTGCGTCAGGACTGGGATCATCGCTCTCGGCAAAGCTGATGACACCCGCCGTGTAGCTCCACTTGTTGGGGCTTGCATCGATCAGGTCGCGGGTCTGGCTTGGGTTTCCGTGCAGCACCTCGGGCAGCGGGTCGCGGATCTTGGTTTGCGGTTCATCGCTGTCATCGCGGATCAGATTGCGGTTCTCGTCATAGGCCAGAACTTCGCGAGCTGTCAGGTAATCCACGGGAACTGCACCGCCACCAGTGCCGGTGGAGAAGAACAAGATGATCATTCGCCGCCGCCTGTGTGCGCCGCCACGATCTGCCCCATCTGCCGCTCGATGACCACCAGTTGCGTCGCGACCTTGAGCGCATCGATCTGGCTTGCACGACCAGATTTGACCGCGCCGTTGATCCAGCGGGAAAGCTGGTTGAGGTTGCCGCCGACACGGGCAATCGCAAAGGTCAGCTTCGGATCAACACGCGGGACGGGCTTGCGCCGACGTGCTTCGGTAAGCCCCAAGGCCTCGCGCATCAGCGTGGCATTGGGCAAGCCAGCCGCACGCGCCTTGGCCACAAGCGCTGCCTTTTCCGACGGTGTGCATCGAAAGATCACGCTCTCGGAAAGGCTCTCTTTGACGCCGCCTGCGTGCGTCTGGTTGGGGTTTGAAGGGGAGGCTTGCCGCCCCTCACAAGTCCCGCCGATGTAATCGGTGGGTAACCTTGCTCTCTGCTCATTGTGAAGATCGGTCGCACTCATGATCTGAGCCCCGCCGCTTCGATTTCAGCACGGCTGACCAGGCTTGCGGCCAGTAAAGCGGTCACTTGGCCGGGTGTGATGTGGCGGCACAGTGGATGTTTGTCTGTGACCCAGTCGGCCAAACCTTTCAGCAATTCCACCTCTTTGGCTTTGCCCGCTTCTCGCGCCTCCTCGGCGTCGTGAAGGTATTTCAGCCAACGGCCAGACGTGAACCAGTTGTCGGAGAAGCACACCTTGGATCGGGTGAAGCCTTCACTCTCGCTCGCATAGGCCCGAACGGCGTCCTCGAGGTCCTTGGCGTCCACTCCGTCGGCCAGCGCTTGGCGGATTTGCGCGAGACAAACCGCTTTGCCGCGAATGCGATCCTCGGGATAGGCTGACAATATCTTTTCAGAAACTTCATCCTTTACCGCCGCCTTCGCGTGCGAAGGATTTGGTTTTTGATATGGTTTATATCTGTTCTTATAGGATTTGCCCTCTGGGGCAGATGGCTTGCCCTCAGGGGCAAATGCATCATTTTCCTTTTCGGTCGGATCGATTTGCCCATTTGGGCAAATGGAGTTGCCCAAAGCATACCAGCAAGTCCGGTCATAGCGATCATCGCTAAAATTGCCCTTGATGATCAGCTCTGCGCTGACCAGCTTTTCGAGCGCCGTGCGGATCTGCTTCTCGCTCAGATAGGGGAACAATTCACCAAAGGCCGAGATCGAATTGTAGGTCCAATATCGCCCGTCGCGAAGATTACGGCGGTTGGCTTGGTTCTTCTCGATCCAAAAGGCGATGTTCTGGAAAATCACCGCTGCATTGAGACCGACACGTCCGGCGATTTCGGGATCAAAGCTATGGCGGCTCATTCTTGACCCCCGAAATACGCACAAACGTGCGAATTTTGTACAGGTTTTGTACGAGAAGTCCGCCGTTTTAGCTGATTACGCCGTGAAAACTCACGGGACTTGTCGCAGGCTTCCGCACAACGTCCTGTAAATAAGCCATATTTTTCAGGTGGTTTTGGTGACCCCGGCAGGATTCGAACCTGCAACCTGCCCCTTAGGAGGGGGCTGCTCTATCCAGTTGAGCCACGGGACCACGGGCATGTTTCTAGCCGCTGAATGCACGATGGCACAAGACGGTCGGGACAGGTGTTGAAATGTCGTATGGTAGGGTGTCGTAAAGGGGGAGCGTTGTTGGCCCACCACTCCCCCTTTGATCCGAATCCGTACTGAGACTAGAGAGCTTGCAGGACGGTCTCGAATCTTCTGTGCGCAGACGCGTAGCCACACGCAGTGTTAGCGTTAACATAAAGCAATTGCGTCGCATGGACAAGAGTGCTTTATCATATAAAGTAGGTTCATCGGAATTTAGGGAGGCTCGAATTCCATGCCAAATGGCCACGATACCATTCCCGCAAAACGACCGCTTACCCTTCGCGACGTGTCCGAAGCATCCGGTGTATCCGAAATGACCGTTAGCCGCGTTCTGCGCAATCGGGGCGATGTCTCGGAGGCGACCCGAAACAAGGTCCTCGAAGCCGCGCGTGAGCTTGGGTATGTGCCCAACAAAATCGCGGGCGCTCTCGCATCTTCGCGTGTGAACCTCGTGGCAGTGATCATCCCGTCGATGTCGAACATGGTCTTTCCAGAAGTGATGACGGGTATCAACGAAGTGTTGGAGAACACAGAGTTGCAGCCGGTTGTCGGCATCACAAATTACAAACCCGAACGCGAAGAAGCCGTGCTCTACCAGATGCTTTCATGGCGCCCGTCCGGTGTGATCATTGCAGGGCTCGAACATACTGAGGCCGCATCGGCGATGATGGCCGCAGCGGGCATTCCGGTGGTCGAAATCATGGATACCGACGGTGATCCTATTGATAGCGCGGTGGGGATTTCCCATCGCCGCGCGGGCCGCGCCATGGCGCAGGCAATCATCGATGCGGGATACAAACGGATCGGGTTCCTTGGGACCAAAATGCCGCTCGATCATCGCGCGCGCAAACGGTTCGAAGGGTTCACCGAAGTTCTCGCCAAGAACGGGTTGGAGATTGTGGACCGTGAATTCTACTCTGGTGGTTCTGCCCTGACCAAAGGTCGCGAGATGACGGAGACGATCCTCAAACGCAACGAGGACGAGCCGCTCGATTTCCTCTACTTCTCGAACGATATGATCGGTGCAGGCGGACTCCTGTATTGCATGGAAAAAGGCATCGATGTGCCCGGTCAATTGGGACTTGCCGGTTTCAACGGAATCGAATTCCTCGATGGCCTTCCCATCAAGCTCGCAACGATGGATGCAATGCGTCTGGAGATCGGGCGAACCGCAGCGGAAATCATCGCCAAACGGGTGAATGACCCTCAGGGCGCGGGCGAAACAGTCACCCTCACACCCGAGTTGGCGCTTGGCCAAACGCTCAAGAAGGTGAAGAAGCCGCTCTAACGCTTCACAATTTGCGTGAAACGCTGGAAATCACGGGTCGATCCGCGTAAACGGACGATCGATCCGCGCAGAGCGCGTGCATGACCAAAACAGGAATTCCACGATGCCCCATTACCGTTCCCGACGTTCCACCCATGGTCGCAACATGGCCGGTGCCCGTGGCCTTTGGCGCGCCACCGGCATGACGGATAGTGATTTTGGCAAACCGATTATCGCGGTGGTCAACTCTTTCACGCAGTTCGTGCCCGGTCACGTTCACCTCAAAGACCTCGGTCAGATGGTTGCGCGCGAGATTGAAAAAGCGGGCGGCGTGGCGAAGGAATTCAACACTATTGCTGTCGATGACGGCATCGCAATGGGCCATGACGGGATGCTCTATTCCCTGCCTTCGCGTGAAATCATCGCGGATTCGGTGGAATACATGGTCAACGCCCATTGCGCGGATGCGATGGTCTGTATCTCCAACTGCGATAAAATCACGCCCGGCATGATGATGGCAGCGATGCGCCTCAATATTCCGGTCATCTTCGTTTCCGGCGGGCCGATGGAGGCAGGCAAAGTCACGATCGACGATATCGAGCGCGCCGTGGACCTTGTCGATGCGATGGTTGTGGCCGCCGACGACAGCTACACCGACGCACAGGTCGCCGAGTTCGAACAGAACGCCTGCCCGACCTGCGGGTCCTGCTCGGGCATGTTCACCGCGAACTCCATGAACTGTCTTGCCGAGGCACTAGGTCTCGCGCTGCCGGGCAACGGATCGACATTGGCGACGCACGCGGATCGCCGGCACCTGTTCCTGGAGGCCGGTCGTCGGATCGTGGAAATCACCAAAGCACATTACGAAGACGAGCAGCCCGGCTACCTGCCGCGCGAAATCGCCACGTTTGAGGCCTTTGAGAATGCTATGAGCCTCGACATTGCGATGGGCGGATCGACCAATACGGTGCTGCACCTGTTGGCGATTGCCTATGAGGGCAAAGTCAATTTCACCATGGACGACATCGACCGGCTTAGCCGCAAAGTGCCGGTTCTGTGCAAAGTTGCGCCCGCAAAGGCCGATGTACACATGGAAGACGTGCACCGCGCAGGCGGCATCTTCTCGATCCTCGGCGAAATGCATCGCGGCGGGTTGCTGCATGGCGATGTGAGCACGATCCACTCCGACACGATGGCCGCTGCAATTGCCAAATGGGACATCAAAATCGCCAACAACCCGGAGGCCGAGCAGTTGTTCAAAGCCGCCCCGGGTGGCGTGCGCACGACACAGGCGTTCTCGACCGAGAACCGCTACAAGGAACTCGACCTCGACCGTACAGGCGGCGTTATCCGCTCGGTTGAGCACGCATTTTCCAAAGACGGTGGTCTGGCGGTCCTGTTCGGCAATATCGCCGAGCGCGGGTGCATTGTGAAAACCGCGGGTGTGGATGACAGCATTCTGAAATTCACCGGCAACGCGCGTGTGTTTGATTCACAGGATGATTCTGTTGAGGCAATTCTGACCCGCAAGGTCGGCGCAGGCGACATCGTTGTGATCCGCTATGAGGGACCACAGGGCGGTCCGGGGATGCAGGAAATGCTCTATCCAACGAGCTACCTGAAATCCAAAGGTCTGGGCAAAAAATGCGCGCTTTTGACCGACGGGCGATTCTCTGGCGGGACCTCCGGTCTGTCGATTGGCCATGTGTCCCCTGAGGCGGCTGAAGGGGGCATGATCGCGTTGGTAGAAAATGGCGACACGATCGAGATCGACATCCCGAATCGCTCTATTCAGTTGATGGTGGATGACGCCGAACTGGCCCGCCGCCGCGAAGCCAAAGGCCCGCTGCCGTGGCTCCCTGCCAAGGAACGCCCCCGCGCCGTGTCCACAGCTCTCAAGGCCTATGCCCTGCTGGCGTCGGCCGCGGATAAGGGTGCAGTGCGCATTTTGCCGGAAAAATAGGGCTCTGTTCCCGCCCAACCGACCTAAAAACGAAAGCCATCCTTCGGGGTGGCTTTTGCGTGTTTCGATATGACCGCAACAAACACTATGCACGCCATGCGCCGCAGAGGAACTAAACGAGATGTTGTATTTTGATCTGGGAAGAAGTGGTGAGCCGTGATGGGTTCGAACCATCGACCTACTGATTAAAAGTCAGTTGCTCTACCAGCTGAGCTAACGGCCCACTTCGTTGTGGTGCGGGGGAACTACAATCGCAGTGCAGGAGCGTCAAGCGGAAATCAGAGAATTCCTTGGAAAACCCTTCGCCAAGGTTTATATGCCCGCCCATGCAACAGACTGCCGCACCTTCCGGCCTGCCCTTTCTGAAAATGCACGGGCTAGGCAATGACTTCGTGATCCTTGATTCACGGGGCCGCCCCGCTGTGACCACGCCAGAACTTGCGCGCGCGGTAGGTGATCGAAATCGCGGTGTGGGCTTTGACCAACTGGCCGAAATCCGGTCATCCGACGTGGCCGACATTGATCTCGATTTCTGGAACAATGACGGCAGCCGTGCGGGCGCTTGTGGCAATGCCACACGGTGCGTGGCGCGGTTGATCATGGATGAGACGGGGCAGGACCGCGTCACCATCCGCACAGAGCGCGGCACACTCGTCGCTGTGCGGGCCAGTGATGAGGTGTCGGTCAATATGGGCCATCCTGTCCGCGATTGGGATCAGGTGCCTCTGGCGCAGGACGTAGACGTTGATCATTTGCCGATGGAAGGCGATCCGGTCGCGGTCGGCATGGGCAACCCGCATGCGGTGTTCTTTGTGGCCGACTCGGGGGCCGTTGATGTTGCCGGTTGGGGCGCGCAGGTTGAACATGACCCGTTGTTCCCCGCACGCACCAACGTTGAATTCGCCGAAGTTCGCGCCCGTGACGAGATCCGGATGCGGGTATGGGAGCGCGGCACAGGGATCACCTTGGCCTGTGGGTCGGGCGCCTGCGCCACGGTCGTTGCGGCGGCCACACGTGGCCTGACGGACCGCAAAGTCCGCATGGAGGTCGATGGTGGCTGGCTCACGCTCGATTGGCGCGAGGACGGTGTGTGGATGACGGGGCCGACGGCGCTGGTCTACCGCGCGGAATTGACACCCGAATTTCTGGACGCGCTCTGATGTCCGCCAATCCGCCCGTCTTTGCGACACTGGGCTGTCGCCTTAACGCCTATGAAACCGAAGCAATGAAGGACCTCGCCGCGCAAGCAGGTGTGTCCGATGCGGTAGTGGTCAACACCTGCGCCGTGACCGCAGAGGCCGTGCGAAAGGCGCGTCAGGAAATCCGCAAACTGCGCCGCGAAAATCCGGACGCGAAGATCATCGTGACCGGATGTGCGGCACAAACCGAGCCCGAAACATTCTCAAACATGGCCGAAGTCGACATCGTGATTGGCAATTCCGAAAAGATGCAGCCGGAGACGTGGAACCGGATGGGCCCCGATTTCATCGGAAACACCGAACGCGTTCAGGTCGATGACATCATGTCGGTTACAGAGACCGCGGGCCACCTGATCGACGGGTTCGGCACCCGCAGTCGTGCCTATGTTCAGGTTCAAAACGGCTGTGATCACCGCTGCACGTTTTGCATCATCCCGTACGGTCGCGGCAATTCACGCTCGGTTCCCGCAGGCGTTGTAGTCGATCAGATCAAGCGTTTGGTGGATCGCGGCTACAACGAGGTCGTCCTGACCGGCGTGGACCTTACGAGTTGGGGTGCGGACCTGCCTGCCGAGCCGCATCTGGGCGATCTGGTGATGCGCATTCTAAAACTCGTACCCGATTTGCCACGCCTTCGGATCAGTTCGATTGATTCGATTGAGGCTGATGATGCGCTGATGAGGGCGATTGCCACCGAACCCCGTCTCATGCCGCATCTACACCTCAGTTTGCAGGCCGGTGACGACATGATTCTCAAACGGATGAAGCGGCGCCATTTGCGCGATGACGCGATCCGGTTTTGTGAGGAAGCCAAACGCCTGCGCCCCGATATGACATTTGGCGCCGACATCATCGCCGGTTTCCCGACTGAAACCGAGGCGATGTTTGAAAACTCTCTGCGTCTTGTGGAGGAATGCGACCTGACCTGGCTGCATGTATTCCCTTATTCGGTTCGCGAAGGCACGCCAGCCGCGAAAATGCCCCAAGTTGGCGGCAAAGCGATCAAAGAACGCGCCGCGAGACTTCGCGCAGCGGGAGATTTGCGCGTCGATACCCATTTGCGCACCCAGATCGGGCGCACCCATCACATTCTGATGGAAAACCCGCACATGGGTCGGACCGAGCAGTTTACCGAAGTGTCCTTTGCGACACCCCAGACTGAGGGTGAAATCGTCACCGCAACCATTTCCGGCACCAAGAATGGCCAGTTGACCGTTTAAGCGTCAAAAATCACTCCAAACCTGTTGCATTGGGACATTGCGACAACGCGACCCGCCTGTGCACCCCATTGTATGCTGGACGCGGGCGATGTGCCTCGCTAAAAGCGCCGCTGAAAGGCTGCGGGTAACCGTGGCCTGTCACGCATTGGCCGGCGTGCCCGGCAAGAGACAATGGAGAAAAGCCCGTGTCCCACGTAGAAGAACACGACGCCACCCGTCGGGATTTCCTGTATTACGCCACCGGCGGTGCTGGTGCGATTGCAACCGGTGCAGCCGTCTGGCCCCTCGTCAACCAGATGAACCCCTCCGCGGACGTGCAGGCTCTGTCCTCGATCCGTGTGGATGTTTCCGGTGTTGAAGTTGGGACACAGCTGACTGTGAAATGGCTCGGCAAGCCCGTGTTCATTCGCCGTCGCACGCAAGACGAAATTGACGCAGCGCGCGCAACGCCTCTCGCCGAACTGGCCGACCAAGGCGCCGAGAACGCAAACATTGCCGCCGGTGCGGACGCATCCGATGAAAACCGCACACTCGACGAAGCCGGTGAATGGCTGGTCATGATGGGCGTCTGTACCCACCTCGGCTGTGTGCCTTTGGGTGATGGCGCAGGTGACTTTGGTGGTTGGTTCTGCCCATGTCACGGGTCGCACTACGACACCGCCGGTCGAATTCGCAAAGGCCCTGCGCCGCGCAACCTTCCGGTTCCGGTAGCCGCCTTTGAAGGCGACACAGAAATCGTGCTGGGATAAGGAGAAACACATGTCTGGTATTCCTCACGACCATTATGAACCCAAAGGCGCCTTTACCAAAGGTGTGGAGAATCGTCTCCCGATCATCGGCCTGATCTACGGCACGCTGATGATCCCGACGCCGAAAAACCTTAACTGGATGTGGATCTGGGGCATTGTATTGGCATTCTGCCTCGCGATGCAGATCGTCACCGGCATTATTCTGGTGATGCACTATACGCCGCATGCCGACATGGCCTTTGCCTCTGTCGAGCACATCATGCGCGACGTGAACGGTGGGCACATGCTGCGCTACCTGCACGCCAACGGCGCATCACTGTTCTTTATCGCCGTGTATCTGCACATTTTCCGCGGTCTCTACTATGGCTCCTACAAAGCGCCGCGCGAAATCACATGGATCGTCGGCATGCTCATCTATCTCCTGATGATGGCGACCGGTTTCCTTGGCTATGTTTTGCCTTGGGGTCAGATGTCCTTCTGGGGCGCGACCGTGATCACCGGTCTGTTCGGGGCAATCCCGCTCATCGGTGAACCGATCCAGACGTGGCTCCTCGGTGGACCAGCAGTTGATAACGCGACGCTGAACCGCTTCTTCTCGCTGCACTATCTGTTGCCGTTCGTCATTGCCGGTCTCGTGATCGTCCACATCTGGGCCTTCCACACCACCGGCAACAACAACCCGACAGGTGTTGAAGTGCGCCGCGGCTCCAAAGAGGAAGCCAAAAAAGACACGCTGCCATTCTGGCCATACTTCGTGATCAAGGACCTCTTTGCCCTCGGCGTCGTCCTGATCGCGTTCTTTGCCGTCGTCGGATTTATGCCGAACTACCTCGGCCACCCCGATAACTACATCGAAGCGAACCCGCTCGCGACACCTGCGCACATCGTCCCCGAATGGTACTACCTGCCGTTCTACGCGATCCTGCGGGCCTTCACGGCGGACGTTTGGGTCGTGCAAATCGCCTCCTTCGTCACCGGCGGCATCATCGACGCAAAGTTCTTTGGTGTGTTGGCAATGTTCGGCGCGATCGCGGTCATGGCACTGGTGCCATGGCTCGACACCTCCTCCGTTCGCTCGGGCCGCTATCGTCCGACGTTCAAATGGTGGTTCTGGCTCCTCGCGATCGACTTCGTCGTCCTGATGTGGGCTGGCGCGATGCCGGCGGAACCGCCCTATTCGACCATCTCGCTCATCGGCGCGACCTATTGGTTCGCCTACTTCCTCGTGATCCTGCCGCTACTTGGCGTGCTGGAGAAACCGACGACCCCGCCGGCATCGATCGAAGAAGACTTCAACCATCACTACCCCGACGCGCCCAAGGCGCCGGCCGAGTGAGAAAGGAACCAGGGAAAATGATCAAGAAACTCACCCTCTCCGCACTCGCCGCGCTCACCCTGAGCGTATCGTCAGCTTTCGCAGCCGGCGACGCGGGCCACACCCACGACGTCGATTTCTCGTTCGAAGGTCCGTTTGGCACCTACGACCAGATGCAGCTTCAGCGTGGCCTCAAGGTCTACACCGAAGTCTGTTCGAGCTGTCATGGTCTGAAATTCGTGCCCATTCGCACACTCGCGGATGAAGGCGGTCCAGCGCTCCCCGAAGATCAGGTTCGCGCTTTTGCGGCTGAATTTCCGGTGAATGACGAAGCCGCCAACATGGGTCTTTATGATTTCGACGAAGGTGCTGCACGCGCGCTCACGGCGAATGACAACTTCCCCGCGAACGAATCGCAGGCGGCCCCTGACCTGTCGCTGATGGCGAAATCGCGGGCAGGCTTCCATGGTCCCTACGGCACAGGCATCAACCAGTTCCTGAAAGGCATTGGTGGACCTGAATACATCGTCTCGCTTCTCACCGGCTACACCGGCGAAGAGAAAGTCGAAGCTGGCACGACCTTCTACGAAAACACTGCCTTCCCGGGCGGTTGGATCGCGATGGCGCCGCCGCTCTATGGTGAGGACGTCGAATTCGACGACGGCCACTCCAATGAACTGCACCATGAAGCCGAAGATATCGCGGCCTTCCTGATGTGGTCGGCAGAGCCAAAAATGGCGGACCGCAAAAAGGCCGGCTTCCTTGCCGTGTCTTTCCTCGTGGTTCTGACGTCGCTTCTCTACCTGACAAACAAAAAACTGTGGGCGCCGCATAAGGGCAAAGAGTTCGATCTCTGATCCTAGGCTGATCACACAGTAACGATCAAAGCGCTCCCTCGGGGGCGCTTTTTTCATGCTCTATCGCGGTAGACCCGCATAGCGCACAAAACCTTCCGGCGGATCGGCGAGAAACGCGTCCAAAGCGCGCGGCGCGTGACAAACACCATCCTCGACCCAGATTACGCCATCTGCGAACCCTGCCACGTCTTCCAAATTATGGCTCACCATCAACATGGTTGCCCCGAGCCGTGCACCAACCTCGCGGGACAGTGCGATCATTTCGGTTCGCATTGCAGGCCCCAGGGCTCCAAACGGCTCATCCAGAAGCACCACAGGTGCGGCCTGCACCAGAATACGGGCCAATGCTACGCGCGCGCGCTGCCCACCCGACAGCGACGCAGGTTTGCGGTCACTCAACCCGTCCAGCCCCACGGCAATGAGCGCCTCTGCCACGCGATCCTTGTCAGATCGCGTCAGCCGCAGATCGGGCCGAATACCGAGGCCCACATTGCGTGCGATATCCATGTGGGGAAACAGGTTGTTGTCCTGAAACAGAAACGAAATCGGCCGCGCGCCGGGGGCAAGGTGATCAAGCAGCTGGTCGCGCCATACAACCGACCCCTGATAGGGTTCGACGAACCCTCCAGCAATGGCCAGCAGCGTGCTCTTCCCCGCGCCAGACGGGCCCACAACAGCCAGTTTTGCGCCGGATTCGACACTAAAATCAGCCGCGAGGCGAAATGAGCCGAGTTGGACTTTGATATCGCGGAACTCAAGCATTTGAACGCCCCCAGCGGTCGAAGATATAAAAAATCACCAAAGCGAGCGCCAAAAGCAATAACGCCGCGCCGGAGGCTTGTTCCATCCGATATGACCCCATCAGGCGGTAAATCTGCAAAGGCAATGTCGCCCCGTCCGGCGGAGCAAATAGGGTAATCACCCCGAGATCACCCATGGAAAGCGCCGCAGATAACCCCGCAGAAAACCCCAACGGGCCCCGAATGCGGGGAAGAACAAAGAACCTCAGACGCGCCCATCCATGCATGTTCAACCCGTCCGCCAACCGACCAAAATCTGCCTCAGCGGTGCGGATAGCAGGTACAAGCGCACGCAGACAGAACGGCAGCGCCATGATCGCGTTGACCAAAGCGGTGACTGGCAATGCAACATTGGAAATGTTCACGACGGGAAACAGGATCAAAAAGAGTCCCGTCCCGATTACGAGGGGCGAGGCGGCTATCGAAAGAGTGCCGATACCCTCAAAAGCGCGGTGACGTTGCGCGGCGAGCGCCAATGTGACGGCCAACACGATCGCAATCGTTGCAGATCCGAAGGCGGTGAGGACGGAGCGTCCCGCTGCCAGCCATACTGACGCCGGTAGGCTCGGCACTGCGCCCATCCCTTTGGCAAAGAGCGCGGTCAGCGGCGCGATAAGAAAGAGCGCGGCAAGAACAATCCAGAACCCGTCGAGAGCCCGTGCTCCCGCGCCAGCGGCATCAAAGCGACGCACGATGCGATCTTGGCGGTCCTGCCCAACGGGCGGCAGCGTAATGCGCAAAGACACGATCACCGCCGTCCCGCAAATCAGGAACTGAACCACCGATAGGAGAGCCGCGCGACCAAGGTCGAAGTCGTAGCGAAACGCCTCGTAAATCGCGAGCTCCACAGTCGTTGCATTTGGCCCGCCTCCGAAGGTCAGAGCGACGGCAAAACTGGTCGTGCAAATCAGAAAGATGACTGCAAAGGCACCTGGCACCACAGCGCGCAGCATTGGCCATTCGATATGGCGAAACACATCCCGGGATCGAAACCGCAACGACGCTGCCAGTCGGAAATTTTCAGCCGGAACATTCGCCCAGCCTTGTAGCAAAAGTCGCGTTGCCAAGGGCAGGTTGAAAAACACATGTGCGAGGATCACGCCATGGAAGCCGTAGATGGAAAGAGGCTCGAACCCAGCCCAAATCAGCATCCCCGACACCCATCCATTGCGCCCGAAAACGGCAGTCAGACCCAAAATGGCAACGATCACCGGTAGGATAAATGGCGCGCCGAGCAAGGTGACCAAAACACCGCGTCCGAAAAACCGCCGGCGCGCCAAAGCCCGCGCGACGGGAATCGCGAATAACACCGACAGAAAGCCGGAAAGCGCGGCCTGAACCAGCGTGAAATGGATTGCACGCCAATCATACCGCGTGAGGGCCGAGACACCGTCCGCGCGCATCGCAACGGCGGCGAGTGTGCCGAGGCACACCGCCAGAACGAGGGCGGCTGCAGCCACCCCCGTCGCGTTGTTTATTGGGAAAATCCGGCGCGCCATGCGTCAATCGCCGCATCACGCAGGTCATCTGCCTGTGTGTCGTTCAGGAAGATCGATTTTTGTGGATAGTTGAGGGCGGAGAAGGCCTCGGGCCATTCGCTCTGTGGCAGAGCCGCAGGATAGGACCAGTTGGCGGTCGGGATAATCCGCTGGAACGTGTCGGTCAGGATGAATGCCATAAACGCGTCAGCCAAATCGGGCTGATCCGTAGTTGTCAATTTGGCCGCGCTCTCAGCAAGGAAATAGTGGCCTTCCTCGAAGATCGCCGCAGATTTGGTCAGATCCTCTTCGGCGATGATGTGGTAGGCAGGCGAAGTTGTATAGGACAGGACCATGTCGACTTCACCATCGGTGAAAAGCCCGTACGACTCCGACCACCCCTTGGTCACCGTGGTGATTTTTGGCGCGAGCTTGGCCCATGCCGCCTCTGTGTCTTCCCCGAACACTTCCTGTGCCCAAAGCACCAAAGCAAGTCCCGACACAGACGCGCGCGGGTCCTGAATCGCAATGGACCAATCTTCCTCACTGTTCACCAATTCGGCAAAGCTGGCCGGCGGTGTCGTGATCTTGGTGTTGTCATAGATGAAGGCGGTATAGGACCAGTTGAAGGGCAGAAACACCTCGTCGGTCCAATCCACCGGCAGCGTCAATAGAGACAAATCCAGCCCATGTGGCGCAAATAGCCCTGTTTCGCGGGCCCGTGTTGTTATGTCCGAAGAAAAGCCGATCGCCACGTCGGCGTCGGTCTTTGTGCCTTCCAACTGCAATCGCTGCATCAGGTCACCGGTGACATAGGTCATTTCGCAATCGCAGGACGCTTCGAAAGCTTCCTTGATCGCGGGCCCCGGACCCCATTCAGAGGCAAAGTAATCGGGGGCATAGACCATCAGCGGCTCGGCGCTAACGCTACCTGCCACCAACAGACTGGCAAAAGTGATCGTAAATTTCATGGCTCGCTCCATATAGAATGGGCGAAGTAAAGGTGTGCAAACATGTTGCCGATACCTTCCCTCCGCCGGTTTTAGCCGGTTCAGGTTCAACGGGTCCGCATCACGCATCTCAGCCGCTTTCGCAGCTCCCCGAGGTATGGGTGAACTTAGCGTCCCGCGCGCGGAGTGCAAGCACGCCCTTTTCGAGCGCGCGCATAGCCGTTAAACGGGTGCGAACGTGACGGCGTCCTCAGGCGCGGTTCAGGAGAGCAGACATGAGCATGAATACTTTCGGGCACCTCTTTCGCTTCACCACCTGGGGTGAAAGCCACGGTCCAGCGCTCGGCGCGACGGTGGACGGCTGCCCTCCCGGAATCCCGCTGAGCGAGGAGATGATTCAGGTCTGGCTCAATAAACGCAAACCGGGCACATCGAAGTACACAACGCAGCGACGCGAGGCCGATCAGGTAGAAATCCAGTCTGGCGTCTTTGAGGGCATCACCACGGGCACGCCGATCCAACTCATGATCCGAAACACTGACCAGCGGTCAAAAGACTATGGCGATATCGCCGAAAAATTCCGCCCCGGTCATGCCGATATCACCTACTGGCAGAAATACGGCATTCGCGACTATCGCGGTGGCGGACGATCGAGCGCACGCGAAACCGCAGCGCGGGTTGCCGCCGGGGGCGTTGCGCGGGCGGTTTTGGCCCATTTGGTGCCTGATCTGCAGATCAAAGGTTACATGACCCAGATCGGCCCGCACGGTATAGACGGCCAACATGACTGGTCCGAGATCGACAACAATCCGTTCTGGGTCCCGAATGCGGAAACCGCCGCTAAGTGGGCGACCTACCTCGACGGCATCCGCAAAAGCGGCTCCTCTGTAGGTGCGGTTGTCGAAATCGTTGCCAAAGGCGCCCCTGCAGGCCTGGGCGCGCCAATTTATGCCAAAATCGACACCGATCTGGCCGCCGCAATGATGTCCATAAATGCGGTTAAGGGCGTGGAAATTGGCGAAGGCATGAACGCGGCCACTCTGACCGGCGAAGAAAACGCAGACGAAATGCGGATGGGGCCAGAGGGTCCGATCTTTTCGTCCAATCACGCGGGCGGCGTGCTCGGCGGGATTTCAACGGGGCAGGACTTGGTCGTGCGTTTTGCCGTCAAACCGACATCTTCGATCCTAACCCCGCGCAAAACGGTCACTAAATCAGGCGAAGACGCAAACCTGATAACCAAAGGACGCCATGATCCCTGCGTTGGCATCCGCGCAGTGCCTGTTGGCGAGGCGATGATGGCCTGTGTTGTTCTCGATCACATCCTTTTGCACCGTGGTCAGGTGGGCGAAGGGCTGCGCGGCAAAATCGGCTAGGCTTTCGATAGCTGAACGGCAAGGATTCCCGCCATAATCGTGGCCACACCGACGACATCCCAGACACCGATTTTTTCGCCCAGCAGAACGGCGGCGATTGCGACTCCAAAGAACGGGTTAAGGAAATGGAAAGCGGCGGCTTTGACTGTGCCGATCCGCTCGACAAGCTTGAACCAGATCCATGTCGCCATGAGGCCGGGAACGAAAGTGGTGTATAGCATCGCCACAGCCAACTCCGTGGTCATGTTGACGACATAGGTATCAACGAACGGCGAGGCGATCGTCAGGGCAGCGGCGCCGATCAAGCTTTGCAAGCCGACGACCATCAGTACATTTTTGCCCGCACCCAACGAGCGAACCGTGAGCGTCGCCACGGCCAAAGCAACAGTCCCGACGACGCACATGAGAAGACCCCATCCATCCGATCCCGCCGACAGGCGTGTGCCCATGATGACAAGGACGCCGACAAATCCGATGACCAATCCGCCAATGGCCAGCGGTCGCAGGCTTTCACGCAGGATTAGGATCGAAATCGCCCCGACAACCAGCGGCATGGACGAAGCGAGCACGGAGGCCAAAGATGCCTCGACGGTTCGCATGGCGAGAAAATAGAGACCGAGATAGGCGGCGTTCTGACACAATCCGAAAATCACGATCCCACGCCATTGCGCACGCGTGAACTGCCACGATTGACCGAATGCCCGTGCGATCAAAATGCCGACGATTCCGGACATAAGGAAGCGTAGAGACAGGGCGGCTAATGCTGGGGCATCTGCAACGATGATGCGTGCGGAAGTGAACGCCGAAGACCACATAATGACAAAGGCGAGCCCCATGCCGATCGCTCTCACGTCCATTGTGTATCCTTAAATCATGCGCCCAAAAGAAAAGGGCCGCGCCCAGCGCGACCCTCCCAAATCAAAGGCAATGTAGCCTTAGCCGTTCACGCTGTCTTTGAGCGCTTTTGCAATGGTCATTTTCACAACCTTGTCGGCTTCTTTTTTCATCTGCTCGCCGGTCTGCGGGTTGCGGACCATACGCTCAGGGCGTTCGCGGCAGTAAATTTTGCCCACACCGGGGAGGGTAACGGCACCACCGGCTGCAACTTCGCGGGTGATGATGCTAACAACGGCGTCCAGAGCGGAGCCTGCAGCTTTTTTATCGGAACCCATTTCTTCCGCGAGTGCGGCAACGAGCTGGGTCTTTGTCATCGGTTTCGACATGTCTGTATCTCCTCGAACCTCCCCCTCTATTGGGGGTTATTGCGTATTTTTACGCGAATATAGTGGTGCGACACAACGATTAGTGTAGCGAATACGCGCATTTTCATGATTTTGAGCGACTTTTGGCCCTCAAAGAAAGGCAGTTTCCTCGAACGAGCGAAGTTTCCGGCTATGAATCCGCTCAATCGGCAGTTCGCGCAGGTTCTCCATGGCGCGGATTCCGATCAGCAAATGTCGTGCCACCTGCGATTTGTAGAAATCCGAAGCCATGCCCGGAAGCTTCAATTCGCCATGAAGTGGTTTATCGGAAACGCACAGCAGAGTTCCATAGGGCACTCGAAACCGGAACCCGTTCGCAGCAATCGTGGCGCTTTCCATATCGAGCGCGATGGCACGCGATTGCGAAAGGCGTTGAACCGGGCCGGATTGGTCCCGCAATTCCCAGTTCCTGTTGTCGATGGTCGCGACTGTACCGGTTCGCATGATCCGCTTTAGCTCGTAACCCTCCAACTGCGTGACCTCTTCGACCGCATCCTCCAGGGACGTCTGGATTTCGGCCAGAGCAGGGATCGGCACCCAGACGGGCAGGTCATCGTCGAGCACGTGGTCTTCACGCAGATACGCATGCGCGAGAACAAAATCGCCCAAACGCTGAGAGTTCCGCAGCCCCGCACAGTGCCCAACCATCAACCAGGCGTGTGGGCGCAACACCGCGATATGGTCGGTTGCCGTTTTCGCATTCGACGGACCAACACCGATGTTCACCAATGTGACCCCGCTACCATCAGCACGCTTGAGGTGGTAGGTCGGCATCTGCGGCGTCTTGGTCGTGGGCGCAATTTCGGCCTCCGGATCCGTGATTTCCACGTTTCCGGTACTCACAAAACTCGTATAGCCGCTTTTCGGATCACTAAGCTGTTGACGCGCATAGGCTTCGAATTCCGAGACATAGAATTGGTAGTTGGTGAAAAGGACGTGGTTCTGAAAATGACTCGGATCGGTTGCCGTGTAATGTGACAACCGCGCCAGAGAGTAATCCACCCGTTGCGCTGTAAAGGGCGCAAGCGGGGATGATCCATCATCATGCACATAGCCTAGCCCATTGACGATATCGTCATGCGTCGTTGTCAGATCAGGCACGTCGAAATAGTCGCGCAACGGGTAATCCATCGCACCCTCTTGGGGCACCGTGATTGTCTCGTCGTTCGCAACTGCGAAATGCACCGGCATCGGCGTCGTCGAAGGGCCAACTTCGACACGAACCCTGTGGTTTTTGATGACCTGCTCTAGCTGCTGTACGAGGTAATTATGAAACAGGTCGGGTCGCGTAATGGTCGTCGAATAGACACCCGGTTTCGCTACGTGACCGAACGACAGGCGACTATCCATAGTTGCAAAGGATGTCGTGCGCACACGAATCTCGGGGTAAAACGCCCTATAACGGGCATCAGGCTTTTGGCCCGTTGCCGCATTGGAGAAATGCAGGGTCAGAAATGCCGTCGCCTCATCATACAATGTTTCAAGATACGCCACGGCCTCTTTGGAATCCGAAAACAACTTCGGTTCAAAGGCGTGCGGGGTCTCGATCCTCAGGCTTTTTGATGTCGTCGTCACGATCATTCCTCTCGTCGCAGCACTGCTGGTCCGTGAAAATCGGCCCTAGGCAGGGTCCGCTAATTGTCACTATGAAAGGCGCAGGCGCAAG
Organism: Celeribacter arenosi; assembly: GCF_039539485.1. Taxonomy (NCBI): domain Bacteria; kingdom Pseudomonadati; phylum Pseudomonadota; class Alphaproteobacteria; order Rhodobacterales; family Roseobacteraceae; genus Celeribacter; species Celeribacter arenosi. The sequence goes on from NZ_BAABDF010000003.1 coordinate 149,914, forward strand.
GCCACGCGCCGCGACGTAAGAGGATTTCATCAATATGTCACCTCCCCACCTGCTCTCGCTCGGGCATGGATACTCCGCACAGGCGCTCTCGCGTCATCTGATTCCGGCCGGTTGGAAGGTGACGGGGACCACGCGCCGCGATGACAAAGCGGCGCGCCTTATGGACGAAGGTGTTTCGCCGATTCTTTTGCCACGCGACGCGTTGGGCAATTTTGATCCACCGGTGACACATCTTTTGATCTCTGCCGGTCCCGATGAGTACGGCGATCCGATGCTGCGTGATTTCAACGAAGAGATTGCCGGCCTTGCGCCCAATCTGGTTTGGATGGGGTATCTATCGACCACCGGTGTCTACGGGGATCATGGCGGCGGTTGGGTCGATGAAACCACCCCGTTGACGCCTGCAACACAACGCGGTTTGGCGCGCGTATCTGCAGAGAACGAGTGGCAGACATTCGCCTCCAAACATGACCTCCCACTGGCCATATTCCGGCTGGCCGGCATTTACGGACCGGGACGTGGTCCATTTGCCAAAGTTCGCAATGGAACCGCGCGACGGATCATCAAAGCCGGTCAGGTGTTTTCGCGCATTCACGTCGAGGACATTGCGAACACGTTACTGGCGTCAATAAATCGACCCCAATCCACCGGACTATTCAATGTATGTGACGATGACCCCGCGCCACCTCAGGACGTCATTTCCTATGCAGCAATGCTCCTTAACCTGCCTGAACCGGCCGCTGTTGATTTTGAAACGGCCGATATGACCCCGATGGCACGTAGCTTTTATGCGGAGAGCAAAAAAGTGAGCAACGCGCGCATTAAAACAGAGCTGGGCGTGCAGCTTCGCTATCCCGACTTCAAAACCGGGCTTCGCGCGCTGCTGGATCAGGAATGAACCAATCCGCGTGCGGCGCGTTGGGCATGTGAACGGTAGGGAAAAGCTAAATGGACGAACCAAGATCTCTGGGCGATATCCTGACCGCGCTTCGCAACGCCTGCCACAGCGACAGCGTGTCTATCGGGGATGTACTGGACGAAATCGGCCATCGCTCCTTTGCGCCCACATTGCTGGTTCCCGCCCTAATCCTCGTATCCCCTGTCTCAGGCATACCCGGCGCGCCCACACTGGGCTCGATCCTCATTGCCGTCATCGCAATCAACGCACTAGTCGGCGCCGACCACCTCTGGGTGCCGCAATTCATTCAAAGATGGCATATGCCGCAAAAAAGGCTCGCGCAGGCGGTCAAATGGCTCGAAAAACCCGCGGCCTGGGTCGATGCGCGCACGGAACAGCGTATTACAATGTTGGCCAAACGCCCTTTGCGCAGCATCGCATTTATCGTGACCCTTGCCGTGGCCTGCATCATGCCGTTTCTCGAAGTGCTACCGCTCGTCACATCCGTGGCGTGCTTTGGGATTTCCCTGCTTGCGCTCGGAATCATGGTGCGCGACGGATTTTTAATGCTGGCCGGTTATGCGATGATCTCGGCCTTCGCCGTCGCAATCGTCATGTTTGTCGGTCAGGTGAGCGGTTAAGCGCGCTTTGCTGCCAAGTCGGTGATACCCAAAACCTGCAGCACCTTCGCCTCGATATCTTCCGCGCTCAGGCCCGCAATATGGTACATCGCCTCTGGGCTCGCCTGGTCGATAAAGGTATCGGGCAGCACCATCGAGCGGAATTTCAGGCCTGTATCGAACCGACCGTCCTCGGCCAGAAACTGCGCCACGTGCGATCCAAAGCCGCCGATGGCACCTTCTTCGACAGTGATCAAAACCTCATGCTCTTCAGCGAGGTCGCGGATAAGCGCTTCGTCGAGGGGCTTTGCGAACCGGGCATCGGCCACTGTGGTCGAGATTCCGCGTGTTTGTAGTGCTTCGGCAGCCTTCAGGCTGGGTTCGAGACGGGTTCCAAAGGACAGCAGCGCAACGCGCGTGCCTTCGCGCAGGATGCGACCTTTGCCAATTTCAATCGGGACACCACGTTCAGGCAGTTCCACGCCTACACCGGACCCGCGCGGATACCGGAACGCCGACGGCCCCTCGTCATAGGCCGCTGCAGTGGCCACCATGTGGACCAACTCGGCCTCGTCGGCCGCCGCCATCACCACAAATCCTGGCAGGTTCGACAGAAACGCCGTGTCAAACGATCCCGCGTGTGTTGCCCCATCGGCGCCCACCAATCCGGCGCGATCGATAGCGAAGCGCACGGGAAGACGCTGGATCGCCACATCATGGACGATCTGGTCGTAGCCGCGCTGCAGGAACGTGGAATAGATCGCGCAAAACGGCTTCATCCCACCTGCGGCGAGACCGGCAGAAAAAGTGACCGCGTGCTGCTCTGCGATACCAACATCGAAACACCGGTTTGGAAACCGTTCGGCGAACAGGTTTAACCCGGTGCCGTCAGGCATCGCCGCCGTGACGGCGCAGATTTTGTCGTCCTGTCCAGCCTCGGCAACCAAGGATTTGGCAAAGACAGACGTATAGCTCGGCGCATTCGATACCGATTTCGTCTGTTTACCCGTAAGCACGTCAAATTTCGCGGTCGCATGACCTTTATCAATTGCTGCTTCGGCAGGGGCATAACCTTTGCCCTTGCGCGTGATGGCGTGGATGAGGACCGGTCCAGCCGCACGCGCTTTGACGGTGCGCAGGACCGAGAGCAAAGTATCCATATCGTGACCGTCCACAGGGCCAACATAGGAAAATCCGAGCTCTTCGAACAAAGTGCCGCCGACGGTCATGCCCTTGAGCATTTCCTTTGCCCGTCGTGCGCCTTCCTGAAAAGGATGCGGCAGCAGGGAGACGGCACCCTTGGCAGCGGCTTTGAGTTCCTGAAATGGTGCGCCGGCATAGAGGCGCGTCAAATAGGTCGACAAAGCACCGGTTGGCTCAGCAATCGACATTTCATTGTCATTGAGGATGACGATAAGGCGTTTGCCCAAATGGCCTGCGTTGTTCATGGCCTCGAACGCCATGCCGGCGGACATCGATCCGTCACCGATCACTGCGATGGCATCACCGATGCCACTTTCGGGCTGCCCGCCCATTTCGCGCGCCATGGCAAAACCGAGCGCAGCCGAGATCGAGGTCGAACTATGCGCCGCGCCAAAGGGATCGTAGGGGCTTTCAGAACGCTTGGTGAAACCGGACAATCCGCCCTGTTGGCGCAATGTGCGAATGCGGTCGCGACGGCCGGTCAGGATTTTATGCGGATAGCACTGGTGGGACACATCCCAGATCAATTTGTCACGCGGCGTGTCAAACACCGCGTGCAATGCCACGGTTAGCTCCACCACACCCAGTCCCGCACCGAGATGCCCGCCGGTTTCGGAGACCGCTGAAATCGTCTCTGCGCGCACTTCATCGGCAAGTTTACGTAACTCGACGTCCGACAGCCCCTTCATATCGGCAGGGGCCGTGATCCGGTCGAGAAGGGGCGTGTTTGGGCGGTCCGACATGGTGCTCGCTTTTATCAGGTGTCTCGCGAAATAACGAAAGCAGCGAGGTCTCGCAAGGGACCCGCTGTCTCACCATAGGGCTCAAGCGCGTCTTTCGCCTCCTCTACGAGGCTGGCTGCGCGGGATTTCGCGCCTGCGAGGCCGAGCAGGGACACAAACGTCGCCTTACCCGCATCCGCATCTTTGCCGACGGCTTTTCCGATTTTGGAAACATCGCCCTCAACGTCGAGAATGTCGTCCTGAATCTGAAACGCGAGGCCAAGTGCCCGGGCAAAATTCCCCAGATGCGTCGTGTCCCTTCCTGCCATCACTGCACCGGCCTGCGCGGACCATTCAATCAGGGCGCCGGTCTTGTTACGCTGCAGCGCTGTAATTTCGGTCAAGGTCAGAGGACGCTCAGCGGTTTCTGCCGCGATGTCCTGGGCCTGCCCGAGGACCATGCCCTGCACACCAGAAGCCTGCGCTAGCGATCTCAACAAGGCGATGCGGGCCTGATCGGAAACATCAAACTCGGGCCGAGTCAGCAGGTCAAAAGACAGGGTTTGGAGCGCATCACCGACCAGAATAGCGGTCGCTTCGTCCCACTTTCGGTGGACCGTTGGCTGTCCACGTCGCAGATCGTCGTCATCCATCGCAGGCAAATCGTCATGGACGAGACTATAGGCATGCATCGCCTCGATGGACGCCGCTGCCCACACAGAGGTCGCATCCGCAATGCCATGCAAAGCTGCACTCTCCATGACCAAATAGGCCCGCAATCGCTTGCCGCCCTGCGTCGCGTACCGCATTCCATCCGCGACTGAATTCGACCCGAATTCATCCAAAACTGTGTCGAGGCAGGCAGAAACGGCCTGTTTGCAGCGCGAAAGCTCTTGGTCCATCAGATGCCGTCGACCTTTTCGGTCTTTGTTGCCGCGCCGTCGGGTCCGGTGGTGATCTTTTCCACTTTCTCCTCGGCTTCCTTCAGCTTGGCTTCGCAATGCGATTTGAGGGCCGCGCCACGTTGATAGAGCGCAATGCTTTCATCCAGCGGCACCTCGCCACGATCAAGCTTGCCCACCACCGCGTCAAGCTCGGCCATCGCCTCTTCGAAACTCATTTCGGACACGGATTTTTCTGTCATGTGATCGCTCCCTATCGCTTTGGGGCTCACTATACGCTCCGCCCTGCCCTTGGCCAGAGTGGATCATCAGGTTCATTCAGGTGTCAGCATATACCCTGCGCCGCGCACGGTTTGAAGGTAGCGTGGCTGGCGCGGATCATTCTCCAATTTCCGGCGCAGGCGGGTGATCTGAACATCAACCGCACGCTCCTGCGCCTGCCCCCCATCGCGACCCAATCGCTCCACCAGATCGGTTCGCGTGACCGGCTCCCCCGGCGTCGCGGAGAAAATCCGCATGAGCTGTGATTCAGTCGCCGTGAGGCGGATCACCTGATCCCCGTCCCAAAGCTCGCCACGCTCTGCATCGTAGCGAAATCGACCCAAATGCAGGTATTTTGGCAGGGCTGGCGTTTCAACCACCGCAGGCATACGCCGCAAAACCGCGTTGATCCGCAAAAGGAGCTCTTTGGGCTCGAACGGTTTGGCGAGGTAATCATCCGCTCCGGCTTCGAGGCCCTTAATTCGATCCGCTGTCTCGCTTTTGGCAGTGAGCAAAAGGATCGGCGTGGAAATGGTGTCCCGCAGAGCGCGCGTCAATGAAATCCCGTCTTCGCCCGGCATCATGACATCAAGAACGATCAGATCAAATTCTAGTCCGACCAGCAAACGACGCGCATGTGCAGCGTCGCGTGCTGCTGTGACGCAAAAACCGTTCCGGATCAGAAACTTTTGAAGCAGAGTCCGAATGCGTTCATCATCATCAACGATCAATAGATGAATATCGCCACTCAAACGTCTTCCTCCTTCAAGGCATTAAAATGCACGCGCTGCTCAGGGTCCATCATCGCCTCGAGTACCTGACGGAACCCGGTCACCGCTTCGTGCCCGGCCTCGCGGAACGCCGCCCTCATTCGGGCACGCTGTGCCTCTGACAACTCAGCTTCCAGCGTCTTGCCGGTTGATGTCAAATGCAAATGACGTTCGCGCTTGTCCATCTTACCCACGCGGCTATCGACCAGACCATCCGCAATCAATGCCCGCAACACCCGGTTTAGAGACTGTTTTGTGACGCCAAGCACGTTCAAAAGGTTGTTCACGGTCGTACCGGGAGAGCGATTTATAAAGTGGATCGCGCGGTGATGCGCGCGCCCGTAACCGTGTTGCTCAAGAATACGGTCGGGATCAGCCGTGAAGCCACGATAGGCAAAGAACATGGCCTCAATGCCTTTGCGCAGCTGTTCGTCGGTCAGAAATAGGAGCGACTCGCTACCACCTGCGCTGCCGGATTTACCGTCTACCATGATACTCATGCCTCATTGGTCGAATTCTCGACACTTTAAGTCAGCCTTATTGACATTCCAAGGTTGAATTGATAGCGAACGCGGGATTTAGCGCAATAATCCATGCATTATTTGCCGGATTCGAGCAACTTTCTAACCAGCTGGAGTAGCCAAATGGCCGGTTCATACGACGATCGCGACGGAAAAATCTGGATGGACGGCTCGCTCGTCGATTGGCGGGAGGCGAATGTTCACATCCTGACGCATGCAATGCACTACGCTTCCTCGGTGTTCGAGGGTGAACGCTGCTACAACGGCAAGATCTTCAAGTCCGCCGAACATTCCGCCCGTCTGCTGAAATCGGGCGAACTTCTCGACATGCCGATCCCCTACTCGGTCGAAGAGATTGAAAAGGCGAAGTACGATGTGCTCGCGGCCAATGGATGGACCGACGCCTATGTCCGCGTAATCGCATGGCGCGGCGCGGGCGAAGATATGGGTGTCGCCTCCAATCGCAATCCGGTTCGAATGGCCGTCGCGGCGTGGGAATGGGGCGCCTATTACGGCGACGCGAAAATGAAGGGTGCAAAGCTCGACATCGCGAAATGGAAACGCCCGTCGCCCGAAACCATCCCGACCGCGGCCAAAGCGGCAGGTCTCTACATGATCTGCACGATGTCCAAACACGCCGCCGAATTGAAAGGCTGCTCTGACGCGCTCTTCATGGACTACCGCGGCTACGTGGCTGAGGCGACCGGCGCGAACATCTTTTTCGTGAAGGACGGCGAAGTGCACACGCCCGATCCAGATGCGATCCTTAACGGCATCACCCGCCAAACCGTCATCTCGATGCTCGAAGAGCGCGGAATCAAGGTTCACGTACGCCGCATCATGCCAGAGGAACTCGAAGGGTTCGAGCAATGCTGGCTGACCGGAACCGCCGCAGAAGTGACCCCGGTGGGCCAGATTGGTGACTATTCTTTCGAAGTTGGCAAGCTGACCCGCGATATCGCCGAAGCCTACGAAAAGCTGGTGCGCGCATAAGTTAACGGTCCCGAAAGCCTCATGTGACATGCTTCGTTTAGGAGATATCCGGAGGCTTCACTATGAAACGGGACACGTTGACCCTAGTCCTAGTTGGCCTGTTCATCGTCGGGCCAGCGATCCTTGCACTTTCCGCCTACATGGTAACGCAGAACCCTGCGTTGAGACCGCTTGGCATTACGTTTGAAAAACTGGTCGAGGCAGGCCAGATTTCAGACAAGTCGATGATCCTCGCAGTCATCGATATCGGGACTGACGCCCCCGGAAAGGCGTCGGAAACGGACTATGTCGACGCGTTGCAGTCGGCCTTTTCGCGTTACGATGTCGAGGCGCAGGTGAGGTTTCGCACGGTGCCGGGCGGGCGGGACGTCTTCGTGACCTATCTCGTCGGCCAAAGCCGCATCGGACCCTATCCTGTCTCGCGCGCGGCAGAAGGGATCAGACCAGCTGCAGAAGCGGAACGAATGCTTGTTGCGCAACGCACCGCTGTGGCGCGCGAAGCCGCGCGTCGTGCGGCTCTGGAGCCGTCTTTCTGGGATCGAATCTTCAACTGATTACATCTGTGTCGGCTTGCGAAGACGGCTCTCTGCGAGACCTAGTTTTCGCTCGCGCCAGATAATTGCGAGGCCCGCGACTATGATTATCGACGCCCCGAGCATCGTCGCTTTCGTCGGAAATTCCGCGAAAAACACGATACCCGCGATTAGGGCGAGGACCATCGAACTATACTCGAACGGGGCCAAAACCGCCGGACTCGCGTACCGATAGGACGCCGTTAGAAACACTTGCCCCAATCCTCCGCATAATCCCGCGCCGACGAGCGCGATAAAGGCCGCCGGTGCTGGCATGACCCACCCAAAGGGCAGTGTCGCAAGCGTCATGAGCGTTGATGTCACCGAGAACCAGAATACAATTGATGTCGTACTCTCCGTGCGGACAAGTTTGCGCATATAGAGCTGCACCAATGCGGCAATCCCCGCGCCACCAAGCGCCGCGACCGCTCCGAGCAGTTCACGTTCGCTGGGCTCCCCATTCATAAGCGTCAGCTTTGGTGCCAAGACAATCAGGACACCCAAAAGACCTGCGAAAACTGCCGTAAACCGGAAAACCCTCACCGGCTCATCCAGAAACATCGCCGAAAAAATCACGACGAGCAGAGGTGCGGCATACCCGATCGCCGTCGCATCCGGCAGCGGCAACAATGCCAGCGCCGCAAAGCCCAACATCATACCAAAAGACCCGACCAGCCCGCGCCAAACATGGGCCTGCACCGAATTGACCCGCACACCGGCGCGCAATCGACCAGTTACCGCGAGATATCCGCCAACCACCGGAATCGCAAAAAGTGACCGGAAAAATGCGGCCTCGAATGGCGGCACTGTCGCGCTGGCAAATTTCACCAAAACCGCCATGGACACGAAGACAGTGATGGACGCCAGTTTGAGCGCAATACCCCGCATCACCATTGGTCGTCTCCCCGCTAGCTTTCCTCCGCAGCACGCAATCGCACCGCCGCCCACCGCGCCGCATCGGCTACAGTGGTATCGGGATCATCCACCAGTGCCTGCGCAGATGGCAACAATTCGGGCTGCGCCGAATTGCCGATGGCGTAGAGCACGTTTCGCACAAAGCGGTCCCTTCCGATCCGTTTGATCGGTGATCCGGAAAACCGCGCCCGAAAACCCACGTCATCAAGCGCGGCCAATTCCGAAAGCGGCGGTGCTATCAAGTCGTCGCGGGCGGCATATTTTGCCTCGCTCGCTTTAACCGCAAACTTGTTCCAAGGACACGCCGCCAAACAGTCGTCGCAGCCATAGATGCGGTTGCCCATTTTGGCGCGTAAGTCTTCGTCGATCGGCCCGTGATGTTCGATCGTGAGGTAGGAAATGCACCGGCGTGCGTCGAGCTTGAATGGCGCCGGAAACGCATCCGTTGGGCACACATCCAGACAGGCACGACAGGACCCACAATGTTCGATTTCCGCCGGATCAGGGTCGATTTCGAGCGTTGTGAAAATCGAACCGAGGAAGAACCAGTTCCCCAGATCACGGCCCAGAAGGTTGGTGTGTTTGCCCTGCCAGCCAAGTCCCGCCTTCGCCGCCAAAGGTTTTTCCATCACTGGCGCGGTATCGACGAAAACCTTGATCTCCGTGTCCGCACCCGCCGCCTCAATGAGCCAGCGGCCCAGCCGTTTGAGCCGTTTTTTGACCACGTCATGATAGTCGCGCCCCTGCGCGTAGACAGAGATCGCACCTGTTTCGGGTCGCTCCAGAAATTCCATCGGATCGTGTTCGGGCGTATAGACCTCGGCCAGCATGATCACCGTGCGCGCCTGCGGCCAAAGCGCAGTTGGATCGCCGCGCCAAGCCATTCGCTCGGCCATCCATCCCATCTGTCCATGGTATCCTGCGTCGACAAAGGCATCCAGTCGGGCCCGCGCATCCGGCATGTCGGGCCGTGCAAAGCCAACCTTGGAAAACCCTTCTTCCAAGGCGCGCTGACGAATGGATTCTTTGTCTAATCCGGCCAAAAAGGCCCCCTTTTCTGACCAACCCCATATCCGGAACCGGTCGGCGTCAGCGGCCCGATCTGTTTAAAAATCGAGGTCCGCATAATGCGCGGGCGGTGGAAATCCAGCGACCTGATCGGCTAGGAGCGACCGGAACGCAGGACGCGATTTGATCTTTGCGTACCAATCCTTCACCCCCGGCTGGCGGTTCCAATCGACATCGGAAATATAGTCGAGCGATGACAAATGGGCCGCGGCCGCAAAGTCGGCCAACGTCATTTCATTCCCCGCCAACCACCGACGACGATCCAGAAGCCACGCCATGTAATCAAGGTGATACTTGATCGCTTTCGCGCCGGCTTTGACGTTGCCCGAATCCGGATACCCGGCCTTTTGAATTTTCCGGTTCACCCGCTCGTAAAGCAGGTTCGAGGTCACTTCATCATGGAATTTGTCGTCAAACCACGACACCAGACGGCGAACTTCGAACCGTTCCTGTGGATCGCGCGGCATCAACGACGGAGTTGGATGAATTTCTTCAAGGTACTCGCAGATTGCTGAACTCTCGGTGAGAATCATGTCGTCAATCCGCAGAACCGGCACTTTTCCGGCGGGGTTGCGGCGCAGAAAATCTGCATCCTTTTCCCAATACCGCTCTTCCACTAGCTCAACTTCGAGCTTTTTTTCGGCAAGACACAACCGCACCTTCCGACAGAAGGGCGACAAAGGTACATGGAACAATCTGATCATCATCTCACCTGTTTTCACCTACTTGCCGCGAAAGCCGCGCGGTTTCAATCCTCGAAACAGGACGCACGACCGTCCCGCGCAATTGTCGCCGCGCCATCTACGATTTGCGCGCTTCGCCGCTGAACGAAGGCACCCGCTTTTGCAGCATTGCGGTCCTTTGGCGCGGGCAGGACAGCGGCCAAACGACCGGCCTGCGTCGCGCTGAGCGCCTCGGGTCCGACCCCGAAATAGTGGCGTGATGCTGCCTCGACGCCAAATACACCGCGATCAAATTCCGCGATGTTCAAGTAAACTTCAAGAATGCGCCTCTTTGTCCATACGGCCTCGACAGCCGGTGTCAGCAAAGCCTCTAACGCTTTTCGCGGCCAACTCCGTCCATGCCAAAGAAAGGCATTTTTCGCCACTTGCTGAGTAATTGTCGACGCGCCGCGTTCGCCGCCGGCTTCGATAACCGACCGGATCGCATCGAGGTCGAACCCCCAATGTTGGCAAAAATTCGCGTCCTCCGCCGCCACAACCGCGCGCAGCATCACCGGCGCAACTTCGTCTACAGAGATCCATTGATAATCGACGCCGCCTTCACGCCGACTTTCGGCAATCATGTAAGGCGTCGTCGGCACAGGTAGAAAGCTATACGCAATCACCCAAACCATGCCCAGCACAGCAATTCCCAAAAGTCCGCGCAAGACCGTTCGGCGGACGCGTCGAATGCCCTGCGCGAGCCGGTTCTGCGGTTTGGATTTCGCCTTGGTTCTGGTTTTACGCGCCATATACGTGAAGTGTCACTGACCCGCCCCAAAGGTCAAGAGCCCAGCCCATCGATGCAAAAAGCCCCCGCAAAGGGGGGCTTTTCGACACAGCTTATTTCGACCCTATTCTGCGGGAATAGCGCCTTTTTCGATCGAGAGTGGCACAGGCAGATGTACCAACATCTCTTTCGGGCAAATCTGGACGAAATTGCCAATTTCCGATTCCCAATCAGACAAGATATCGCGTCCGCGGCGTGAGTTGGTTTCAGCCACATGGCGTTCGATAAGGTCACGCAATTGGGTTTCCCAATGATCCACGGTCACCGGGCAAGTCACCAGCGTTTCCATGTTCATCAGATCGAGCACCGTGCCTTCGGGATCGTACAGATAGGCCATTCCGCCAGTCATCCCTGCACCAAAGTTCGCGCCAATGGATCCAAGGATAACCGCAACACCGCCGGTCATGTATTCGCACCCGTTGGAGCCGCAGCCTTCGATCACGGCTTTGGCGCCGGAGTTACGCACCGCGAACCGTTCGCCTGCACGACCGGCAGCGAAGAGATAGCCATCCGTCGCACCGTAGAGAACAGTGTTCCCGATGATCGTGTTGCGTGCCGCCACCAGAGGTGAATGCATGGGCGGGCGAACGACAACAATCCCACCTGACAGGCCCTTGCCGACATAGTCATTGGCATCGCCCGACACTTCAATCTTAAGTCCCGGTGCGGCGAAGGCACCGAGCGATTGACCCGCCGAACCTGTGAGTTTCACGGTGAGATGGTCGTGCTGCAGGTTATTGCGCATCCCGAATTTCGACACGATGTGGCTCGAAGTTCGCGTCCCGATGGTGCGCAAAGTGTTTTGCACCGCGTAGGAAAGCTGCATTTTTTCGCCGTCGTTGAGAAAGCGCGCCGCGTCCGACACGATTTGTGCGTCGAGCGTATCGGGCACCGCGTTGCGCGGCTTGGAGCGGTCGTAGACGATCTTGTCCGCCCCATCTACCGTGATGAGAAGCGGGTTGAGGTCGAGATCGTCGAGATGCGCAGAGCCACGCGACACCTGCGTTAGCAGATCCGCACGTCCGATGACCTCGTCGAGGCTGCGGGCTCCAAGTTCGGCCAGCACTTCGCGCACTTCTTGAGCGTAGAAGGTGATGAGGTTCACGACCTTATCGGCATTACCGGTGAACTTTTCGCGCAGGCGATCATCCTGCGTGCACACACCAACAGGACATGTGTTCGACTGGCACTGACGCACCATGATACAGCCCATCGCGATGAGCGCAGCAGTGCCGATCCCGTATTCCTCGGCACCCATCATCGCGGCCATGACAATGTCACGACCCGTGCGCAGACCACCGTCGGTGCGCAGAGTTACGCGTTCACGCAGGTTGTTCATCGCGAGAACCTGATGCGCCTCGGTCAGACCCATTTCCCACGGCAAACCGGCGAACTTGATCGACGTCGCCGGAGACGCGCCTGTGCCACCGTTGTGACCCGAAATCAGGATGATATCCGCCTTCGCCTTTGCCACACCGGCCGCAATCGTGCCGACACCGGAGGACGCAACAAGTTTCACCGTCACTTTACAGCGCGGGTTGATCTGTTTGAGATCGTAGATCAGCTGCGCGAGGTCTTCGATCGAGTAGATGTCGTGGTGTGGCGGCGGCGAAATGAGCGTCACGCCCTTCGTCGAATGCCGCAACTTTGCGATCAGGTCCGTGACCTTCATACCAGGAAGCTGACCACCTTCACCGGGCTTGGCACCCTGCGCGACTTTGATCTCCAACTCTTCGCAGTGGATCAGATACTCCGCTGTGACGCCGAAACGTCCCGATGCGACCTGTTTGATCTTTGCGGATGCGTTGTCGCCATTGGGTTCCGGTGTGAAATCATCCGGGCTCTCGCCGCCTTCACCGGAATCCGACTTTGCGCCGATCCGGTTCATCGCAATCGACAAGGTGCGGTGCGCCTCAGGGGACAATGCGCCCAGCGACATGCCTGGCGTCACGAAACGTTTGCGAATCGAGGTAATCGACTCGACCTCTTCGATTGGCACAGGCTTTCCGATGGCTTTAAAATCCAATAGATCGCGCAGGTGGATTGGCGGGTTCGACCGCATCTTGGCCGAATACTGTTTCCACATCTCATATGACGCACGGTCACAGGCCGATTGCAGCATGTGCATCGACGTAGCTTCCCAAGCATGGGTTTCACCCGTCTTGCGCGCTTTGTAAAATCCGCCGATCGGCAGTGTATTGCCCCCGAGCCAGCCCTGTTTGTGCACGCCTTCCATTTTCTTCTGGATACCGCCGACACCGATGCCGGAAATGCGGCTGTGCATGCCGGGCAGGAACTCCGCGACCATTGCACGCGACAGACCGACCGCCTCAAAGTTCATGCCGCCGCGATAGGAGGAAATCACCGAAATCCCCATCTTCGCCATGATCTTCAACAGACCCTGATCCACAGCATCGCGATACTTTGCGACCGCATCGGTGAGCGACATATCCAAAAGCCCACGCTCGATACGGTCGGCCAGACTGTCTTCTGCCAGATAGGCGTTCACAATCGTCGCGCCACAGCCAATCAGCACAGCAAAGTAGTGCGGATCGATACATTCGGCCGAGCGCACTCCGATCGAACAGAATGTCCGCAACCCTTTGCGCGTCAGCCACGAATGTACCGCAGAGGTCGCCAAGATCATCGGCATAGCGACGCGATCCGGCCCTTGATGCTGGTCGGTGAGGACAATGTGCCCGCCGCCGGAACGCACGGCCTCTTCGGCCTCCGCACGGACACGGTCGAGGCCCTTGCGCAATGCTTCGGGACCCGCATTCACCGCAAAGGTACAATCGATCTCTTTCATGGGCGCGTTGAAATGGGTCTTGAGCGCGTCGAACTGTGCGTTGCCCACGAACGGGCTTTCGAGCACGAGAATCTCGGTCTGGCTCGAATCCTCGTCCAACACGTTCTTGAGGTTACCGAACCGCGTCTTGAGGCTCATCACGCGGAATTCGCGCAAACTGTCGATCGGCGGGTTTGTCACCTGCGAAAAGTTCTGCCGGAAGAAATGCGACAACGGGCGATACTTGGTCGACAGAACCGCCGATGGCGTGTCGTCGCCCATAGACGCCAGCGCCTCTTTGCCATCCTCGGCCATCGGGGCCAGCACCTGTTCGAGCTCTTCAATTGTGTAACCGGCCGCGATCTGACGTTTTTTCAGTTCGGCACCGGTAAAGAGAGCCGTTTCGGCGATGCCGCTCAGCTCGTCTTCGAGATCGTTGATCTTGCCGACCCACTCACCAAACGGCTGGGCCTCTGCTAGGCGGTTCTTGATCTGCACGTCGTGGTAGAGTTTGCCCTCGGCCATATCGATGGCGAGCATCTGACCAGGTCCGAGTGCACCTTTTTCCACAACGGTCGATTCATCTGTGGGCACCATGCCAACCTCAGAACCGGCAATAACCAATCCGTCACCGGTGACGACATAGCGCATCGGGCGCAAACCATTCCGGTCAAGCCCCGCACAAACCCAGCGACCATCGGTCATGGCGAGCGCGGCAGGTCCGTCCCATGGCTCCATCACGGAGTTCACATAGGAATACATGTCACGCCATGACTGGGGCAGTTCCTCGGCCGTTTTTGACCAGGATTCGGGCACCAGCATCGTCTTGGCCATAGGCGCGGAACGACCCGCGCGCACCAGAACCTCAAACACCGCATCAAGTGCTGCGGAATCCGACGACCCCTGCGGGCAGATCGGTTTGATATCCTCCGCCATCTCGCCAAAGGTAGACGAGGCCATGCGGATTTCGTGGCTCTTCATCCAGTTCAGGTTGCCCTTGATCGTGTTGATCTCGCCGTTATGCGCGAGCATCCGGAACGGTTGGGCCAACCACCACTGCGGGAAAGTGTTGGTCGAATAACGCTGGTGATAGATTGCAAAGGCGCTCTCGAACCGATCGTCGAGCAGGTCAGGATAGAACTCGGCAACCTGTTCGGCCAACATCATGCCTTTGTAGATGATCGAGCGGCACGATAAGCTACAGATATAGAGCGACTGCACACCGGCGGCGGCGGCGGCTTTTTCGATCCGGCGGCGAATGACGTACAACTCACGCTCGAATGTTTCCTCGTCCACGCCCTTGGAGTTGGAAATCAGGATCTGTTCGATCTCCGGACGGGTAGAATTGGCTTTTTCGCCCAGGCAATCGGTTTTCACCGGCACGTGGCGCCAACCATAGATGTAGTACCCCATGCGGAGCACTTCGCTCTCCACGATGGTCCGGCAGGTTTCCTGTGCGCCAAAATCAGTGCGCGGCAAGAACACCTGACCCACGGCCAGCAGTTCATTTTCGCGTGGTTTATGGCCGGTGCGCGTAACTTGGTCGTAGAAAAAGGGGACAGGGATCTGGACGTGGATACCTGCGCCGTCACCGGTTTTCCCGTCGGCGTCGACCGCACCGCGGTGCCAAATTGCCTTCAGCGCCGTGATGCCGTTCTCGACAACCTTACGCGACTTCGATCCGTCGACAGACACCACAAGACCCACGCCGCAGGAAGAGTGTTCATCCTCTTCGCGAAACAGCGCATTCTCGGTCATCCACTTGCGCTTCGCTTCTTCGCGGGCGGCCCAGTTTTCGTCGTATTTTGCCATGTTTTAACCCTTCCTCTTTGGTGGGTCAGGGCGAGTTGCCCTTTATTGAAAATTCATTCACCGGTGGTCGACTGTGATCGTCCGACACGCACCCGATGCGCCATTTTACCTACTGAGCCGCGATCGCCGTTGACTGGTCGATATACTCGAGCATCGCATCCGCGGCTTCGCGTCCATCGCGGATTGCCCAAACGACCAGACTTGCGCCGCGCTGGATGTCACCGCAGGCATAGACCCCATCGAGAGACGTCGCATGCGTGGTGAAATCAGCCATAACCGTGCCCCAACGAGTCACTTCGAGGCCCTCTGTTCCCCAAAGCTGTGGCAGGTCTTCGGGCGAGAACCCGAGTGCTTTGATGACCAAATCCGCCTCTTCGACGTAGTCCGCGCCTTCGATCACTTCGGGGCTTTGACGTCCCGAGGCATCCGGCGCGCCGAGGCGCATTTTCTGAACCATCACGCCCGAAACCGGATCGCCCGCGAACCCCTTGGGCGCAGCGAGCCAGACGAATTCCACGCCTTCTTCTTCGGCGTTCTGCGTTTCCCGCTGCGATCCCGGCATGTTGGCGCGGTCACGACGGTAGAGACATTTGACCGAGGTCGCGCCCTGGCGAACAGCTGTGCGCACACAATCCATGGCCGTGTCACCACCGCCGATCACGACGACATTCTTACCGGCCGCGTTCAGCTCGCCACTTTCATACTCTTCGACCGTATCGCCAAAGGAAACTTTGTTCGACGCAGTGAGGTAATCAATCGCACGAACGATGCCTTCTGCTCCGGATCCCGGACCAGCGAGATCGCGGGACTTGTAAACGCCCGTCGCGATCAGGACAGCATCGTGTTTGCCGCGAATAGCATCAAAGGAAATGTCTTCGCCGACTTCACAGTTGAGAATGAATTCAACGCCGCCATCCTCCAACTGCTTAACGCGCCGCATGACGATTTCTTTTTCGAGTTTAAAGCCCGGAATGCCATAGGTCATCAAACCGCCCGCGCGATCGGAGCGCTCATAGACAGTGACCTTCAAACCCGCACGTCGCAGGCGATCAGCGGCGGCCAAACCACCGGGTCCGGAGCCGATGATCCCGACACTTTCCTCGCGCTCAACAGCGGGCGAAATCGCCTGCACCCAGCCCTCTTCCCACGCTGTGTCGGTGATGTATTTTTCGACCGACCCGATAGTCACGGTGCCATGACCGGACTGTTCAATCACACAGTTACCTTCACACAAACGGTCCTGCGGGCAAATGCGGCCGCAAATCTCTGGAAAGGTGTTTGTCGCCTGCGAAAGCTCATATGCTTCCTGCAACCGGCCGGTCGCCGTGAGGCGCAGCCAGTCGGGGATGTTGTTGTGCAGCGGACAATGCGTCTGACAATAGGGCACACCACACTGCGAACAACGCGCGGCCTGCTCTTTCGCTTTGGTATCGGCGTATTCCGCGTAGATCTCGTGGAAATCCGATTTCCTGTCGTCTGCGTCCCGCTTGATCGGCATATCCCGATCCACAGTTACAAACTTCAGCATAGGCTCCTTCGCCATGTCGCAATTCTCCAAGCTGGTCGCAATTTCGCGTGTTCTACACGCAGTCAAAACGAAATAAAAGTCATAAACACTTCCCTATTTTTCGACTTTTTGCTCCCGACGCCCTATCCGCACGCCGCGTTTGCCGATTTTTAGGTCACTCATACTTACCTAACTTGCCTCTTCTCCTTTAGAATCAATGATTCTAACTTGGCGCGAAATTGAACCCAGCTCCTGAATTGGAATTCTTCCATGAGCCTCGCGTATCTCCTGATCGTCGCAATCATTCAGGGCCTCACAGAATTCCTGCCGGTTTCCTCGTCCGGACACCTGATTCTTTTGCCGATATTCATGGGCGTTCAGGATCAGGGCCAAGCGATCGACGTTGCGGTCCATGTGGGCACCCTCGGCGCGGTGGTTTCCTATTTTTGGCGGGACGTGAAAATGGCGCTCTTTGGCGTTCCGCGCCTCCTGACCGGACGGATTGATACCGCGGGTTCGCGCCTCGCCTTTCTATTGCTCATCGCAACTATCCCCGTGATCGTAGTCGGATTGCTGCTCAAGATCACCGGACTTTCGGACATGATGCGATCAATTGCGGTCATCGGTTGGGCGATGCTGATTTTCGGAATCGTGCTTTACTGGTTCGACCAGAAAGGGGCCGCAACCAAGGGGCAGGAAGAGTGGACGCTCCGCGACGCCATCATCCTTGGGCTGTGGCAAGCCGTCGCTCTCATTCCCGGCACTTCGCGCTCGGGAATCACGATTACCGGCGCACGCGCACTGGGCTATGCGCGCGAAGACGCAGCGCGCCTGTCGATGTTGATGTCCATTCCGACCATTATCGCGTCGGGCGCCTTGTTGGGTGCGGAAGTCGTCGGTGACGCTAACTGGCAACTCCTGCGTGACGCGGCAATCGGCGCGGCCTTCGCCTTTGGCGCGGCTCTATTCGCGTTGATTTTGATGATGAGACTGCTTCGCTCGGTTAGCTTCACGCCCTATGTAATTTACCGTGTCGCGCTCGGGACCATTTTGCTCATCATCGCCTACACGGCATAAAAAAGGCGCGCCTAAGAGCGCGCCTTTCCAAATTCTGATCACCCATCAGATGTCGCGAAGATTCTTCGCACTGTCGCGGATCGCATCGAACTGACCCGATGGGCGATACACCCAAAGGTATTCCTGCAAAACGGCCTCCATCGCCGTTGGCGCGATCCCAAGGTCGGAGAAACCTTTCGCGTCACTGGACACGACGTTGTCCAAGCGGAGGTTTTTCACCTGATCGCGCGTCAGGATTTTGTTGTGAAACAAACCCAATGTGATGAACTGCAGGACCGAAAACACCGAAGCCATGATGTTACCTACCCAGAAGGGCAGATTTAGCACGAGACGCTTGCGATGGATCTGACCCAACATATCGCCCATCAGGCCGGACAATGTATCGACGTCGGGCCCACCCAATTCATAGACGCCGCTCGCATCATCGGCCTCAATCGCCGCAACTGCGGCGCGGGCAACGTCATCGACATAAACGGGTTGGAATTTCGTGTCGCCGCCAACGATAGGCAGGACCGGACCCCAAAGCGCCATCTTTGCAAAACGGTTGAAGAATTCATCCTCGGTTCCGAAAATCACCGACGGACGCAGGATCGTCGCCCTCGGGAAAGCCGCGAGAACGCCGGCTTCGCCTTCGGCCTTGGACCGGGCGTATTCTGACTCCGCCTCGGCATCGGCACCAATCGCAGAGATATGCACCATCCGCGAAACGCCTTGGGCGGTCGCGATCCGCGCAATCCGCGCAGCGCCTTCCGCCTGAACAGCCTCAAACGAGTTTCTGCCCTTTTCCGTCAGAACGCCAACACAGTTAATGACGGCGTCGGCGCCGATCATCACCTCTTGGACAGATGCATCGTCGCGGATGTTGCAAAACACCGGCACAACCTGCCCGACCGCGCCATATGGTTTTACGTGGAGCGCCTCATTGGGATGGCGAACTGCCACGCGAACGCGCCAACCGGCCTTCGCCATGCGCCGTGCAATATAACGTCCGACAAAGCCGCTGCCGCCGTAGATGGTGACCAGTTTCGACATCTGCGTCTCCCCTATCAAAAGCCGCTTTTGGTTTAGCTTTTCGCGTCTCGCCGGACAAGTCGATAACGCATCCGTCGTAAACCATCCAAATCGACGTTGACAGTGCCCCCCCGCCTCTATAAATCGCGGCTTCACGACACCTGCCCAGGTGGCGGAATTGGTAGACGCGCTAGCTTCAGGTGCTAGTATTGGCAACGATGTGGAGGTTCGAGTCCTCTCCTGGGCACCATTTCCCCAAATATTTACCGCTCGCGCGGCGCTTGCCCAAGTGCCGCGTTCGTCATATGCACGGGTCGCAAACCCCAATGACGAGGCAGATTATGGCGAATTTTCACTATCACAACGATCTGCCCGACGGCCTTGATCTGGGCCCCGTGGTCGCTATCGATTGCGAAACGATGGGACTAAATCCGCACCGCGACCGTCTCTGCCTTGTGCAAATGTCCGGCGGTGACGGAAATGCGCATCTCGTCCAGATCGAAAAGGGTCAGTCCGATGCACCGAATCTCTGCCGGATGCTCGAAGATCAGAATGTGCTCAAACTCTTCCATTTCGGACGTTTCGACATCGCGGCGATGTATCATGCCTTTGGCGCGCTGGCTCAGCCGGTCTATTGCACCAAGATCGCGTCGAAACTCGTGCGCACCTATACGGATCGTCATGGGCTGAAGAATCTGCTCGATCAATTGCTGAAAACCGACATTTCGAAGTACCAGCAGATGAGCGACTGGGGTGCAAAGACTCTTACCGAAGCGCAACTCGACTATGCTGCCTCCGATGTTCTCTACCTCCACCAGCTCAAAGAAAAGCTCGACGAGATGCTGGTGCGTGAAGGTCGCGATGACCTCGCGCAATCCTGTTTTGATTTCTTGCCGACCCGAGCAAGGCTGGACCTCGAAGGCTGGCCCGAAATCGACATTTTCTCGCACTGAGGCTGGCATGACCGACACTTCCGCATTTATCAAAACCGGACAACGCGTCATCCGCCGTGAAGCCGAAGCGCTCGCCTTACTGGCGGAATCACTGGGCACGGACTTCACGACGGCCACGCAGGCCATTCTCGCTTCCAAAGGCCGCGTAATCGTCACGGGAATGGGTAAATCCGGCCACGTGGGACGCAAAATTGCCGCGACCCTCGCATCTACTGGGACGCCTGCCCATTTCGTTCACCCCGCCGAAGCCAGCCACGGCGATCTCGGAATGATCGGGCCCGATGATGTGGTTCTGGTGTTGTCGAACTCGGGGGAAACGCCCGAACTTGCAGACCTCATCGCCTACACGCGTCGCTTCGGGATCACTATGATCGGTATCGCATCCAAGCCTGATAGCGCGCTGATCAGAGCCTGTGATGTGGGTCTAATCCTGCCCAAAGTGGAAGAAGCCTGCGATCAGGGGATCGTGCCAACCACATCGACCACCATGACGCTGGCGCTTGGCGATGCCATCGCTATTGCCCTGATGGAAACACGCTCCTTCACCGCGGATAATTTCCGCCTGCTGCATCCGGGCGGAAAGCTTGGTGCACGCCTGACCAAGGTTCGCGACCTGATGCACACAGACATGCCATTGGTCAAAGCGGCCACTTCGATGCGTGCGGCGCTCGACGAAATTTCGGCCAAGGGATTCGGTGTCGTCGGCGTTCTCGACGATCAGGGCGGCCTCGCAGGGATCATCACCGATGGTGACCTGCGTCGCCACATTGACGGCCTACTGGACAAAACGGCCGGTGACATCATGACCGCCAACCCGCTCACGATCGCTGCAGACGCCGTTGCGGAAAAGGCAGTGGCGCGGATGGATGAACGCTCGATCACCTGCCTGTTTGTGCGGGATCCTGCCGATGACGGTCGCCCGTGCGGAATTTTGAAGATTCAGGACTGCTTGCGCGCGGGTGTCGTGTAGAACGTGGCCATGGCGCGCTACGACAACTCCCATTCCCGCTTTGTGGCCTACGCAAAGGTCATCCTTCCACTCGCAAGCCTTGCGATTCTGGCGACCCTATTCCTGTTCTCGCGCCGCCCCGACACGACAAGCACGATTCCCTATGCGCGGGTCGACATCGAAACGCTTGCACGTGAGCAGCGACTCGATGGCGCGTCCTTTGCAACCGTTCTCACCGATGGGGGAGAATTGTCCCTGAACGCGGACCGTGTGCGTCCCGATTTGTCGAATAACGACGTGATAAATGGCAGCACGATCTCGGGTGAACTTGCCCTTCCGGATGGAACGACTGTCACCCTCACGGCAAACGATGGCGTCATTGACGGACCAGGGCGGGTCGCAGAGCTTTCCGGTAGCGTTGTTGTACGCACCTCCAGCGCCTATTCGATCAAAACCGACAGGATCGCCGCCCTCCTGGATGCCTCGAAAATAGAAAGCCCCGGAGCCGTCGATGCAGAGGGGCCCGCAGGAACAATTCACGCGGGCAGCATGGAAATCTCGGAGGTCGGGGTCGACAAGCAGTACCAACTGGTTTTCAAGAACGGGGTTAGGCTGATATATCAGCCTTGAACATTCTGGGGGTTTACGTGTCCGAGTTTCGAAAATTGGCATTTGCTCTGGCCCTTGCCGGCCTATTGCCCCTCGCGTCAGGCGCAATTGCACAGGGCACGTCCGTTGCATTTGGCAGTTTCCAGCATGATAGCACGCTTCCAATAGAGGTCACTTCCGACCAGCTTTCCGTGGCGCAGGAAACGGGTAAGGCAATTTTTTCCGGCAATGTTCTTGTTGGACAGGGTGAATTGAAGCTCTCGGCTGGCACGGTCGAAGTTATCTATGCCGAAGACACCGAAGAAATCGCGCGCCTGATGGCGTCCGGCGGCGTGACCATGACGAACGGAAACGAGGCTGTGGAGGCGCAGTCCGCAGACTACGACCTCAAATCCGCAACAGTTACCCTTACCGGTGATGTGATTCTCACACAGGGCCCGAATGCGATTTCCGGTGAACGACTCGTGATTGATCTGGAAACCGGAAACGGCCAGATCGACGGACGTGTCCGCACAATTCTTCAGCCCGGATCAAAGTAGTGGAACCGGAACGCGGGCTCAGGGTCCGAAATCTGCGAAAGGGCTACAAGCGTCGCACGGTTATTCGCGATGTCACGCTCGATCTCGATCGAGGCGAGGTTGTCGCCCTGCTCGGACCGAACGGATCGGGCAAGACAACCTGCTTTTACTCAATTGCCGGCTTGGTAATGCCCGAAGCCGGTCAGGTCATTGTCGATGGCCGCGACATTACGCTGCTACCTATGTATCGCCGCGCAAAGCTTGGAATCGGCTATCTCCCTCAGGAAGCGTCGATTTTCCGCGGGCTCTGTGTCGAAGACAACATTCTCGCAATTCTGGAAGTCGCGGAAAAAGACCCGCTGGTGCGCCGCGAGCGGTTAGAGGATCTGTTGTCCGAGTTCTCAATCGCCCATTTGCGACGTGCGCCTGCATTGGCCCTTTCGGGTGGGGAACGGCGGCGCGTTGAGATCGCAAGATGCCTTGCCGCGAACCCTTCCTACGTGCTGCTCGACGAACCTTTCGCAGGCGTGGACCCGATCGCCGTCGCGGAAATCCGTGGGCTCGTTTCCGATCTCAAAAACCGCCAGATCGGCGTTCTGATCACAGACCATAACGTTCAGGAAACATTGGGAATTATCGACCGTGCATACATCCTGCATGATGGGCAGGTTCTTATGTCCGGCACACGCGATGAAATCGTGGCCGATGAAACGGTCAGACGGGTTTACCTAGGTGACAATTTCCGTATCTGACCCACCGGTTTCTATTGACTCTACCCCCCTAATTGCCGCCAAATACAGGTGATGCATAACCATCGTCCCAAGGCACGCGCCACATTGATCCTTCCGACCAAGGCGCTTTTGCACCGGTCCCCAAAAGACGCGGCGGCGAAGCTGGACATGGGCATCACATCCCGTACCGACGGAAAACCTTTGGCCTCAACGGAACACCCTCGTTCCGTGGATGAAGCCTGACACAAAGAAGGAGGTATCTCATGCGGTATCAGATCAGTGGTAAGCAAATCGACATTGGCGAAGCGCTTCAGACACACGTTCAAAACGAACTCTCCGAAGTGATCAAGAAATACGCCGAGCGCCCCACCGACGCGCACGTCGTCTTCTCGAAAAACGGCGCAGAGTTCAATTGCGAGGCGGTCGTCCACCTCTCCACCGGTCTAACGGCGCAAGCCAGCGCCCACGCCCATGAAATCTATGCTGCGTTCGAAGCATGTGCGGAGAAAATGGAGAAACAACTTAGACGGTACAAACGCCGCCTGAAAGACCACCATAAGGACCGTACGGAGCCTGTTGAAATCTTCGGAGCTTCACAGTATATCCTCGCCGCGTCCGAACACGAAGACGATCAAGAGCCCGATACACTGCAGCCAATGATCATCGCGGAGATGCAAACGCGTGTTCCTACACTCTCCGTTGGTGAAGCGGTGATGCAGATGGAACTCGCCGGCGCACCGGTTCTCGTGTTCAGGAACGAAGGAAAGACAGAAGTTAATGTCGTCTACCGACGCCCGGACGGGAACATCGGTTGGATTGACCCGAATAACGCAAGTTAGAAAGGCCCGTTTGCCGCCGCATATAGACGGAACGGGACCAGTACCTGAATGGACATAACGAAATTACTCGAACCGCAGGCCGTTAAGGTCGTCGGCAAGATGACCAGTAAAAAACGCCTGTTTCAGGATCTGGGTGACATTGCGGCGGCAGCCTATGGTCTGTCGGCGAATGATACCGTTGACGCCTTGCAGGAGCGCGAGAGCCTCGGCCCCACCGGTGTGGGGCACGGGGTCGCGCTCCCCCATGCACGCCTAGAAGGTCTCGACCGTATTGTCGGGGCCTTCGTCCGCCTCGAGAAAGCGATGGATTTCGACGCCGTAGACCGGCAGCCGGTTGATCTGGTCTTTGCTCTCTTTGCGCCTGCAGAGTCGGGCGTTGACCACCTAAAAGCACTGGCGCTCGTCTCGCGCACCATGCGTGACCCCGACATTTGTGCAAAGCTTCGTGCAAATGCCGACGCAGCAACGCTTCACGCGATCCTTGCCGCAGGTCCGGCGGTGAAAGCCGCCTAAGCACACCTGCTTATCGCCAAGGGCCGAACCCGAACATCATGTAATCTCGTTGATAGGCGGCTTTGACCGCCTCTTCGATTTGCGCATCGTAGAAATCCGCGAGGGCGTAAACGCCGTCGTCATCGGGTTGCGGCACGTCAATCGCGTTACAACCAACGCTTGCTGCGAGCGATGGCAATAGCTGCCCCATTTCGTCCTCACGGATTAGGTGATCGGGAAATCCGAATTCGCCGAACCCCTTGATAACCTCGGACTGGGTTGCCCACCCGCCATCAACGCGCACCGATGTCTGCCCCCCCAAGTTCCCGCGCACAAAGTCGGCGAATTTCAGAAACGCCTCACGGTGACGTTCCAATGTGTAATCCGCGTCAGGCGCACCTTCGCTCAGAGGTAGCTTATAGGTCGCTCGCAACACATTCCTGATCTCGGAAAAAGTGTCGGCAGAAAACGACGCGAAGTGCCGGCAGAAAACGCGGTGGAGTCGTTCAACTGGATGGGGCAGCACCACAAAACTCCGGTGGCCCTTATTCTTGCGTTTCCATTGGCGCAGCGACTTTTGAGTGAACCCGGCCTTCAATTGCTCTTTGTGCACCTCATCGAGTGCAGCAAGCCAGGCTGTAACGGCCTGATCCGGCCCGCCACGCATGGGCATGTAGAGAATCGGACTTTCCGCCGCCGCAACAAACGTCGGAACTGCAGGTCCACGGGCAGGTTCGAAGTTCGGGGTGTTCCCAAGGTTGAAGTGATCAATCGACCCCAAGGCTGCGACCATCTCGTCATAGTTTCGCACCTTGTCTTCGAGGCTCGCGGGGTTTTGCACCTTGGTCTTTTGCACTGTACGGCCACGAACCTCATCAACACCGAGATACCGCGCCATGCCGTTGATGACGTCTATGTCCTGAATGTCTTCGTAGTTCAGATAAAATCCGGTCTGACCCCGGGTCTGCAGAGCGCGCTGCAGGAAGAGTTGAAACCGCTTCACCTCGTCTAGAGTCCGCTCGAATTCATCCCGCTCAAAGGTGATCTGCGCGGTCTTCGCGTCCTTCAAGTCGCCCAACCGCCACTGACCGGTTTCAGTTGCAATTTTCCGCGACACATAGCTTTCGAGCGGGTTTCGGGTCAAAATCACCTTCGCACATCGGGGATCATCAATGATGTGCTGCAACACGCGCGGGTCATGGTTGTGAAAGAAACGAAACCCCGCCAAGCCATCGGTTTTTTCCCGCAGCCGGTTGAGGAGAACCAATGGATCTGCCTCCCGCTGAGGCAGGCTAACCCCTAAAAGCTCTTCCTTTTTAGCCTTTCCGATAAAATGCGGATTGAAGACTTCGCCCCAACATTTCAGGCCGAAATACGCGTTGATATTCTCTTCCAGAAAATTGGACCCTGTCCGCATCTCGGCGAAAATCACGAAGTAATCAAAGGTCTCGGACATGCGCTATTTCACCAGGTAAGGACGTTTCGGACGATCCGCGGGCGCGTCGACGGGACCATTAACAGGAAAATCGCCCATCAGATGCGGATTCATACCCTGATTTTTGAGATTTTGCAGGAACTGTCCAAACCCTGTGAGGTCACGAAGCTTCGGTAGGTCCGTAAGGCGGCGATGGTCACGTGGCCCGATCTCGTCGATGATCGCTTGTAATGGCTCCAATTGCGACTCAACAAAGTCGGCCATGGTCCATATCCGCACGCGCGCCTTAACGTGTTGCGTGCGCAGAATGCTAAGGTGTTCGGCCTCAATCTTCTGCAAACGCGCTGCCGTGCGACGAATTTCATCAAACGGCTTGTTCGCACGAAAAAGGGACACAGCCCAAGCTCCCGCAATGACGGAAATCTGCGCATTGGGATCCGTCGCGATCATCCAGTTGATTTCCTGGTTGTCGCGCGGCCCGAACATAAAACATTGCCGTTCACCGCGTGTGTTCCAGATCAGCGACGTTAGAAATCCACAGGGGTTATAGTCGCGCAACTTCGCGTGGTCGGTAAGGGCGCCAGAATAGGCCGTCTGCCCGCCTGCAAACTCGGCGCGCTCGGGTGCGTAGAGGTGCCCGTGGACGCGCGCGCCCGAAACCCGCACCAGCCAAGGCTCGAAGTCCTCGTATAAGTCCGCAAAACCTTCGAACACCGAATAGCCTGCGCTGGTTTTTCCATTGCCTTTACCATGACCCGGCATTCGGCTCTGCATGTAGAGACCTTCTCGCCCCATCACGCGGCGCTCC
Organism: Celeribacter arenosi; assembly: GCF_039539485.1. Classification (NCBI taxonomy): domain Bacteria; kingdom Pseudomonadati; phylum Pseudomonadota; class Alphaproteobacteria; order Rhodobacterales; family Roseobacteraceae; genus Celeribacter; species Celeribacter arenosi. The sequence continues at coordinate 176,400 of NZ_BAABDF010000003.1, forward strand.
AACGCCTTTGCAAATATCCGGTCGATTTTTCCCGGGTTCGGTTCGGCGCCCGTCATCGGGTTGGATTTGCGGTCCAGAAAACTCTCGTAGAGACGATCCGCATGGGGCCAAATCTTTCGCGCGACAAAGCAATCCGAGCGGCGCAAAAGCTGCAAGTGATCGTCGTAGAAAACGTGCGGTTTGCCCTGATGATCAAACTTCGAAAGCGTCAACGTCCGACTCTCGACTTGGCTCGAATGCAGCCGAACCAGGGTCTGATAGTAGCTTTCGTCAGGGATCCACACGCGCTCGAAATATTTGTCGTAAACGGGCCGGTTTGGGTCTTCGAGAATTGCCGTGAGTGTCGCCCGCGTCAGGCACCACCATTGCGATCCCATATGGGGAACCAGTCCTGCCGGAATGCGGCGTTTGAACCCGAGCCTGCGTTGCAAAGCGACATATCGATCAAACAATCTGCGCCGACGTTTCCACGAGAACGGAAAGCGCAACGTAAACCGTTCGATATCGAGCCCGCCAACTGTCCAGACCACGTCCTCCGTCGTTACGCTTTCGATGAAATCCGTGTTGGGCCGCGCGGCAAGATAGGTCTGCAAATCACCGACAGGTCTGAGAGGAAGGCATGACCCCGACGCGAGGTAGACATGCTGCACCTCGGGAAACTTTTCGAGCATCAGGGTCGATGCATCCTGCGATGCCGCTACAAGGGACCACGTGCCCCATTCGCAGGCATGTCGTTTGGAGAACAAAACGTTCTCGAGATCGGCAAGCTTTTGTATGAACCGGCTCGAAATGTCTTTCGAAACCCTCTTGTCGATATGAATCACAACCGGACAGCCCTGCTCCGCCCAGTGCCGCGCGAGCTGTTCTGCGCGGTGAAGCTCGGCGTGGACCAACATGACAACGCCGACACTCATGCCCAGTTTCCCTTGGACATCAGGCCGAGAATCTCGAGTTGTCGCCAGTTGATGTATTTTTCAGACCAGTTGCACCAAAGATCCGGATCCTCGGACAGCCTGCTGTTGTAGGCGAGGTATTCCCGGCTACCCGCGTAATGCTCGCGGCGACGCAATTCTTCCTGCGTCTTCTCCACGAAGGTATCCAGAAACTTGGCGTGCAAAAGCGCGCCCGCCGCCATCTCGCCACCCTCGGTATCAAAAACCGCATTCAACCCGCGCGGCAAGAGCATGTGGGTTGACTGAACGTAGGTATAAGAGCGGTGCCATTTGACCAGCGGGATCTTGTTCAATGACGGCGCGTTGTAGGGATCTTCGTGGAAAAACACGCGCGCTCTGGGACCGCCCTGTATCCAGAGATTCCCATAGTCTTCATTCTTGCTGACCATGTAGTTGCCACTGTCGAACCACTGCGCGATCTCGAACGGGTTCTGGCCTTCGCGGTAAGGCTGCGCATCGATCCGGCCCTTGGGGTACATGTCAATCAACATGGCCGGAAATGACCGTCGACCTGAACTATCCAGCCAATCTGTCAACGCCTTCACCGGACGCGTGTCCGAGAACGGGAATATGAAGAACTCGTCCGGATCGACGGTCAGCGTCCAATGCCCATGACAGTGTTTTCGGGCAATCCAGTTCACCCAATGGACGCCAAAACGTGCCTTCTTGTAACTCGCGGTTGTGTGCCAGAGCGTGACATCCTGTTGGCCGGTCAGATATTCGCGGGACCCATCGTCGCTATCGTTGTCGATGAACAGGAAATGCGACACGCCGAGTTTGCGGTAATACGACATGAAATAGGGCAGGCGGATGCGCTCGTTTCGCAGGGTGCAGACCAGCAGTACGTCATCGGGCCGGATATGCGACAGGTTGTTTTGGACAAACCTCAACTCGCGGCTTTTTCGAAAGGCACGCCAAAGGCGTTGCTTGCGCCGCATTCTGAGACGATATCGAATGAAACGATTCAATGGTCCGCACGTTCCCCGCATTATACCTACGCAGATACGTCATCTGCCGAGGTCCGCGATGGCACATGATCCACCGCACTTTTTATTTATAACTAGGGCTATTCTTCCATTGGGTAAACAACCCATGATGTGGTGCCAGGTCAACGCCAATCGCCGCGACCCATCAGGCCCTCTGATTCTAGCGCCTCCCAACCCGCATAAGTCTTAGCATCTTCGTGCCAAAGGTCCGGATCATTTGCGAGCGCGCCATAGTAAGCGTCGTAATCCGTAGGATTCGTAAAATGCTCTTTTCGGATCGCCGCCGCGCGCGTTTTTGCCAAGGCGTCAGGCAGAAATTTAGCGTGCAATAGCGCGCCCGTGGGCATCTTGGATTGCATCGATTGTGAATTGAGACGGGTCGGCAGTGCGATATGGGTCGAGCTCGCGTAGGCATACCGCCAATGCCATTTGATCAACGGGGTCTTCTGCAAATGCGGCGATAGATCAGGGCGTTCTTGGAAAAAGACGCGCTCCCGCGGGCCGCCCCTGATTGAGGTGTTGCCATACACGGGGTGTGTTTCGCGCCGATATCCCGCGGCATCATAGTAGGGTAGCGCCTCCTCAAAGCGTTGCCCCGGCGTATAACTGACGTGGCTTATCGGCCCCTTCGCGTAGAGTTCGACCATGATCGTTTGCAGCGACAAGGCACCTCGTTCGTCAAGCCACGCGGTGAGATCATGCAAATCGCGCGCGCCTTGGTGGGGGATGACCAGCGCCTCATCGGCATCCAGCGTGAGACACCAATGCCCTGCGCCATAACGCATCAACAACCCGTTCAACCAATCCATTCCGAAACGGGCATCGCGATAACTTTGGGTCGTGGAGAACAGCGTCACATCGGGCTGCTTTGTGGCATATTCCGCGGTACCGTCGTCGCTACCATTGTCGACGATATAGAACTGATCGACCCCCATCGCGCGATGATGGTTCAAAAAATAGGGGAGCCGCTCAAGTTCGTTGCGCACGCAAACAAACCCGAGAATGTCATTGGCGGCGCGGGTTGGCTCGCCTGTCACCTGCACAAGTTGTCGCCGCCGCCGCAGGGCACGCGCCAGCAGATACCTCCGCTTCACTCGCAGTCGGTATTTCTGCAAATAACTGTTCACGAAAGCCGACCTCCGCCCGTCGGCCCATCCGGCCTATTTGTCGTAATGGCCAGTTTGGTGCCATTTCCACGCATCCGCAATCATCAACGGAAGAGTCGAACGTTCAGGCCGCCATCCCAATTCCGTCACCGCCCTCTCGGAGCCGGAAACGAGTTTGGTGCAATCTCCCGCACGGCGCGCGCCTTCGACGATTGGCACTTCCATATTCGTAACGGCCCGCGATTCATCGACGACCTCGCGCACAGAGAAACCGGACCCGGTACCTAGGTTGAATACTCGGCTACCTTTGTCGCCTTCGAGCCATTTTAGACCCAGAACATGCGCATCGACGAGATCGCAGACATGCACATAGTCCCGAATGCAGGTGCCGTCGGGGGTTTCATAGTCGGTGCCAAAAATCGTCAAAGCATCCCGTTTCCCCGCAATCGCGTCGAGCATCAGCGGGATAAGGTGCGTCTCAGGCTGGTGAAACTCGCCAACCTCGGCGTCCGGATCGCATCCGGCAACATTGAAGTAGCGGAAAATCACTGACTTCAGGCCGTAGGCCTGTTCGAAGTTCACGAGGATATCCTCGATCGCCTTCTTCGACGCGCCGTAGGAATTGATCGGAAACTGCGGAGTATTCTCGTCGAGAACTACGTTGTCCTGATCCCCATAGGTCGCGCATGTGGACGAAAAGACGAAGTTCAGACAACCCGCCGCCACCGCAGCCTCAACCAAGGTCAAAGAGCCGATAACGTTGTTGCGCCAGTATTTGCCGGGGTCCTGCATGCTTTCGCCGACCTGGCTGAAGGCCGCGAAATGCATAACCGCGACAGGGCGATGCTTTTGGAATACTTCATCCAGGCGCGCGCGATCGAGTAGATCTCCCTGTTCAAACGGACCGAATTTAACCGCGGCTTCCCACCCTGTGGACAGGTTATCAAATGTCACCGGCGTGTAGCCGGCAGACCTGAGCGCTTTGCAGGCATGCGACCCGATGTAGCCGGCGCCGCCTGTTACGAGAACTGTTTCAGACATACAGGTTTACTGGGCCGCAGTTCGAACAGCGCTGAGCGTGTCGAGGTATTCCTGCAGCTCATCGCGCAGATCATCACGCGACAACGCAAACGAAATCATCGCCTGCAGATACCCCGCCTTGGATCCGCAATCGAACCGCTGACCGCTAAAACGGAATCCGTGGACTGGGCGTTTTGCCTCGATTTCATCTGCAATCGCATCGGTAAGCTGGATTTCACCACCCGCACCCGATTTCATCTTGTTGAGATTGCGCATCACGTCAGGAGACAGGATGTAACGGCCGATCACGGCCAGATTCGATGGCTCTGTGCCCGGCGCGGGTTTTTCCACCATCGCCTTGACCGACACTGTGGACCCAAAGTCCTCGTTCACGTCGAGGACGCCGTAAGACGACACTTTGTCTGTGGGGACCTCCATCGCTGCGACCATGGAACCGCCGCCCATATCTTCGTAGGCTTCAACCATCTGTTGAAGGCATGGTTTATCAGCGGCGATGACATCGTCAGGTAGAATGACTGCAAAGCTTTCCTTCGGGTCGAGCAACCGACGCGCACACCACACCGCGTGACCGAGGCCCAGCGCTTTGTGTTGGCGAATATACGCGATGGCGCCGCTGTCCATATTCGTCGCTTTGAGCGTCTCCAGAAGTTCGCTTTTGCTCTTCTTGCGCAGCTCCTGTTCGAGAACCGGTGAATGGTCAAAGTAATCCTCAAGCGCGCTCTTGCCGCGCGAGGTTACGAAAATAAATTCTTTGATGCCTGCCGCACGCGCTTCATCGATCGCGTATTGAATCAATGGGCGGTCAACCAGCGTCATGATTTCCTTTGGAATGGACTTTGTCGCGGGAAGGAACCGAGTGCCCAAACCGGCCACGGGAAAAATCGCCTTCGTTACCTTACGTTTCATGTCGTCTCCTACTCCTCGGACCATATCGACCCGATTCTATGCAAACCGTAGTGGTAATGCGCCTCGGAATCATTTGGTTCACCTATGGAGCCGATTCATGGCAGGCAAATGGCACAGATTTGCAATTTTGCGACAACAATATGCATCAGCGCCCAACTGTTGACCAGTTGGCATATAATAACTCACGCAATACCCATCTGATTCATCATCGACTCGATGCGTGAAACATCCTGCGGATTGTTCAATTCCCAGAACTGACGCCCCCGCGCTTCGACTTCGACACAGAGCACTGAACGTTCCCGTTCGAGGAACCTGAGCTGTTCAAGACCCTCAAGACCCTCTAGCGGTCCGGCCTCCCATGTCGGATAGGATTTCAGGGCCGCCGGACGATAGGCATACACTCCCACATGGTGAAACACCGGGGTCGGTGCCGCATCTTCAAAGGTCTGCGCGCAAAACGGAATCACTTCCTTGGAGAAATACAGCGCTTTGTGGTCGGCCCCGAATACCGCAGTTGTCCCGCCAACACGCCCAGCGCGGCGATCGTCCAACAGGTCATTGAGCGCGCGCCCGTCACACCGCAGAACCGGCGTTGCCACTTCCGCGATTGGATCGTTTCGCAGACCGGACACCAGATCTTCGACAAACCACGCAGGCGTAAGAGGTGCGTCGCCCTGCAGATTGACGACGATGTCATAACCACCGCCGAGCGTTTCAATTACTTCGGCGCAGCGTTCGGTGCCATTTGCGCAGTCCGGCGATGTCATCACAACTTCTGCGCCGAACGCTTCGGCCGCGTCCTTGATACGGTCATCATCCGTCGCAACAACGACCCGATCCACGCCCTTAACCGCACATGCAGCATCATAGCTGCGCTGGATCAGGGTCTTTTTCTCGCCGGTCGCGCCAGTCAGTTCGACGAGCGGTTTACCGGGATAACGCGTGGAGGCGTAGCGCGCCGGAATGACGATGAGGACAGACATCAGGGCTTTTTCAACTCTACGCCGGGCGCATAGGCAATAAAGAACGGGTTGGCGTAATCTTCTTTGCCGTAGACCAGCGGGCTGTGGTCGTCAAAGCGCACAACGTGTCCACCTGCGCCACTCAGGACGGCGTGGCCGGCTGCCGTGTCCCACTCCATCGTGCGACCCACGCGGGGGTAGAGATCGGCCTCGCCCGTCGCAACGAGACAGAATTTCAGGGACGAGCCCGCCGACTTGCTGTCTTTGACGCTGTATTTGTTGATGTAGTCCTCGGTCGCCTGATCGCGGTGCGACTTGGACGCCACTATCATCAGAGCACCGTTGTCTGGTTCAGAAACCGAGATTTTGGTCATGTCGCCCGGCACGGCCGGATCAAAACTACCCGTTTCTTCATAACTCTGGCCCGTCGCATCAGTGATGAACAAACGGTCCTTCGCGGGCGCAAACACCACACCGCGGATCGGGACACCGTTTTCGACATAGGCGATGTTCACGGTAAAATCGCCGCGCCGCTTGATGAATTCTTTGGTGCCGTCGAGCGGATCGACGATCAAAAATGTTGTGGCCTTGAGGTCATGTGACGCAGATTGTTCCTCTGTAATCAGGGGCACATCCGGGAACGCCGCCCGCAATCCAGCGGAGATGAGCGCATCAGCGGCTTCGTCAGCGATGGTCACAGGGCTGTCATCGGACTTCGATTTCACTTCAAAGTCGTCGCTGTTGTAGATCTCGAGGATCTTTTCCCCCGCCTCAATGGCAAGTTGACGCATTACGGGTACTAATTTTTCGAAATCCAACGGAACCTCCTAAGACACGGGAACAGACCCGCATTGAGTGACATCATTCGGCTCCTTATGCTATCGTGTGAGTAGAACGGCAAGAAAACCATGCTATTTCTTGCAGGGCAGTCATAGAATCGGCGCTAAATGTTCCAATACACACGCAATAGCAGCGGCCTGAGTGCCGCTTTTCAAATTCTGCGCCTGATCTTCGTGAACACAGTCCGTCACGTGCGCAAATCCCATGGCAATCCGCTGATGGGGCTGATTATCAGCGTGCTACAAACGATGATTCTCGTCTCTGTGTTCGTTTTCATGTTCACGATCCTTGGTCTACGCGGCGCGGCCATTCGGGGCGACTTTATCCTCTACATTCTCTCGGGCATCTTCCTGTTCCTGACGCACAACAAAGCTCTCGCCGCCGTTGCGGGCGCCGAGAATGCGACATCCCCGATGATGCAACACGCGCCGATGAACACGATGATCGCCGTCGCCTCCGCCGCGCTATCCTCGCTCTACACACAGGTTCTGGCAGCTATCGTGATCCTTACGATTTACCGGCTTGGCTGGAATGGGGGCGAATTTCAAAACCCCGCCGGAGCCGCCGGAATGCTGTTGCTGGCATGGTTTTCAGGGGCGGCGATCGGCATGGTTTTCCTCGCGGCGAAGCCTTGGGCACCGCGCGGCGTAGGATTGGTGCAAACCTTTTACACCCGCGCCAATATGATCGCGTCCGGCAAGATGTTTGTGGCCAACCAAACACCAACCTTCATTCTGTCCATGTTCACGTGGAACCCGCTCTTTCACACCATCGATCAGGCACGCGGATACACCTTCGTCAATTATTCGCCGCACTACAGTTCGTTGATGTATCCCATCTATTTCTCTCTGACCTTCCTCACGATCGGGCTTTTGGCTGAATTCTTCACCCGCCGTCGCGCCTCGCTCAGCTGGTCGGCACGCTAGGTCCTAACTCACAACCCGTAGAGTCAGATTTATACGACCCGCGCTTTTAAGGAGTGTGGACGTGCCTTCGGCGATTCTGTCAACGCCGTGAAAAAGTAGGCGGGCCTCACCCCCCATCACGACAACATCGCCAGACCTGAGCCAGATGCTCTCGGTTTTTCCGCCCCGCGTGCGATTGCCGACTCGGAAAAGCGCATCATCCCCCAAAGACACCGAAACAACGGGTTGTGTGAAATCAGTTTCGTCACGGTCCTGATGCATGCCCATTTTTGCCTCTGGACCATAGAAATTGATCAGGCAGCATTCGGGTTCACGCGCCGTCCCGCTCACCGCGTCCCAGATATTGCGCACGCTTTGTGGAATCGCAGGCCAAGCCACACCATCGGGATGCGTCTCGCTGTAGCGATATCCCCGACTGTCGCTGACCCATCCGAAACGTCCCGCCGAAGTCATCCGAACCGACATCGCCTTGCCGGACGGCGTTACGGGCGAAAAAAGTGGCGCAGCCGCCGTTACGTCACGCAAATCCGCGACGACGCGCTCCTGCGCCTCTGCATCGAGAAGTCCGCCGAAAACACGCATCCCGCGCAGTTCGGAAGCCGCGAATCCGTTAATGTTTGGCAATCTCAACGGCATTTCTCCCAATTCTCTTCATTTTTGTTCTTTTCACGCACGCGGCGAAACTTGCAGGGCCTCAAAGGCCTCCTTATATACCCCCTGAAGCGTGAGATCGGGCCATCCGGTCTCTCTAAACAATGGGATCGACGGCGGGTGCCGAAACGGGCCCCTCGTTAACATATCGCCAAGAGAGGATATTCTAGCATGGCAAAAGTCATCGGTATCGACCTCGGGACTACAAACTCCTGCGTCGCCATCATGGACGGCGCGCAACCGCGCGTCATCGAAAACTCCGAAGGGGCGCGCACGACGCCTTCGATCGTTGGTTTCACCGACAGCGAACGTCTGGTCGGTCAAGCCGCCAAACGTCAGGCAGTGACCAACCCCGAGAACACCGTTTTCGCCGTTAAACGTCTCATCGGCCGCCGCATGGGCGACGCCGAAGTGGAAAAAGATAAAAACCTCGTTCCTTACGCCATCATCGATGGTGGCAATGGTGACGCATGGGTGGAAGTGAAGGGTGACAAATACTCCCCTTCGCAAATCTCCGCCTTCATTCTGGGCAAGATGAAAGAAACGGCTGAAAGCTACCTCGGCGAGGAAGTTACCCAGGCCGTGATCACCGTGCCCGCATACTTCAACGACGCTCAGCGTCAGGCCACCAAAGACGCAGGCAAAATTGCCGGTCTCGAAGTGCTACGTATCATCAACGAACCGACAGCTGCTGCTCTGGCCTATGGTCTCGACAAAGAAGAAACCAAAACCATCGCGGTCTATGACCTCGGCGGCGGTACCTTTGACGTAACCATTCTCGAACTCGGCGATGGCGTCTTCGAAGTTCAGGCCACAAACGGTGACACGTTCCTCGGTGGTGAAGACTTCGACATGCGTATCGTCGGCTACCTCGCTGACGAGTTCAAAAAAGAACACGGCGTCGACCTGACCAAAGACAAGATGGCGCTGCAGCGTCTGAAAGAAGCTGCCGAGAAAGCAAAGATCGAACTGTCCTCTTCGAGCCAGACGGAAATCAACCAGCCGTTCATCTCGATGGAGCCCAGCACAGGCCAGCCTTTGCACCTTGTGGTCAAACTGACCCGCGCAAAGCTCGAAAGCCTCGTGTCCGACCTCATCAAGCGCTCTATGGATCCGTGCAAAGCGGCTCTCAAAGACGCAGGCCTGTCCACCTCTGACATCGACGAAGTCGTTCTGGTCGGTGGTATGACACGCATGCCGCGGGTCATCGATGAGGTTACCAAGTTCTTCGGTAAAGAGCCGCACAAAGGTGTGAACCCTGACGAAGTGGTCGCCATGGGCGCCGCAATTCAGGCCGGCGTACTTCAGGGCGACGTCAAAGACGTGCTTCTGCTCGACGTGACACCTCTGTCGCTCGGCATCGAAACTCTCGGTGGTGTATTTACGCGCCTCATCGACCGCAACACGACGATCCCGACGAAAAAGTCGCAGATCTTCTCGACCGCAGAGGACAACCAGTCCGCTGTAACCCTGCGCGTTTTCCAGGGCGAACGTGAAATGGCGGCTGACAACAAGATGCTCGGCCAGTTCAACCTCGAAGGTATCCCGCCGGCACCGCGCGGCATGCCACAGATCGAAGTGACCTTTGACATCAACGCCGACGGTATCGTCGAAGTTGGCGCCAAGGATAAAGGCACGAACAAAGAGCACAAAATCACCATTCAGGCCTCGGGCGGTTTGTCCGACGAGGACATCGACAAAATGGTGAAAGACGCCGAAGCGAATGCCGAGTCCGATAAGGAACGCAAAGAGCTCGTCGAAGCCAAGAACCAGGCAGAGAGCCTCATCCATTCGACGGAGAAATCCATCGAAGAGCACAGCGACAAAGTTGACCCGACCACGGTCGAGGCAATCGAACTCGCAATCGCCGCGCTCAAGGATCAGCTCGAAACCAACGATGCGAGCAAAATCCGTTCTGGCGTTCAGAACGTGACCGAGGCCGCTATGAAACTTGGTGAAGCGATCTACAAAGCGGATCAAGCGAAAGCCGGAAACGGCGATGATATGGACGTCGAAGACGGTCCGTCTTCTGTCGATGACGACATCGTTGATGCCGACTTCGAAGACCTCGACGATAGCAAACGGTCGTAAATTGCGATTGGGGACGATTGGCCGGCCCTCTTACTGTGAGGGTCGGCCATCGCGTTCCCGGAGGATTTAATCCATGGCTAAACGCGACTATTACGAAGTTCTCGGCGTCGATCGCGGCGTTGATGATGGCACGCTAAAGAAAGCCTATCGCAAAAAAGCGATGGAATTTCACCCCGACCGCAACAAGGACAACCCTGAAGCGGAGGCCAAGTTCAAAGAGCTGAGCGAGGCCTACGACACACTCAAAGATCCCGAGAAAAAGGCCGCATACGACCGCTACGGTCATGCCGCTTTCGAACAGGGTGGAATGGGTGCGCGTGGCGGATTTGGCGGCCAACAGCACGGCGATTTCGCCTCGGCGTTCTCCGATGTGTTCGACGACCTTTTTGGCGACTTTATGGGCGGCCCTCGTGGCGGCGCGCGTTCGCGTGCGCAACGCGGCTCCGACCTGCGCTACGATATGCGCGTCACGCTCGAAGAGGCCTACAGCGGAACGCAGAAAACCGTCAACGTTCCGACGTCCGTCTCCTGTGGTTCATGCAGTGGCACAGGCGCAGCAGGCGGGTCAGAGCCGCAGACATGCCCCTCATGTTCGGGGATGGGTAAAGTGCGTGCACAGCAGGGCTTTTTCACGGTCGAGCGGACATGCCCGACCTGTGGGGGCCTTGGCCAGACAATCAAAGACCCCTGCACCGTTTGTCGCGGCGCAGGGCGGGTAGAGAAAGAGCGCGCTCTGTCGGTCAACATTCCTGCGGGCGTTGAAACCGGTACGCGAATCCGTCTCGCCGGTGAAGGCGAAGCGGGCCTGCGTGGCGGACCTACGGGCGATCTTTACATCTTTGTTGAGGTCCAACCTCACCCGATTTTTGAACGCGACGGCATCAATCTCCATTGCTCGGTCCCTGTATCCATGGGCACCGCTGCGTTGGGGGGTGATATCGAGGTTCCCACGATCGACGGCGGACGTTCGCGCGTGAAAATTCCACAGGGTAGCCAATCCGGCCGGCAAATGCGTCTGCGCGGGAAAGGCATGCCAATGCTGCGCGGACAGGGTCAGGGCGACATGATGATCGAACTGGCGGTCGAAACGCCAGTGAATCTGACCTCGCGCCAGAAAGAACTCCTTCGTGAGTTTGAAAAGCTCAGTGAAGACAACAATCCTGAAAGCTCTTCTTTCTTCAAGAAGGTCAAAAGCTTCTGGGATGGCGTCAAAGGGTGACATCGCTGTTCTCGGTTAATGCAGATTAACCGGATATTCAGCGAATCGGGACATGGATTGTGGCATGACACATCCGTCCCGCCCCTCTGAGTTTCGAGAAATGCCACAATGGTTGTTCGACCTCGATGAGGCGCGACCCGTTGCGATGCCGTCTCGTCCACCAAGCTACCTGCGCGATCATCGAAAACTGCTGGAGGAACGTTTCTTCTCCGGCGGCGCTCAGGCAATGCCGGACTTTGAATTGCTCGAACTGATCCTTTATCGCGCCTTGCCGCGCGCGGATGTCAAACCTATTGCCGCCGCATTGATCGCTGCATTCGGGGACTATAACAGGGTCATTTCTGCACCTCTCGCCCGACTGACAGAGGTGGAAGGCGTTGATCTTCCTGTCGCGCAGGAACTCAAAATTGTCGAAGCGGCCGCTCATCGACTTGCCCGCGCACGCGTCATGCAGCGGCCCGTAATCTCGAGTTGGCAGGCGGTTCTGGACTACTGCCACACGACGATGTCGCACCGTGAAACCGAAACATTCCGTGTGCTCTATCTCGACCGAAAGAACACGCTCATCGCCGACGAAGAACAGGGGAAAGGGACGGTCGATCATGTTCCCGTCTACCCGCGCGAGGTTGTTAAACGCGCACTCGAACTCAATGCCTCGGCCATCATTTTGGTCCACAATCACCCGTCGGGCGATCCAACCCCGTCCGAGGCGGATGTCACAATGACCAACCAAATTCGCGACGCTGCCGAGGCTTTGGATATCCAACTGCACGACCATCTCATTATCGGAAAATCGACCGAGCTGAGTTTTCGTGGTGCAGGCTATCTCTAGTCGCGTACCCAAACCTCCACGCGGCGGTTGAGCGACCTGCCCCATCCCACATCATCGCAGGCAAGCGGCATAACCTCTCCGTAGCCTTGCGCCTCAATCGTCACCCTTGTCGCATCAAACGTGTCGTTCACGGCGGCTAGGACGGTATCGCGCACAGCCTGCGCGCGCCGTGTCGAAAGCGTTTGGTTGACGGACGCGCTGCCGTTTCCATCCGAAAACCCGGCGAACAAAAGAGACCGCCCGTCATACACACCCGCTTCCAGCAACCCCGCCAACTGCAGCGCGTTCGAACGTGACGGCGCGTCTAGGCGGACAGAACCATCCTCAAAACGAAAACCCAATGTCAGGCGCTTTGCACCTTGCAGTGCGCCTGTGACGTTTTTGATATCGTCGAGGCTGACTTCTTCCCCCGATTGAGCAATGGCATTGGCAAACCGGCGACCCTGAACGCGAAACGACAGTTCCTCGACACCCTGATCCACAAAAGCGGTGCGCGCGATCACAATCTGGGCGGCAGGCGACACCACAAAGTCCAAAAAGTCGCGTGCCACTTTCGGCAACCGCCGCGCGGGTGTGTAAAAGAAAACCGGACGCGTCATCGGATAGTCCTCGGTCTTCACATCCATCGGCGCGGCATCCGCGAAGAACCCACACCCCCCACTCACCGACAGGGTGCCCACCTCTCCGCGCTGGGACAGCCGGCCAATTCCAATCGCGTAAGGGTCCGCCTCCACCGCGTCCGACAGGGTTTCGTAGGAGGTGTGCAGCACAACCTGCTCGGACAGCGGCTGGTCGTAGGGCGACATCACCAACCGCCAAAAGGGACCCCGACGCTCAACATCGTCCTGATGTAAATGCAACACGACGGGCGCATCGCGCTGCGAGATCTCGTTCCAATTCGTGACTTCTCCGGCAAACAAACGCGCGAGATCGCGAACCGATACGGCCCCGAGTGTATTGGACCGTGACACGATAGGGACAAGCGCATCCAGCGCAACGACACGGGCCCTGAAAGGATCGGTCAGATCACCAACCCCGGCCTGCCTCGCCATTTCATTTTCACGCTGCGTGATCTCACGCGTACTCGCCACGATATCACCGTTCTCGGTCAGAAGATCTGCAAAGCCTTCTGCGTTGGATGTCTGGGAAAGCGTGAAATTTGCGATACCGCCACCCGTTGTCTCATCAACAAGGGTGACTGTGTCACCTTCCTGCGCAGTTTTCAGACCTGCGCGTGAGGCAAATGACGACAACAGGGCCGGGACCACATTTCCGACCACACGAGGGTCACCGGAAATGCGAACTGTCGCAACATAATCAAGGATATCAGGGCAGGCAGGACCATCGCACCGCACACCAGCGCTATCGACGGTAAGCACGCCAACGTCGGTCTCTATCCGGTAAAACTCACCGTCAAAGCCGCGCAGGTGCCCATCAATTTCCATCGACCCGTCACGCGCGGTGAGCGTCACGTCCTGCGCACTGAGCGCGCCAGCGGGCAAATACAGAAACAGAAATGCGGCGAGAATCGCCGCACTTGATTTAAACATGTTTCCAAGCCTCGCTCCGCGACCGCTACGCGATCAATTTTGAGCGAGTTTCGGCTCTGTCGCGAAGTTTTTCAACTGGATAAAGCCGCCAACCGTATCGCACTCGGGCACGTTTACGGTGAAGAGCTCTTGGTGCAGCACACCGTTTGCTCCGGCCTCCAACATGCGACCCGTGATTTCACCACCGCATGTCTCCGGAAGAATCTCTGCTTCGACCATGAGCGCGATGTTTTTGCCCGAAAGGGCCGATTGGGTTGGGTAGCTGTAAACCAATGCGCGGGTTGCAGATGGATCATCGCCGAGAATGGACAAGTGCCCTTCAAGCTGACCGCTCATTTCAGATAGCGCCTGCCCTGAGGACCATACATGTCCGGGATCACCAAACTTGGCGCCGCCCTCAAAAGCATGAAGAGCCAGCCCGGTACGACCCGACCATTGAACGACAAATCGGGACGGGTGTGCGTCGCTGGCAAGATCGATGGCTGCATTTTCAACGAGACCGGAACGGAATTGCGCCTTGAACGTAGCGCGAGACGCGAGCGCGGGAACAACAACCTTGGCACTACCAAGGTCATCTGTGTGAATCGTGAATTCGAGACCAAGGTGAGAAATTTCGACCGCTTCATTGGGCAAACACGGCGCCGCGAGAGCCAGCTGAACAAAACCGGAGTCCAATGGCGTAATGTCCAAATCGGTGGAACACGTGATGGAGAACGGATCGTGGCTTTCATCCGTCAACTGAATGGTCACGTCGCCGCCTGTGTGCAGCGCGGCCAATGTTGAGTGTGCAGGGCCAAATGGTTCAGGAACAAGAAACGGCACAGATGATGCAATCACTGGTGCAGAGAAGTTCTCTGCGGTCATGGATTCTACGGGGGCGGGCTTGGCTGCATCGGATTCGACCCGCGCGGCAGTGGCGCCGCCGTTCTGCATGAAATGCCCAATCGCAAAAGCCGCGAAGAGAGATAGCGTCGCTGTGACGTATTTTCCCTTTTGCATGGTTTCCAATCTCCAATCCCTAACGTGTCAGGAATAAGAGCTAATTAGCTATTCCGGCGGCAATACGGACGATGCGTGTCGGAAAAGTGACCGTTTCTTGAATGGAAACGGTCACCCTAATCAAATGACGGGACGGGTTCAGACCGCTCCGTGACAATGTTTGAATTTCTTGCCGGACCCACATGGGCACGCATCGTTGCGGCCAGGGTTCCCCCAAGAAGACGGATCGCTTTCGTCAAACTCTGCAATGAGAGGTTCGGGAGCCGCCTCTGCGTCGCCCTGACCCGCAGCGGCGGCAATCGCCTGTTGCTGCGCCTGAACCTGTTGAACCATGGCGAGTCGCTCTTCTTCCGTCATCGGACGGACGCGCGACAGTTTGGATGTCACTTCGACGCGTAGACTGTCGAGCATGGTCTCAAAAAGCTGGAAGCTCTCGTTCTTATAC
The DNA here is from genome assembly GCF_039539485.1 of Celeribacter arenosi. Taxonomy (NCBI): domain Bacteria; kingdom Pseudomonadati; phylum Pseudomonadota; class Alphaproteobacteria; order Rhodobacterales; family Roseobacteraceae; genus Celeribacter; species Celeribacter arenosi. Next base: position 191,907 of record NZ_BAABDF010000003.1, read on the forward strand.
TCGTTGAGCGGGTCGCGCTGCGCGTACCCACGGAACCCGATCACGCTACGCAAATGTTCAAGCGTCAAAAGATGCTCGCGCCACTTGCCGTCAATCGTGTTGAGCAGGAACTGCTTTTCAATCTGCTGCATCTGGTCGAGCCCGAAAGCTTCGGTCTTTTCGGCCATCATAGCATCCGACGCTTCGGAAATGCGTTCGACAATCACATCGTCGTCGACCCCCTCTTCGTCCGCCCATTCCTGAACCGGCAAATCCACGTTCATCGTCTCGCGCAGCGATTCTGCGAGTTTCTCGACATTCCACTGGTCGGGATATGAACGCGGCGGAATGGCTTCGGCAACGAGGTCTTCGATCACTTCGTGGCGCATGTCGGAGACGATTTCGCCAACGTTCTTGGATTCCATGATCTCACGACGCTGCGAGAAGACAACTTTCCGCTGGTCGTTCATGACATCGTCAAACTTCAAAAGCTGTTTGCGGATATCGAAGTTACGTCCTTCGACTTTCGCTTGGGCTTTTTCGAGTGATTTGTTCACCCATGGGTGAACGATGGCTTCGCCTTCTTCCATGCCCAGAGACGACAGCATTTTGTCCAAACGGTCGGAGCCAAATATGCGCATAAGATCGTCTTCGAGCGACAGGAAGAACAAGGACCGGCCAGGGTCGCCCTGACGTCCGGAACGACCGCGCAACTGGTTATCGATACGGCGGGATTCGTGACGTTCCGTGCCCAAAACATACAGACCACCCGCCTCGAGAACCTTCTTTTTCTCTTCGGCATGTTCGGCTTCGATCCGTTGACGCACCGCTTCGGGATCGGCCTCGGGGTCGGCGGCCAGAGCATCCATGACTTTCAGATCAACATTACCACCGAGCTGAATGTCGGTCCCGCGACCGGCCATGTTGGTCGCAATCGTGACGGCACCGAATTTACCGGCATCGGCCACGATTTGGGCTTCCTGTTCATGGTGGCGCGCGTTGAGAACGTTGTGTGGCAGATCCACGGATTTCAACAACTCGGAGAGCTCTTCCGATTTCTCGATCGACGTGGTGCCGACAAGAACCGGCTGACCCTTTGCATGCGCTTCTTTGATCGATTCAATGATCGCCGCGACCTTTTCGCGTTCCGTGCGGTAGACACGGTCGTGCTCATCCACACGTGCGATCGGGCGGTTTGTCGGGATTTCGACCACACCGAGTTTGTAGATTTCCATGAATTCTTCGGCCTCGGTCGCAGCCGTGCCGGTCATACCGGCCAGCTTTTCGTAAAGGCGGAAGTAGTTCTGGAACGTCACCGAAGCCATGGTGATGTTTTCGGGCTGAATTGCGACGCCCTCTTTCGCTTCGATGGCCTGGTGCAGGCCCTCGGACATCCGGCGACCAGACATCATACGTCCGGTGAATTCGTCGATCAGCATCACTTCGCCGTTGCGCACGATATAGTGCACGCCATTCTGGAACAGCTTGTGCGCGCGCAGACCCTGGTTCACGTGGTGAACGATGGTCGTGCTCTCGGGATCGTAGAGCGACTGGTTTTCCGACAATAGTCCGGCTGAAATCAGGCGCTTCTCGAGAAACTCGTTGCCTTCTTCGGTAAACGAAATCTGGCGCGTCTTCTCGTCGAGTTCGTAATGCTCATCCTGAAGTTCGGGAATGAGCATGTTCACCGATTGGTAAAGTTCCGAGCGGTCATCGGACGGTCCGGAAATAATCAGCGGCGTGCGCGCCTCATCAATAAGGATCGAGTCAACTTCATCGACGATGGCGAAGGAATGCGCGCGCTGAACCATCTGATCAAGCGACGAGCGCATGTTGTCGCGCAGGTAATCAAAGCCGAGTTCGTTGTTGGTGGCGTATGTGACGTCTGAGGCATAGGCAGCCCGCTTTTCGTCTTCGGGCTGCTGGCTGTAGATCGCGCCACAGGACATGCCCAGCGCTTCGAACACATTGCTCATCCAGTCGGCATCACGGCGGGCGAGGTATTCGTTGACCGTCACAACATGAACACCCTTACCGGTCAGCGCGTTCAGATATGTCGGGAAGGTCGCGACGAGCGTTTTACCTTCGCCGGTCTTCATCTCTGCGATGTTGCCCTGATGGAGGAAAATCCCGCCCATCAACTGGGTATCAAATGCGCGCAGGCCCAGCGCACGACGCGCGCCTTCGCGACAGTTCGCAAAGGCCTCGGGCAACAATGAATCCAGACTTTCACCCTTGGCGACACGGTCTTTGAATTCTTGCGTCTTCGCGATCAGTCCAGCGTCATCGAGTTTCTCGAACTCGGGTTCGAGTGCGTTTATCTGCGCGACCAGCGGACGGGTCGACTTGATCATGCGGTCATTCGGGGTTCCGAAGACCTTTTTCGCGAGTGTGCCGATGCCTAGCATAGTTTCTCCGCTCGATGCGCCCTGACAGGATCGTGTGTGAGGAGGGGATTGCCCCGCTGCGCGCCACCCCATAAAACACGGGCGAACGGCTCCTCATTGTGACCTATCGCGATGTAAGGGTCCGCCCCATAAGTGTCAACGCCGCGCCGGTTTAGACGGTCGGCAGGAAGGAATTTCCCATGTTTTCTCGCAAAACCGTGACCGCATTAGCGCTGACTGCCGCAATTGCTGTGGCCTTTTCAGCACGCGCACAAGAAACTGAGATGAGCGCGGACACCGTGATCGCGACCGTAAATGGAACCGAGATCACATTGGCCAATGTCATTGCGGCACGAATGGTCCTGCCGGAACAGTATCAAACCATGCCCGACGCACAGCTCTATGATGGGCTCGTCAATCAGCTGGTCCAACAGGAATTGCTTAAACAGACGATCTCCGAGCCTGATGAAAGCCTGCTCACCCAGCTCCAGAACCAGGAACGTGTGCTGATGGCTGGTGCAGCCCTCGAACGTATTGCGGACGAAGCTATTTCGGAAACCGACCTGCAGTCTGCCTATGACGCGCGGTTTGCAGAATTCGAACCGGGCCGTGAATATCACGCCGCCCATATCCTGCTCGAGTCCGAAGAAGACGCGATTGCAGTTATCGAAGAGCTCAAAGGCGGCGCAGATTTCGCAACGCTCGCGCGTGAGAAATCCACCGGACCTTCCGGCCCGAACGGCGGTGATCTTGGCTGGTTTGGGGCCGGCATGATGGTCGCACCGTTCGAGGAAGCCGTGGTTGCGATGGAGCCAAACACCTTCTCGCAGACCCCCGTGCAAACGCAGTTCGGTTTCCACGTCATCCAGCTCTCTGAAACCCGTTTGGCCGAGGCTCCGACGCTCGACGAAATGCGTGACGAACTGGCATCCGATCTTCAGGAGGCTGCCATCAGCAAAGCAATCGAAGATTTGGTTGCCAATGCTGACGTTTCGCTTTCGGAAGGTATTGACCCCGCTGCACTTCGCATGGACCAGTTGCTGAAGAATTGATTTCCAAGGACCGCCCTATGGCCAAGATTACCCACGTCTCACCACTTGCGCCAAAGGGCGGCTTTCCGTCACTGCCCATCATTGAAGGCGTCCGTTTTTCCAGCATCGAAGCCGGCGTTCGCTACAAAGGACGCAAAGACGTCACGTTGATCGAATTGGTCGACGGGACCGTCATGGCGGGCACATTCACGTCCTCAGCAACACGGTCGGCCGCGGTTCTCGACTGTCAGGACAAAATTGATGGCCCAACCGATGGCGGGGCCGCCATCGTGATCAACGCGGGCAATTCCAACGCCTTCACCGGCAAAAACGGGATGGAGGCGGTCGGGAAAATCACCGGCGCTGTGGCCGAAACGCTCGGTCTTTCGCCCCAACGGGTATTCTCCTCCTCCACGGGGGTGATCGGCGAGCCACTCAAATGGGAGCGGATCACCAATGTACTCGGCGAGTTGAAATCCGGCCTACGCGACGATGGTATCTCCGACGCCGCACGCGCAATCATGACAACCGACACATTTCCCAAAGGTGCCCAAGCGACCGTTTCGGGAACCGGTGGTGAGATAAAAATCGTCGGCATCGCCAAGGGTTCCGGCATGATCGCACCCGATATGGCGACCATGTTGGTCTACATGTTTACCGATGCGAAAATCTCACAACGCCTTTTGCAGGACCTCGTCACGCGCGCCACAAATGAAACCTTCAACTGCATTACCGTGGATAGCGACACGTCTACGTCCGATACGCTGTTAATGGCGGCAACGGGCACCTCTGCAGCCGACAGCATTCAGGGTGGCACTGCGGTTTGCGATGCCTTCTACGGTGCTCTTCGCGATGTCATGCTCGATCTTGCCCATCAGGTCGTACGCGACGGAGAAGGCGCGTCCAAATTCGTCGAAGTCCGCATCAGCGGCGCAGCCTCCAACAGCGATGCTCGCAAAGTAGCCCTCGCCATTGCGAACTCACCATTGGTGAAGACGGCCTTGGCAGGTGAGGACCCGAACTGGGGACGCATCGTCATGGCAGTTGGAAAGTCCGGCGCACAGGCCGATCGTGACCTGCTTTCAATTCGTTTCGGTGACGTCTTGGTCGCAGAAAACGGATGGGTGTCGCCAGATTATTCCGAGGACGCAGGGGCCGCACATATGAAGAACGAAGACATCCTGATCCGCGTGGATCTGGGTCTCGGTTCCGGCGAAGCTGTGATGTGGACTTGCGATTTGACCCACGGCTATATCGAAATCAACGCGGACTATCGGTCGTGAAAATCATATTGGTGTCGGCCGTGGCGCTCGTCGACACCGACGGGCGCATTCTTTTGGCCCAGCGTCCCGCAGGAAAGTCCATGGCAGGCCTTTGGGAGTTTCCGGGCGGGAAAGTTGAACCCGGCGAGACACCCGAAGCGGCCCTTGTGCGCGAGCTACATGAAGAGCTCGGGATTGAGACGTGGAATTCCTGTTTGTCGCCGCTCACTTTCGCGTCGCACGCCTACGCAGATTTTCATCTCTTGATGCCGCTTTTCGTTTGCCGGAAATGGAACGGCACACCCGTCCCCAAAGAGGGTCAGACGCTCGCTTGGGCGCGGGTTAACGAGCTTCGTGACTATGAAATGCCCCCTGCGGACATCCCACTGATTCCGATTCTGCGCGACGTTTTATAGTTTTCTGCAATGCAGAAACTCCAAACAGCGGCGAAAGTTGGTCGAAATGATTAACATTTGCGCGAAAAAACGCGAATTGTCTGAAATTTGTAAATGATATCTCCTTAAAATTGTCGTAAAATTTTCAAACAATCATAAACCCTCGGGGGGATACCGAACATGTTGCGTTCTATTTCGCTAGGTAAATATATTTCAGTGCAGGGCATGTTCGTCCGCGAAGAATCCAACGGAAACGTCGTTGTACGCGTTGGTGAGAAGACGTTTGAAGGCAAACCGATCTCTCGCACGACCAAGGTCGCTTGATCTAAGGTCACTTCGATCCAGAATCAAAAAAGGCGGGCTCTTCAGCCCGCCTTTTGCATTTCTATAGAACCTGATCAGGTAAGATTGCGCTCGATTTCTTCACGCTCGAAGATCTCGATTACATCGTCGGGACGGATGTCGTCATAGGCTTCAAACGCCATGCCACATTCCTGTCCGGACTGAACATCCTTCACTTCGTCTTTAAAGCGCTTGAGTGTTTTCAGCGTGCCTTCGTGGATCACAACATCGTCGCGAAGCAGACGGACACCGGCGGAGCGGCGCGCCACACCTTCGGTAACGATACAACCCGCAACTTTGCCGACACCGGACACCTTGAAGACCTCTTTGATCTTCGCGTAGCCGATGAAGTTCTCGCGGATTTCGGCAGACAGGAGACCAGAGGCCGCTGCTTTGACGTCGTCGACGAGATCGTAGATCACGCTGTAGTAGCGGATTTCCACGCCCTTCTGGTTCGCGGCATTCCGGGCCGGCGCGTTTGCACGCACGTTGAACCCGATGACCGGCGCACCAGACGCCTCGGCCAGACCGATATCGCTTTCGGTGATGGCGCCAACGCCGGAGTGAAGGACGCGAACGCGCACCTCATCGTTGCCGATTTTCTCCATTGCCTGAATGATCGCCTCGGCAGAACCCTGCACGTCGGCTTTCACGAGGATTGGCAACTCGGCCACGGTTTCATCTGCTTTCGCCTTGGCGAGAAGCTGATCGAGCGTGGTCGCGGCGCCAACTGCGGCGCGTTTGTCTTTTGCAGCCTGCTCGCGGTATTCCGCGATTTCACGGGCCTGTGCTTCGGTGTCCACAACGTTGAGCACATCACCGGCTTCCGGTGTGCCATTCAGGCCGAGAACCTCGACGGGCACAGACGGACCAGCTTCTTCAACGCGGTCGCCTTTGTCGTTCACCAGTGCGCGCACCTTGCCCCACTGTTCGCCCACGACGAAGATGTCGCCCTGACGCAGCGTGCCTTTTTGGACCAGAACCGTCGCAACGGGGCCACGACCTACATCCAGCTGAGCTTCGATGACAGCGCCTTCAGCGGCACGATCTGGGTTGGCTTTGAGTTCGAGAATCTCGGACTGCAGCGCAATCGCTTCCAACAGTTCATCGAGGCCCTGACCGCTGATCGCGGAGACCTCAACATCCTGAACTTCACCCGACATCGCTTCGACGACAACTTCGTGCTGCAGCAATTCGGTACGCACCTTGTTGGGGTCCGCATCCGGTTTGTCGCATTTGTTGATCGCCACGATCATCGGCACTTTGGCCGCTTTCGCGTGGTTGATGGCTTCGATCGTCTGCGGCATGACCGAGTCGTCGGCTGCAACCACAAGAACCACAATGTCGGTTACCTGCGCACCACGGGCCCGCATGGATGTGAACGCCGCGTGGCCGGGCGTGTCGAGGAACGACAAGACAGTGCCACCCTCTGTCGTCACCTGATAGGCGCCGATGTGCTGGGTGATCCCGCCAGCTTCGCCGGAGGTCACATGTGTTTTGCGGATCGCATCGAGCAGCGATGTCTTACCGTGGTCAACGTGACCCATGATGGTGATGACCGGCGGACGCGGTTTGAGAGACTCGTCTTCGTCCACGATCTGCAGGATGACATCTTCGACGTCGGCGTCAGAAACGCGCTGGAACCGGTGGCCGAATTCTTCAACGATCAATTCCGCTGTATCCGCATCGATCGGCTGGTTCTGGGTAACCATCATGCCCATATTCATGAGCGACTTCACCACATCCGCAGACCGTTCGGCCATACGGTTCGCCAATTCGGACACGAGAATCGTTTCCGGCACCTGAACGTCACGGACAACCTTTTCACGCGGCTCATTTCCGCCCATCGCCTTTTGGCGCATGCGTTCCTGTTTGCGCTTCATCGCAGCCATTGACCGCTGACGTCCGCCTTCGCGGCCATCAAGAGCCTGCTTGACGGTCAGCTTGCCAGAGCGACGGTTGTCGTCACCCTTGCCACGGTTATTGCGGGATTTGTCGTCACCATCGTGACCACGCGGCGGCACACCAGGTGCTGCGCGACCACCACGCTCGGCTTGTTTTTCTTTGTTCTGAAGAACGGCCTGTGCGGCTGCCGGATCATCGACTTCCTGCGGCTTGGCTGCGGGCTTGCGCGTTTTCGCAGCCTCTGCCTCACGTTTTGCGCGCGCCTCTTCTTCCTCTTTTGCTTTGAGGGCGGCTTCGCGCTCCGCGTCTTCACGGGCTTTATCTTCAATCTCGCGACGGCGACGCTCACGCTCTTCTTCGCGTGCCTTTTCGTCTTCAGCGCGTTGTTTGGCTTCGCCTGCTTCGGACGCTCTGGCCGCAGCCAGTGCCTTCATGCGGCGTTCCATTTCAGATTCGGAAATCCCGGCAGGGCGCTTGGATCCGCTTGCGGATGCCGCAGCGGCCGAATGCGCGGGCCGTGGTGCGGCACCAGCAGCTTTTGGCACGACAACCCGCTTACGCTTGGTCTCCACCACAACATTCTTCGTGCGCCCGTGGGAAAAGCTTTGTTTTACCGAACCAGGACCGCCGCGAAGGCCGAGTGTTTTTTTGCCGTCAGTATCGCTCATTTCGTCGTCTTACCCTTTCCGATGACGCCTTCGTCACCGATCATCTCGCGCACGCCCATCAGACGAGTAGCTTCCTCAACAACACGTGTTGCGAGGCCGCCACGTGCGAGCGCGCCATGTATCACACTTTCGCGCCCAAATGCCAAACCCAATTCAGCCGAGGTCAGATGGCCGAACCATCGTGCTCCTTCCGGCGTCCAAAGCTTACCTTTGCCGCGTGCAGACCCGTCTGAGGCCTGCAATAGAACTTTCACCGCGTCGTTCGAGAGCCAGCTTTTGACCTTCTCGAAACCGCACACCGCGTCGCCCGCTTTTCGGGCCAACGAGATGAGGTGCACAACGCGCTTTGCCAATGCCGCCTCCATGAGATCTGCGAGCCCGTCAGGGACCGCGACATCACTTCGCGCAGCTTTGGCGAATAGTTTTTTCGATACCGCCTCGTTCAATGCCGCGCGGTCTGAAGTGACCCAAATCCCGCGGCCCGGCAGCTTTTCCGACAAATCGGGAACCAGTTGCCCGTCGGGGCCGACAACAAAACGGATCAGGCCACTGCGCGGCGACGCTTCACGCGTCACAATGCAGCGACGTTCCAGATCCGTATCAGTTGTCGAGTGCCCACCACGGGTCATTCAAATTCCCTTCGAATCGAGGCCGATCAGGCCTCGTCTTCCATTTCTTCTTCAACAGGTTCTTCGCTCTCGGAGGCCAAATCCGACGGATCGACCCAGCCAAGCAGGACGCGGGCCGTCATCACGAGGTTTTGAGCCTCTTCGAGGGGCATGTCGAACTTTTCGAGAATGCCATCGTCCTTGACCCGCTCGCCGTTTACCGTGGTCCACCCACCGGCAAGCTCCCAGTCCGCACAGGTTGCAAAATCTTCGAGCGACTTCACGCCGTCTTCGGCCAATGCTTCGATCATCTGGGGTGTCAGGCCCTCAAAGTCAACTAGGCTGTCTTCGACACCCAGCTCGCGTGCGTGCTCCAGAGCCTTACGATTGGCCGCTTCGAGAACGTCACGCGCACGGGCCTGAAGCTCGGTTGCGGTTTCCTGATCCACGCCGTCGATCACGAGCAGTTCGTCAACTTCGACATAGGCGACTTCTTCGAGGTTGCTGAAACCCTCAGACACCAGAAGCTGGGCAAAGAACTCGTCCAGATCGAGGTTATCCATGAAGAGCTTCGTACGCTCGGCAAACTCGGCCTGACGACGCTCGGACTCTTCGGCCTCGGTGAGGATGTCGATGTCGAGGCCGGTCAGCTGCGATGCCAAACGGACGTTCTGACCGCGGCGACCAATCGCCAGCGACAGCTGCTCGTCGGGAACAACAACTTCAATTTTGCCTGCATCTTCGTCGAGAACCACTTTCGTGACTTCTGCCGGCTGCAATGCGTTCACGAGGAACGTCGGCTGATCGTCATTCCAAGGAATAATGTCGATCTTCTCGCCCTGAAGCTCGTTCACGACGGCCTGAACGCGCGAACCACGCATACCAACACAGGCACCGACAGGATCGATCGAGTTGTCATAGGAAATCACGGCGATCTTCGCGCGCGAACCCGGATCACGGGCAACAGCCTTGATCTCGATGATACCATCATAGATCTCGGGCACTTCCATTTTGAACAACTCGGCCATGAATTCGGGCGCTGTCCGCGACAGGAATACCTGCGGACCACGCACTTCGCGGCGCACATCCTTGATGAAGCAACGAATCCGGTCGTTGGGGCGATATGCCTCGCGACCGATCTTTTCGTTACGGCGCAGGATGCCTTCGCCACGGCCGATATCGACAATCACGTTGCCGTATTCTTCACGCTTCACGACACCGTTGATGATCGTGCCGGCGCGGTCTTTGAATTCTTCGAACTGGCGATCACGCTCGGCTTCGCGAACCTTCTGTAGGATCACCTGCTTGGCGGACTGCGCTGCAATCCGGCCCAACTCGACGGGCGGAACTTCTTCTGTGATCTCGTCACCGATTTGCGGATCAGCGAGGTATTCCTTCGCCTGCGCGACGGTCACTTCAGCCTGATAGTTTTCAAGCTCTTCTTCCTCAACAACGGTGCGAACACGGGTAAAGGTTGCCTTGCCGGTCTTGCGGTCAATCGAGACACGAATGTCCATCTCCGCGCCGTAACGCGACTTCGCTGCCCGCGCGAGGCTTTCTTCCATCGCTTCAACCACAAGATTGGGGTCGATCATCTTCTCGCGCGCTACTGCTTCTGCGGTCTGCAAAAGCTCTAGCTGGTTGGCGGAGGTGATTGCCATGTCGTGTCCTCTCTTACTCTTCTACCGAGTCGTCGTCGGTCTGGATTTCGTCAAACTGTGTTTCGTCAATCGCACCAGCAGCTTTCCTCTGGCGCAACATTTCGCGGATCAATTCGTCGGTCAGCACGAGCTTTGCGTCCGACAACCAATCGTAATTTAGCCCGATAGTGACCTCTTCGCCGTTCTCCTGAAGAGTGAGCAATACTTCGTCACCTTCAATTCCCGCCAACTGGCCTTTGAACCGACGGCGCCCGTCGATCATCTCGGTGGTCTCGATGCGGACCTCGTAGCCGTCAAAGGCCTCGAAATCCTTCATACGCGTCAACGGCCGGTCGATACCGGGACTGGACACTTCGAGAGTATATTCGTCGTCAATCGGATCCTCGACATCGAGAACCGCCGAAACCGCAGTCGAAATCTGCGCGCATTCGTCAACTTCGATACCGCCCGCAGGACGTTCCGCCATGATCTGGAGTGTCTTCGACTTGGTCGAGGACATCAGACGGACTCGAACGAGTTCAAATCCCATACCCTCGATAACGGGTTGGATGATTTCCGCCATACGACGGTCAATAGCAGTCTTCGCAATCAGATCGGACATGCGAGCCTTTCGGACACAAAAAAACGGGCGCGCGGCCCGTCGATATTTCCCGGTGGAGCTTCGACCTCAGGACGACGCGCCGCTGTTGAGAGGCCATATACGCCAGCAACCGTGAGTCTGCAAGGTCTATCGGAACCGCATCGCAACGAAGTCCATTGTGTCGACCAGGGCTTTTGTAATCCCGGGCTCCGACAGGGCATGCCCCGCGTCCTTCACAAAATGGAGCCGCGACACAGACCACGCCTTGTTCAGGTCATAGGCGGATCGGGGCGGACAGATCATATCATAGCGACCCTGCACAATTGTGCCGGGGATTTTTGCCAACCGATCGGCGTTCTTCAAAAGCTGCCCGTCGGTCTCAAAGAAACACCCGTTCACGAAGTAATGGTTCTCCAGACGCGCAAATGCACGGGCGTAATCCGCAGACGGGTCCCCCGCATGCCCCTGTGAAGACATTGAAGCCAACGCGTTTTCCCATCGCGCCCAGATAATCCCGAACTTCGTTTCTTCTTCCCGATTTCCGCTGAATAGCCGTCGATTATAGGCCGCAACCAAATCGTCGCGTTCGTCTTCGGGAATGGCATTTACGAATTGCGACCACTGTTCGGGCCAAAACGCGCCCGCGCCGCCCTGGTAGAACCAATCCACCTCGGATTTCTGCCCCAAAAAGACACCGCGTAGTGCGAGGTAACGCACACGCTCAGGGTGGGACTGCGCATACGCCAGCGCAAGCGTCGCCCCCCAGCTACCTCCAAAAACCGCCCAGTTATCGACGTTCAGGGCTTCGCGAATACGCTCGATATCCGCGACGAGATCCCACGTCGAATTGGAATCCACACTGGCAAACGGACGTGACCGACCACAGCCACGCTGGTCAAACAGGATGATTCGAAAGAGAGCGGGATCGAAATAGCGCCGCATATACGGGCTACACCCACCACCGGGGCCACCGTGCAGAACGATGACAGGAATCCCTTCAGGGTTCCCGCTTTCCTCGACATACAACTCATGACCATTGCCGACGGGCAACATCATGTGGTGCCCCGCCGCAATTTGGGGGTAAAGAAACGCAAACGCGCTCTTATGTCCGGCGACCTTGTCCATGCTTGTCCTATATAGAGCGAAGCGCGGGCCAATAAATGGCTGATACAAGTTGAACATGAAGGAGAGGATCATGCAAACGCATCCGTCCACGATTGACGACAGCGAAGTTGCGAAATTCGAAGCCATGGCTGCCGAATGGTGGGATCCTAACGGCAAATTCAAACCGTTGCACATGCTCAACCCTTGCCGCCTCGACTACATCACCTCCCAGATTGCGGTCGAATTCGGGCGCGATTTGTCTGAGGAATCACCGTTTGCTGGCCTGCGGATTCTCGACATCGGTTGTGGTGGGGGCCTTTTGTCCGAACCCATGGCCCGCCTCGGCGCAACTGTCGTGGGCGCGGATGCGGCAGCGGGCAACATCCCCGTGGCTCAGGTCCATGCACAGCAATCGGGCCTCGACATCGACTATCGGCACACCACTGCCGAAGCGATTGCTGAAAAAGGCGAGACGTTCGATGTGATTTTGAACATGGAAGTCGTCGAACACGTCGCAGACCCGCTCGAATTCCTCACCGCCTGCGAGTCGCTCCTCGAACCCGGCGGCGTGATGATCACCTCGACGATCAACCGGAACGCCAAAAGCTATGTGATGGCAATCTTCGGGGCAGAAGTGGTGATGCGTTGGCTCCCACGCGGCACGCATGACTGGAACAAATTCATAACGCCTGACGAGTTGTTCGATCTCTTGTCGAAATCCGGCCTCGATCCTGTCGACCGCAAAGGGTTCGTGTTTAACCCTGTGCTCTGGACATGGTCCCTCTCGGATCGCGATTTGTCGGTGAACTATGTCACAACATCGACCAAACCGACCTGATCCTACTGGCCTGAATTCTCGAAAATGATACGCATCTCGCGCAACACAGGGATCGCGGCGCGGACACGGTCGGCGCCGATGGTATCCAGTATCTCGTTCAGGATCGGCGTAATCGCGGCAAGCGCCGCATCGCGCGCGGTTCGCCCGGCCGGTGAAATCGACACAAACTTGCGCCGCGCATCGTCCCAATCGGGCCGAATATGCACATAACCCGCCCACTCGAGCTTGTTCAGCGTATTGGTCATCGCCCCGCGCGTGACGTGAAAAGCACGGGCGAGCTGTGCAGGCGAGCGTTCATCATTTGCGCGCGCAAGCAGGTTGAGAACCGAAAAATGGCTAATCTCCATACCCTTGGGCAAGGCGCGCGATAGCCGGTTGCGCGCCAACTGGTCGGCCATGAAAACTTCGGAAAACAGCGCAACCGCTAAAGGATCACTATCTGAGTCACTCATGTGCCGTCCCTTCATAGGATCTGTCGTGGGCAAGAGATGGAATGCGGCTTCGCGCGTCTTTGGCTGCATTCGGGTCTATTTCAACGATCCCGTAACCAACATCCTCACCACCATCGTACATCACGTCGCCCCATGGCGAGACGGCCAGTGAATGCCCATAGGTGCGCCGTTTGCCGCCCGCGGCCTCCGCATGCAGACCAGTTTGCGCCGGAGCGAGAATGTAGGATCCCGTTTCGATTGCCCGCGCGCGCAAAAGAACGTGCCAATGCGCCTGCCCCGTGGTCTCGGAAAAAGCCGACGGCACAGTAAGAACTTCCGCCCCCGCCTGCGCCAGATCGCGATACAGGTAGGGAAATCTCAGATCGTAGCAGATCGTCATACCAATCCGCCCAAAGGGCCCATCCGCGACAACCGCCTTGTCCCCCGGTCGATACCCTGCCGACTCCCGATAGCTTTCGCTCTGCGACACGGTCACATCAAACATGTGGATCTTGTCGTACTTCGCGACAATTTTGCCTGCAGGATCGATCAAAAACGACCTGTTCGCAAAACGCCCGTCGGCGTCATCAGTTTTAAGGGCGAGCGACCCAATCAATAACCAAACCCGGTGGCGCGCAGCCGTTTCACGCAGCCCGCGCAGGGTCGGATCGGTGCCTTGTGTGCACAAAACCGCTTCCTGATGGGCAAGTGACGTCGACACGCAATTGGTGACTTCCGGCGTCAAAACAAACGTCGCCCCACGCCCGACCGCCGCATCGATCAAATCCGTCGTCATTGCGAGATTCGCAACCGGATCGTCGCTGGAATTCAGGGTGATGAGAGCGGCCTTTGTCACACGCTATCCGTCCAGAAGGGCATCGAGTTTCCCCGCGCGCTCGAGAGCGTGAAGCTCGTCCGAGCCGCCTACATGAACCTCGCCAATGAAAATCTGCGGCACAGTATGGCGCCCATGCGCCCGCGACATCATTTCCTGCCGTTTGGAGGGATCAGACATGACGTCAAAATCGGTGTAGGTGACGCCCTTCTTGTCGAGCAACCGCTTGGCGGCGATGCAATAGGGACAAATCGGGGTGGTATATAGTTCGACGGGCTGCATTCGATATCCTCATGGTTCGGGGTGACTATAAGGATTTAGGTCTCTCCTGCAACGCGGGCGAGGATTGCGATCGAAACATCTGCGGCACCAGCGGATTTGCACAATGTCGCACATTCTTCGAGCGTAGCACCCGTCGTCATGACATCATCGATGAGCAAAACATGGCGACCTTCAACTGCCAGTGTACGCTTTGGATTCACACGGATCGCCCCCGACACGGTTTCTCGGCGATGTTCGCGCGAAAGCCCGTCGAGGCTACGTGTCGCGCTCGACCGGATCAGCAGGTCCGCACAATATTCCAGCCCGAGAACCGAGGCGACACGATCCGCCAAAAGCGCCGACTGGTTGTACTTTCGTTTGAGCATGCGCAGCCAATGCAAAGGCACAGGAGCCACGATGGGATTGCTCTGCGCAAGATCGCGCGACGCCTGCGCGAGCCAATCCCCCGCCACCCGCGCCAAGTCCGTCCGATCCCCGTGTTTGAGCTTCAACACAATCGACCGCCCGTTGCCTTCGTACAATAGCGCCGCACGACCACGGGACCACGGCCGCGGCGTCGCGTAACAATCATTGCAAAGATCGCCCGCCTCGGCATCCCCGACAAGCGGGCGACCGCAGGCCTCGCAAGGCGGATCGACGATAAACGGCGTCTGCGCCCAACAGGTGGGACAAAGTCCGCGCGCCGCTTCGATCATTTCCTCACATGACAAACAATGTGGCGGAAAGAGTATGTCGGCCAGCCTTTGCATTCCCTGTCCCGAAATCTAAAGTGCGCCCAAACGCGGAGACCCACCACATGTCCAACCCGACCCCATTGGTCGACCGAGATCGGCTAACCCGACAACGCACGCGCGCATCGCGTCGCGGGGGCGATTTTTTTCTCCACGCCGAAGCGCGTTTCGAAATCGATGATCGCCTCGAATTGGTTAACAGATCGTTTCAAAGGGTCGCGATCGTCACAGGATTTCCCGATATCTGGCGCGAATGGTACCCCGATGCGACGGTCGTCCCCGACGATGAAATCCTGAACCTCGAAGAACGCGCCTATGATCTGGTGATCCACGCAATGGCGCTCCACTGCGCGAACGATCCTGTCGGACAGATGATTCAATGCAACCGCGCGCTGGTACCGGACGGATTATTCCTCGCGGTGTTTTTTGGCGACAACACTCTCACCGAACTGCGCGCCTGTCTCGCCGAGGCGGAGATCGCTCTGACGGGCGGATTGTCGCCCCGTGTTCTGCCCATGGGCGAGCTGAGCACTGTCGGCGCCCTCCTCCAACGCGCGTCTTTCGCGCTTCCTGTGGCGGACAAATCGTCGCGACAGGTGACCTATGCCTCACTCGATCGGCTGGTGTCCGATCTGCGCGATATGGGCGAAACCGCCGCCATGAGCCACCGTGGCACACCCGCGACACGAACCCTCATGGCGCAAACTGCCGCGCTCTATTCGACACATTTCGGGGAAAATGACCGACTTAGAGCCACTTTTGACCTCATTTGCCTCACAGGCTGGGCGCCCGATGCCAGCCAACCCAAACCATTGATGCCCGGCTCTGCCACCACCCGACTGGCGGACGCCCTCAAAACACGAGAGATTGTCATTCCCGAAACGGAATAGTGGGGCATTGACCCTCCGCGACATCGCTCTAAGCCTAACCTTCGAGAATAAGACAGGACGAAAAATGGGACGAATGAAACCAACACGCCTCGATACGAAGGCCGCAGACGCCACCTGCCCTGCCCACGCACAGGCTGACCACCCGAAGATTCCGAAAGAGAAAATTGGTGTTCTGCTCGCCAACCTCGGGACGCCGGATGGAACCGACTACTGGTCGATGCGTCGCTACCTCAATGAATTCCTGTCGGACAAACGGGTCATCGACTACCCGCGCTGGCAATGGCAGCCGATCCTGCAGGGCATCGTTCTCTCCGTCCGCCCATCCAAATCCGGCGCCGCTTACCGATCCATCTGGAACGAGGAAGCGGATGAAAGCCCGCTCATGACCATCACCAAAGATCAGGTCGCAGCGATCAAATCGCGCATCTCTGCCGTCTATGGCGACGAGGTGGTGGTGGATTTCTGCATGCGCTACGGCAACCCATCGACAAAATCCAAAGTCGCGGCCCTCACGGCGCAGGGATGCACCAAAATCCTGTTCTTCCCGCTCTACCCGCAGTACGCAGGCGCCACGACAGCGACGGCAAACGACCAATTCTTCCGCGCTTTGATGGAAGAAAACTGGCAACCCGCATCGCGCACCGTCCCACCCTATTTTGAAGACCCCACTTATATCGATGCCCTCGCGCAATCGGTCGAGAATGCATACGAGGGCGCGGACAAAAAACCTGATATCCTGATCTGCTCCTACCACGGCCTGCCGGAACGCTACCTGAAGGTCGGCGGTGATCCCTACCATTGCCAGTGCCGCAAAACGACGCGACTCCTCAAAGAGCGGCTCGGCTGGAACGACACGCAGATCATGACAACCTTCCAGTCCAAATTCGGACCCGAAGAGTGGCTCCAACCCTACACCGTGGAAGAGGTCGCTCGTCAGGCCGAGGCGGGGCGCAAATCCATCGCGGTCTGCGCGCCTGCGTTTTCCGCCGACTGCATTGAAACACTCGAAGAGATCAATGAAGAAATCCGCGAAAGCTTCGAACACGCTGGTGGAGAGGATTTCCTCTACATCCCCTGCCTCAACGATGAACCGGCGCATATCGATGCGCTTGTCGGGGTGATTGAACGAAACCTGCAAGGCTGGGTTTGACACGAAAAAGGGCGGCCCAATGGCCGCCCGGTTATTCTGCATTTCCCAGGTCGTCAGATCAGCAAAACCTGCGTGCCGACCTTGGCGAGGCTGAATAGCTCGGCGATGTGTTCGTTGTAGAGACCGATGCAGCCGTTCGACGACCGCCGACCGATCTTTCGCGTGTCATGCGTTCCGTGGATCCGGTAATACTGCCACGACAGATACAGCGCGTGCGTGCCCAGCGGGTTGTCAGGCCCGGCGCCGACAAAATCAGGCCACTCGGGATTGCGTATCTTCATCGCAGGCGTTGGCGACCATGTCGGCCCTTCAACTTTGCGAATGATAGACGTGCGCCCCAAACGCGTGAGATCCTCCGTCAGAGGAACCGACGTCGGATAGAGTTTGTACAGCGTCTGCGCCGCATCCCAATAATGCAGGGCGCGCGATGTGGTATCGACCAGAATTGCGCCGTTGTTGAGATTGTCGAAATAGGGACGCCAATCAAGCGACCGGAAAGACGAGATGTTACGGCGAACAACTGGGGAAAGATCGTTTTCGATTTCCGTGGTGTTCGACGTCTGGGCAACAGCAGGCAACGCAACCGCCGTCGCACAGCCCGCGACAAAGCCGCGGCGGCTAAGGGTCTTGGTGGGGTTATGAGCCATGTTACGGGTTCTTTTCACTGAATTAGGTTAGGTAGCGGTATATTGTGGTCGGTGTCTTATCGCAAATCAAACAATCGTGGCTGGCGAAAAGTTGCGAAGAAGATTTGATCATTCCCACATTTAGCTTTAGTTCATGATCGCATTGTCCAATGGAGTGTCCTTTTATGGTCCGTATTTTTGCGATGTTTTTGGTGCTCGTCGTCACCCTTGCCGGTTGTACAACTGAGCCACAGCGCCTCGCCGCTGACGGCAAACCTTTGCCCAAACTGTATCGCATCCGCAGTGCGGATGATGCCCGCGTGCAGTACAGCATGCTTGATTCCGTAAACGCCCTTCGCGCAGCTGCCGGTGCCGCGCCGGTGACCTTTGATGCGCGCCTGAATGCCGCCGCCGCGACCCATTCGCGCGACATGCAAAACCAGAATCGCCCATGGCACTTTGGCTCGGATGGATCTTCCCCGATCGACCGCGTTGCCCGCGCGGGCTATCCCGGCATGATGCTCGGTGAAAACATTTCCGAAACCTACGAAACAGAACTCGAAACCCTGAGCGCATGGATGGAGCAACCCGACACGCGGGCCATCATCCTCGATCGCCGCGCGACCGACCTCGGATTTGCGTGGTATCAGGAAGAGAACGGAAAACTATGGTGGACCCTGCTCATGGGTGCACGCTCCACCGCCTTGGCATCCGCCCAATAATCGCCCGCACCTACCCTCAGGGGTAGATGTGAATGAACGTTCCGTCGCGGACCATCATATAGATTTTTTCGATGTGGTGATCCGCGACAGCGATGCATCCCGCCGTCCAGTCACGCCCTTTGCCCTGGTTTTTGCCCGCTCGTCCGTGGATGAAAATGTCACCCCCCGGATTCTTTCCCTGCGCGCGAGCATAGGCCACGTCACGCACACTCGGATACGAAATCCCGAGGGAAAGGTGGAACTGTGAATTCGGGTTACGGCGGTTGATCACATAGCTGCCTTCGGGCGTCTTACCGTCGCCTTGAAACTGCTTTGGGCCCGCGGGATTGTTGCCCAACTCGATCTTGTACGTCTCGATGATTTCATCGCCGCTCAGCAGATACATCTTGCGACGTTTTTTGTAGATGATCACCGACGTGACCTCTGGCCCCTCATAGGGCTCAAGGCGGCGCGCCAATGCGGTGTGCGGCACGGCCATGGCGGCAAAACTCGCCGATAGAAAAACTCGTCTGTCCATTGTTCGCTCAACTGCCTCGTTTTTTTGGATTTTTTATACCCAAACGGGCCAATCAGGCAAGTGCGCCGTGACAACGGTTATCGGCTGAGTCCGGCCGAAATCTCGACATGGGTCGACCATCTGAACTGGTCCACAACTTCGACCCAATCCAGATTAAAACCGCCTTCGACAAGGATTGCGATGTCGCGCGCGAAGGTGACAGGGTTACACGACACCATACCAACACGTCCGACCGAACTCCCCGCCAGTTCGATGCACTGTGCTTCGGCACCCGGGCGTGGGGGGTCGAGAACGACCGCGTCATAGGCCTTCAACTCATCGGCCATCAGGGGGCGTCGGAACAGGTCACGTTTCTCGGTCGACACGCGATGCAAACCCGCACTCCCGCGCCACCCGCCGTCGAGCGCGACCAACATATCCGCCTCGCTTTCGACCCCGTGAACCTCCGCCGTTTCGGCCAGAGGCAATGCAAAGGTCCCACAGCCGCAAAACAGATCCGCGATCCGGTCTGCACCCTCCGTCGCACGACGCATCGCAGAAACGAGCGCCGCCTCGCCTTCGCGCGTCGCTTGCAGGAAAGCACCCGCCGGAGTCACCACAGCGGCACGACCCATCGCCATCGCGGGCTGCTCGGACATCGCGATGACCTCGTCGTCATAACTGACACGCAAAAACATCCCCTCAACCAATGCGCCAGACAACGATTGCCGCAAAGCGAGGTCGAGAGGATGCCCCCCCGAAATCGCAAGATCGAGCCCCTTGCCCGTATCAATCACGGCGAGACTCATCGTCCCGCGCCGCGACCCTGCACAGTCCACAATCCGCTCCAGCGCGGGCAGACAGGCGAGAATTCTTGGCGTCAACAAAAGGCAATTCGGGACAGCCACCAATTGATCCGACTGGCGTGCAAAAAACCCGACCTGCGGGCCGGACTTGAACCGTCTGCCATGCAAAACCGCGCGACGCCGTGTCTGCGCGGGTGAGGTATGAATCGTCTCTAATTCGGCGGAAATGCCCCTATTTTCCAAAGCCGTGCGCACGAGGTCCAACTTCCACGACGACACGAATTCGTCCGTCGCGTGTTGCAGCGCGCATCCCCCGCAAGACCCATAATGAACGCAGGGCGCCTTGCGACGGTGTTCGCTCGGCTTCACAATTTTCGGGGCACGTATCCGGTGGCCGTCAACTTCACCGGCAACGATTTCACCGGGCAGCGTGCGCGGGGCGAAGATGGGACCATCTGCAATCCCGTCCCCATGATGGCCGAGCCGTTCAATGCGATACTCGCTCACTCGGCACCTCCGCTAATTCGGGACAAAAGCGACGGCTTATCGGCCTCAAAATCGCTCTCGATCCATATTTTTTCGAGCCGCTTGAGAGCCGCGCCCAGCGCCGGTCCCTCAAAAGCAGGCATAATATCACGCGCGCTCACCGGAAACGTCGCCCCTGCGCCCTTGGCGATTTCAGTATCCAGTTCGTCCGAATAGGCCTGCTCGAACAAGGCACTTCTGAGACGTAGCGCGGCTTGGCCATCGGTTTCACCGAGCCGATACCCGACCTCACCCGCGCCCCACGTCGACTCGGCCGCTTCGCGAAGGCTCATGATCCGCTTCGTCTGCGCATTTGAAAGCCGTAACAACTCGCCAATCTCGGACCACGATGCACCGGCCATCGCCGCCAGACGCGCAATCGGGTCGCACCCGCGCTCGTCGTGCATAAATAGAAACAGGGTTTTGCTATCAGGCGCGGGAATGAGGTGGCTCAAAATGCCTGTCGATTCCATCGCTCCGATCGCTGGCGCAGGATCAGCGGCTGACAGTAGTTTCACCACCTCCGAACCGAGCCGCTCTTTGGAAATCACGTCCAGCCCACCCGCCAGAGACGCACATGCGGCCAACGCTTCAGGATCGGGACCCTCTGAGGGGTCGCCATACCAAGCGTAGAACCGGAAAAACCTCAAAATTCGCAGATAATCTTCACGAATACGCATTTCAGGATCATCAATAAACCGGACCTTACGAGCGCGCAGATCCTGCAATCCACCCAAAGGATCAACAACCTGCCCCTCGGCATCGGCGTAAATCGCATTCATCGTGAAATCGCGGCGGCGGGCGTCATCTTCCAACCTGTCGGAAAACGCAACTACGGCGCGTCGACCATCGGTTTCGACATCTTTGCGAAACGTCGTAATTTCGAAGGGCGTGCGATCTACAATCACCGTAACCGTGCCGTGGGATGTTCCGGTCTGCACAACCTGTAGACCAGCGCGCTCGGCGATCTCGGTCACCACCTCTGGGCGGGCCGCCGTCGAAATATCAATGTCGCTGGCCGAGGCCCCGATCAACGCGTTACGCACACAGCCACCGACGAAATAGGCCTCAATCCCCGCATTCGCGAAGACATCCATGACCTGCCGGGTCGACGGCAATGACAACCATTCTGCGCTGAGTTTCATACCACCTCTTGCCACGCTTGGGCCATCGCCCGAAGAACGCGCGCGGTGGCGCCCCAAATGTAATATGGGCCGTAGGGCACGGTAAAGAACCGACGATCCTGCCCTTTCCAATGGCGCGACTGGATCGAATACCGCGCCGGATCGAGGACATGCTGCATCGGAACCGCGAAGATCTCCCCGACTTCGCCCGGCTCGGCAACCGCATCGAAATCGTCTCTAATCCAGCCCAAAACAGGGTGCATTTCATAGCTTGTGACCGTCTCATGTGTCGGCAACAGACCAATCACATCAACCAATTTCGGGTCGAGAGCGATTTCTTCGTGGGCTTCTCGCAGCGCCGCATCGGTTACGGTTTCATCGCCCTCATCCATTCGACCACCCGGAAACGCAATCTGTCCCGGGTGGTGGCGCAAATGCGATGCGCGCTTGGTCAGCACAAGCATCGCCTGACCGTCACGCTCAATAACCGGAACGAGAACGCCCGCCTTTCGCAGCGGCGCACCACGCGGCGGCGCGATATCGGCGTTCAGGTCAAAATCAGACGTAGCCCCACGGCTCGCGGTGACGAGCTGCGCAAGGCTATGTCGATCAATCCTGCGCGCCATCGTCGTCCGCCTCAAACCCAACGGTGGACGGGTCCAGTTCGTAACGGGCGCCACAGAACTGGCAATCCGCCACAACCTGACCCTCATCCGTGGTCATATGCGCTATGTCGCGGCTCGAATAAATCGACAGGCTTTGACGAACGCGGTCTTCCGAACAGTTACACCCAAAGGCAACTTGCTGCGGATCGAACACACGCGGCTGATCTTCGTGGAACAACCGCACCAAAAGCTCGGTTGCCTGAATGCGCGGCCCAATCAACTCCATATCATCGACCGTATCGAGGTGGAAATTAGCCCGATTCCAACTATCGATCTCGTCCTCTGTCAGAATGTCATTTGCCCGCACGAGACCATCTTCGTCTCCACCTTCGGCGTTGAGAACCGACGGCGACGCTTTTGGCATCTTTTGCAACATGATCCCGCCGCCGCGCCACGTCTCCGCTTCGCCCGCCAACGTGGACTTCCCGAAAGCGACCCGAAACCGCGTTGGAAGCTGCTCTGATTGCGCGAAATAGGTCTCCGCACAGGCCGCAAGCGACCCGCCGGCAATCGGCGTAATGCCCTGATAGGGCACATTCCCTTGCCCTTGATCGATCAGGATCGCGAAATAGCCGCGCCCGATTTGCGTAAAGGGATCAACACCTTGCTCCAACCGCTCCGCATCATAGGAGGCGTATCCCCTGATTTGGGCAGGCTCGCCATCGGCCGTCGGTGCGTAATAATCCGTCGCGATAAGTCGCGCAGGCCCGTCACCGCGGATCTGAATGGATAGCTTCCAACGCAACTTGATCGTCTGACCGATCATCGCAGTCAGCAAAGCCGCCTCGGCAACCAGCGCCTCGATTTCCGGCGGGTAATTGTGCTTGGACAGCACCTCATCCAAAACACCGTCCAGACGCGCAACGCGACCCCGGATGTCTGAGGCATCAAGTTGAAACGGAAGGACAGTGTCATCCCACGCGATTTTCGATCCAAGCATAGTCATTTTCCCGATTGTGCTGCCGTGGCATAACTTTTTACCAAGGTGGCGACAACCTTTGCCAAATCAAGGAGCGCGCATGAGACGGTTCGGAAAATCCCGCCAAAATGGCATCACCTATCGCGCGCGTCCGGGCGCATATGCGATCCTTCCCGCCAATGGGCAGCTCCTCCTAACCCATCAGGGCGGCATCCATAACGAATTCCAACTCCCCGGCGGCGGTATAGACCCGGGCGAGTCGCCGATTGCCGCGCTCCATCGGGAAGTCTTCGAGGAAACCGGATGGCGAATCGGAGCAATCCGCCGGCTTTGGGCCTTCCGGCGCTACGTCTTCATGCCTGAATACGACATGCACGCGGAGAAACTCTGCCACATCTTTCTGGCGCGCCCGATCCGCAAATTGTCTTTACCTTCGGAAGCTGGCCATACGGCAGTCTGGACCTCACACGCCTTCGCAATGCAAAATGTCGCCAACCCTGGCGACCGTTTCGTGCTTCAAACCCTCTTTTCGCCGTCGAATTCCAACAAGATTGCAGAGACGTCGTCGTCGAAGCCCTGATCCTTGTTATAGCTGGCAAGTGTCCACAAAAACGTATCGAGGAACTCTTTGCCCGACCGACCCGAGATCGCTGTGAACTGATCGATCAAACCGTCTTCCCCGAGCATCTTTCCCTCCGGATCGGGACATTCCGTGACGCCGTCAGAATAGAAAAGCACACGGTCGCCGGCGCCCAGATCGACCCGAATGTCCTCGAACTGCGCCTCAGCAAAGAGCCCAATTGGCATTCCGCCGGCACCAAGAAAATCCGTGCCGCCGTCCGCGCGCTGAAGCAGCGGATGGGGGTGCCCGCATTGCACAAAATCGAGAACGCCCGAGGCCGTGTTAAAGTGACCCAGAAGCATGGTGAAATAGAGGTCCGTCTCCATCTCTTCGAGCATGAGCCGGTTGAGTTTTTCGGCGACGAGCGACGGACGCATCCCGACCAGCACCCCATCATCGCCCCGTTCAATGGCGATATTTTGCTCCGGCGTGCTCCCCGTCAGATAGGCCGCCAACCGCGCCGTCATCAATGCAGAGGCAATACCGTGACCGGACACATCGAGCGAAAACACCCCAAAACTGTCGTCACCAATCGGGAAAAACCCGACGAGATCGCCACCAACATGGCCACACGGGTGCAAAATAAGTGACAGCTGCGCTGTACCGAAGTCCCGAAACCTTTCGCGCACCAATGACTGCTGGAGTTTACGTGCCTCGACCAAATCCCTATCGACAGAATCGTACAGGTCCGAAATCTCTTGAAGCGTTGTGCTGATCAAACGGTTTTTCTCGGTCAACTCGCGCTCGACCCTCAAAATCCGCTCACCCGCACGAATCCGCGCGAGCAATTCATCGCCCGCTACTGGTTTGGTGAGAAAATCATCCGCTCCGACATCCAGGCCTCTCGCAACTTCTGCCTTGTCGGATTTGGACGTCAGCAAAATGAAGTACCCGTAGTGGGTCCGGTCGAGATTACGAAACGCTTCGCAAAACTCCAAACCCGTCATGCCCGGCATCATCCAATCCGAAACAACAAGGTCAATGTTCTCCGTCGCGCAGATTTTGAGCGCCTCGTCGCCCGACCCCGCCTCATGCACCAAATACCCCCACCGGCTAAGGTACGAAGACAGAATCCGACGCTGCGCCCGGGAGTCGTCGACAACCAACACGGAATGGACGACGCCGTTCTCCGGCACGGGACTGGGCTGTTTGATGTGATTATGCGCGACTGCCACTCGGGTCTCTCGATCTAGCTCTATCCATTCGATCATGCCGGCGCGCCTTTTAACGCAGGCTTAATGTGAGAGTTTTATTGAATAAATTTCTTACCTTCGCGGTTTAGTAACCCGCCGGAGGCATCATTCCCTCAAAAGGAGTTCACCATGATCGACTGGGACCGAATCGACATACTGCGGAGTGAAGTCGGCCCTGAGGATTTCGGGGAGGTTGTTGAGCTATTTCTCGAAGAGGTGGATGAAGTGATCGCTGCCATGCGGGACAAAACCAACACGATGACGCTCGCCGAAACGATGCACTTTCTCAAAGGTAGTTCGCTAAATCTCGGCTTCGCAACTTTTTCGAGCCTCTGCCGCGGCGCTGAAATCATGCTTGCGGCGGGGCAGGCCGACGAAATCGATATGGATGAAATAATCGATTGCTACGATGCGTCGCGCCAAACCTTTCTGGAACACGTCGAACGGGCCGCTTGATCAGATCAGGAATTCGGACAACGCCTTATCTTCGGTGATGTCGCGATAGGTGAGGCCCGCCACATCCATTTTCCCGAACAGCACTTTGAAGTTTTCGGGCGCTTCCGTTTCGATCCCGATCAGAACCGACCCGAAATTTCGCGCTGACTTCTTCAAATACTCAAAGCGCGCGATGTCGTCATTTGGCCCCAACATTTCGAGAAACTCGCGCAGCGCACCCGGCCTCTGCGGCATCCTGAGAATGAAATACTTTTTCAGTCCCTGATATTTCTGCGCCCGTTCTTTGACCTCGGGCAGGCGTTCGAAATCGAAATTGCCGCCCGTGGTGACACAAAGCACGCGCTTGCCGGCAATCCGGTCGCGCAAATCCTCAAGCACATCAACAGATAGCGCGCCGGCAGGCTCCAAAACGATCCCTTCGACGTTCAAGAGTTCCAATATCGTCGCGCAAACGCGATCCTCGGACACCGCAAAAACGTTGTCGCGCGGCGTGTCGGACAACATCGAAAACGGTAGCGCACCGATCCGCGCAACCGCCGCCCCATCCACAAAACTGTCAACCTGCTCAAGCGTCACCGGCCCGCCATTCGCCAACGCGGCCCAAAAACTACGCCCGCCTCTTGGCTCAACCAAAATAAACTCTGCATCGGGTGATCTTTCACGAAAGTAGGAAACCATGCCCGCAGACAATCCACCGCCGCCGATCGGTACGATGACGATGTCGGGCGCACCCATTTGGCGCAACGCCTCGACCGCTACGGTGGCCTGCCCTTCGATCACATCCACGTCGTCAAATGGCGCGAGAAAATGCCCCCCCGCCTGCGCGCAATGTGCCTGAGCCGCCGCGAGCGTGTCGTCGAAATAGTCCCCAACCAACTGGATATCGATCCAATCCCCGCCGAATATCCGGGTTTTCTGGATTTTCTGCTGTGGCGTTGTTACGGGCATAAAGATCACGCCCCGCACCCCGAGTTGGCGACACGCATAGGCCACACCCTGCGCGTGATTACCCGCAGAAGCGCACACAAACAGGTTCTGGTCAGGATCCTGCGCGCGCACTTTGTTCATCGCATTCCACGCACCACGCAATTTGTAGGACCGCACAGGCGTCAGGTCTTCGCGTTTAAGCCAGATATCGGCACCAAACCGGTGCGAGAGGTGGTCATTGCGCGCGCAGGGTGTCGTCTCGAACAACTCCCGAATGCGCGTTTCGGCAGCTTCCGCACGCTGCGCAAATCCGGCGTTATCCATCACATGTCTCCCGCGCTGACCGCTTCGTAGATGGATGACAGCAGGCTGACACCAACCATCAGGATCACCCACCCCGCCGCCAGTTCGTAAAGAAGACCGATAATGCCATCACCCAAAACAACCGCGGGCACCTGCAACAACAGGATACCCATCAGGCCCAATATCGCCGCCTGAAAAATCGCGCCGCTGATTTTGGAGGTCATTGCCCACGCCGCCCCCAACCCGAGATTTTCGCCCAGCGCCGCGGCCGGCAAAATTGGCGACACGCGGTAAAATCCGTAAATGGCAGGCAGTCCGACGAGCGCGGCGATCACAATCACCCCCACACTCTGAATTGCGCTCCCCAACAACATGGACATCACCCCCGACGCCAAGGCCCCGAACAGAATGACGAGAATCCCGATCTTGATGGTGTTGATCGCATAGGCCCAAATCGGCCCGCCCTGCCATTGTGGAAGCACCGATGTCGGACGTTCTCCGCTCAGAACAAAACGATGCCATGCAACCGCGATCCAACAGGACGCCAAAGCGACCGAAAGAGAGACCAACAAAACGATCAAGGCAATCGACAACGGCACCTGCGCGGCGGCCCCTTCGCCGATCAAATTGTTCGCGACAACTTCCGCGCTAATGATCTGGATCGCGATCATCCCGATCCAAATGAGCCCCGAAACCGCAAGGGCTTCGTTAAAGTTATTGGCCACGCGTCGCACGGAATAGCGAAAAAGCTCGAATCCTGTCATGCAAATCTTCCCGGTTTTGATCCCACTCGTCTAAAGTTTTTGTGCGGCGAACTAAAGCCTTGGCGTGAGGAAACCTTGCCCTTCCGGCGAAAACCCGATAATCGCCCGTGCGACATCCGAAAGGGAATTCCATGACCGCGCCAAAGAAAGTCGTGCTTGCCTACTCAGGCGGCCTCGATACCTCGATCATCCTTAAATGGCTTCAAACGGAATACGGCTGCGAGGTTGTTACCTTCACCGCAGACCTCGGCCAGGGTGAAGAACTCGAACCCGCCCGTGCCAAGGCCGAACTTCTCGGCATCCCGTCGGAAAACATCTACATCGAAGACCTGCGCGAAGAATTCGTGCGCGACTTCGTTTTCCCGATGTTCCGCGCCAATGCGCTGTACGAAGGCCTCTATCTCCTCGGCACGTCGATTGCCCGCCCGCTGATCTCCAAACGTCTGGTCGAAATCGCGCAGGAAACCGGCGCCGACGCTGTGGCCCATGGCGCGACCGGCAAAGGCAACGATCAGGTGCGCTTCGAATTGTCCGCCTATGCGCTGAACCCGGAAATCAAAGTGATCGCCCCATGGCGTGAATGGGACCTGTCGTCGCGCACAAAACTGCTCGAATTCGCAGAACAACACCAGATCCCCGTGGCCAAAGACAAACGTGGCGAAGCCCCGTTCTCCGTCGACGCCAACCTGCTGCACACCTCTTCCGAGGGCAAAGTCCTCGAAGACCCCGCAGATATGGCGCCGGACTACGTTTTCCAGCGTTCGGTCGCACCCGAGGATGCGCCCGATGCGCCCGAATTCATCGAAGTGACCTTTGAAAAAGGCGATGCGGTCGCGATCAACGGCGAAGCCATGAGCCCCGCCACAATCCTCACCGCCCTGAACGAATACGGCCGCAAACACGGCATCGGCCGTCTCGACTTTGTCGAAAACCGTTTTGTCGGCATGAAATCCCGCGGCATCTACGAAACGCCCGGCGGCACGATCCTGCTGGAAGCGCACCGCGGCATCGAACAGATCACCCTCGACAGCGGCGCAGGCCACCTCAAGGATTCGATCATGCCGCGCTATGCGGAACTGATCTACAACGGCTTCTGGTTCTCGCCGGAACGCGAAATGCTTCAGGCATTGATCGACAAATCGCAGGAACACGTTACCGGCACGGTCCGCGTGCGCCTGTACAAAGGCGCTGCGTTCACCGTCGGTCGCTGGTCGGATCACTCGCTCTATTCCGAGGCCCATGTGACCTTCGAAGACGACGCTGGCGCATACGACCAAAAAGACGCGGCAGGCTTCATTCAGCTGAACGCACTGCGCCTGAAACTGCTCGCCGCACGTAACCGTCGGTTCAAATAATCGCTGATTGTTATGAATTTAGGGCGCCTTCGGGTGCCCTTTTTCATGCCGGATCGAAACGCGCAACCTCATCGGCGGACGGAATAGCATCCGCCGTCCCGTGGCGCGTAACTTTGAGGGCCGCCGCCTTCGCCGCCCACTCCATCGCCTCCGAAACCGATTTGCCGAGATCGAGCCCCGCCGCAACATACCCGATATAGGTATCCCCTGCCGCCGTCGTATCCACGGCATCTACACGCGGAGCCGCCACAACATGGCTTTCACCGGTCTCGTTTGACCGCCACTTCGCGCCCTTCGACCCCAAGGTTACGATGACCTCGGGAACAGGAATGGTTTCCACCGTGACGCCCAGCGCGGAACAAAGCTGTTCCGCCTCAACCTCATTCATCACCAACATCGTGACACTCGGCAAAACCGCGCGAACCGCATCTACCGAAAACGGGGCCGCCGAATAGATCACGCGTATCCCCGCCTTGCTCGCCTGCTCTGCCGCCTGCGCCTGCAACGTTGTCTCGTTCTGGATCATCAACGTGTCACTGGGCGTTGCCTGCGCCAGAGCCTGCTCCACAGCGCCCGCATCCAACTGCCAATTCGCCCCCGGATCGAGCACGATGACGTTTTCGCCATGATCGTCGACATAGATGATCGCATGGCCGGTATCCGTGTCTAATCCGGCCAAAAACCGGCAATCGACACCATATCCTTCGATCCGTTCACGCACCCAGGTGTCACCGGACCCAATGGCCCCGATGTGGCTGACATGCGCGCCCGCCTTGGCCGCGGCGACGGATTGGTTCGTGCCCTTTCCGCCCAAACCGATGCTATGCGATCTGGCCTGCAACGTCTCACCGGGCTGCGGCAAATGCGGCACCGCATAGAAGTGATCGATGTTCACTGAACCCAGATTATAGACCGCCACCTGCGACCTCCCTTATTCCGACTGCCCGATCCGGCACGCGGCCATGATCGCCATGTTCAGGATATCGTTCACCGTCGAGACCGTCGAACAAATCTGCACCGGCTTGTCGACGCCGGTCAGGATCGGCCCGATCAGGGTCGCCCCCGCCAACTCCTGCAACAACTTCGTCGAAATCGACGCCGAATGGCGCGCAGGCACAACGAGGATATTTGCCGGACCCGTCAAACGACAAAAGGGATAGGCCTTCATGGCTTCCGGATTAAGGGCGACATCAACCGTCATCTCGCCCTCATACTCGAAATCCACCCCCCGCTCGTCGAGAACCTTCGGCGCGAGATGCATTTTGCTGGCCCGCTCGGAAACCGGATAGCCAAAGGTAGAGAAGGACGCGAAAGCCACACGCGGCTCGATCCCCATACCCCGCGCGACACGCACCGCAGCCTCTGCAATGTCCGCCAAATCGTTCTGGTCGGGCCATTCGTGCACCAAGGTATCGGTGATGAAAATGATCCGGCCTTTGTGCAGAACCGCCGTCACGCCCACCGCGCCATCTTCCGCATGCGCATCAAACACGGAATTGATCCGGTCGAGCACATGCGCGGACTTGCGCGTCACACCCGTCACCAAACCGTCCGCATGCCCATGCGCCAACATCAGCGCAGAAAACACGTGGCGATCGCGCGCGGCGAGACGGTGAATATCTTTCTGGTCGAACCCGTCACGCTGAAGGCGCTCGTAGAGAAAGTTTTTGTAGTCATCGAGATGCTCGGTATTCGCCGCGTTCACGATTTCCAATTCGCTCGCCGCTTCCAACAACCCCTCGGACTTCAGCTTTGCCTCGACATCGTCTTGACGACCGACCACCAAAGCACGCCCGTATCCACCACGTTGATAGGCCACGGCCGCACGCAACACGCGGGAATCGTCCCCTTCGGCGAAAACCATCGTCGCCTGCGCCTGACGTGCGCGGGCATAAAGGCCCTGCAAAATCTGCGCCGTCGGATCCATCCGCGCCTTTAGATCATGAATGTAGCCATCCATATCGACGATCGGGCGACGCGCCACACCGGTGTCCATCCCCGCCTTCGCGACCGCTGGCGGGATCATGTAAATCAGGCGCGGATCAAACGGCGTCGGAATAATATAATCCCGCCCGAACGACAGCTTGCGCCCATAGGCCAAGGCAACCTCATCAGGCACATCGGCCCGCGCCAGCTCGGCAAGCGCACGGGCACAGGCGATTTTCATATCGTCGTTGATCGCACGCGCATGAATGTCGAGCGCCCCGCGGAAGAGATAGGGAAATCCGAGGACGTTATTGACCTGATTGGGATAATCGGAACGTCCCGTGGCCACGATCACATCGTCACGCACCGCATGCGCGTCTTCCGGCGTGATCTCCGGATCGGGGTTCGCCATCGCGAAAATCACCGCATTCGGCGCCATCGAGGCAACCATATCCTGCGTCACAGCACCCTTGACCGACACGCCGAGGAACACATCCGCGCCCTTCATGGCCTCTTCGAGTGTGCGGTGATCGGTCTTTGCCGCATGCGCCGATTTCCATTGGTTCATGCCCTCGGTGCGACCCTGATAAATCACGCCCTTGGTGTCGCACATGATGCAATTGTCGTGCTTTGCACCCATCGATTTGATCAGTTCGAGACAGGCAATCCCCGCCGCCCCCGCACCGTTGAGAACGATTTTGCACTCCGACAGCTTCTTGCCCGAAATATGCAGCGCATTGATCAGACCGGCCGCGCAAATCACCGCCGTGCCGTGCTGGTCGTCATGGAAAACCGGAATATCCATGGTCTCTTTGAGCCGCTGCTCGATGATAAAACACTCGGGCGCTTTGATATCTTCGAGATTGATCCCGCCAAAGGTCGGCCCCATCAGACGCACCGCCTGAATGATCTCTTCGGGATCCTCTGTGTCCAATTCGATGTCGATGGAGTTCACATCGGCAAAGCGTTTGAACAAAACCGCCTTCCCCTCCATCACCGGCTTGGACGCCAAAGCCCCCAGATTGCCCAACCCCAACACAGCTGTGCCATTGGAAATCACCGCAACGAGGTTGCCCTTGTTGGTGTAGTCATAGGCCGTTTCCGGCAGTCGCGCGATTTCTTCGCAGGGCACCGCAACACCGGGCGAATAGGCCAACGACAGATCGCGCTGCGTCGACATCGCCACACTCGGCGTGATGTCAAATTTACCTGGACGGGGTTCGAGATGGAATCTGAGCGCCTCTTCACGAGACAGTTTTGCCTTGGGCATTTGAGTGGGCCTCCTCCTTGCCGGTTCTCTTTCTTATCCACATGACCCTTCACTCTCAACAAAGATTACTTGCGGCCCTTTACCCTGCACGCCTGACCGCTAAATTGGCACAGCTTCGACCATGCCCCGGGGGACATCGTGACTGCGGAAAAACCAGCCGCCACGCCAATGATGGCGCAATATCTCGACATCAAGATGCGCCATCGCGATGCGCTCCTGTTTTATCGGATGGGGGATTTTTACGAGCTGTTCTTTGACGACGCGATTGCGGCGTCGGCGGCGCTCGATATTGCGCTGACCAAACGTGGAAAACACGCAGGCGACGATATCCCGATGTGCGGCGTGCCGGTCCACGCGGCGGAAAACTACCTGCACATGCTGATCGCCAAAGGGTTCCGCGTCGCCGTCTGTGAACAACTCGAAAGCCCCGCCGAGGCCAAAAAGCGCGGCTCCAAATCCGTGGTCAAACGCGATGTCGTCCGCCTCGTCACACCCGGCACATTGACCGAAGACAGCCTGCTCGACGCGCGCCGCCACAACTACCTCGCAGCCTACGCCGAAGTTCGCGACAAAGGCGCGATTGCCTGGGTGGATGTCTCGACAGGCGACTTCCACGTCATGCCCTGCACGCCCGTTCAATTGGGTATCGAACTCGCCGCACTGGACCCGTCCGAAATTGTCGTCTCCGAGACAATATTGCCTGAATTGGCTGGATTAGTGTCTGATTTCGAACCGCGCATGACCCCTTTGTCGCGCTCTTCCTTCGACAGCACGGCTAACGAGAAAAAGCTATGCGACCTCTTCGGCGTGGCGACCCTTGATGCCTTTGGCACCTTCGATCTACCCGAAGTCTCCGCCATGGGCGCCATCGTCGATTACCTCGATATCACCCAAAAAGGACGCCTCCCTCTGGTGCGCCGCCCCGTGCGCGAAGCGATTTCAAACTCTGTGCGCATTGATGCCGCGACCCGCCGAAACCTCGAAATCTCGCAATCGCTCTCCGGCCATCGCGACGGCTCGCTCCTCTCGGTCATGGATCGAACGGTCACGGCCGCGGGTGGTCGCCTACTGGATCGCCGCCTCTCGTCCCCCTCCTGCGACGTCGCCCTCATCAACGCGCGCCTCGATTGCATCGATTTTGCCTTGGCCAACACCGGCCTCGCCAACTCACTGCGCGATGCCCTGCGCGCGGTTCCGGATATGGAGCGTAGCCTGTCCCGCCTCGGCTTGGATCGCGGCGGCCCGCGTGATCTCTCCGCCATTCGCAACGGACTGACTCAGGCCATGGCGATCAACGGCGAATTGCAGGGCCTGAACCTGCCGCCCCTGTTGTCCCAACAGGTCACCGGCCTCGGCGGACACGAAACTCTGGTCGACCTGCTCGACGCCGCGCTGGTCGCAGAACCGCCCCTTCTCACCCGCGACGGCGGTTTCGTCGCGCCCGGATATGACGACGATCTCGACGAAGCCCGCACCCTGCGCGACGAAGGCCGCGGCGTGATCGCCGGCCTTCAGGTGGACTATGCCAATCAAACCGGCATCACCTCGCTGAAAATCAAACACAACAACGTGCTGGGCTACTTCATCGAAACCACGTCGACCCATGCCCAGAAAATGCTGTCGCCGCCGCTGTGCGAAGTCTTCATCCACCGCCAGACCACCGCGAACCAGGTTCGCTTTACCACCGTTGATCTGAGCGAAATGGAGACCAAAATCCACAACGCGGGCGGCCGCGCTCTCGAAATTGAAAAACGCATCTTCGAAACCCTGACCACCGCCGTTCTGGAGGCCGCCGCACAGGTGCGCGACGCCGCGCAGGCGCTCGCGGAGATCGATGTCACAACCGCCCTCGCCGATCTCGCAAATTCAGAGGATTGGAGCCGTCCTGAGGTGGATTCGGGTCGAAACTTCGACATTACGGGCGGCCGTCATCCGGTTGTCGAACGCGCCTTGCGCAGGCAGGGCGGCGAAAGCTTCGTTGCGAACGACTGCACACTATCGGCCGGTAAAGATGCAGCCTCTATTTGGCTCCTGACCGGTCCGAACATGTCGGGTAAATCCACATTCCTGCGCCAAAATGCGCTCATGGCGCTAATTGCCCAATGCGGATCCTACGTTCCCGCGAAATCCGCCCATATCGGTGTCGTGTCCCAGCTCTATTCCCGCGTCGGTGCCTCCGACGATCTCGCGCGCGGACGCTCAACTTTCATGGTCGAAATGGTAGAAACCGCCGCGATCCTCAATCAGGCCGACGACCGCGCGCTCGTCATTCTCGACGAAATCGGACGCGGCACCGCGACCTATGACGGCCTGTCGATCGCCTGGGCGACGCTCGAACATCTGCACGACATCAATCGGTGCCGCGCGCTATTTGCGACGCATTACCACGAAATGACCGCGCTCTCCGACAAACTCACCGGCGTCGAAAACGCGACCGTGCGCGTGAAGGAATGGGAAGGCGACGTCATTTTCCTGCATGAAGTCGTCAAAGGCAAAGCCGACAGATCATACGGTGTGCAGGTCGCGCGCCTCGCCGGTCTGCCCGATCTGGTGATCTCTCGCGCCACGACTGTTCTTGCCGCGCTCGAAAAAGGCCAGATGGAGAGCGCCGCAAACCCCAAAGCCGTCATCGACGACCTCCCGCTTTTCGCCACGACCCCGCCACCCGCGCCAAAAGCAGCGCCAAAAGAAAGCGTGGTCGAAAAAAAGCTCGCCGAGGTTATCCCCGACGAGCTGTCTCCGCGTGATGCGCTCCAAATCCTCTACGATCTGAAGGCGCTTCTAGCCGAATAATGTTTAACCGGGGGTCGAACTAACGCCGACCTGCGCAGGACGCAAAAGCCGGTCGTGGATCATGAACCCGACATTCATCACCTGAATGATGTCGCCCGCTTTGGTGTTTGGAACCGGCGCTTCGAACATCGCCTCATGCTCCTGCGGATCAAAACGGTCGCCGATTTCGGGGGCGATGATTTCGATGCCATGTCTACCGAATACAGACGCCAGCTCGCGCATGGTCAACTCGATGCCTTCGATCAACGCCGCCTGCGCTTCACGCTGCTCGTCGGTGATCGCATCAATCGCCCGCTTCAGGTTGTCGAAAACCGGCAACATGTCCCGCGCCAACTTCGACCCACCGTAGTTCTCGGCTTCGCGACGATCACGTTCGGCACGTTTGCGCGAGTTTTCGGCATCGGCAACGGCACGCATGAAACGATCGCGGAATTCATCCCGCTCGGCGCGCAACTCTTCGAGTTCATCGACAACATCATCGCCACCGACGAATTCTTCCGCATCGAAATCCATTTCGGTTTCAGCACCGGTGTCTTCGGTCAGGTTCTTTTCGGTATCAGCCATTTCTTCCCTCTCACGACTTACTGGACAACACCCGTCCAACAAGCTGGGCCGTGTAATCAACAATCGGAACGATGCGCCCATAATTGAGCCGCGTGGGCCCGATCACACCCACTGCACCTATGATCTTTCGGTCAGCGTTCATATATGGAGAAACCACCAAAGAGGAACCCGAAAGCGAAAAAAGTTTGTTCTCAGAGCCGATAAAAACACGCACACCGTCACCTTCCTCGGTCAACTCGAGGTACTCGGCAATATCCCGCTTTCTTTCGAGGTCATCAAAGAGCGATCTGATGCGCTCCAGCTCCTCGGTTTCCGTTGATCCTTCGAGCAAATTGGCGCGCCCCCGCACGATCAACCGCTCGTAACGCGACCCTTCGCTCTCCCAGAACGCATCCCCACTGCGGATCAATTCCGCGGCGAGCGAATCGAGGTCACGCCGGTTCTTTTTGATCTCGACCTCCACAACGCTGCGCAAATCCGCCAAAGTGCGACCCGCGGCGAGGGAATTGAGGAAATTCGTGGCCTCCCGCAGAGACGACGCGGTCTGTCCCGGCGGCGGGGTAAAGATTCGATTCTCCACATGCCCGTCTTCAAACACCAAAATGACCAAGGCCCGATCGGGCGCGAGACTCACAAATTCCACGTGTTTGACCGGCGCTTCCTGCTTGGGCGCGAGAACCAGACTGGCCCCATGCGTCAGCCCCGACAGGGTCGATCCCACACGATCCAGCATCGACGTTACATCGCCGGATTCCTTGCCGAGCGAGCCGTCAATCGTATTGCGCACCTCGTCGGTAACCGTCCCAACCTCCAGCAATCCATCAACAAATAGCCGCAGCCCGAGTTGCGTAGGAATGCGCCCCGCCGAAATATGCGGGCTATCCAACAGGCCGAGATACTCGAGATCCTGCATCACATTGCGGATCGTCGCGGCAGACACCTGCTCGCTCATCGACCGCGTCAACGTGCGCGACCCCACCGGATCACCACTCTCGAGATAGCCCTCAACAACGCGGCGAAACACTTCGCGCGATCTATTGTTCATTTCGGAGATCAGATTGGTTTTTTCTGTCATGTCATTCGAGCTGTTCAATGCCTAACGCACTAAATCGGCAAGGGGCGGGAGGGTCAATCGGACTTGCACCCCCACCGTCGCGATGGCTATGACACTGCGAACCCGTACAAAAGGATTTTCCATGCGACCCTCCGGTAGAAAACTAGACGAAATGCGCCCGATTTCAATCGACGTCGGGGTGACCAAACACGCCGAAGGCTCCTGCATGATCCGCTGTGGCGACACGCATGTTCTGTGCACCGCGACCATCGAAGACCGCCTTCCCCCCTTCCTGCGCAACAGCGGTCAGGGATGGGTCACCGCCGAATACGGCATGCTGCCCCGCTCGACCTCCTCGCGGATGCGCCGCGAAGCAACCGCCGGCAAACAGGGTGGCCGCACCGTCGAAATCCAACGCCTCATCGGGCGCTCCCTTCGCGCAGGCGTGGATCGCGTCGCGCTCGGCGAACGCCAGATCACCGTGGATTGCGACGTGATTCAGGCCGATGGCGGCACACGTTGCGCCTCGATCACCGGCGGCTGGGTCGCGCTGCGCCTCGCCGTGAACAAATTGATGAAGGCCGGCGATGTCATCACCGATCCGCTGATCTCCAACGTCGCCGCGATCTCCTGCGGGATTTACGCAGGTCAGCCCGTGCTCGATCTCGACTACCCCGAGGACAGCGAAGCCGGCGTCGACGGTAACTTCATCATGCTCGCCAACGGCCAGATGATCGAAACCCAGATGAGCGCAGAAGGCGCGACCTATTCGCGTGCCCAGATGAACGAACTTCTCGACCTCGCCGATAAAGGCGTGGCCGAACTCGTCGCCGCCCAAAACGCAGCGGTCGCATAATGCGAAAGTTCGACGGTCAAAAGCTCGTCCTTGCCTCCCACAACAAAGGCAAACTGCGTGAAATCGCTTTGCTCGTCGAACCCTTCGGGATCGAGGTCGTCTCCGCGGGCGACCTCAACCTCGAAGAACCCGAAGAAACCGAAAGCACATTTGCCGGAAATGCACGGATCAAGGCACATTTTGCCGCCACCGCGTCCGGCCTACCCGCTCTTTCCGATGACAGCGGGATCATGGTCGACGCGCTCGACGGCGCGCCCGGCGTTTTCACCGCCGACTGGGCCGAAACGCCCAACGGGCGCGACTTCCCCATGGCGATGGAAAAGGTCTGGACCCTGCTAGAGGAAAGAGGCGCCCCCGAACCCCGCACCGCCCGCTTTTGCTGCACCCTCTGCCTCGCATGGCCTGACGGTCACGACGAAATTTTCGAGGGCACGGTTTCGGGACGCCTCGTGTGGCCAATGCGCGGCGATCTCGGCTTCGGCTTTGACCCGATCTTCCTGCCCGACGGAAAATCGGAAACATTCGGCGAAATGGACCCCGCCAAAAAGCACGCAATGAGCCACCGCGCCGATGCTTTCACCAAATTGGTCTCCGGCTGCTTCGATGGCCGCTGAAAGACCCGAAGACTGGCAGTTCGGCGGGTTTGGTCTCTATATCCACTGGCCATTCTGTCAGGCAAAATGCCCGTATTGCGACTTTAACTCCCATGTCACGGCCTCAATCGACCAAAAACGTTGGTGCGCGGCCTATCTGAGCGAACTCGACCGTGTGGCCCAGACAACCGGCGGTCGCGTGTTGCGCTCGATCTTCTTCGGTGGCGGCACACCCTCCCTGATGGAGCCCGAAACCGTCGCCGCCATTATCGAGCGCGCGCAAAAACACTGGCGCTTTGCCAATGACATCGAAATCACGCTGGAGGCCAACCCGACCTCCGTCGAAGCGGGCCGTTTCGCCGGTTACCGCGAAGGCGGCGTCAATCGCCTCTCCATGGGTATCCAGTCCCTGCGCGACGACGACCTGAAACGCCTCGGCCGCCTGCATTCCGTCGACGAAGCCATCCGCGCCTTCGACACAGCCCGCGCCCATTTCGACCGCGTCAGCTTTGACCTCATCTACGCACGTCAGGGCCAATCCTTGGCAGACTGGAAAACGGAACTCCGCGAAGCCCTCGCCATGTCGATCGACCACCTGTCGCTCTACCAACTGACGATCGAGGAAGGCACCGCCTTTGGCGACCGCTACGCCGCCGGAAAACTGCGCGACCTGCCCGCCGAAGATCTCGCCACGGACATGTATTTCGCAACGCAGGAGATCTGCGACGCCGCAGGAATGTCCGCCTATGAAGTGTCTAATCACGCCCAAACAGGGTCTGAAAGCCGTCACAACCTGGTCTATTGGCGCTACGGCGATTATGCGGGTATCGGCCCCGGCGCCCACGGTAGACTGACGCTAAACGGCTCCCGCCACGCAATCGACACCCCACTGGCCCCCGGCGCATGGCTCGCTCAGGTCGAAAAAACCGGCTCCGGCCAAAAATCCGCGACCCTCATCACAGGCGCAGAACAGGCAACCGAATACCTCCTGATGGGCCTGCGCATCACAGAAGGCGTCGATACATCGCGCCTATCAGCTATGCTAGGACGCGAATTTACAATTAAAAACAATTACTTAGTGGAAGAAGGCCTGATAGAGCAGCACGAAAACGCTCTGAGGGTCACGGCCAAAGGCCGCCCCCTCCTCAACGCAATCATCCGAGAATTGATGCCGGATTAACGGCTGCGCGACAGAATCTGACAAAGCGCGTCGAGATCGTCGAGTGACCCGTATTCCACCGTCACACTACCGCTCTCTGTTCCGTCTTTATGATCGATCTGGACCTTCATCCCGAGAGCCGCGCTCAAATCACCCTCGAGAGACCGCGTATCCGCATCCTTCGTCGACGAACCGCTCGATGAACGCCGTGTTTTCGCCGGCTGGTCATCATCACGATCCTTCGCGCGCCGCTCTGCCTCACGAACCGACCACCCGTTTTTCACGATCTCGCGCGCCAAAGCCGCCGGATCCTGCGCCGCCAAACAGGCCCGCGCGTGACCGGACGACAAAGCCCCGGTTTCGACGAGCGTTTTCACCTCATCGGGCAGATTCAGCAGACGCATCAGGTTTGCGATATGGCTGCGGCTTTTACTTAACCCTTCGGCCAGCTTTTCCTGCGTATGCCCGAACCGCTCCATCAACTGCTTATAGCCCGCAGCCTCCTCAATCGCGTTGAGGTCGTCGCGCTGAATATTCTCGATAATCGCAACTTCGAGAACCTCGGTGTCCGAATAGTCCCGCACAATCACCGGCAATTCATGCAGTTGCGCCTTCTGGGACGCCCGCCACCGCCGCTCGCCAGCAACGATTTCAAACGCACCTTCCCGCGTCGGACTCGGCCGCACGATCAATGGCTGAATGACACCCTTCTCACGAATCGAATCGGCCAGCTCGTTGAGCTTTTCCTCATCGAACCGACGCCGCGGTTGATCCGGATTTGGAATGACGCTTTCAATCGGCAGCACCATATCTGGTCTGCGTGGCGCGCTTTCACCACTATCTGTAGTTGGCTCCGGCGTCACGTCCGCCATCAAAGCAGACAGCCCGCGCCCCAATCCGCGCGCTTTTCCTTTGGTGAATTTATCTGCCATTTCTTAGCCTCCCCGAACCACGAGTTCTTCTGCCAGCGCGCGATAGGCCTGACTTCCTTTCGATTCCGGATCGTAGGTTAGCACCGGCATCGCATAGGACGGCGCCTCACTTACCCGTACGTTCCGTGGAATTACCGTTTTGAACACCAGATCACCCAGATTATCCCGCGCATCGGCCTCAACCTGACGGGAAAGATTGTTCCGCTGGTCGTACATCGTCAACACCACGCCTTCGATGCGCAGCGCGGAATTTGCCGTCTGGCGTACCTCGCGGACCGTCAACATGAGCTGCGACAGCCCCTCCAACGCAAAAAATTCGCTCTGCAGCGGCACCAAAACCGAATGCGCCGCGACCATGGCGTTCACAGTCAGCAAACTCAACGACGGCGGGCAGTCGATCAGAACAAAATCGAGGCGAAACGCATCCAGCGACCTTTGCCGTAGCGCGTCGTGCAGCAGAAAACTGCGCTTTTCATTGGATATCATCTCAATATCCGCAGAACTCAGATCAACCGTCGCTGGAGAGATATAAAGCCCTTCAATATCAGTCGCTTGAATGACATCGGCCGCGTCAACCTCCCCCAACACGAGGTCATAGGTCGTCAAATCGCGCTTTTCGGCTGTAATCCCGAGGCCAGTGGATGCATTCCCCTGCGGATCCAAATCCACGACGAGCACGCGATACCCCAGTTCGACCAAACCAGCCGCGAGATTGATTGCCGTTGTCGTCTTCCCTACGCCGCCTTTTTGGTTGGCCATGGCGATAATACGGGGTCCTTTCGGACGCGAAGGGTCAGTCACGCTTTAGATCTCCGATTCGAAGTACAACAGCATTATCATCCGTCTTGCTCGGAATTGCTTCGTGTTTAAAGCGCCATTTTGATTGAGCTTCCGCCATTTCGTCCTCAAAACGCGCACCCTTCATCAAAAGCGCACTTCCACTAGGCGCAAGATGACAGGCAACCAACTCCAATAGCGGCCCAAGTGGCGCAAGCGCCCTCGCCGAAACAACATCCGCGTTCAGATTTTCCATCGAATCGATTCGCTGCGCATAGACCTTTGCGGAAAGTCCAAGGTCCCGAACCACCGTCCGAAGGAACGCGCACTTGCGCTGATCCGATTCAATCAGGTGAAATTCGATCTCTGGCGCAATCTCTGCCGCGAGGACCGCACAAACCAATCCCGGAAACCCGGCACCGCTTCCTATATCCGCCCAACGCTTTGCCCCGTCGGGCCGCAGAAAGAAAACCTGCGCAGAATCGACGATATGACGCGTCCAAGCATCAGAAATCGTTGATTTTGCCACCAGATTGATCTTCGGCGACCACTTTTCGAGGAGTGCTTGGTAGGTTTCGAGCTTTTCAATTGTTTCACGTGAAACATGCTCGGTCAGCCAACGGTCATCCCCCATCACGATGCTTTCGCCCGACTTTTCTGGCGAATCCGCGAAACGATCAGATTCGCCGCCGCCGGCGTCATCCCCTCGATCCGCAAAGCCTGCGCGATATTCTGCGGGCGCGCGACAGCTAGCTTCGCGCTCAACTCGTTCGAAAGCCCGGAAAGCCCTGCGTAATCAAAGTCATCCGGAATCGGCACGACCTCATCACGCCGCAACGCTTCGACATCCAACTTCTGGCGATCAATGTAACTCGCGTATAGCGCATCACGCTCCAATTGCTCCACAATCTCGGGATCAATGTCGGAAATACGCGCGTCGATTTTCACGAGATCCGCAAAGGAAACATCCGGAAACGACAAAACCTGATAAAGCGAACGCCGCGACCCATCCTCGCTGACCTGCAAACCCGCCTTTTTCAGCGCATTTGGCGTGTAGGCATCCGCCTCCAAACGCGCACGTCCGGCTGCCAGCGCTTCCATTTTCGCGCCAAAGACCTTCGAACGCGTCTCGCCAACCAATCCCACATCAACACCGAGCGGCGTCAAACGCTGATCCGCGTTGTCCGCCCGCAGCGACAGCCGGAACTCGGCGCGCGACGTAAACATCCGATAAGGCTCCGTCACCCCGCGCGTAACAAGATCGTCGATCATCACCCCGATATAGCTCTCGATACGCGAAAACACGGTCCCCTCCAGATCCGCTGCACGACGCGCAGCGTTCAATCCGGCAACCAACCCTTGCGCCGCTGCCTCTTCATATCCCGTCGTTCCATTGATCTGACCGGCAAGGAAAAGACCAGGAACCGCTTTTAATTCAAGCGTTTGGCGCAATTCGCGCGGATCCACGTAATCATACTCAATCGCATACCCAGGCTGGAGAATGGTCACATCCTCAAGGCCAACGATGGAGCGCACGTAGGTTTCCTGCACATCCAAAGGCAAAGATGTGGAAATGCCGTTCGGATAGACCGTGTGATCATCCGCCCCTTCGGGCTCCAAAAACACCTGATGGGACGTTTTATCCGCGAAACGGACAACTTTATCTTCGATAGACGGGCAATACCGCGGACCGACGCCCTCGATATGCCCGCCATACATGGCAGACCGCGACAGGTTCGCGCGGATCACATCGTGGGTTTTTTCGTTGGTGTGCGTGATGCCACAGGCGATCTGGGGCGCGGAAACCTTGCGATTGAGGAAGGAAAACAGCACAGGATCATCATCCCCCGGCTGCATTTCCAGAATATCCCACTTGATCGTGCGCCCATCGAGGCGCGGCGGCGTCCCCGTTTTCAGCCGCCCCATGCGTAGCCCGAGGCCATATAGCCGCTCCGCCAGCGCGATGGACGGCTTATCCCCCATTCGCCCGCCCGATTTACGGACGTCGCCAATGTGAATAACGCCGTTCAGGAAGGTCCCCGTCGTCAAAACCACAGAAGCCGCGCTCAGCGTGCTCCCATCGCCCAACACAACACCGGTGACGACACCACCCTCAACACTGAGATCGATCACTTCACCTTCGAGAATCGTCAGGCCTTCCTGCGATTCCATCTCCGAAAGCATGGATTCACGGTAAATCTTGCGATCCGCCTGCGCACGCGGCCCCTGAACCGCCGGCCCTTTGCGCCGGTTCAACAGCCGAAACTGGATACCCGCACGGTCCGCAACGCGTCCCATAACCCCGTCCAGCGCATCAATCTCGCGCACGAGATGGCCTTTACCGAGGCCGCCAATCGCCGGATTACAGGACATTACGCCGATTCCATCGCGCTTTAGCGTGATCAAAGCCGTCCGCGCACCTGTCCGCGCCGCAGCAGCAGCCGCATCGGTTCCGGCGTGACCTCCGCCGACCACGATCACATCAAAGTCCCGTTGTTTCACGTGAAACACCTAATCCTATTTTCCAATGCAGAAGCTGGAGAAAATCTCCCCCAACACCGCTTCAACGTCGATTCTGCCAAGCAGGCTGTCTAACCGCCTGATCGCTGTCCGTAAATGCTCGGCCGCGATCTCCGCTCTGTCAGAACCGTGCAATACCTCATTTTGCACTGATTCCAAAGAGCTCAGCGCATCCGTCATCGCCACCTTATGTCGCTGGCGAATGGCCGTCGAGGCACCCATGACCTTCGCGGACAGGGTGTCGGAAATCCGCTCAACCAACACATCCACGCCGAAACCACTGCGCCCGGACACGGAAGGCGCACCCACACGCCCCTCGTCATCCTTTGACACCAACACAATATCCCCGTCGCGCGGCGCAATATCAGGCACCTCGTCCGGCCCACTCACGAGGAAAACCCGCAAATCCGCCAATTCTGCCCGCTGCTTAGCCCGCTCAACACCAATCGCCTCGACCTGATCCGCCGTTTCCCGCAGACCCGCCGTATCCAACAACGTCACCGGCAACCCGGCGAGGTCCATCCGCACCTCGA
Organism: Celeribacter arenosi; assembly: GCF_039539485.1. Taxonomy (NCBI): domain Bacteria; kingdom Pseudomonadati; phylum Pseudomonadota; class Alphaproteobacteria; order Rhodobacterales; family Roseobacteraceae; genus Celeribacter; species Celeribacter arenosi. The sequence continues at coordinate 235,466 of NZ_BAABDF010000003.1, forward strand.
TCACATCGCGCGTGGTGCCCGCAATCTCCGATGTAATCGCCGCGTCCCGCCCTGCCAAGGCGTTGAGCAACGTCGATTTACCCACATTCGGCGCCCCGACAATCGCAACCTCAAACCCGTCACGAATGCGTTCCGCGCCCCAGGCGCCAGCAACCTCCGCCTTCAATTCCTGCTGAACAGAGGCGATCAATTGCGCAACTTCCGGCGACACATCCACGGGAACTTCCTCATCCGCGAAATCAATCGTCGCCTCGATCAGGGCCGCCGCACGGATCAACGCCGCCCGCCACCGCTCTGTCTTCTCGCCAAGCGCACCGGAAAACACGCGCAAAGCCTGCCGCCGCTGCGCCTCGGTTTCCGCCTCGATCAGATCGGCGAGCCCCTCAACCTGCGCGAGATCCAACCGCTCATTCTCCATCGCGCGCCGCGTGAACTCACCGGCCTCCGCCGACCGCAGCCCGTCAATTTCCGACAGCGCCGCCAAGACCGCATTCACCACAGCGGTCGATCCATGCAACTGCAACTCCGCCGCACGCTCACCGGTAAAGGACGCACCCTCCTCGAAAACAATGACGAGCGCCTCATCCAGAAACTCGCCCTTGAACGTCAACCGACGCAGCGCCGTGCGCCGCACAGACGGCACATCTCCGGCCAGCGTTTCAACCGCATGAAACGACAGCGGCCCGGAAATCCGGACCACTGCAACTCCCGCTTTTCCGCGGGCGCTCGCCAAGGCGAAAATCGTATCCATAGGCGTAACCTATTGATATTATTACATTTAAGCGTTCATTGAGTCGAAGAACTCGCCATTCGTCTTGGTCTGCTTCAACTTCGAAATCAGGAACTCGATCGCGTCCGTCGTGCCCATCGGGTTCAGAATCCGACGCAACACATAGGTCTTCTGAAGATCCTTGGAATCGACCAGCAACTCTTCTTTCCGCGTCCCGGATTTGAGAATATCCATCGCAGGGAAAACACGTTTATCCGCAACCTTGCGATCCAGAACGATCTCGGAGTTACCCGTCCCTTTGAATTCCTCAAAGATGACTTCGTCCATCCGCGACCCCGTATCGATCAACGCCGTCGCGATAATGGTCAGCGACCCACCTTCTTCGACATTTCGCGCAGCACCAAAGAAACGCTTCGGGCGCTGCAGAGCATTCGCATCCACACCACCGGTCAGAACCTTGCCCGACGATGGCACCACGGTGTTGAACGCACGGCCCAGACGCGTGATCGAGTCGAGCAGGATCACAACATCGCGCTTGTGCTCGACCAGACGTTTCGCCTTTTCAATCACCATCTCGGCCACGGCCACGTGACGCGTCGCAGGCTCGTCAAAGGTCGAGGACACAACCTCCCCCTTCACCGACCGCTGCATATCCGTCACCTCTTCGGGACGTTCATCGATCAACAGCACGATCAGATAGCACTCGGGATGGTTCGTCTCGATCGAATTGGCGATGTTCTGCAACAGCACCGTTTTACCCGTGCGCGGCGGCGCCACGATCAAGGCCCGCTGACCCTTACCGATCGGCGCGACAAGGTCGATGATCCGCGCAGAGCGATCCTTGATCGTCGGATCCTCGATCTCCATCTGGAACCGCTCATCGGGATAGAGCGGCGTCAGGTTGTCAAAGTTGATCTTGTGACGCGCCTTCTCGGGCTCTTCAAAGTTGATCTGCGTAACCTTGGTGATCGCGAAATAACGCTCGCTCTCGTCAGGCGCCTGCATCACGCCCTCGACCGTATCGCCGGTGCGCAAACCATGCTGACGGATCACATCGGGAGAAACGTAGATATCATCGGGACCCGGCAGGTAGTTCGCCTCGGGAGAGCGCAGAAACCCGAACCCATCCTGCAGAACTTCCAAAACGCCATCGCCGGAAATTTCCCACCCTTCCTCGGCCCGCTCTTTGAGGATCGAGAACATCATGTCGCCTTTGCGCATGGTCGAGGCGTTCTCGATCTCGAGCTCTTCAGCCATGGACAGCAGGTCCTTGGGGCTTTGCGCCTTGAGTTCGGCCAGGTTGAGCTTTTCGTTGGTCTCGTCGATCATCGGAAATATCCATCACGGGCCGCTAAAACGACCCTAAAATCTAAATGTAACTGGGAAATCCACGCGGCCAGGACGGCCAGGATTTGTCGCTAAGTAGGCGTTTGACCGCTTCAAGTCAATCTTTCCTAGAACGGGCGCGCAATCACCATGACCACAATCACAATCATCAAAAGCGTCGGCAATTCGTTCATCATCCGGTACTGACGCCCCGTCCGCGTATTTGTTCCGGCCACAAATTCCTTGCGCCGAACAGCGCACCACATGTGAAACCACGTCATCGCAATCACCGACACTGCCTTGATCCACGACCACGCCGATCCCCAATCGACCACACCCGGCGTCATCACCAAAATCAACCCGAACAGCCAGGTCGAAATCAGAGCGGGGTTCATGATGATCTTCAAAAGCTTCTTTTCCATGTCCTGAAAAAGCAGATCCGTCTCAGACCCCGCAACCACGCTTTCCGTGTGCCGCACAAACAATCTCGGCAAATAGAAAATCCCTGCCATCCACGCGATCACGGAGATCACATGCAAAGACTTCGCCCACGGGTATATCGCCAAAAGAACATCACTCATGAGCCTAGGTGTCTCTCCTTTCCAAATAAAAGAAAAGAAGAAAGAATTGATGATGTTGTAAGTAGGGCCTGTGGATAATGGGGATTATCGACCTATCCCCAGAACCGTGCGCACGCTCTCGGCCCACCATGGTTATCCTCGCCCGAATGTGGGTAACCGCAAAAATCCGGTATTTCCCGCATCTGTAACGCGCAACCTGCCGCTTCGTCACCCTGTGAACAGCTTTCGGATAACTCACGGCTGGACCATTTGTCCCGAGGGTGTGAAAACGACTTCTCCCTAGGGACATGTGCCCTCGAAAAAAATGTCAAACTCTGGACTTGTCCACCGCCCTGCGGCTTTGGCAAAACACGAACAGAGTCGTCCCGTCGGTTAAACCGGAGTTATCAACAGGCCATGAACACACCGACACGCCTCATACTCGCGTCAGGATCCTCGATTCGTCGCCAGCTCCTCGAAAGCGCCGGTTTGGACGTTGAAACGACCGTGGCGCGAATTGATGAAGAAACGATTAAAATTACGCTGATCGACGAAGGCCACAGCCCCCGCGACATCGCCGACGCCCTCGCAGAAGGCAAAGCACGCAAAGTCGCGCTCAAAAACCTCGACGCCTTCACCATCGGCTGCGATCAAACCCTGTCCTTCAAAGGCACGCTCATTTCAAAAGCCGCCTCCCGCGACGAAGCCCGCGACATTCTCGCCCGCATGCGCGGCGAGCGCCACATCCTCCATTCCGCGGCCGTCATCTATCACGATGGCGAACCCGTCTGGCGCCACATCGGCGAAGTCCGCCTCACCATGCACCCCGTCTCCGACGCCTATCTCGACGATTATCTCGACCGGAACTGGGACAGCGTGCGCGACGCCGTGGGCTGCTATAAACTCGAAGAAGAAGGCATCCGCCTCTTTTCCCGCATCGACGGCACCTATTTCGATGTCCTCGGCCTCCCGCTCACCCCGCTCCTTTCATATCTGGGGCAAAGAGGTATCATCGCGACATGACCAACAAAATTCCTCTCGCCGGCGTCATCGGCTCCCCGATTGCCCATAGCAAATCCCCCCATCTGCATAACTACTGGCTCAAACGCTACGGCCTGCCCGGATTCTATATCCCCCTCGATGTCAGTCAGGCGGATCTGAAATCCGTCCTCGCCGAAATGCCGAAAATGGGCTTCGTCGGCGCCAATGTGACCATCCCGCACAAAGAAACCGTGCTGGGTCTGGCCGATATCGTCACCGACCGCGCGGCGCTGATCGGGGCGGCAAACACGCTGATCTTCCGCGCCGATGGAAAACTGCACGCCGACAATACAGACGGATACGGCTTCGTTGAAAACCTGCGCGCCAACTCCGATTGGGATCCCGCCGCCGGCCCCGCCGCCATTCTCGGCGCAGGTGGCGCGGCCCGCGCCGTCATCGCCTCCCTTCTGGAGGTCGGCGTCACCGAAATCCGCATCTCCAACCGCACCCGCACCCGCGCAGACGCGCTTCGCGCCGAATTCGGGTCGAAACTGACCGTCCACGAATGGGTGCAGGCGGGCAATATGCTCGACGGCGCGCGCACCGTGGTCAACACAACCGCCCTCGGCATGACCGGAAAACCCGACCTCAAAGTGCCGCTCGACGCCCTCAGCCCCCGCGCCGTCGTCTCCGACCTCGTCTACACGCCGCTGCGCACGAATTTCCTCGAAAAAGCCGCCCAAAACGGCTGCCAGACCGTCGATGGCCTCGGCATGCTCCTCCATCAGGCCGCCCCCGGCTTTGAACGTTGGTTCGGCCACCGCCCCGAGGTCGACGAAGACACCCGAAACCACGTTCTGAACGCATGAAACGCCCGCTCGTGATCGGCCTCACCGGCTCCATCGGAATGGGCAAAAGCACCACGGCCAAGATGTTCGCCGATCTGGGCGTGCCCGTCTGGGATGCGGACGCCGCCGTTACCCGCCTCTACGCACAAGGCGGCAAAGCGGTCGAACCGATCCGTGCATGGCTGTCAGAGGCGATCATCGACGGCGCGGTGTCCAAAGACGTGCTGAAATCCCACATCCGCAGCACCAAAGACGCGCTCACAGACCTCGAAACCATCGTCCACCCCTTGGTGGCCGAGGATCGCGCGAATTTTCTGGCCAATATCGATGCCGATATCGTCCTCCTCGACGTGCCGCTGCTGTTTGAAACCGGACTCGACACCCAGGTGGACTGCATCGTGGTCGTATCCGTCGACGCCGACACCCAATCCGCCCGCGTTCTCGCCCGCCCCGGCATGACGCGCGACCAATTCGAAGCGATTTTGGCCAAACAAACCCCCGACGCCGAAAAACGCGCCCGCGCGGATCACGTCATCACCACCTATTCAATGGACGACACCGCCGAGCAGGTTAAAACTGTGGTCGAAAACCTACGCAAGGACGCCGCAAATGCGTGAAATCGTACTCGATACCGAAACCACAGGCTTTGATCCCGAAGGCGGTGACCGTCTCGTGGAAATCGGTGCGATCGAACTCATGCGCCACGTCCCGACCGGCAACACCTTCCACGTCTATATCAACCCCGAACGCGATATGCCCGACGGGGCTTTTGGCGTGCACGGCATCGGTCCAGACCTTCTCACGCCGCCCCGCCCTCCAAAACCGGGTGAAATCACCCTAAAAGACAAACCGCTATTCGCCGCCGTGGCGCAGGATTTCCTCGACTTCGTGGGGGACTCCAAAATGGTCATCCACAACGCGTCCTTCGATATGAAATTCCTCAACGCCGAACTCGGCTGGCTCGGCAAACCGCGTCTGCCCATGGAGCAGGCCATCGACACCCTCGCCATCGCGCGCCAGAAATTCCCGGGCTCCCCCGCCTCCCTCGACGCGCTGTGCCGCCGGTTCCTGATCGACAACAGCTCGCGCACCCTGCACGGCGCGCTTCTCGACTCGGAAATTCTCGCGGAGGTCTATCTCGAACTCATCGGCGGTCGGCAACCCGATCTGGTCCTCACCCCCGACGCGCAGGAACAGGACGACGCCCACGCAGCCGGCGCGAATACCGCGTGGCGCCCCTCGCGACGCCCCAATCCCCTGCCGAGCCATATCTCGGACAAAGAAAAGGCCGCCCACCAAGCCTTTGTAGAGGCAATGGGCGACCAAGCGTTGTGGCGTAAACTGGCTGACTAAGCCTTAGTTCGTTGTCGCAGCGGCAGCCTGAGCTTCGGCGCGACGTGTCATATCCTGACGATAGAGCTGAACGAAATCGATGTTGTCGAGGTTCAGCGGCGGGAAGCCACCATCGCGGGTGATGTCATGCACAATGCGACGCAGGAACGGGAACAGCATCCGCGGGCATTCGATCATCAGGAACGGATGCAGCTGCTCTTCGGGAACGTTCTCGATGTGGAACACACCGGCGTAATCGATCTCGAGAATGAAAAACGTCGCATCGCCGCTCTCCGTCTTCGACTCGATCTTCACCTTGGTGCCGACCTCGAACTGGTGATCTTCGGTGCGCTTCTTGGCATCCATCGCGACCTGAACCGAAATATTCGGACGGCCTTCAACCTTCAGCGACTTCTGCGCCAAAATGTTTTCAAACGACATGTCGCGGATGTACTGGCCAAGGATCTGCATCTTGACCTGGTTCTGCGGCGCTTCAGGGGCCACATTCGTTGTTGTTTCGCCGTTTTCGGCCATTGGGATATCCTCGGATCACTCAAAATCGCTGCTTTGTATCAGGTTGATTGAGCCGCCTCAATGGCGTGTCCATCCCGATTTGCCGCTCGACGGTGTCTTTGGGATCTCCGTGGTCTCCGGCGTCTCCGCCTCGCGCCACTCCCCGTCAATCACATCGCCACCCGCAGGACGCTCGCCGCGATGCTGCGCGCCCTGACCCGACCCCATATCGAACGTCTGGATCGTCACACGCGATCGCACCGCCTCATAAATATAGCGCCGCACAGGCGGGGCGAGCAGGGCAAACCCGACCGCATCGGTGAAAAACCCCGGCGTCAGCAACAAAGCCCCCGAAAACAGGATCATCGCCCCATCGGCCAAGGCACCCGTCGGATCACTCAGCTGCGAAAACGACTGGCGCAGCCGCAAAAGCGCCGCCGATCCCTGCTGACGCACCAGATAGGTGCCCAAAATGGCAGTGACGATCACGATCAAGAGCGTCGGCCACGTACCGATCCACCCACCAACCTGAATGAACAACGCGATCTCGATAATCGGAATCGCAACGAAGAGGGCAAAAAGCCACATAGAACCTCCAACGGTGTTTTTCCGAGGGCCGGTAGACTTGACCCCCTGCCTGACCTACATAGGAAGAGAAGTGGCAAGATGCCATGTTCTCACGTCAAAGAGGTATTCATGGGCGGTTCTTCTCTACTTTCGCTGCTTGTTCTGGCTGCGATCGCGGTCTTTCTGATTTTGCGCCTGCGCAGTGTTCTTGGAACACGCGACGGATTTGAAAAACCACGCGTCGCGCGTCCCGAAGAGGATGCATCCGCTAACCGCAATCGCCGTGGCTTTGAGGTCATCGAAGGCGGCCCCGATCACGACATCACCGAAAATGTCGAAGCAGGGTCCCGCGCGGCCGAAAACCTCGCCGCGATGAAACGCATCGAACCCGATTTCTCGGTCTCCGAATTTATCGGCGGTGCACGCGGCGCGTATGAAATGATCCTGATGGGCTTTGAGGGCGGCAATCTCGAAGAGGTGAAATCCTTCCTCTCCGAAGACGTCTATGACGCGTTCAAATCCGTGGTCGACACCCGCGTCGAAGAAGGCCTCGAAGTGGACGCCGACTTCATCGGTCTGCGCGAAATCCAGATCATCGACGCCGATCTCGACCGCGCCGACAACGAAGCCGAAATCAAAGTGCGCTTTGTTTCCGAGCTCAGCTTTGTTGTGCGCGATGCGACCGGCCAGATCGTCGAAGGCAACCCCAACGCCATCAAACGCCAGAAAGACATCTGGACCTTTGCCCGTACTTTGGGTGCCGACGACCCGAACTGGATCCTCGTCGCGACCGGAGCCTGACGTCGTGCGCGTGGCAGGCGCCGCCTTCGCGGCCTTGCTATCCCTGACATCCACGGCCGCCGCGCAGGAGGACCTGTCCCTTCGCGTCCTCGATTTCGCAGAACTCGACGGGTGGAGCGACGATCGCCACGATGAGGCGCTCGACGTTTTCACCCGCTCCTGCGACCTCATCGACGGACCCGAATGGCCCGGCCTGTGCGAACTCGCCTCGCGCAACCCGCAGGCCCGCACCTTCTTTGAACTCTTCTTTCGCCCCGTCCTGATCGAGGATGGCCGCGACCCCCTGTTCACCGGCTACTTCGAACCCGAAATCGACGGCGCGCGCACCCGAACCCACCGCTTCCGCGTGCCGGTCTACTCCCTGCCCTCGGGGGGAACCTCCCTCACCCGTTCCGAGATTTCACAGGGCGCACTTGCCGGTCGCGGCCTCGAAATCGCATGGGTGGATGACCCGACAGAACTGTTTTTCCTGCAGGTGCAGGGATCGGGCCGCATCCGCCTGACCAACGGCCAAACCATTCGCATCGGCTACGCAGGCCACAACGGCCACCCCTACCGATCCTTGGGCGAAGCGCTCATCGCGCGTGGCACCTATGAACCCCATCAGGTCTCCGCCGACGTGATCAAAAACTGGGTCCGCCGCAACCCCGTCGAAGGTCAGGCCCTCCTCGATCACAGCCCGTCTTACGTGTTCTTTCGCGAACTCCCCAACCTCGCCATGTCGCTCGGGCCCATCGGCGCGATGAACCGCTCGATCACGCCGATGCGCTCCATCGCGGTCGACCCGTCTTTTGTCCCGCTCGGCGCGCCGGTGTGGATCGAAAAGGCAGGCGCGGACCCGATCCACCGCCTGATGATCGCGCAGGACACCGGCTCCGCCATAAAAGGGGCACAGCGCGCGGACGTGTTCTACGGCACCGGCGACAAAGCAGGCAAACAGGCCGGCCGCATCCGCGATCCCGGCCGCGTCATCGTCCTGCTCCCCATCCAAATCGCCTACGCCCTCCAAGAGCGAGCCGCCGGATGAGCCGCCGCCGCAAAGGGCTCACCCCCGAGGATCTCGAGGTCTGGGAGGCGGTGCGCAAAACCGCCGAACCGCTGCAGCCGAAAATCCCCTTCGCGACCTCGCAGGACACCCCCGCGAAACCGGTGCCAAAGGCGAAAAAACCCCGCTTCGAGGTGACGGATTTCCGCCTCGGCGACACCGCGCCCGCGCGTCAAACGCCCCACGACATCGCGCCGCCCCTGTCGCACAAACTCGACCACGCGCCCCTCAATATGGACCGCAAACGGTTCGGCAAAATGAAAAAGGGGAAACTGGCACCGGAGGCGCGGATTGACCTGCATGGCATGACGCTCGCCGCCGCCCACCCCGCGCTGACCGGATTTATCCTGTCCTCACATGCGGCGGGTCGTCGTCTCGTGCTCGTGATTACCGGCAAAGGCAAACATCGCGACGATGGCGGCCCCATTCCGGTCCGCCACGGCGTCCTGCGCCATCAAGTGCCCCATTGGCTGCACTCCGCCCCGCTGAAATCCTGCGTGCTGCAGGTCAGCCAAGCGCATGTGTCCCATGGCGGCGAAGGCGCACTCTACGTCTACCTGCGCCGCCATAAGTGATCAGAGCATAAAGCGGCTCACATCTGTGGCCTTGGCCATGTCGCCGACATGCTTCTGCACATAATCCGCATCGATCGTGACCACATCGCCCGAGCGATCCGGCGCGACAAAGGACAACTCCTCGAACACCCGCTCGATGATCGTATAAAGACGCCGCGCCCCGATGTTCTCCACCGTGCCGTTCACCTCCGCCGCAATCCGCGCAATCGCCGCGATCCCGTCTTCGGTAAACGTCGCCGTCACGCCCTCGGTCTCCATCAACGCGGTATATTGCAACGTCAGCGCATTATCCGTTTCCGTCAAAATCCGCACGAAATCACCCTCTTCGAGCGCGCGCAGCTCCACACGGATCGGCAAACGCCCCTGCAACTCCGGCAACAGATCGGATGGCTTGGCGATATGGAACGCGCCCGACGCAATGAACAGAATATGGTCGGTCTTCACCGGCCCGTGCTTCGTGGACACCGTCGTCCCCTCGATCAGCGGCAACAAATCGCGCTGCACACCCTCGCGCGACACATCGCCCCCGCGCGCATCCGAGCGGGCACAAACCTTGTCGATCTCGTCGAGGAACACGATGCCGTTTTCCTGAACCGCCTCCAAGGCATTGCGCGTCACCGTCTCGTCGTCGAGCAGCTTGTCCGCCTCCTCGCCGATCAACACATCATAGCTCTGCGCCACGGTCAGCTTTTTGCGCGTCGTGCGCCCGCCAAAGGCTTTGCCGAACAGATCGCCGAGATTCATCCCCGCCATCTGCGGCTGCCCCGGAATTTCGAACATCCCCGCAGGCGTGCCGCTCTCCTGAACATCCAACTCGATGACGGTGTCGTCCAACTCGCCCGAATGTAGCTTGCGGCGGAACATGTCGCGCGTCTGCTCGCGCGCATCAGATCCCGCAATCGCCTCGATCACCCGCTCTTCTGCGGCCTCGACCGCCTTGGCGCGCACGTCTTCGCGCATATGCTCGCGGGTCTGCGCAATCGCCACATCGACGAGATCGCGCACGATCTGCTCCACATCACGCCCGACATAGCCCACTTCGGTGAACTTCGTCGCCTCGACCTTCACAAACGGCGCACGCGCCAGCTTTGCCAAACGCCGCGAAATCTCGGTCTTACCCACACCGGTGGGCCCGATCATCAGGATGTTCTTGGGGTACACCTCTTCGCGCAAATCATCGCCCAACTGGCGACGCCGCCACCGGTTGCGCAGCGCCACGGCCACCGCTCGTTTCGCGTCCTTTTGCCCAATGATGTAACGATCGAGTTCCGAGACAATCTCTCGTGGTGTCAGGTCGGTCATTTGGAAATCTTCTCCACGGTCAAATTGCCGTTCGTGTAAACACAGATGTCTGCCGCAATCGCCATCGCTTCGCGCGCAATCGTCTCGGCGTCCTTGTCGGTGCTCATCAATCCACGCGCCGCCGCGAGCGCAAAGTTGCCCCCCGACCCGATCGCGGCCACATCATTCTCGGGCTCCAAAACATCGCCCGCGCCGGTGATCACCAACAACTCCGTGCCATCGGTCACGATTAACATCGCTTCCAACTTCTGGAGATACTTGTCCGTGCGCCAATCCTTGGCCAACTCCACCGCCGCGCGCGTCAACTGACCCGGCGTGGCCTCCAATTTGGCCTCCAACCGCTCCAGCAACGTAAACGCATCCGCCGTCGATCCGGCGAAACCGGCCACCACATCATGCCCACCGGGGGTCAGACGCCGCACCTTGCGCGCCGTGCCTTTGATCACCGTCTGGCCGAGGCTGACCTGACCGTCACCGGCCACTACAACCTCACCACCACGGCGCACACCGATAATCGTCGTGCCGTGCCATCCTGGAAACTCATCGCGAGACATGACTGCTCCTTTTTACCTTCAAACATATATGGAAACGATCGCCACGGGGTGCAACCAACTGATGGGTGCCCAAAAACGAAAAGGGCGCCACATCGGGCGCCCTTTGATAAACCTGTCGAGGGATCAGACGATCAAACAGACTCGGCCATCCAACCCTGCAGAACCGCCTTCGGAGCCGCGCCGATCTTGTTGGAAACAACTTCGCCGTCCTTGAACATGAACAACGCAGGAATGCCGCGCACGCCGAATTTCGCCGGCGAGTTGGGGTTTTCGTCCACGTTGACCTTCACGACTTTGACCTTGCCTTCAAACTCGGCGGACAGCTCTTCGAGAGCCGGCCCGATCTGCTTACATGGACCACACCATTCCGCCCAAAAATCGACGACAACGGGGATATCGGATTCAAGCACTTCCTGCGCGAAAGTGTCATCTGTTGCTGAAACGGTAGCCATTCCATATTTCTCCTGAAAACTAAACTTGGCTGGAACGTAAGTGCGCACCCCCAGCGGGTCAAGATGTAGTGGGCTGTGCAAGGGCGCTCATCACGATGTCGAGAGGCACAGGGCATAATTCCGCCGTCGCTGTCCACAAAACAGCCGTTTCGATTGCGCGACCGGGAAAAATCAACCGGCACGCCTCTGCATAGGCCCCCAATTGGCGCAGGATTCCGAGGGGGATATCCTCCACCCGATCCGGCACCACGCGGTTCGATTTGTAATCCACAATCCGCACGCAGGTCTCGGTTACGATCAACCGGTCGATGATCCCGCTCACCATCGCCCCGCGGAGCGCCCCGCCCAGCGCATCGATGCGCGCCGAAAACGGCACCTCCGCCAACCCGCCCGCACCAAACACGGGCCACTCATAACGCGCATCAATCACCCGCGTCACCTCGGGCAAAAGGCTCTCCAACTCATCGCCGAGCGCGGGTTCCTCAGCCATCGCCAAAACATGGCGCGCCACCGCCCCCCATGTGTCGCGGCGATGCGCGGGCAGGTGTTCGATCAACAAATGGATCTGCCGCCCGCGCCGCATCGCCGCCTCTGCATCCTCACCGGCCTCCCCGCCGATTTCACCCGCCAATGCCTTTGCCCCGCCGAGGTCAGAGGGCGACAAAACCACCTCTTTTGGCACCGTCACAGCCGCGACAACGTCGCGACACCAAGGCTCTAATCCCGCCGAACTGCCCGCCTCAGGCACCTCACCGCCCCGCCGCGCGGGCCAATCGCCAAACGAATGGCGCAAACCGCCACAGAACCCGAATTCATGCGGCGCGGCACCCACGGCTTCCAACCCGACACGCACCTGTTCGTACCAATGCTTCTCCTTGTCGCCCGCTCCCCCGACGACGAGCCAATTTTTCGCCCGCGTCATCGCCACATAGAGGAGCCGGTTCTCTTCTTCCTCATCCTGCGCCGCGATCTTCGCCGTCGCCTGCGCGAGCGCCTCGGATCGCTCCGCCTTCGACGTGCGCCACGCGATCTTTCCCTCGTCGAGATCGACAAAGTCATCCTTGGATTCGCGCGTGTCGCGCATCGTGTCGGGCAAAATCACAATCGGCGCTTCCAGCCCCTTGGCCCCATGCACCGTCATCACCCGCACGAGGTTCGACCCCTCGTCGAGCACGCGTTTGATCTCGATGTCCTGCGTTTCGAGCCAGCTGACAAACCCCGTCAAACTCGGCGTTTCCGTGCGCTCATAGACCTGCGCCTGCTGGAGCAACGCATCAATCCCGTCCTCGCATTCCCCGCCGAGCCGCGCGACAAATTTGCGCCGCCCCCCGTGCCGGATCAACGCGCGCTGGATCAATTCATAGGGCCGCAGATAATCCGCCTGCATGCGCAGATCATCAATCACCGCCATCGTGTCGGGCCAATCGCCGCGCTGGGCGCGCAATTCCTGCCACAACGACACCGCCCGCCGCTCATGCGCCAGCGTATACAAATCCTGCTCGCTCCACCCGAACAGAGGCGATCGCAAAACCTCCGCCAATGCCAGATCGTCATCCTGGAGCGACAGGAACGCGAGCAGCGATTTGATGTCCTGCACCGCCAATTCATCCGACAGGTCCATCCGGTCCGCACCCGCCACCGGAATGCCCTTGGGGTGGGCTTTCAGCGCGCGCAAAAGCGGCGCGAACAACCCCGACCGTTTGCGCACAAGGATCAAAATATCCCCCGGCGCGACGGCTGTGCTCTCGCTCTCCCGCTTGCGCGGAACCGACCCCGTTTCCAGAACCTCGGCCACGAAATCCGCAACGCGGCGCGCCAACTGGCTGGTGTGATGCTCGTCACCCACCTGATCGGGCGCGAACTCCCAATCGCTCTCGCCCTTCTCGGGCTTCACCGCCTCGATCGAGTCCCACAAATCAACCCGACCCGGCGTGGCCTCGAAAAACGCCTCATGGAACATCGGCCCCACGCCGGTCCCGCCACAGGCCTCGAACACCGCATCCGTTACCGACAAAATCGCCTGTGACGACCGGAACGAATGCTCCAACGCGAGATCCTGAAACGGCTCGCCCGCCCCGCTAAAACGCTCTGAAAACAACGCCTTCATATCATCAAAGGCATCGGGCGCCGCGCCTTGGAACGAATAGATCGACTGCTTGCGATCCCCGACCACAAACAACGTGCGCTTCTCGTCCTCGCGCGCGCCCTTCCCGGCGGTGAACTCCGCCGCGAGATGTTCGACCACTTTCCACTGATCGGGACTGGTATCCTGCGCCTCATCGACGAGGATGTGATTGATCCCCCCGTCGAGCCGGTAAAGCACCCATTCCGCCACGCTCGACGTCGCAATCAAATCGCGCGTCTTCACGATCATGTCGTCGAAATCGAGCACCCCCAACGCGGCCTTCTTCTCCAGAAACCGCGGCAGGAACCCTTGGGCAAACTTGTGCAGCGCCATCGTCTTTTGCGCGTCCTGAAACGCCAGTAACGACTCCCGCGCCTCCTCGACCCGCAACATGAAATCTTCCAGATCGCCGAGCGGCTCTGCCGCCGCCTCGGCAATCTTCTTGTTTGGAAATCCGCGCCCGAACTTGGTCTGGAACGGCGCGGTTTTGGATGTGCCGTCAAACACCAGCTTTGGCATCATCGCGCCCAGCAAAGACATCGACGGCTCGCGCCCCGCCCAATCGCGCAACAGATCGCCATTGGCCACATCCGTCTTGGCCGCCGACGTCGCAAAAACCCCCGCCGCCTCGCGCAACATTTCGCCCTCGCCGCCCCTAAACACCGAGGCCAATATATCGACCTCGCCATACCCTTGGGGCAACCCGAACCACGACCGGATTTCATCGCCACTCACCGGCGCGCCAAAGGCCTCGCGCTCCGCTATCACCGCATTGCACAACGCATAGGGATCGCCGCCGCCCAAATGCACCGCCACCGCGTCAATCGCATCGCGCTCCGCCCCGCGCGCCATCTCGTCGAGCGTCTCATCCACCAACCGCCGCGTCATCATCGCGTCCATCTCGCGGAACTGCGGCGACACCCCCGCCTCCAACGGAAACCGCCGCAAAAGCGCGCTGCAAAACGAATGGATCGTCTGGATTTTCAACCCGCCCGGCGTCTCCACCGCACAGGCAAACAAGGTCCGCGCCTGATCGAGGCGCGCCTCGTCCAAAGCCGCCCCGTCGACAAATCCCTCCAACTTGTCGCGCAAATCTGCATCACCCAGCATCGCCCATTCCCCGAGCGTCACAAACAAACGGTTCTGCATCTCCGCCGCCGCCGCCTTGGTGAACGTCAGACACAGGATCTTTTCCGGCGGCACCCCGTCGAGCAACAATCGCGCCACGCGATCCGTCAAAACCTTGGTCTTGCCCGACCCCGCATTGGCCGAAAGCCACGTCGAAGAGGTCGGTGCAGACGCCGCCAATTGCCGCAAAGACGCTGGATGGTTCCGGCTCACGACACATCCTCCGGCAGGGCTTCATCCCAATCCGACCACTCGCCATAGCGCGCCAGATGTTCGAAATCTGTGACATAGCCGAGCGACTGCATCGCGCGCCGCGACGTATATCCCGTGGCCGGATCGTCATAGGTCGCAATCAACCGGATCAACCGTTTCCGCATGGTCTCGATGTCCACATCGGACACCGCACGCTCAAACAGTTTTAGAGCCGAATTCAGCCCAATATAGGTCAATTCCACCACCGACTCCGGCGCCACCCCGTCGATTTTCCCCGCCACGGCCATCATCGCCTCGACGTCCAACTGGATGGCATATTTGCCGACCTGCTTGGCGGTCGGGGGCGTTCCGGATTTGTAATCGTAGATGATCAACCCGCCGCTTTTGTGCCGGTCCACCCGATCCACCGTGCCCGTGATCGAAAAATCCACCTCCGGCACATGCATCGCGCCCTTGGCCTCCAAGGCCACGATATCGCCCTTCGCCTTGCGCGCCCGCTCCGCATCCACCAACCCCGCCGTGATCCGGCGCAACCGGCCGAGCCATAGGCGCGCCGTCGCAGGATGTTCGTCCACCTCCGCCAGAACCGCCTCGGCCACCGCCAACAACCGCGCGCGCGATTCCTCGACCGTCTCCTCGCGATCCTCCGACAGATAGCGCTCCATAATCGTGTGCAACGCCGTCCCCCGATCCCGCGCATCCGCCGAACGGGTCAACGGGTCGAGCTTGTTCAGCTTCAAAACCCGCGTCGCGTAAATCTCGTAAGGGTCGCGGATCAAGGTCTCCAAACGCGTCACCGACAACTGCCGCGGGCGCGCATCCACGGGCGGGCGCGGGCTCGGGCGATGCGCAGGCGCGACGCGGACCTCCGGCGTTTCGATCATCTTCGCCCGCTCGATCCACCGCTCTCCGCGTGCCCGCATCTCGCGCAGCGTCTCTTTGCCCTCGCCCGACATCCCCTCCATGAGGTTCGTCAAACGCGACACCCACCGGCTCGGCACCGTCTCCGTCTCCGCATTGCGCCGCGCGCGGATCAAAACCACCTCGCGCGCGCCAATCGCCTGCTGGAAATCATGCGCGGATAGGCCGGTTTTCTGATCGGGTGACGACAACCCCGCCTGACGCCGCATATCGCGGCTAAACCACGGATCACTCGCGGGCGCTTCGGGCCACACCGTTTCATTGAGCCCGCCCAAAACCACGCGGTCCGCATCCAAAAACCGCGCCTCCAACGTCCCCCAGATCATCACACCGGGATGTGTGGGCGACGGATCACGCACGGTTTCGCGCGAAATCAGCGCGCGGAACAAATCGCCAAAGGCCTGCACGGACATCACATCGCCCGCCTCGCTCGTCGCGGCCAATGTTTCGACCAGATGGCGCACCGCCCGCCCCGGCCCCTGCGCCCACAACTCCGCATCGCTCTCGCCCATCGGCCCGCGCACCAAAGCGCCCGCAATATCCAGAACGCGGTCCAGATGCGCCCCGATAGCCACCTGCGGCGCCTCGACAAACAGGGGCAAAATCTGCCCGACCCATTCCACCCAAACCTGCCGCTGCTCGGCCTGCGCGGGGTCGCGTTTCTCGCTCATAGCCCAGGCGCGCATATCCTCAATCGTGGGATAGGCACGCGAACGGCGGCGCAGATGCACCTCCATCTCGCGGCTCCACAAAAGGTGAAATCCACGCTCGAATCCCGCCGAACTCGCCCCTGTCGCCGTGAGAGGGTGTTTGAGCAGGACCAGCAATTCCTCGGTCGTGATCCGCTGCCCGAGCAACCCCACAACATGGCGCAACAACCGCCCCGGCGCGGTCTGGTTGAGAGGCACCCCCGCACTGTCATCGGGCACGATGCGCCACCGGTCCAACTCCGCCGTCACGCGCCGCGCCAGATCACGATCCGGCGTCACGAGGACCGAGCGCAGCCCCGCCTCCACGCCCTCACGCAGAACCAATGCCGCCGCCGTCGCCTCCGTCTGAATATCGGGCGCTTCGATCAGGGTCGTCGTGGCCGCAATCGCCCCGACACCGGCAAATTTCGGCCCCTCGCGCATCCAGTCATCCGTCACCGGCGCGGGCCGCATCGCCAAAGACACCAACCGGTTGCGCACATCATCAAAGGGCGCACCATCGCTCCACGGCATCACATCCGTGCGCCCCAACCCGAGCGTTTCGGCCAAACTCACCAGCCGCTTCTGGGGATGCTCCTCATGCCCCGTCTCGCGCAACGTCGCCCAAACCCGCGGCGTCACATGCGGATCGGCACCCGGGAAAATCACCGCCCCCTGCGGCAGACGCGCAACCGCCTCCATCAACAGCGCCGTCGTGGGCCGCGACCCCGTCGATCCAACCACCAGAACCGGATCATCGCGCCCGCTGAGAACCCAATCATCGGCCAACCGCTCAACCGCCTCGCGCAGCCGCGCCTCCGCCGTCACACCGCCGGTTTCGCGATCCAGAAACGGAAAAGCAATGCCCAGAAATTGCAGCGATTCCTGCCAGTGGCGCGACGCATTCGGGATCGTGATCCCTTCCAAAGCTTCGCTCCCCGCACCCGCCTCATGCAGCTCCCCCACCACCGACACCAGACTATCGGCCAGATCGAAAATCCCCGATTTGGGCGCAAAACCCGCCTCGCGCGCCAGAAACGCCTCGACCAACCGCGCCATGTCCAACTTCTGGCGCAACGGCGCTTGGGGCAGTTCGAGGTCATGGAAAACCGGATCATCGGGCAGGCGCGACAACAACCGGATGCGCGGCTTCAACCCCGGCGCATAGCCCCCGAAGGCATCGCCAATCGCGCGCCCCAACTTCGACGTGTTCACAATGATCTGCGCGCGCGCCACCCGCTCCGGCGACGCCCCCGCCATCCGCTCCATAAACCCGCGCACAACCTCGCGCGGATAATCGACGCCACAGGGCAACCCGAACAGACGCGGCTTGTCGCTGGCCTCAAACATGGAACCCCACCATCTCCTCGGCCAAAGAAATCGCCTCCGGATATCCGACATCGGCCCACCGACCCGGATAGGCGACCCCGTACAACCGCCCCGCCGCCCCGATGCGCTCCCACACTGCGTTTAGCGAAAAATGTGCCCCCGCCTGTGCCGCGACAGGCGCGGTGCGAATGATCTGCGCGCCGGTGTAAACAAACGACCCGCCGCGCGCCAAACGCCCGTCCGCGCCCACCGAAAAATCGCCCGACCCCAAATGCCCGACCGTGCGATCCATCGCCACGACCAACAACAACGCATCCATCCGCGCCGGATCCCACGCCTGCGCCAAAACATCCGCCGCCAAGGCCCCGTCCCACAAAGCATCCGTGTTCATCGTGTAAACCGCATCGCGATCGAGCCGCCCCAGCGCGTTCTTCAACCCCCCGCCGGTCTCGAGCAATTCCACCTCATGGATCGTCTCGACCCCACGCGGCTCCAAATGCGCATGCAACGGCGCGGGCAAATAATGCAGGTTGGCAAACAGACGCTCCACACCGGCGAGCTGGTCGAGCGCATGATCGACCAAAGGTCGCCCGGCCACCGCAATCATCGGCTTGGGGCGATCCGCGCTCAGATCACGCATCCGCGTCCCGCGCCCTGCGCAAAAGATCATTCCAGTGTCGGGACGCTGGCGCATTTTGACCTGAGGATTTGCAAATTATCGGGCGTCGGCGGCGGCAGATCGCGCAGAACCACTCGCGCGAGATCGGAGAGATCGGGGTGCTTCAAATCGCGCATCAAATGGTCCCAAACCCGCGGGATCAAATCCACATAGGCGGGTTTGCCAAAATGCAGCGACAGACGCGCGAAAATCATCAAAATCCGCAGGTTACGCTGCACCGAACAAATCGCGAATTCACGGTTGAGGCGCAAACGCCCCACCCCCGTGGCCGCCCCGAACTGCGCAATCCCCGCCTCGCGAACCGCAGGCGGCACATCGCGTCGCGCGTCCGTCAAAAGGGAGACGAGATCATAGACCGCAGGCCCCGTCATCGCGTCCTGAAAATCCAACAACCCCACGCGGGCCACGCCATCGCGTTCAGACAACCACAACAGGTTCTGCGCATGAAAATCGCGCAAAACCGTCGTGCGCCCGCGTCCCAGACTGGCGATCAAGGGATCGAAATACGACTTGGCCTCTGCGGCCTCCGCCGTCAAATCGCGCCCCGAAATCGCCGCGCCGTACCACCGATAGGAACTCAGCGCGAGATCAACCATCACCGGCTCATAGGGCTTCAACCCCGCCATCGGCGCCGCCCCCGCGAGTTTTGCCAACACATCAACCGCGCCAGAATAGAGCGTCTTTTCCTGCTCCGGAGCACGCTCACAAACCTGATCGAACAGGTCGTTGCCCAAATCCTCCAGAACCAGAAACCCCGCCGCCACGTCGCGCGCCAAAATCTCCGGCGCCGAAAACCCGAGCCCGCCGAGATAATCCGCAACCGCCACAAAGGGGCGCACATCCTCCCCTTGGCTCGCCGGCGCATCCATCAAAATGGCAGATCGCGACGGCCCCTCGAACAGGCGGAAATACCGCCGCCGTGACGCATCACCGGCCAGCGGTTCAACCCGCGCACCCTGCCACGGCGTCGTGGCGAGAAAGGCGGCCATCTGCGCATCGCGCGGCGCGACCTGTGCCGAGGTGTCTGAAAGTGTTGCTTGTCCCATGGCGCAACTTTAGGCACCGGACCTGCGGATACAAGCGCCTTTATATCTCGGCGATCTGGATGCTCGCCACTTTGGGTTTGCCCAATGGCAAAGGCGTCGCGCCCTGTTGCTGCGACGTAAATCCGACCAAGGTCTGCCCATGCGGCAAAGGCACCACACGGCAGGCAATCCGCCGCCCGTCCCATGCCCGCGTCGAGCCCGATATTTCGCGCCGCTCGCGCCCGTGACCAATGCTCTCGCGCACCTGCGTCCACAGCGGCGTCGGCGCACATTTCCCATGCCACAACCGCGTCGCCTCCTGGATGGTCGACACCTGCACGGTCTCCATGGATTTCGACCCCCACAGCGTGTCATAGGCCGAATTCGTCACCAAAAGCGCCCCGTCGGGTCCAAACACCGCAATCGCCTCCGACAGGCTGTCGATCACATGATGCGCGGTGTCGATTTCGGAGCGGAACCGCCGCGTCAGCGTGATTTCCGCCGAGATATCTTCGAACAAAAACGCAATCGCCCCATCGGGATGCGGACGCCCCGACACGCGATAGGTCACATCACCGGGCAAAGACCAAACCTCTTCGTAGCTGCCATCACGCGCCGCCGCTTCGAGATCCTCGATCGCCTGACGCCAGCTTTTGTAATCCTTCGGCTCCGGCATCATATGGCTGTCGCGCAGCCGGTCCAGAAACTGCGCCAGATCGGGACGCGTGATCAGAAAATCCACCGGCAAACGGGTCAGATCTCCCAGCGCCGGATTGAACAACGCCAACTTCCGCGACCGGTCAAACACCGCAAGTCCCACGGTAAGATGGGAAAATGTCTTGGTCAGGGTCTGAACGAACTCACTCAGATGCGCCTCCGCGCGCACCGTGCGATCCGCAGGCGAAGCCGAAAACAAAACTCCGTCGCTCATCTCCCGGCGCGTCACGTCGAACCACTGGCGGCTCTTGGCACCCACCACCTCGACGCGTTGCGACGCCAACCCGTCCTCACCGGACACCTTGAATACCCGTGCGGGCGGCCATGTCGGGGGTTGCGACCCATCGCTATCGGCATCGGCGAGCGCCAGATACGCCGAGTTCGCCCATGTAATCGTCCCGTCGCGCAATTCGCGCCACACCGGAAACGGCACGTGATGGGCCGTTTCGCGCAGCGTTTCGAGCTCTTCCTCCATCGCGCGCATCGAAAACCGGTCAACGCCGCCGCGCATGTCACCCGCCTCCTCGGCAAAGGCAATGCGCGCCAATCCGTTGCGCCATTCGCATTTCAAAACCGCCATCCCGTCGCGCGCATCAATCGTGATCCGCCCCGTCTCGGCCAGCGCCGCAATCTGGGTGTTCAACTCGGGAAACCGCGACAACATCACGGAGAGAAACCGCGACCAATCCGACCCGACGTCGGCGGCAGAACTCATGATATGGCGCGCACTTTCCGTCGCGCTCACCAACCGCTCATCGTCGAACAGGAACACCATTTCACTGTCGGGCGCATTCAATTGCAACGCCTCGCGCCGCTCGCTGCGCCGCCCCAAAGCCGTGAGAACACTCAAAACACCCATCGAAATGAGAAAGCTCACCATGGCGAGCATAACGAGGGTTATCAGGGCGGACGTGGGCATGTGATTCTAACAACGCAAACGGATTTCGACCCCGTCAGTTGTCATGGATTAGAATTAACAGAGACTTAAATTTGTCTAAACGCCGCCCGCAAAAGGCGCGTTCTCACCCAGCGCTTTCTTGCGC
The DNA here is from genome assembly GCF_039539485.1 of Celeribacter arenosi. NCBI lineage: Bacteria > Pseudomonadati > Pseudomonadota > Alphaproteobacteria > Rhodobacterales > Roseobacteraceae > Celeribacter > Celeribacter arenosi. Next base: position 256,921 of record NZ_BAABDF010000003.1, read on the forward strand.
TCCTCATCAGTCACCGCAATGCGCGCGCGCGGCCACGACAACTCGACAATCGCCCCCGAACGCCGCCCCGCATGCAGATGCACGTCATTCTTGCCCGACCCGTTGGCAAAGGTGATCTCCGCCCCCGTGCGCTCCAACAGCGTCTTGGCGATGAACAGGCCGAGCCCCATCCCCTCATACCCCGGACGACGCGCCGCCTCGCGATCCGCCCGCCGCCTGCGCACAAAGGGATCGCCGATGCGCCCGAACACCGACGGCGGAAACCCCGCCCCGTCATCCACGATCATCAACCGGATGCGCTCGGCGTCCCACATCACATCGATCCACACCGTCGCCTCGGCGAAATCGACCGCGTTCTGCACCAGATTGCGCAGCCCGTGAATGATCTCGGGACGACGCACCACATAGGGCTGGTCCTCGCCCGCCTCGCTGCCCAACACGTCGATGATCACCGTCTTGCCACGGGTCAGATGCGGCTCGGCAGCCTCTTCGACCACCGCCTGCAACGGCGCGATGCGCATGTGCAGATCGTCTTTGCCCGCCCGCCCCATTGAGCGCAAAATATCGCGACACCGATCCGCCTGCTCGCGAATGAGAACCGCATCCGCCATCAATTCCGGCCGGTCCTCCAGATCATCCACCAACTCCGAACTCGTCAGCTTGATCGTCGCCAAAGGCGTGCCCAACTCATGCGCCGCCGCCGCCACAACACCGCCGATATCGGTCAGCTTCTGCTCACGCGTCAGCGCCATCTGCGTGGCGAGCAACGCCTCCCCCATGATGTGCGTCTCCGATGTCACCTTCCACGAAAACACGCCCAGAAACACAACTCCGATCACAATCGCGACCCAGGTGCCGAACAAAAACAGATCCGGCACCATCAAAACCGCCCCGCCCTGCGTCCTCAACGGCACGTTGTAGAGCACCAACAGCGACACCAGAAAAATCGCCGCCGCCCCGATCAAAATCGCCGACTTCGGGCGCAAAGCAGAGGCGGAAATCGTCACCGGCGCGAGGATCAGCAACGCAAACGGATTGTTCAAACCCCCCGACAGATAGAGCAGCGCCGACAATTGCACGATGTCGAAAAACTGCATCAACGCAGCCCCGCGCTCACTCAGCCGCGTGTTCCCGGGAAACAGGAAATAGGCCAAAAGGTTCGCCGTCACCGACGCCCCGATGACCAAAGCCAACCCGCCGATCTCCAACCGCAACCCGAACACAAAGCTCGCCGCCATCACCGCGATGATCTGGCCCGCAATCGCAATCCAGCGCAAATTGGTCAGCGTCTGAAGCCGGACCCAATCCGATCGCCGCTCCGACGACATCCACTGCGTGTCTGCATTGCTCATCGACACTCACTTCACATGCTGCGTCATTTGAGAACCTTGATAGTCCGCGCCAGATCCGCGATCAATGCGCGCAAATGATAGGAGCCCCTCCATGTCCACGCGCACATTCGCCTCAATCGCCATCCTCGCCGTCGCCGCAGGCCTCGGAATCTCGGCGTGGTTTGCCATGAAACCCGCCTCCGACGACCCCTTCGCCCAATGCCGCGCCTCGGCAGTCTCCGGCGGCGCAGGCGCAATCGGCGGCCCCTTCGAGGTGGTGCGCGAAGACGGCGTGACCGTCACCGACGCCGAAATCTTCACCAAACCGACCATCCTCTACTTCGGCTACACCTTCTGCCCCGACGTCTGCCCGCTCGATTCAATGCGCAACGCCGACGCCCAGCGCCTGCTCGAGGAACGCGGCTATGACGTGCAAACCGCCTTCATCTCCATCGACCCCAACCGCGACACCGTCGAGGTCGTGGCCGAGTTTACCGACCTGTTCCACGACAACATGATCGGCTTCACAGGCTCCCCCGAACAAATCTCCACCGCCTCGAAAGCCTTCAAAACCTATTTCAAGGCACATACCGACGAAGACCCCGAATACTACCTCGTCGACCACTCCACCTTCTCCTACCTCGTGATGCCCGACACCGGTTTCGCTGAATTCTTCCGCCGCGAAGACAGCCCCGAAACCATGGCCGAGCGCACCGCCTGCTTCATCGACGCCGCAAAATAGCCCACACCCCAGCGACCGCATGCCGCAGCATGGAATTTGACCTACCCATGCACCAAGCCTAATGTGTTGCAGTAGTCCCAGAACTGGCCTCGGGAGGCGCATGTGGAAGACCTAACACCGGACCTCGGCGACGATCGCACCCTCCTTCTCGTCGATGATGACGAACCCTTCCTGCGCCGCCTCGCGCGCGCCATGGAAAAACGCGGATTTGACGTGGAAACCGCCGAAACCGTGGCCGCAGGCAAAGCCATCTCCACCGCGCGGCCCACGGCCTATGCGGTGATCGACCTGCGCCTTGGCGACGGAAACGGCCTCGACGTGGTCGAAACCCTGCGCGCCAAACGCCCCGACTCACGCATCGTCGTGCTCACCGGCTACGGCGCCATCGCCACCGCCGTCGCGGCGGTCAAAATCGGCGCCACGGACTACCTGTCCAAACCCGCCGACGCCAATGACATCATGAATGCGCTGCTCGCCAAAGGCGACGCCCTGCCCCCGCCCCCCGAAAACCCGATGAGCGCGGATCGCGTGCGCTGGGAACACATCCAACGGGTCTACGAACTCTGCGACCGCAACGTCTCGGAAACCGCGCGCCGCCTCAATATGCACCGGCGCACACTACAGCGCATTCTGGCCAAACGCTCCCCGCGTTAGACCCTAATCCGGCTCAACATCATCCCAACCGCTGGCCAACTCTTCGAGAGTGGCCACCGGTTCGGCATTCTTGATCAACCAGTTGCGAAACAGCCGGATGTTGGGCGACAAAACCCCCGCTGCCGTCACGATGTAATACCCGATGTTCTCCGGATCGCCCTCGTAGAGCACCTTCATGCGCCCCGATGCGATATCATCCTCGACCAGAACACGGCTCTGGATCGACACCCCGTGACCGGACCGCACCGCCGACAGCGTCAGCGCATTACTCGCCAACTCGCGGTAGCCTTCTTCGTGGAAATCAATCCCGATCCGCTGCCCCCACGCATATTGCTCGGAGGAAAATTCCGAAAACAGCCAATAGAACCCCGAGGTATCTTCGATATCCTCCAACCGGTCCTCGGGCGTGTAATCGGGGCTGCACACCACGGTAAACGGCGACATCAACAAAGGCACCACATCCACCCCCGGCCAACTGCCGTGCCCGAACCGGATCGCCAGATCAATGTCGTCGGCGCGCATGTTCGACAGCCCCATCGACGGCTGAACCTGCACCGAAATATGGGGATGCTCGGACCAGAACGCGCCGAGTTTCGGCATCAACCACACTTCCGCAAACGTCGGCGTCGTCGAAATCCGCAACGCGCGCCCCGTCTTCTCATCGGTCACCGCGCGCACGCCACTCACGATCATGCCGAACCCCTCGGCCAGCGAATCCGCCAAAGACCGCCCCGTCGCGGTCAGCGCCATGCCCTTTTTGTCGCGCTGCAACAGCTTTTCACCCAGATGGCTCTCCAACCCGCGAACATGCTGCGCCACGGCGGCATGGGTCACGTTCAACTCGCGCGCCGCCGCAGAATAGCCACCCAAACGGGCCGCGGACTCAAACGCGCGCAGCGATGAGAGTGAAGGTATATCTCGCCAATCCATGCGCACATGATAGTTCAGCTTACATATGGAAAGCCATTGCGATTTCGCAAATCACGCCGACTCAGGCAAAAAGAATTCCAGCAAAGGAGTTCGCCCATGTCATTCTTTACCCGCACCAACACACGTTTCCGGCTCGGTTCCTTTATGCGTAAATCCGCGCAGGGAAAATCACGCCGCCTTTGCCTCAATAAAGAGAGCGAAATGCGTCACGATCTCGCGTTCCAACTGAACCGCAAAGTCTGGTTCTGAGGCGATCGGTAAAAGGGCCGGCAAAAGGGCAGGGGAGAGGTATCTCCCTACCTCTTTTTAACATGTAAAACATGTAAAACGGCGATTTCGCAGTTTGTAAAACCCTGCAAACACCCGCCACAAAGTCTTTAATACCCTGACAAAAGCACCTCGAAGCGCGACGTAAACGCCATCCGCGCCTCCAAAGGCGGCCGCAGCAAAATCGCGCATCCCTCGATGATCTGCGGGTCGGGCACGCCAAAGAATTTGTTGCTCTCGGCCACCGTAAACCCCGCAATCTGCGTCGCCTCGAGCCACGCAGAGATTCGATCCGCCTTTTTGATCTTTTTCTTCACCGCCACGGGCAATTTCGCAGGCAACCCGAAACGGATGTGAATGGCCGCCGTCAACCGGTCATCCAACTCCCCGTATGCCGACCCCACAGCCGCCTTCACAGGCGAAATCATATCCCCGATCACATACTCCGGCGCATCATGCAGCAGGGCCGCCATCTGCCATTTCACCGGCTCGGAGGGATAGAGTTTGCGGAAAATTTCCTCAACCAAAACAGAGTGTTCGGCGACCGAATAGGCGAAATCGCCCCGCGTCTGCCCGTTCCATCGCGCCACAAAAGCCAGCCCGTGCGCGATGTCTTCGATCTCGATATCTACCGGCGTCGGGTCGAGCAGATCGAGCCTGCGCCCCGACAGCATTCTCTGCCATGCACGTGTCTTGCTCACGGCGTCGCCTCCGAAAATCGCGCTCCAGTTCATGCGTTGTAAAGCAGCTTTAATTGAAAAGGCCAAGGTCCGGTGCTATCCCGCGCGGGAACAAGATTTAAAGGAGCGTCCCATGGCCGCCGACTACATCGTAAAAGATATCTCCCTCGCCGAATTCGGGCGCAAAGAGCTCGACATCGCAGAAACAGAGATGCCGGGTCTGATGGCGCTTCGCGAAGAATACGGGGAAAAACAACCACTTAAAGGCGCGCGCATCGTCGGATCGCTGCACATGACGATCCAGACCGCCGTGCTGATCGAAACCCTGACGGCACTGGGCGCAGACGTGCGCTGGGCGTCGTGCAACATCTTCTCGACTCAGGACCACGCCGCCGCCGCCATCGCCGCAGGCGGCACACCGGTCTTCGCAATCAAAGGCCAATCGCTGGCAGAACACTGGGATTACCTCGACAAATCCTTCCAGTTCCCCGAGGGCGCAAACCTGATCCTCGACGACGGCGGCGACGCCACACTCTACGTCCTTTTGGGCGCACGCGCAGAGGCCGGCGAAGACGTGCTGGGTGTGCCAACCTCCGAAGAAGAAGAGGTTATTTTCGCCCAGATCAAAAAACGCATGGCCCAATCCCCGGGCTGGTTCACCAAAACCCGCGAGGCCATCAAAGGCGTCTCTGAAGAGACAACCACCGGCGTTCACCGCCTCTACGATCTGCACAAAAAAGGCCAACTGCCTTTCCCCGCGATCAACGTGAATGACTCCGTGACCAAGTCGAAATTCGACAACAAATACGGCTGCAAAGAGAGCCTCGTCGACGGCATCCGCCGCGCCACCGACACCATGATGGCCGGCAAGGTCGCCGTCGTCTGTGGCTATGGCGACGTCGGCAAAGGATCCGCCGCATCTCTGCGCGGGGCAGGGGCCCGCGTGAAGGTTACCGAGGTCGATCCGATCTGCGCGCTGCAGGCCGCGATGGACGGTTTCGAAGTCGTCCTTTTGGAAGATGTCGTTGATTCCGCAGACATTTTCATCACCACCACCGGCAACAAAGACGTCATCCGCATCGAGCATATGCGCGAAATGAAAGACATGGCGATCGTCGGAAACATCGGCCACTTCGACAATGAAATTCAGGTCGCGAACCTGAAAAACCACAAGTGGACGAACATCAAAGACCAGGTGGACATGATCGAAATGCCGTCCGGCAGCCGCATCATCCTCCTCTCCGAGGGCCGTCTGTTGAACCTCGGCAACGCCACCGGCCACCCGTCGTTTGTGATGTCCGCATCCTTCACCAATCAGGTGCTCGCGCAGATGGAACTCTGGAATAACGGCGCGGCCTATGAAAAAGGCGTCTACATCCTGCCAAAACACCTCGACGAAAAAGTCGCCCGCCTGCACCTTGCCCGTATCGGTGTAAAGCTGACCGAGCTGAAAAAAGAGCAGGCCGACTACATTGGCGTAACTGTCGAAGGCCCGTTCAAGCCGGAACACTACCGCTACTAAGCCATCCATACCTTTGGGAAATAACGACACATCAAAGCCGCCCGACATCCGTTCGGGCGGTTTTTCTATGCCCACCCAAAATTCCCGCTTTCGATATCCCGGGCCGAATCTCGTCAAGTAAGCCGGAATCTTAGGAAAATTCCCCCTTTGTTGATTTGGAAAATCGCTTTACCGTCTGCCCAGCTCCAACGACGGGCAGGCCGATTGAGCCGCAAATTTTGACAAGGTGGGAGAAGACCTATGGGAAAACGTGACGATCTGATCGCGAAATACGCAGAAGACATCAAAACCAAATGCGGCATGACGCCCGACATGGACCTGCTGACGAAGGTCACTATCGGTTGCGGTCCCGCAATCTACAACGCCGACGCATCGACCGTCGCCGGTTCGCAGCCAAGCGAACTCGAAACCGTTAAAAACAACTTCCTCGTCAAAAAACTCGGCCTCGCAGACGGCCCCGAGTTGATGGATGCGATCAATTCCGTGATCGATACCTATGGCCGCTCCGAGCGCACAAAATACCGTGCCGTGGTCTACTACCTCCTGACCAAGCATTTCGGCAAAGACGCCGTCTACGGCTAAGTCGTTTTACGGCAACGATTAAACCGCGCGGGCCTCACGGTCGGCGCGGTTTTTTTTATTGTTGGCAACGGGTTAACTTAAAGACACCTTACCAAACCGTCTCGGAGTTGAGCGAAATTCTAACCACTTGAAGATTGCGTCGACTCTCTCGTTTGGCCTAGTGTCCTTTCACGGACCAGGATGGACCGGACCTAATATTCAGAACACGTGTGGTGCTTAGGGAGCACGTGGGGTGGTGGAGGGTTCCGGGGGGTCGGGACCCTCCTTTTTTTCATAAAAGCGTTAGAAAAGACCGAGGATCAGACCAATGACGGCGGGCCCCGTAATCGCGTATAGCCCGTCAATCAATGTCAGATTCCGTGGACGACCCGCATAGCCGTAGTTCATCGCAATCCATGGCGCGATCATGAACACGCCCACGCCGAGTCCGGCCACAAACCCCTTTGCGCCCGTGTCGATCCCCGCCATCGCAAACACATGACGCATCATGCCCGCCATCAGGATCATCGCGATGCCGCTAATGATAAAGGGCACAGGTGATGCCTGATCGACAGGCTTGCCGTTCTCGTCACATTTAATGCCGGCAGCAATCATCCACGGCTTTGACAGCGGCGACATGTAGATTGCAGCTCCGGTCAAAAAACCGCCAAGCGCGGCCACTAACACAGCCAATAGTCCCATTTTCATCCCTCTTCGTTGAAGATACCTATCGTCTTAATCAACCACAGGACCGAAAACCTGACTAGGGATTTGTCTCACCTAACTCGCAGACGACTTTCCATTCTTCGGGCGACACCGGCTGCACCGACAGGCGCGTGTTGTTCACCAGAACCATGTCGGACAGGCGCGGGTCGTCTTTGCACATCGCCAGCGTGACGGGTTTGTTAAACGACCTCACGGCCTTGATATCCACACACTCCCAACGTTCGTCATCGGTGGTGCTGTCGGGATGGGCCAAGGCACAAACCTCAACGATACCAACGACTTCTTTCTCCGCGCGTGAATGGTAGAAAAACCCCAGATCGCCGATCTGCATTTCGCGCATGTTGTTGCGGGCCTGATAGTTGCGCACGCCGTTCCACTCCTCGCCGACCTCGCCCTTGGCAAACTGTTGGTCCCACGACCATACTTCGGCTTCGGATTTGAAGAGCCAATACCGCATCAGCCGACCACCCGTTTCCATGCCTCAATCCGCACGGCACTGAACAGGCCGGCTTTGGCGTAGGGGTCGTTTTCCGCCCAGCTTTGCGCATCCGCGCGTTCCGCGACATCGACGATGACCAGCGATCCCGACATCTCGCCGGCCTCGTTCAAAAACGGACCGGCCTGCGCCACGACACCGGTTTCCTTGATGTAGGCGAGATGGGCGTCACGGTTGTCGAGGCGCGTTTGAAGGGCGCCTGCTTTATCGGTGCAAATGAGGGCGTAGAGCATGTGTTACTCCTTTTTGAGAGGACGGGAGAGCAGGGCGCGCAGTGCTTCGGCGACCGACGTTCCACCGTCAGAGACCTCCGCCACAGCGCGCGTGATTGGCATTTCGAGAGCTTCGTGCGCGGCGTAGCGGGCAACCGCTTTTGCGGTCGCCACGCCTTCAACCGTGACCGAGGCGTCAAAGGGTTCCTGACGCCCGAGCGCGAGCCCGAAGCGGTAATTCCGGCTCTGCTCGGAGCCACAGGTCAGTGCGAGATCACCCAGCCCCGACAGGCCGGTCAGGGTTTCGGGCCGCGCCCCGCGATGGGCCGCCAACCGCTGCATTTCGGCAAAACCACGGGTCATCAACGCGGCGCGGGCGCTATCGCCGAACCCCTCGCCAATGCAGGCGCCACAGGCAATGGCGATCACATTCTTCAACGCGCCGCCCAGCTCCACACCCATGGTGTCGGTGGTGCGGTAGAGCCGCAGGCTACGTGTCGAAAGCGCAGATTGCAGATGCGCGGCAAGGTCATCATCCGCGGCCGCAATCGTCAGCGCAGTCGGCAGGCCGAGCGCGATGTCGGCGGCAAAACTCGGACCCGACAGAATCGCGCGCTTGGCATCGGGTACAAAGGACGCCAGAATTTCAACCGGCCCTTCCTCGGTCTCGAAATCAATCCCCTTGCAGCAGGTGACAAGGGTTCGATGAGATAGCCGTTCGCAGTGGGATTGAACAAACGGGCGCAGGGTTTGCATCGGCACGGCGAGCAAAACAATCTCGGCATCGCCAAGCGCGTCGTCGATGTCGGGCGTTGCGACCACGGACTCCGGTAAAATCCGATCGGGCAGGCGGCGTCGGTTTTCGTGATCCGTATTGATATCACGCGCCAATTCGGGATCACGACACCACAAACTGACCGGGGTCCCGTCCGCACCAATAGCCGCGGCGAGAGCCGTTCCGAATGCGCCTGCGCCGAGAACCGAGATCCGGGCCACTTGCTCCCCCAGTCTGTGAATGCCGGCACCGCGTGCCAGTTTCCTTGCAATTCCCGAATGCAGGTATCACCCTCACACGGACCGCACAATCCCGAGGCCCCGCTTGACCCAGTCCTTGCTCCTGACGCGACCAAAACAGGATTCCGAAAGAATGGCCCGCCTCTATGAGATGGAGTGGCCAAACCTCGATGTGATCGTTGCGCCCGCGATGAAGATCGTGACTCTTTCCGGCGATTTTCCCGAGCACGGGTATGAGGCGACACTATTGACCTCGCGCAGCGCCGTTGCCGCCGCCCGCCAGCACTTCCCCGATATTGCCGCCTATTGCGTAGGCGACGCCACCGCACAGGAAGCGCGCGACGCAGGCCTGAGTGCAGTCTCCGCCGCAGGAGCCGCACCCGATCTGATCGGGCTCATCCTCAAGGATGGTTTGAAAAAAGTCGTCCATCTGCGCGGCGCACATTCCCGTGGTGAAATCGCGCAGAAACTGACCTCCGCTGGCGTCCAAACGGACTCAATTGTGGTCTATGATCAGGTCGAACGCGCATGGAAAGACAAAGAAATTGAACGCATTGAAAACACGCATAGGCTAATTGTTCCGGTTTTTTCCCCGCGTTCTTCTGCTCTCATTGGGTCGCGTCTGGCGTCTTACCGTGGCAAGATCACCCTGATCGCAATTTCAAAGGCGGCGCGGGACGAATGGAGCGGGCCGAAACCGAAGCATATCGAGATTGCGGAAAAACCGGACGCTCCGGCGATGAAAGCGGCAATAGCGTCGCAGTTGGCGTGAACATGCCTTGAGGGCGGATCAGTCCGAGTCTAAGTTGTTAGTGCGGCACGAAAATGCCGGTTGCGAATTCGAGAGGATAGGTTGTGGCGTCTCCCAAAAACCCCCAAGAAAGCGAAAAACCGGATACTTCCGACGCGATCGAAGACGCCGTTGAGGTTGAACAGGAAGCACCCGAGTCGACGCCCGATGAACCGGACGCGACCGTTGAGCCCGACAAAACCGCCGATGACGTTGAAGATAGTGCCGATGACGTCATCGACGCCGAGATTGTCGACCCCGTAGACCCAATCCCCGCAGAGACACCGACGCCACCTGCCGTTGAGAAAGTCGTGGTCAAACGCGGTGGCGTTGTGGCCCCTTTGATCGGTGGCGCGCTGTGCGTTGCGCTGGGCTATGCAGGCGCGCAGTTTCTGAAGCCGAGCGGGTGGCCCTTTCCCGGTGCGAACACCGCCGAACTGGAAACGCGTCTCGCGGGGCTAGAGGCCGAGGTGGACACCGTGAAATCGGCAACTGCCGACCTCACCGCGAATGTGTCCGAGCAAACGCAGGCCTTGTCGACCACATTGGATACGCGGATCGGCGAAGTCACAACTGCCCTGTCCGAGATTGATGTAACCGAACAAATCGCGCCGCTCAGTGAACAACTGACGAACCTCGAACGGCGCCTGACCGGCGTCGAAGCGCGCCCTGTCGAAGACGCGATTGTGTCTCCGGAGGCGACGGCCGCATACGAACGCCAGCTGAGCGAAATGCAGGCCCTGTTGGATTCCGAAATCAAACGCCTCGAACAGGCAAAAGAGTCCGCCGAGAACGAAGTCCGCGCCGCCAATCAAGCGACCGCTGTGACCACACTACTGGCAGCAATCGACACAGGCGCACCCTTCGCGGCACCTCTCGCCGAAAGCGGCCTGTCGGCAACCGACGAAATGATGGCGGCGGCAAAGACGGGCGTCCCAACGGCGAGCGAACTGCAGGACAGCTTCCCCGACGCCGCCCGCGCCGCTCTGCGCGCCACTGCCCGCGAGGCGCAGGATGCAGGTGAGCAGGGGTGGTTCCAAACCGTTCTTCGCACCCAAGTCGGATTGCGGTCCACGACGCCCAAAGAAGGCGATGATCCCGACGCCATCCTGTCACGCGCGCAAGCCGCCGTGCGGGAAGAAAGATTCAATGATGCGCTCGCAGAAATCGCGGCGCTTCCGGAGGTTGGCCAAGAGGCCATGTCGGATTGGACATCACGCGCTAAATCGCGTGCGGATGTTCTCGCTGGCATCGACACACTCCTTGAACAGTAGAAAGGTGCGACCATGCTTTGGTCTTTGGTAAAGATCGTTCTCTTCGTCCTGATCGTGGCCGCACTCGCCTACGGGGGGGGACTTCTCCTCGAAAGCGAAGGCAGCCTTCAGCTCTCTTTTGCGGGATACGAAGTCACGCTGCAGCCATTGCAGGCGGTCATTGCGCTCGCGCTTTTCATACTCGCGTGCTGGGTTCTTCTCAAAGTTGTCGGTCTCCTGATCGCCTTCGTGAAATTCCTGCTCGGGGACGAAACGGCGATTTCGCGCTACTTCGATCGTAACCGCGAACGCAAAGGCTTCGAGGCGCTGGCAGACGGCATGATGGCGCTCGCCTCCGGTGAAGGCCGTGTGGCGATGACGAAAGCGGCCAAGGCTGAAAAGTATCTGCGCAAACCGGAACTCACGAACCTTCTGACCGCGCAGGCCGCTGAGTTGAGTGGAGATCGCAAAAAGGCCGAACAGGTCTATCGCAAACTGGTCGCCAATGACCGCACGCGCTTTGTTGGCGTGCGCGGAATCCTCAAACAGAAATTGGAAGAAGGCGACACGGATACGGCGCTCAAACTTGCCGAAAAGGCCTTTGCCCTGAAACCCAAGCACGTCGAAACCCAGGATGTTTTGCTAAAACTTCAGGCTGAAAAAGGCGACTGGGCATCCGCGCGTAAAACGCTGTCGGAAAAGCTGCGTCATGGGGCCATTCCGCGCGATGTGCACAAACGCCGCGACGCCGTGCTCGCCCTGTCAGAAGCCAAAGGTGTTCTGGAAGACGGTGCGACAATCGAGGCACGCGAAGCAGCGATTGAAGCGAACAAAAAGTCTCCCGACCTCATCCCGGCTGCTGTCATGGCCGCCGACGCATATGTTCAGGAAGGCAAACCCCGGCAGGCAACGCGCGTTCTGAAAAAGGCATGGGAAGTTCAGCCCCATCCCGACCTGGCGGCTGCGTTTGCGCGCATCGCGTCCGATGAAACACCTGACGAGCGCGTAAAGCGGTTCAGGACACTGACCCGCGCCGCGCCGAACCATCCTGAAACCAAAATGCTTCAGGCCGAACTCCTGATTGCCGCCGAAGATTTCCCCGAAGCACGCCGTGCCATCGGTGATCTGGCCCAGATCAACCCGACCGCGCGCAGCCTCACCATCCTTGCCGCAATCGAACGCGGAGAAGGCTCCTCTGACGTTGTGGTTCGTGGATGGCTCACGCGCGCTCTGACGGCACCTCGCGGCCCCCAGTGGGTGTGCGACAATTGCCAGACCGTGCATGCGGACTGGGCGCCGGTTTGCGAAGACTGCGGTGGGTTCGACACGATGAGCTGGCGCAAACCAAACCGCGCAGAAGTCTCTATGCCCGCGGGCACTGAAATGTTGCCAATGATCGTTGGCACAGATCCTGCACCGGTCCCTGACGACGCGGAAATTGAAGGTGAAATTGAAACCTCGGCAGACGCTGTCGAAGTCGCAAGCGCCGAAGAAGGCGAAAGCCGACCCGCCGCAAATTAGGGCTACACACAGTCATGAGACGGTGCTAAAGACCCGCCTACGTTCGCTTTCGGGTGGGCAAAGTGCCGGTGTAGCTCAGCTGGTAGAGCACGTCATTCGTAATGATGGGGTCGTAGGTTCGAGTCCTATCACCGGCACCAGTTCCTCTACCCGAAAGTCCCGATTTCCTTACATTCTTATGGATTAAGCGCTCTTTCATCCCTCTTTGATACCCCTGTTTGTGGGTGAACAAAGAGGTGGCGGTATGAGCGCGAAAAGTAATGCGCCCATTATTATTAAGCGCAAAAAGGTAATTGCCGGAGACGGGCACCACGGTGGCGCTTGGAAAGTGGCCTACGCGGACTTTGTGACTGCGATGATGGCGTTCTTTCTGTTGATGTGGCTTTTGAATGCAACGACCGAAAAGCAACGCAAAGGGATTGCGGATTATTTCAATCCCACGATCCCCGTAAACCGGATTTCCGGTGGCGGCGACGGATCATTCGGCGGGGATTCGGTCTTTACCGAAGAGACATTGTCGCAAAATGGCACGGGCGCCTCAATGATCACCAAAGGTGACAAGGCGCAAACCCAAGAAGAAACTGAAAAGGCGATGGAGGCCAAAGGTTTTGCGGATGTGCAGGAGCTCCTCACGGCCTTCAGTGGCGAGAGCATGGCCGCTGACGATGCAATGCGTCACATCGTAACCAAGGTCACGGACGAAGGGCTGATCATCGAGCTTTTCGATTTTGAGGACGAACCCCTTTTTGTGCGCAGAACGGCGTTGCCCGAACAGGTCACTCGTGAATTGATTGCGGTGTTGGCCGAGGCCGCCACCCTGGTTCGCAATAAGATTGCGGTCAAAGGCTACGTTGCTTCCCAGCCGATTGTGGTGGCCGATAATCCGGTTTGGGATTTGTCTTACCAGCGCGCTGATGCAATTCGCGTTCTGTTGGAAAACAGTGGCGTGGCGTCCAATCGATTTGACCGCATTTCCGGGCACGCGGACAAAAATCCTTCGGTGAGCAACACCATGGCGGCACGCAATAACCGTTTGGAAATTGTTCTGTTGAGAGATGAGGGCAGAAAGTAGTTTCGATTTTATGCGTTAGCCGAGCGTTAAGGCTTGCTGTGCAATCTGATCCCATCCTTCGGGAAGAAGCAGCAGAAAGGCGCTATCATGACCATTTCCTCCTCGCTAAATGCGGGTGTCGCAGGGCTGAACGCCAATGCAACCCGGCTTGCGACGATTTCTGACAACATCGCCAACTCCAGCACCTATGGCTACAAGCGCGCGGCGGCCGACTTTGAGTCCTTCGTGATCGCAAACAATGCTGGTTCGGGCGTCTATTCCGCAGGCGGCGTGCGGGCATTTACCACTCGACTGATCGAAGAGCGCGGCGCGCTGATCTCGACCTCAAATGCGACAGACATCGCCGTGGCGGGCAGGGGCATGCTCCCCGTTACCACCGAAGTCTCCCTTGAGGGGTCCAGTGGCGACCAACCGATGATGATGACAACCACCGGTTCGTTCCACACTGACGCGGACGGTATACTGAAAACCGACTCCGGCCTCGTACTTTTGGGTTGGCCAGCCGATGCCGATGGCAGCGTTCCGACATTCCCGCGTGACACGATGGCTGGCCTGGAGCCGGTTGTCATTAATGCAAACCAGACGGCTGGTGATCCGACAACGCGGATGAACCTCGGGGTTAACTTGCCTGCCGAAAACGCAACCATCGATCTTCCGCTTTCGGTTGAGTACTTTGGAAACCTCGGCACATCTGAAACGCTCGACATCGTGTTTTCGCCCGCCGCTGCGGAAAACACATGGACAATGACAATCCGGGACTCCGCACAATCGGCGGCAATTATTGGGGAATACACGGTTGTCTTTGACGATAGCCGCGGATCCGGCGGCACGCTTTCCACCGTCACCCCCACGGTGAATAACCCAGCAACTGCAACCTACGACTCGGTGGCAGGCACGCTTGCACTCACCGTTGATGGCGGCCCCCTCGAAATGACCATCGGGCGTCCCGGGGATACCAACGGACTGACCCAGCTTTCCGACAGTTTCGCCCCAACCCAGATTACCAAAGACGGCTCTCCCGTGGGTAACCTGACCTCCGTTGAAATTGATGACAACGGGTTCATGACAGCAACCTATGACACCGGCTTTACGCGACGCATCTATCAAGTGCCGCTTGTCGATGTTCCAAACCCGAACGGTCTGATTTCTCTAAATAACCAGACCTATCAGGTTTCGCCTAGCTCGGGCTCCTTCTTCCTGTGGGACGCGGGAGACGGGCCAACAGGGGCAATCGCGGGATATGCACGCGAAGGGTCTACCACTGATGTCGCGGGCGAACTCACCGACCTGATCCAAACGCAGCGCGCGTATTCTTCGAACGCAAAGGTCATTCAGACCGTGGACGAGATGTTGCAGGAAACAACCAACATCAAACGCTAACCGAGTAGCCCTGTGAGTGTGGAGGATAATTAGATGAGTATAACAAACGCTCTTTCCAATGCTCTCACGGGGCTAAGCGCGGTGTCGCGCGCAGCCGACGTTGTATCCAACAATGTCTCCAACGCGATGACCGATGGGTATGGTCGGCGCGACATTGAACTGTCTTCGCGCACGCTCGGCCGAAATGGTGCAGGCGTCGAGGTCGTGGGTGTCTCGCGCCACTACGATCCCGTGGTAACGGGGAACCGTCGCCTAGCGGATGCGTCCGTCGGCATGGAAGGAACCCTGGCCAGCTTCCAGGAAAACTTCGCACGTGCTTTGGGACAGGCCGATGAACCCCAATCGCTCACCGGACGGATCACAGGTCTGGAGACCGCGCTGATCGAAGCGGCGAGCCAGCCACATTCGGACGCACGCTTGAGTGCCGTTCTCAATGCCGCAAAAGGCATCACCGACAGTTTGAATTCCGCAGCAGATGCGATCGTAACCGAGCGTGTTCAGGCGGATAGCTCAATTGGAAAATCAGTCGAATTTCTTCAATCCGCGCTCGAAAAGGTCGTGGAAATCAACGTCTCCATTCAGGAGAGCTCAACCATTGGCTATGACGTCAATAGCCTGCTCGACCAAAGACAGGGCATCATTGACCAGATATCCGAACTTGTGCCGGTAAAAGAGATCCCACGCAAAAACGGCATGGTCGCGCTGATGACGACCGGTGGCGCGATGCTTGTGGATTCCAAGGCGGCAACACTCGAATTCACCACGACGCCAACAATCTCACCCGATATGACCATCGAGAATGGCCCGCTTTCAGGCCTCACGTTAAATGGTCAACCCGTTTCAACGGACATGGAAAGTGGGTTTATGGCGGGCGGGAAATTGGCCGCGTTGTTTCATGTGCGAGATGTCGCTGCGCCTCAGGCACAGGTTGAACTCGACGCTGTTGCCCGCGACGTCATTGAGCGGTTCCAGTCACCGGCAGTCGACGCGACGCTTGGCCTGACGGATGCCGGATTGTTCACAGACGCCACTTCCTATTTTGACAGTGCAAACGAAGAAAACATTGCCGCCCGCATATCCGTAAATAGCGCCGTTGACCCGTCAAAGGGCGGTGATTTGTGGAAGCTGCGCGACGGGATCGGCGCCCTCGCGGAAGGGGACCCGGGCAACGCTTCGACGCTGAGATC
The DNA here is from genome assembly GCF_039539485.1 of Celeribacter arenosi. Taxonomy (NCBI): domain Bacteria; kingdom Pseudomonadati; phylum Pseudomonadota; class Alphaproteobacteria; order Rhodobacterales; family Roseobacteraceae; genus Celeribacter; species Celeribacter arenosi. The sequence continues at coordinate 273,259 of NZ_BAABDF010000003.1, forward strand.
TCTGGCAGATGCCTTGAGGGCACCAAGGTCGCCGGTATCAGGCGGGTTCTCGTCGCATGAACGCTCGTCAGTGTCGCTCTCGTCAGACCTCTATTCATTGGTTTCCACGCGACTACTCGACTCCGAAAGTGCGCAGAGTTTCGCATCGGCACGTCAGGAAACCTTTCGCAGCATGGAACTCGAGCAGGGCGTGGACACGGATCAAGAGATGCAAAAACTGCTTCTCATTGAACAGAATTACTCCGCCAACGCCCGTGTCATCGAAACGATCGATAAACTCATCGACCAACTTCTGGGGATGACATAATGACCGGTATAAACTTCGGCGACCTCGCCTCATTCGTGAAATCGTCGCGCCTTACGACCCAGATCAAAACCGATTTGGAGCGCCTGACCCACGAAGTCGCAAGCGGGGAAAAGTCAGATATCACAAAGGCGGTGTCGGGAGATTTCGGGCCGCTTTCCTCTATTGAACGCTCATTGCGAACCCTGGACTCCTATGCGCGTTCGATAGCTGAGACCTCCGTGTTTATGACAGGCGTCCAAACGAGCCTTGGCGCGGTTTCTGACCACGTTTCATCAATCGCGCCTTCGTTATTGACGGCGGCCTCTCTGGGCGATGCAACCACGCTGGATGTCACTGCAGAAGATGCGCGCGCCAGGTTTGAATCTGTCGTTTCGGCCCTGAACACCCATGTGGGTGGCAGGGCGCTCTTCAGCGGTTCTGCAACGCATCACACGCCCCTCGCAACATCGACGGAAATGCTCGACTCCATTAGGGTCGACATCGCTGGTCTCACGGATGTTAACGACATTATCACGGCCGTCGATGCATGGTTCGACGATGTCGGCGGCGGGTTTGAAACGATGGGGTATGGCGGCTCTGCTACGGCCCTTTCCGACTTTTCCCTGTCCGACACTGACACGACATCGATGACGATCAAGGCGGATGACCCCTCAATTCGCGAATTGCTCAAAGGGTTCGCTTTGGCAGCATTGGCCGGAGATTCCGGAATTGGCGGTCCCGCAAGTCAAAAGACGCTCCTGCGCACGGCTGGCGAACGTTTGATGAGCAACGAAGGCGATATCGCGCGACTTCGCGCACAGGTCGGCAGTTCAGAGGCGCGGATCGAAGAAGTCCAACTCTCCAATGGTGCCCAGACATATGCTTACACCGCAGCGAAATCGGAAATCGTCTCAGTCGACATCTACGAAGCCGCAAGCCAACTCACCCAAACTGAATCGCAGCTCGAACTGGCGTACACGATTACCGCGCGCCTTTCGCGCCTGAACCTTTCGGATTTCCTATGAAAACTTTGAAGACTATTGTCGCAATCGTAGCCTGTTTCCTGACGGCTTTTCCCGCAACAGCGGGTCCGATCCGCATTAAGGATCTCGTCGAATTTGACGGCGTTCGTGGAAATGACCTCGTTGGGTATGGTTTGGTTGTCGGCCTGAACGGCACTGGCGACGGTATTCGAAATGCGCCCTTCACCGAAGAGATCATGTCCAATGTCCTAGAACGTCTCGGCGTCAATGTGACGGGCGAACAGTATCGACCCAAAAACGTTGCGGCGGTGTTTGTGACTGCGGCTCTACCACCCTTCGCGCGGGCAGGTTCTCAAATCGACATAACGGTTTCGGCCATCGGGGATGCCAAAAGTCTTCTCGGCGGAACACTTATTATGACGCCGCTTAACGCAGCGGATGGTCAAATCTACGCTGTCGCCCAAGGGACAATTATTGCAGGGGGCGCATCCGCCGAGGGCGATGGGGCGTCTGTTGTCCAAGGCGTCCCGACAGCAGGAGTTATTCCATCGGGCGCGCGCGTGGAGCGGGAAATCGATTTCGACTTTACTGCATTAACGACAATTCGACTCGCGCTGCGCACGCCGGATTTCACGACGGCTGAGCGCATTGAGAATGCGATCAACGGAGAATTCGGGCGCGTCGTTGCACGCATGCTCGATGCGGGTACCGTTGCCTTGGACATCCGTGCGACGAGAAGCCTCTCACCCGCCCACGCTCTCGGGCGCGTAGAAAACGTGCTCGTGACGCCGCAAACCAAGGCGCGCATTGTTGTTGATCAACGCTCGGGCACCATCGTTATGGGTGAAGACGTCCGGATTTCCCGCGTTGCCGTGAGCCAAGGCAATCTGACGCTTCGCATAGAAGAAGCGCCTCTTGTCGTGCAGCCAAACCCGTTCTCAGAGGGCGGGACCGTCGTGGTGCCACGCACTAAAGCCGATATCCAAGAAGAGCCTGGCATCGGTTTGGCCGAAATCCAGGAAGGGACGTCTCTATCTGAAGTGGTGGCGGGCCTGAACGCGCTCGGCGTCTCGCCGCGTGACATGATCGATATCCTCAAGAGCATCAAAGCCGCAGGTGCACTGCACGCAGAATTCCTGGTCCGGTAGGAACAACGGCACCGATTCCAGATCGGTGCCGACACTCTGATCGCTAGGATACGTAGGGAACATCACCCACGCCGCTATCGCGCAGCAGGCCACCTGTCGCTCCGGAAAGAGATAGGTTCCCACAACCCAACCGCACTTTGGCCATTAGGCGGGGGACGATTTCGAAGTTAGAAGTAACTCCGAACGAGCGCGCTGGATATGAGTGTCCATCCGTTGGCCATGACGAAAAATGCCAGCTTGAATGGTAGCGCGACAATTGCCGGTGGTACCATCATCATGCCCATGGACATCAGAATGGCGGACACAACCAAATCGATTACCAGAAACGGCAAAAAGATCAGAAAGCCGATTTGGAACGCTCGCTCCACTTCCGACAAGAGGAATGAAGGAACAAGTACCGAAAGGGACGCATCGCGAGGGGCGGCCAATTCAATGCCGGCATCGGGTCGCAGGTTCATCAACTCTTGTAACGTATCCGGATCAACGCGATTTCCCATGAAGCCGCGGAAAGGATCGATGGCGTTGACGAAAGCGGCCTCGATTTCCACCTGACCGTCGACAAACGGCTGAATGCCGGATGCCCAACTTTCAAGAAAAACCGGCTCCATCACGAAATAGGTCAAAAAGAGCGAGAGGCTAATAATCAGCATGTTTGGCGGAGACTGTTGGAGGCCGAGCGCCTGCCGCAGAATCGACATCACCGTTACAATGAACGGGAAACATGTGATCGTAACAGCGAGACCAGGCACGATGCTGAGCACAGTGACCAGCACCAAAAGCTGAATAGCCCGCGTTGCCATAGATCCGTCATCACCAAAGGACATCGAAAAGTCCTGCGATATCGCGGCGTGCGGCAGGAAACTTGCGACGAGCGCAATCGCAATGAACGGAACAATTTTGCGCATGGTCTAAAGGCCATCCTTGAGATCGGCGACTTCGGTCAAACGCACCACGAGTTGCCCGGCATGTTCGCCCTCGCCTTCCTGAAGCTCACCTTTCGCAATCAGCCGATCACCGACATAGAGCTCCACCGGATCATCAATCTTTTGGTCGAGTGTCAGAACGCTGTCGTTTTTGAGTTTGAGGAGGTCTTTAACAAGGGGTCGCGCCTTTCCGACCGATACGAGAATCTCGATTGGAACGTGATAAAACGGGTTGGCGTTTTTGAGCTCTTCGGTCTCAGCCATTTTTGAACACCTCTTCGTTTAGCGTGTAGACGGAATTGATTGCTTCGCTGATCTTGGCAATCGCGCCGTCGAGATCGATTTTTTGCTCGCGGTCCCCGAGCCGTAGAAACACCTGACCCTCGGCGAGGGACGGCTCTTCAATGATGTCGACGGGAAGGGACAGTGAGGAATCCAGATAGGTTTTCACGGCGGGCAGGCTGTTGGGAGAAATCACCAACTGAACCGGTGCATCCGAGGCCTGAGAGCCAAGAGACATGATTTCGCTGACAATCGTCTGGCCAAGTGTTTGGGTCACCAAATGGGGTAGAACCTTGCTCACCATTTCTTCTAGAAGTGGTTCGAGCGCGCGCATCACATGAGCGCGCGCCTCGTGGAATGTGAAGCCGAGTTCCTGAAGGTTATGGGCAAAGTCGGCACCAATCCGAGACTGATCGGCGCCTTCCGCGCGCACAGCATCATCCCATCCGGCCTTGTATCCGCGCTCATATGCGGCCAACCGTACCTCTTCGAGTTCTTCGGAGGACACGTTCACCGGCGGGGGGGCCGCTTCTGCCTTCTTTTGGAGACTTTTTGTGACCCCGAAATCTTCGAGTGAAATGCACGTGTGTTTCACGCGTTCTCTCCTTTTTCTTCCATCCAGCCGCGCAGGATTTCGACTGTCTCGGACTCACGATCTTCGATCAGCTTCTTCAGCCTTTTGACGGGATCAGTCGGAATTCCGATGTCGTCATCTCCAAAGTCGAAATCCGAAACCACGCCCAGAGTTGGCAACTCAAACGTGTCGTTATCGATCTCGCCGTTGAGAGCCGGTTCGGGCATGCGCGCCAACGCTGTTCCTTGTGCAGGTTCAGCAGGGGCTTCCATGGCGTTGACCAACGCGCGGGTTGGTTGTGCGGGTTTTGTGAGGATGGGGCGAAGGACAAAGAGGCCGAGGATGAGTGTAACGACGGCGAGTACCGCGAGTTGAATTATGGACATCACATCCACCCCGAGCGCGGCCAGCCCGCCGGTTTCCGATAGGGTGCCTTCGGAAACGACCGGTTCGAATTGCATGGATTTGATGGTGATTTGATCGCCACGCGATTCGTCAAAACCAACCGCTGACGCTACCAATTCGCGCAAAGCTTCGAGTTCGTCGGAGGCACGTGCTTCCCATACTTCGCCTTCTGCGTCGCTTGTGAGGACCCCATCTACAAGGACGGCTACGGTCACCCGTTTTATTGCGCCGGGGCCACGTTGGACTTCTCGACGGGTTTCGGAAACCTCGTAGTTTATCCGTTCGCGCGTTTCGCTATTGCTGGAATTGGAATCACCGCCAGATGCCCCATCACCCGTTGGCAGATTAGAGGCCACGGTCACGGCGCCCGCGCGTGTGTCTTGTGCCGACGTGCTGCGTTCCTCGATTTCGGAACTGATTGCGACTCGCCCGTCCGGATCAAAGCGACGTTCAATAATTTCTTCCTGATCGGTGACGGTCTCTACCGACACCTCCACGACGGCATGCCCATGGCCCACGCGTGCTTCGAGGATACGTTCCACGCGGAGTTTGAGTTCAGAGGAAAGATCGGTGGCGTTCTGTTGGTCGCCGTTTTCGTCGGTGGAAATCACGATCCCGTTGCGACCGTCGATGATGGAAACCGAATCCGGGGAAAGGCCCGCGACGGCCGAGGCGACAAGGTATCTGAACGCGCGCGCCTGTTGAGTGGAGACGGCCCCGCTCGACGAAGTTACCGTTACAGATGCAGATGATGCGATCTGACGTGCGAAAGGTTGGGACGAGGGGTTCGCGATATGAACGCGTGCGGAGCGAATCTGTGGTGATGACACTATAGTGCGGGCAAGCTCGCCTTCTTTCGCACGCCAATAAGCCGCATCGAACATTTGGGAAGTCGTACCAAAACCCGACAGGTTATCGAGCAATTCGTAGCCGCCGGTCGCATTGGCCGGCAGGCCCTCGGCCGCCAGCGTCATACGAAGTTCATCGCGCGCGGTCGCATCTACAAAGATCGTCCCGCCGCGAATCTCATATGCTGTACCGCGTGTTTCGAGGGATTGGACAACCTCGCCAGCGGCGCTTTCTTCCAGACCTGCATAGAGCAACGTCATGTTCGGGCGCGTGGCGATACTGGAAAGTGACAGAATTGCCAAAACCATGATCACGGTTGCGCCCGCGACGATTAGGCGGCGACGAGGATCGAGGTTCGCCCAGACGGATACGATCTGCTGCAATGCATCACTCCATGAAACTGCGGGCTTCTGCCCTGCATGCAACTAGGAATGATCGAACAGCCTTAACAATCGGTTAGCTACCTGCGGTCTAAAACAGATTCGCAAACCTTTTTTGGATGGTCCAATGTCAGAAGACACATCATCAGAAGATCCGGCACCAAAGAAAAAGTCCAAGCTGCCTATGCTGCTCGGGCTCGTTTTGATGCTCGCATTAGGCGGAGGCGGATTTTTCGCTGTCTACTCAGGATTGATTCTTGGGTCAGACGATTCACACGCTTCGGAATCCGATGGACACGATGAAATGCCCTCAATTGCGGCACCTGTGGTGGCTTTCGTGCCGATCGAACCGTTGATCATAAATGTCATCGATACATCCGGACGCGGCCACCACCTCAGATTTCACGCCCAACTCGAGGTTACTCCGTCTACCGAAGACACCGTGATTTCGTTGATGCCACGCATCGTCGATGTGCTGAACGGCTACCTTCGTGCGGTTGAGGTTTCGACGCTGGAAAACCCGTCCGCTCTCATCAACCTGCGCGCCCAGATCCTTCGACGCCTGCAGATCGTTGCCGGCGCAGATCGCGTTAAGGACGTTTTGATTATGGAATTCGTTATAAACTAGGAGCGGTCACATGACACTCATCGCAGACATTCTGATGATCGCAGGCACCCTCGCCGTAGGGTTCTATTGCATCATCCTTTCCCGCCGCCTCAGCAAGTTCACGGACCTAGAAAAAGGCGTCGGCGGGGCAATTGCCGTTCTTTCCGCGCAAGTTGATGACATGACAAAGACCCTCATCAAAGCTCAGAAGACCGCGGGTCTATCGGCGACAAAACTTGATGAACTCACGATTCGCGCCGAAGACGCGTCCAAACGTTTGGAACTCCTCATCGCGGCGACCCAGGATTTGCCGGACTTGGCAGAGTCCGCGGAAAAACCGTCTGCTGCACCCGAAGAGGAAGAAGATGCGGCGGTCGAGTTTTCCATGTTCTTGAGCCAAAGAAATCGGGCGGAGGCTGCAGAATGACATCCCCGGATAAGCCACGCAAATCGACGCCACGCCGTTCTTTTAGATCAGGTCGCGGTGCCCTCATCGCAATCTCTGCTTTGTTGATTACCTCCGCAGGTATCCGGATATTTGACGGGACGGGCGCTGCAATTGCGCGGGAACTGGATGTCGTTCCGTCAAGTGACTCCGAACATTCTGCGCAGCCCGTCGCAATGGCGTGCCAGTCCGACGAAGGAACGCAAGCTTTGCTTGACGCTTTGCGCGCACGCGAGGTCGCTGTCGTTGAAAAGGAACTTAGCCTGTCCGAGCGGATGAAAGAGCTCGAAGTTGCAAAAGCGGAGATTGCATCGGATCTCGATGCTTTAACCAAAGCACAAGCCCGCCTCGAAGCCACGATGTCACGCGTTAGCACGGCCGCGGAAGACGACCTTTCGCGCCTGACAGCAGTTTATGAGGCAATGAAGCCAAAAGAGGCCGCGGCCCTGTTTGAAGCAATGTCGCCCGAATTCGCGGCGGGGTTCTTGGGCCGAATGCGACCCGAATCCGCGGCGAACGTCATGGTGGGTCTGCCGCCAGAGTCCGCTTACTCGATCTCGGTCATCCTCGCAGGTCGAAATGCCAACGCGCCGCGGGAGTAACAGGACGGATTGTTAACTACTTTGTGTGAGGTTCGAAAATGAGTAGTGAATTGATCCAAGGAAGTGGTTCATGATTGGTTTTGTCGGAATTGCGCTGATCTTTGTTATGGTTTTTGGCGGTTACCTCGCTGCGGGGGGTAAACTTGGCATCATCATGAAATCACTGCCGTTCGAGTTCATGATGATCGGTGGCGCCGCGGCCGGTGCCTTCGTGATTTCAAACGATATGGCGGCGATCAAACACACACTGAAGGATGTCGGAAAAGTCTTCAAAGGCCCCAAATGGAAACCCGAAGATTATAGGGATTTGCTGTGCCTTCTGTTCGAATTGATCCGCCTGGCGCGTCAAAACCCTGTTGGTCTGGAAGAGCACATCGAGTCTCCTGCAGATTCCGCCATTTTCACGAAGTATCCGAAAATTCTCGGTGATGGAGAGGGGGTCGCCTTGATTTGTGATACGCTTCGATCCGCCTCAATGAATTACGATGATCCCCATCAGGTTGAGGAGGTTCTCGAAAAACGGATTGAAGCGAACCTGCATCATGCATTGCACTCTCCACACGCTATGGCAGCCGTCAGCGATGGCCTGCCCGCGCTTGGAATTGTGGCCGCCGTTTTGGGCGTGATCAAAACGATGGCGTCCATCGATCAGCCGCCGGAGATCCTCGGAAAAATGATCGGCGGCGCACTTGTTGGTACATTTCTCGGGGTGTTTCTGGCCTACGGTCTGGTTGGTCCATTCGCAGCAAAAATGAAATCCGTGATCGAAGAAGACGGGCATTTTTACCAATTGATCCGCGAAGTGCTGGTCGCAAACCTCCACAATCACGCGACCAATATCTGTATCGAAGTCGGCCGTCAGAACACGCCAAGTCACTCACGCCCGAGCTTTTCCGACCTCGAAGAGGCGCTGAAAGAGGTCAAATCGGACGCCGCATGAGACAGCTTCTTCTAATCTTATGCATGTGCTTTCCAACCTTCGCGTGGGGCGACCAGATAACGGTTCGCTCCGGTGAACATGCCGACTTTTCGCGACTTGTTATGTCCTTCCCTGACGATGTGCTTTGGGAAGTCGGGCGAAGTGATGAGGACTATGTTTTCAACTTACTTGAAGGAGACCACACCTTTGACGTCTCCGAGGTTTTTCGGCTGATCCCGAAATCGCGGATTCAATCCGTTCAAACCGACAACCATACACTCGTTTTGTCAGTCTCCGGAAATGTGCACGCCGATGCATTCGATCTTGCTGGGGGGCGGGTGGTCATCGACATCAAAGATGGCGCCGCTCGGGTAGGGTCAGAGTTCGAGAAACCACTCGTGATGGACGAGGCCGAAGCGGAGCCGATTGTCACCGCAATCACAGAGCCGGAATATGCGCCGGAGGCAGGGACTACGGATCACCGTATTTCCTTCGCGGAGCAATCCGATTTCCAGAACACACGGATGTCCGACACGCTCACTATTCCTGCGCGAAAAAAACCCTTCTCTCTACCCATTCTTGTTGAAGACCGCCCGCAACCGAAGACTCTTTTGGACACCATCATCTCTCTTGATAACGGACAAGAAGAACACTCCGTTGATCCGGACTCGGCGGACCGAGAAAGCGACTTCAGGTCTCGCGTGGGGTCGATGATCTCCGATGCAATTTCGGACGGATTGCTCCAACCAGATGTGCGGGACAATGACGTCTCTACGCTAACGCAGAGCGAAGCAGAGCCGCCAACGAGCGCGCCAGAGGTCGAAGTAGCCACCGCTGAAGAAGTTCAAACTCCGCGGTCACATCTGCAAATCCGTTCTGCGACCGGTGAAGAGGTGGGACTTGGAATAACAACACCGCGAGTGACGCCTGAAGGCGTTCAATGCCTAGCGGATCGTGTGGTTGATATAGGTTCTTGGGGTCCTGCGCCAAACGAAGCAATCATTTTCTCCGAGCTCCGCACGCAGCTGCTTGCGGAATTCGATGAACCCGATCCCGAGGCTGTCGAGAAACTCGTGCAGTACTATTTGTTTCTGACCTTTGGCGCAGAAGCGAAGAACGCTCTATCGAGCCTAGATGTGCCGATCGACAACGCAGACATCTATCGCGACCTAGCCGATATTCTGGACAGTGGCGCAGCACGTTCGAACTCTCGGCTTCATAGTCAATTGCAATGCCCGGGGCCCGCATCATTATGGGCGATTATGGCCGCGCATGACATTTCCCCAAGCGACGAAATCGACAACAGGCAGATCCTTGCGACCGTGATCGCGTTGCCAGTCCATTTGCGGGATTTTCTAGCCCCGATGCTCGCGGACCGGTTTTTCCGTGCCGGTGATTTCGAAATGGCGAAATCAATTCAGCAAGCTGTGCAGAGGTTTCAGCCGATGGACGCAAACTCATTCGAGCTTCTTGATGCAGAATTCAGTTTGGCAGAGGGTCAACCCGATCACGCAGTGAACCAGTTTGAAGCCATCTTGGCATCAGATGGTGAGAATGCAGCAGTGGCTCTGGTCCGCGCTATTGATACGCAGGTTGCCCAAGGATTGCCGGTTCCAGCGGAAACCGTGGATACGGCACGGGCATTCGCGGCCGAGTTCACGGGTGATCCATTGGAGCCGGAACTCTTGGCGGCAATCGTGAAAGCACGCGTAGCCTCGGGTGACGCGCATGGCGCACTCCGGTCGCTATTGCATAAAGATGCGGGCCACGGCTTCACGAGCGAAACCAAGGCAGACCTGCTTGCATACTCTCTCGAGCAAACAGCGGATGTGTCATCCGACGTGCAATTCCTTTCTGTCCTTTTGGCGGATACGGATGCTCTGTCCCACACGAAGTTTTCACGAGATGCCGCTTTTGCATCGGCCACGCGCCTTCTCAATCTTGGTTTCCCTGAAACGGCCGCGGCGCTCACAGGCAACCTTGATGAAACACGCTCCGAAGATCGAGAACTTGCCGCTCGGATAGCGATCGCAAATGGAAGCGGTGTAGGCGCGTTGGCTTGGGTCAAAAACGTCGAAAGCGATGCAGCGACCAAAATTCGTGAGGACGCTTTTGCTTTGATGGGTGTGACCAGCGGCAATACTCAGACCTCCGGCCTCGAACAGCCCGAGAGCAACAGCGCACTCCAGTCAGGGAATGGCATCGCGCCGCCAACCGACAGTGCGCAAAGCGATGATCCAACAATCGCTCAGGCCGAAGCCCTCCTTGCAGGTAGTTTGGGCCGTTCAGAGCGCGTTCAACAATTGCTCTCCCAGTAACATCCCCAATCGCATTATAACCCTTTGTAAACCAACGCGCTGATACGGTTGCTCAAATGCATCTGCAAGAATTGCGATGGGCGAGCATGAATTTTTCCAAATCGATTAGTGACTGGGCCGGTGGGCATCGCGGGGCGAGTAGAACCGCGCCATTTTTCGGCGCGAAGCCATGGTGCGCGGCATGAAATTTTCAATCGCCGATGTTTTTCGCCCCACGATCCTGCTCGCATTGGGCCTAATGGTCGTCATCGTCATGATGGTCCTTCCTGTCCCGTCGTGGCTCCTTGATCTGGGACTGGCGGCCAGTTTTGGCCTTGCGATTTTGATATTCACCGTGACGCTTTTTATTGAGCGTCCTCTGGATTTTTCCGCTTTTCCAACCGTCCTGCTCGCTAGCTTGATGCTTCGCCTGTCGCTCAACGTTTCGTCGACGAAGTTGATCATTGGCGAGGGCCACACCGGTACGCGTGCCGCAGGGGCCGTCATCGAAGGCTTCGCAAGCTTCGTTATGAACGGCTCGGTTTTGTTGGGGCTCGTGGTTTTCACCGTTCTTTTGATCGTCAACTTTATGGTGATTACCAAAGGGGCCGGGCGCATGGCGGAGGTCGGTGCCCGTTTCGCGCTGGACGGTATGCCGGGTCGCCAGCTTGCAATTGACGCAGACCTCTCGGCAGGCGCGATTACCCACGAAGAAGCCAAACAGAGACGGGAAACAGAGCTCGCCGAGACGACGTTTTTCGGCTCGCTTGATGGTGCATCCAAGTTTGTAAAAGGCGACGCGGTCGCAGGCCTTCTCATCACGCTGTTGAACCTTGTGATGGGGCTGGTGATCGGTATTTCGATCCATGGAATGCCGCTTGGTCAGGCTTTTAACACGTACTCAATCCTCACGGTGGGTGACGGTCTCGTCAGCCAGATTCCATCGGTGGTAATCTCGATTGCAGCGGCGCTCTTGTTGGCGAAAGGGGGAACCTCGGGTTCCGCTGACCTCGCCATCTTCAAACAACTCGGTAACTACCCGCCAGCCCTCTACACCGTTGCCGTGATGATGGGGCTTTTTGGTCTGGTGCCTGGCCTGCCGTTCATTCCTTTCATGGGGGGTGCCATCGGCCTGGCGACAGCGGCGTATTTTGTGTCCCGAAAGGCCGCGGAAACCAAGCTCGACATTGAACAAGGCCAAGCGAAAGCAGATGTCGTCGAGAAAAAGGAGTCTCTCGGAGACATTCTTGATCTGGATGACATCCACGTCGAGTTCTCGCCAGATCTCGTGTCGATGGTACTCGACCCCCAAACCGGACTGGACGCGCGGATATCGAACATGCGCAATCACGTGGCGTCGTTCTTTGGTCTGGTTTTGCCTGAAATCCGGCTCACCGACGACCCGACCCTTCCGCCCGCGTCCTATGTGATCCGCATTCAGGGCGTTGAACAAGCCCGCGACACTATTCGCCAGGACAAAGTCCTCGCGCTCCTGACCAACGAATTGGAAGGTTTGCCAACGGGGGAGGATGTATCTGAACCGGTTTATGGCGCACCCGCACGTTGGATTGAAACCGGTAAAAAAGAGGACGCAGTGCTGGCGGGTTGCACCGTTGTCACCCCGACCGAGGTGCTCGCCACCCACCTTCTGGAAGTTATTAAACGCAACTTCTCACGGCTGCTGTCGTTGAAATCCCTGCGCCGGCTTCTCGACGAAATGACCAACCTGTCCGATCCAGTGCGCAACGAGGCAAACCGGAAACTTCTCGAGGATCTTGTGCCCGAAAAGGTCCCGCTGGACCTATTGTTGTCGGTCCTTCGTCTGTTGCTCGAAGAGCGCGTGTCGATCAGAAACCTGTCCCTCATCATGGAGGCAATCTCTGAGGCGCGCGGCGCCCATGCCACGCCCGAGTCGATCTGCGAACATGTACGTCAACGCCTCGGTTTCCAGATCGTCTCGGAACTACGTCGCAGCGATGGAACACTCCCGCTCCTGCAACTTGCGCCCGAATGGGAAGAGCGCTTTGTCACGCATCAAATCGAAGGTGATCGTGGACGTTCCGACGTTGCGCTTCCCCCCGATGATTTCAATCGCCTCGCGCGTTCCATGGCCGACAAAATCGCACGGGCGAGCGAGAACGGCGTTTATCCGGCAGTGATCACGTCGACAAAGCGCCGCCGGTTCCTACGCACCGTGCTGTCTGCTCAGGGCATCCAGAACCCGGTCTTTTCGTTCGAGGAAATTGGAACCGATGCGCGTCCCTCGCTCGTGGGTCTCGTTCCGGCATGACGGATTCTGTGGCCCTTTTACTTTCGCTGGGATTGTCCTGGATTGGGGTCGCATTTTTGATCTTCGTGCGGGTTGGTGCGGCTATGGCTGTTCTGCCTGCTTTTGGCGAAAAATCCATTCCCCAACGAATTCGTCTGGTCCTCACGATTGCCTTCACGATGATCGTCTTTCCCTCGGTTGCCGGCGATCTGAAGTCGCTCGATCTCGTACCTGCCGCCATGGGCGGCGCAATCTTCCCAGAGGTCATCGCGGGTCTTGTTTTTGGCCTCGCCTTCCGGCTGTTCGTGATGACCCTGCAAATGGCGGGCGTTATGATCGCGCAGTCTACTTCCCTGTCCCAGATTTTCGGCGGCGGTGTCGTCGAAGCGCAACCCGCGATCGGGCACATTCTCTCCGTTGCAGGCCTCGCATTGGCGGTCATGCTCGGCCTACATGTGCGTCTGGCCGAACTTTTGATCGTGTCATACACGCTTTTCCCGTTCGGCGAATTTGTCTCGGCGCAGGATTTGTTGACCTGGGGCACATCCCACGTTGGCGCGACTTTTTCACTGGCCTTTACCCTCGCCGCGCCCTTTGTGATCGGGTCGTTGATCTATAACGTCGCGCTCGGCGTCATCAACCGCGCGATGCCTCAGTTGATGGTCGCCTTCGTAGGCGCGCCCGCGATCACACTTGGCGGGCTGATACTTCTATTTGCCTGCGCGCCGGTCCTCCTCGAAGTTTGGCAGGGTGAATTCGCCAAACTACTCGTGAACCCGTTCGGGGGAATGCGATGAGCGGCGGTGAAGACTCAGGTGAAAAGCAGTACGAGCCGTCACAAAAGAAACTCGATGACGCCCGTAAGAAGGGGGAAATCCCCCGATCTGCCGACTTAACAACCGCTGCAGCCTATGCGGGGTTCGTATTGGCTGGCCTTGCGGTAGGTGGACCGGCCCTGCGCGGCCTCGGTAATACATTGCAGAACTTTCTGGGCAGCGTCGATCAACACGCCATGGACTGGTTCGAAGGCAGCGCGTCACCCCTATCCGCGCGCCTGTTTTCAGATGTCCTTTGGGATCTTCTCCCATTTGTCGTCATTCCGGCAGTACTTGCATTGCTCACAATATTCGCCACCAGATCGATGGTCTTCGCGCCCAGCCGGATCGAGCCAAAGCTGTCAAAAATCTCGCTGATTTCCAACGCCAAGAACAAATTTGGTCGAAGTGGTCTATTCGAATTCGCCAAGAGTTTCTCGAAGCTGACCATTTACGGCATTGTTCTGGGCGTTTTTCTCTACGGAAAACTGCCGCTCCTGATGTCCATGGTCGGAATTGGCCCCGGCGTCGCGACCCGTATGATGGTCGAGCTAACTGTGGAGTTCATGACGCTCGTTGTCGGGATTGCGATCGTCATCGGTGGGATCGACTATCTGTTCCAATATTTCGAACACATCCGCAAACACCGCATGTCTCGCAAAGACATGACCGACGAGTCCAAGGAGCAGGAAGGCGATCCGCACGTCAAACAGCAACGTCGCCAGAAGGGCTACGAAATCGCGATGAACCAGATGCTGTCTGATGTTCCAAAGGCGGATGTTGTTATCGTTAACCCGACTCACTACGCCGTGGCTTTGCAGTGGGATCGCCTGCGCGGCGGTGCGCCCGTCTGTGTCGCGAAGGGCGTCGACGACGTGGCGGCGCGCATCCGCGAAAAGGCCGCGGAAAGCGGCGTGCCCATCCACAGCGATCCACCGACGGCGCGTGCCCTGTTTGCAACGATTGATATCGGGTCGGAGATCGCGCCGGAACACTACAAAGCTGTCGCCGCCTCGATCCGGTTTGCGGAAGCAATCCGTCAGCGTGCCAAGAAAGGGTTTGGTGGTTCGAAATGAGCAAGATGTCGAAAAACCTCGCCCGTCTGAGCGACATCGCGCGCGTTCAGTTGAACCTGGAGATGGCAAAAATGGCCGAAATACAACGCCGCGAGGACGCTCAGCGGGCAAAAATCACGGAACACGATCAGGAAGACGCGCGTATTCGCGGCGTGGTCACGTCCGATGATGTCGATTTGACAATGCTCGCCGCGATGCCGGAATGGACACGTATGCGGGCAGGGCAGAAGGCCGATGCACAACGATCCCTCGCAGAGATCGCAGCGCAGCGCGAAACGCAAATGCGTGCAACACGAAAGGCATTTGGAAAAAAGGACGCGTTGGAAAAGCTGACGGCGCACAGCAAAGAGACGCCGCGTTCTCAGGAAGGTTAGTTCATATCCTGACGCACGATGTCGGTGACCAACACGTCATGGATTTCTGTACCCACAGTCACCTGCGCGGCCTGCACCAGATTGCGGCGTAGGGTGCTCATGGCTGCGCCGTCGGTAAAGGTTCCTTTGAAGCCGCCTGCATTCGCGTGATCAAACAAAACCTGCAGAAATGCGTCCCGCAACTTTGGCTCACGCGCGTAGATTGCTTCGCGGAATCCAGCGTCAGTTTCGAGGTTGAGCGACATCACAACCATTGCCGCGATCCGGTCACCGTCAATGTCGGGGATAACAAACTGGTTGTTGAGTTTGACGTATTCGTAGGTCGAGGTATCCACTTCGGGCTCGTGCGCGACGGCGATAAGTTCGCTGTGGCCTCCGTCCGAGGGGGCCGCACATGGGTCAATTTCGACTACTTCCGCGGGCGGACGTAGCATCAGTCCGCCCCCGACGCCGGCACCGAGGCCAACGAGTGGCAGTAGAAGTGGCATGAGTTTTCCAAGCACGATGTCTATTCCTTAAAACGGCAGGACAATGTCTGCGATTTGTTGACCATATCGCGGCTGTTGAACCTGACTGATCTGACCGCGACCGCCGTACGAAATTCGTGCAGAGGCAATTTTGTCGTAGGTGATGTTATTCTGGCGCGAAACATCTTCGGGGCGCACATATCCTTCGACGAGGAGCTCGCGAATTTCGAAGTTCACCCGCACCTCCTGCGATCCCTGGATGCGCAAAACGCCGTTTGGCAGAACGTCGACGATAGTTGCCGCGACCATCAATTCGATCTTTTCGTTACGGCTAACGGACCCGTTCCCTGTCGATGCGGAGGACGAATTTGTCCCGACTGCATTCGCGAGGCTCGCACCTTCCGGCAGGGACCGATCCACGCGCTGGGAAATGCCGAATAGATCAGGAATGCCCATCGACTCCGAACCTGAACGATTGCGGCTCGTCGTGTTGGAAATCTCCGCCTTTTCGTCGATTTCAATGACTACGGTTAGGATATCGCCCCGTTCCATCGCGCGCCGGTCTCCCAGAAGTGAGTGGCGCGAAGCGGTCCACAAAGACGCGCCATTCACCGCGCTGCGTTGTTCGATTTGCTCGGGAAGCGGCGGGTAGAGCATGGCCGATGCCTCGGGCGAGTCCTGAATGGGTGTGAATTCGGGCAAACGCCCAACTGTATCGAGGTTCGTGCAGGCGGAAACGCCCATGGTGAGGAGCAAGAGGTATGACATGCGCATGGCGGGTCGCTTCCTTGAGGCTAGGGGGTAATGACATGGATGGTTCCGTCTTTGGCAACGATGCCCGAGACGGTGGATTTCGACGTTAGGTTCATCGCGCGGACCGTGTCTCCGGGGCCGGCGCGACCTAATGCGCGCGCTTCCGCAGAGATGGTCAGTCCGCCGGTGGCATAGACAAGTCGCACGATCTGATTTCGCTCAACCGTGGCGGGCGGACCGATATCGCCCATCCGAACAGGGCGGCCCGAATACAGAACGACGCGTGCCTCAAGCCCGACGGCCTCCCCGATTGTTGAAATCGCGCCTGCGATATCCCCGTCCACAATCGCAAGATCTTCTGAACTCAGCACGGATTGGGGACGGATCGTGCGTGCGGCGACGACGGTTTCTGCCACGACCGGCGGCGCCGTTAACGCGAAGGCGACTATGAAAAACGATGCTCGGATCATCTGACGTTCGACGTAGCTGAGAGCATTTGGTCGGCCGCCGTGATGACCTTTGCATTCAATTCGTACCCGCGCTGGGCTTCGATCAGTTCGGTCACCTCTCTGACGGCATCAACCGAACTGTCTTCGAGATACCCTTGGCGAACCGTTCCCAGCCCCTCGGAACCAGGTGTGGTTACAAATGCAGGCCCCGAACCGGCTGTTTCGAGAAACAGGTTCGACCCGATGGCTTCCAGACCTTTGGCGTTTGAAAACCCGGCCAAGGTGAATTGTCCGAGCTGTTCTGCTTCCACGCGGTCGTTGAAGTACGCGTAAACCTCGCCCTGCGCGTTGATCGAAATGGAACGCGCATCGTCGGGAATGACGATATCGGGCACGACACTGTGACCATCCGATGTAACGATAAGACCATCGGCCGACCGTTTCAGACCGCCGTCGCGGGTGTAGGCGGATTGACCCGATGGCAGCGTAACCTCGAGATACCCGTTGCCTTCGATTGCGATATCGAGGTCGCCACCGGTTTGCGACAAAGATCCCTGCGCCAGTTCAACAGTCACCGAGGAGGGTCGAACCCCAAGCCCGAGCTGCACGCCGGTCGGCAAAACCGTTCCGTCCGATGCGTTGATCGTGCCGGGGCGTGTCAGCTGTTGATAGTGCAGGTCAGCAAACTCGGCGCGGCGCGCGTTGTAGCCGGTGGTGTTCATGTTCGCGAGGTTTTGGGAAATCGTTTCCACGCGCATCTGCTGCGCACTCATTCCGGTGGCCGCGATTTTAAGTGCTCTCATAACGACAGTCCTTTCTAGCGGCCAAGCGTGGAGATCACGGAGCGAATCCGTTCATCTTCTTGGTCGGTGAAATTTTTTCCCAACGTGTAGGCGTGCTGCACTTCGATCATCCGCGCGATTTCGGTAATCGCGTTGACGTTCGAGTTTTCGACGTAGCCTTGGAGAATGACGCCTTCCTGCAGTGGCTCGAATCCGGCATCCGACGTGAAACGAACACCGTTGGTGCGGGACATACTGTTAGGATCGGTGGGCATATAGAGGCCGACTCTTGCGATCGGTGCCCCATCCGCAGAAAGCGTCCCGTCAGACGCTAGCCCGATGGATTTCGCCGATGTCGGGATGAAAATCGGTGCACCGCCGTCATCGAGCACCCGGTAACCATCGTGCGTCACCAGATCGCCTTGCTCATTGGGCGTAAACGCACCCGCGCGCGTTAAGGCTTCGCCATCAGGGGTCTCAATGAGGAAGAAACCATCGCCTTCAATCGCGAAATCGAATGTCCCGCCTGTCGGCGTCAGCGGCCCTTGGGCGTCATTGGTGTGGCGAACCTCGCCACTCGCCATGGACAGGGAATCTTCATCGGGCTCGAGCGCGGCGATATGTTCCGCGAAAATCAGACCCTCTTTGCGAAACCCGGTCGTAGAGACGTTGGCGATATTGTTTGCGATCGCCTGCATTTCATTTTTGAGACCGGACAGTCGGGTCAGGGCGGTGTAGCCTGCCGTATCCATCACATGCCTCCGATCAGTGGAATGATGCGGTCGGTGAAAAAGGCCACGAGTGTTTCGGTCATAAAGCCCATGGTGGCCCAAAAGACGATGAGGATGGCCACGAGTTTCGGCACGAAGGTAAGGGTCATTTCCTGAATGCTGGTCAGCGCCTGAAACAGGCCGACACCAACACCCGAAACCAGCGCGACGAGCAGGATTGGGGTCGAAATGATCACCCCGACCCAAAGACCCTGCCGCAGCGTATCGTAGAAAATCATGTCCTGCATGGCGCTACACCGGCATCCGGAGGATTTCTTGGTAGGCCTCGACAACCTTGTCACGAACGGTCACAGCCGCCTCTACGGCGAGTTCTGTTTGCGCCAGAGCCTGAACAAGAGCCTGGCTGTCCGCCTTGCCAATCAACGCTTGCTGAGCGGTTTCATCAGCGTTCTGCAATGTCTCCGCAAAACTGCCCGCTGCCTTCGCAAAGGCGCCGGTTTTCTCCGTTCCCGTACCGACTGTCGGTGCGGTTGCAGGTTTGGTTGCCGCATATCCAAGGGCGGCTGTGGCGGATCGGATGTCCATTCTGGTCTCCTTCCATGCGCCTTTAGCGACGCAACAAATCGAGTAGGGATGATGACATTTGGCGGGCCTGGTCGAACATTTTCAGGTTCGCCTCATAACTGCGCTGCGCTTCGCGCGAATCCGCAATTTCAATCATCAGATCAACGTTTGACCCCGTGTAAAAACCGTTCTCACCCGCCATCGGATGACCGGGATCGTAAATTTCTGTTGGTTCTTTCGTGTCCAATTGAACGGGACCGGTGGAGACATGGCCACTGCGCGTGCCTCCAGTGACCATGGGTTCAAAAGCGACCACTTTGCGCTGGTACCCAGGCGTATCTGCGTTGGCGATGTTTTCGGACACGTGGCGCAGACGGTTGCTCTGCGCCTGCATACCGGACGCGGAAAGCGACATGGTTTTGAGAAGGTCGGACATGCAATCGTCTCCTATCTACGGCCAATGGAAAGCTTGAGAATGGTCAGCGACGATTTGTATGTCGTCAGCGCGAGATCGTGCTGGTGGCGCACCTCTGCCGCTTTCATCATTTCGCTTTCCAGTGAAACGGTGTTGCCGTTCGGCGAACTCGAATCCGGCGAATCGATCATGGCGCCAAAATTGACGCCGCTGTCGGTCGCGGAGAGATGGCCCTGTCGCGTTGCGCGAAGGGTGGTTTGTGGCGTTTCGTTGGCCACAACTGACGCGAAATCCGCAACATCCTGTGCGCGGTATCCCGGTGTGTCAGCATTCGCGATGTTCTTCGCGATGATTTCCTGACGCGCAGTGGCATGATCTGCCAGTCCACTCGCCATTCGGAAAATGTTCAGGTTATTGAACATCGGGGCTTCTCCCACGATTGGTCTCAACCAAGGCTTAACCCTGATTCCTTTAGAAAGGGTTGTCAGGATCGGAGAAGCACATGAGCGGCCTAGGATTTGATCGACTAACTTCGGAGATTGCGGCGGTGAAATCCGCATTCGCAATCGGCCGCATCGTTGAGGTGTCGGGCGGAACGATCTCCGTCAGTGGCCTCAGCAAAGTCGCAGCGCAGGGCGATCTGGTCGAGATCGGCCGTGGCGCGACGGTAAGACGGGGCGAGGTGCTCCAGCTTTCTCAGGACATTATTACCGTCCTGCCGGACGGCGGGCCGGAAGGCCTATCAATCGGCAATCCGGTCGCGCATCTCGGGCAGAGCGAAATCGCCCCCGACATTTCGTGGGTCGGTCGTGTGATCGACCCCTTCGGCACGCCACTTGATGGCAAACCTCTGGTCGGCGGAACAGTGCGCAGGAAACTTCGCGGTGAACCGATCAATCCGACCGAGCGACGCGCTCTTGGCGCGCGCCTCGAAACCGGACTTGCCGTTTTGAACACATTACTCCCCGTCGTTCGCGGACAACGTGTTGGACTGTTCGCTGGATCCGGTGTCGGTAAATCGACGCTTCTCGCAAAACTTGCGACAGGTCTCCAAGCCGACGTTGTCGTGATTGCGATGGTGGGCGAACGTGGCCGTGAAGTGCGCGAATTTATCGATCGTGTCCTAGGCCCGGAGGGTATGCGCCGCACTATAATCGTCGCTGCCACGTCCGATCAGTCACCCATGGTGCGGCGGCGCTGTGCATGGACGGCCATGACGGTCGCGGAACACTTCCGTGATCTCGGGCGCCAGGTTCTATTCCTCGCTGACTCCGTCACGCGTTTCGCAGAGGCTCATCGCGAGGTGGCTTTGGCGATGGGGGAGCCAAGTTCGCTTCGTGGATTTCCGCCGTCCACCTCGCATATGATCACATCCCTTTGCGAACGTGCGGGGCCGGGCGTTGGCGACAGTGGAGATATCACGGCGATCTTATCCGTCCTCGTCGCGGGCTCGGATATGGAAGAGCCGATTGCAGATATTATGCGCGGCGTTTTGGATGGCCATATCGTGCTCGACCGCCAGATTGCTGAACGCGGAAGGTTTCCCGCGATTGACCTCCTGCGGTCCGTTTCGCGCGCCCTGCCACATGCCGCGAGCAATGAGGAAAACGCCATTATTGGGCGGGCGCGACAATTACTTGGCGTTTTCGACCGATCGGAAATGATGATCCAAGCGGGGCTTTACGCCAAAGGTTCCGACCCACTAGTGGACGAAGCGATAACGGTATGGCCAAAGCTCGACGCGTATCTGGCCGAGTCAGAGTATGAAAACACCGGTGAAAGCTTTGCGCGGCTCGAGAAATGCTTGCGACCACTCGAAGCAATCTAGGTCCGCTAATAGTTACTCAGAAGACTGAGAGCCGTTGCGGCGGGCGACATCCCTGAGTTTGCACTCGAAATATCGGACCGCAAAAGGAACAGGCGGATTAATTCGCCACGTTTTTCTGAATCCGCAAAATCGGCCACCTCGCTAGTTTCGAAATACTGCTCCGATTTGTCCCGGAAAGTATCCAGCTGCTGGTCGAGATCAAGCGCGCCAAACGAAGAAGGTAAACCCAGTGCAGTTTCAAAAACCGTCCGAATTGGTGTGTTACCCATCACGGTGTACCATCGCCCATCATCAGACGTGTCCTTGGCGGCAATCTCACCCAGTTCTCTGTCCAGCGACAGCGCAAGGCGAAGTGACTCGTCTTGCTCACCGATTGCAACTTCGAATTCCTGGTCGAGATATCTTTGCGTAATCTCAGGTGCGAAGGTCGACAAGGAGGTGTTCGGCACATCGAAGTTCCCGAAACCAAACGCTTCTGAGAATGCATGGTAGCGCTTGTCCGTTAACCGATTGGAAAGCGCATCGGAATCCAGCGTTCCGTCTTCCAAGACTTTTTGGATGAAGTATTTGTTGTTGATATCGTCGCCTAGGCCGAATGCCCCAAGTGCAACGGATAACAGTCGCCGATCAGCCATGAGGTCTGCGGCGGTTTCAACCTTTCCAATGTTTTCTTCGAAATAGTTGGTGTCGCGCTGTACGGTTTTTGACTCGGCAAACGCGGCGCGTTGCTGCGTTTCTGTGCGAGCCAAAAAGGCCCAGCCGGCATATCCGCTTAGGGGAACAACCGGCTGGTACGTCATTGGATTTTTGCGGCGGCTAGAAGACGCTCCTCGCGGGGCAGAAGGCCACGGAGGGTTTTGAGCGCCGGATAAAATTGCTCATTGCGAATTTCCTGAGTCGCTACATCGAGTATCTCGCGGCTGTCTTGGTCTTTGAGAACCTGACTTAGCTGTTCGATCCCCCGCATCAGTTGCAGCGTCGCCTCCTTGGCGTCCGCATCCCCCGACAACACGAGTTGGACAATGTAGCACACCCGTCGGACCGGTGTGGTGACCTCTTCTGGATGAATGGCGTCGCGTAGCCTGAGGATGTTCGCGTTCGGCGTGACAATCGACAGCCGTGAGCGGCGATCGCCGTTCTCGATGACAGCGCCATTAATGAGGACGCGTTCTTTTGGACCAAGTTTCAAAACAAGACCGCTCATTTGGCACCCCCCGTCGTTTGAAGACCGCGCATGACGGCAGTATTTATTTCGATCAAGGCACTTGCCTCGGCTTTCCGGTTCAGGACGGCAGAAGTGTGCTGGATCGTGAATTCTGCGAGATAGAAGATCTGAGCGCGCAGCTGTGCGGGCAGTCCATTGTTGCTGTCGGCAACGTCAGACGCGAGCAGTGTCCAGAGACGACGGTTTTCGTTGAGCGCTGTAACGAAAGCCGGATAGGAAGCCTTCTTGTCGCGATCTGTGGCGCTTAGACGGCGTGTGACACGAGCGAATGCTTCGTATTCTGTGCCGCGGGCGGTGCGAATGGGAGCTGAAGTATTTGTGTAGGCCGTTCGGGCCATATCGAGTGCGTTCACGTCTGATCCTTCCGGTGACAATGACATCGACGACGCGGTTTTTACCGCTGAAAAGCAGGGCGCCTATAGAGCGCCCTGCCATGAGGCCCTTACCGGAAGAGCGAGAGAATGGACTGCGGTGCCTGGTTCGCAATCGAAAGCGACTGAACACCCAGCTGCTGTTGGACCTGCAGCGCCTGGAGTTTGGCGGATGCCTCTTCCATGTCTGCGTCCACCATTGCGCCGATGCCGGATTTGAGAGAGTCCGTCAGCTTGGAAATAAAGTCGGACTGAGTGTCGATCCGACCCTGTGCCGAGCCAAACTCTGCAGCTGCATTGATCGAGTTGTTGATCAGAGTTTCGATGTTTGCCAAAGCGTCGTCTGCGCCCTGGTTGGTGGTGACATCGATGTTGTCGAGACCAAACAAGCCACCCGAAGCCGTGCCGCCGGACCCGGCAGCAGTTGCGAGAGCAATGTCTGAGCCGCTGTTGTCGATTTTGAGGCTCGCCTGACCCGTGGTCGAGTCGATTGCAACCTGTGCGGTGACGCCGTCAAGTTCTGCGGCATCGATTGCAGTCTTCAGGCCGCGCGCGACATCAGCAAAGGTCTCACCCTGGCCCGCCGTGTAGAAGTAGGCAGTACCATCAAAACTTGCCTGATAGCTGTTGCCTTCTTTTGGCGACAAATCGGCGTCAAAGAAGATCTCTTCAGCACGTTGATCCACCGAACCGGAAACAGTCGTTGTGTTGCCGGTTGCAACTCCATTGATTGTTTGGATGTACGCAGCGTCGTCGCCGCTAGCGTTGGTGGCGATATCCAGAGCTTCGAAGGACCGGGTCGAAGTGATATCGATCTGGTCGGTATCGGTTCCGGCAGTGAATGTCACATCTTCCAGATCAAGAGCGGACAGTTGAGACAAAAGTGCGGTGCGCACAGTCGCATCAGTCGTATCATCGGCTGTCGCGGTATAGCTAACGGTCTGCCCAGCAACAGTGACAGAATACGATTCGCCCGTATCCAATCCACCAGTTGCGTTGAATTCGATAGTCGCCGAATTGCCTGTCGCAGAGAGAGTTGCGCCTGGGTAGGTGCTGCCTGATGCCGCATCGAGCATCTGCCCGGACAAGTTTGTGCTACCGCTTGTGCCGACACCATTCGTACCCGCAGAA
Source organism: Celeribacter arenosi (assembly GCF_039539485.1). Taxonomy (NCBI): domain Bacteria; kingdom Pseudomonadati; phylum Pseudomonadota; class Alphaproteobacteria; order Rhodobacterales; family Roseobacteraceae; genus Celeribacter; species Celeribacter arenosi. The sequence continues at coordinate 297,209 of NZ_BAABDF010000003.1, forward strand.
GCCGAAAGGTCCTGACGTCTAACGGTGATGTCGGATGCAGAAACAGTTCCGTCCGAAGACCGGTCGAGGGAGGACAGGATGTTAACGTCGTCGGTACCCTGAACCAAATTGAGACCATTGAACTGCGCCGCGCCCACAACCGATTTGATCTGGCTTGTAAGTGCTTCGATGTCAGTCTGGATTTTGTCGCGATCAACGTTGGATTCTTGTGCGGCGACGATCTTACCTTTGATATCGGTTAGCAGATCGGTCACGGTTTCGGATGCACCCGCTGCCACCGCGAGGGATGACTGACCAAGTGCAAGGCTGTCAGAAATGCCTTGGAAACCTTTGACGTCGGATTCCATTACCTTGGAAATCGCCCAAACCGATGCGTTGTCTTTGGCGGACGAGATCGACTTACCAGTCGAGATCTGGCTTTGGACGTCGGCCAGGTTGGAGTTGATGGATTTCAGTGTTTGGAGCGCAACCATAGCGCCGTTGTTTGTCAGAATGCTGGACATAGCATTTTCCTTTTATGCAGCGCCGCATTTTACGACGCTCATGTTTCAGGTTTCGCCCCCACGGGCGAAGTTTCGGGATCGACATTCTGATCGATAACGGCGGAGTCATTTGCGACCTGCCGTGCCACCCCCTCGGGATGCCTGATGGACACTGAAGCCTAATGGCTAAGAGTTTCCTAAGTCTGGGAGATGAGATGTTCTCAATTTGAAGAAAATCTGGTTTTCGTTTTAGGCTTTGCGGGTCATCGTCGACCCGGAAGAACCAATTGCCGTCCCCGCGCCTGCGGGTCCGTAGACAGTCAAACTCTTGTTCGCGCGCGTAAGTGAAACGATGAGAGTTTTGGCATCGCTCAGCCCCCGTGATGCGGCCTGAAGGAGTCTGATATTGCGCTCCGACTTCCGTTTGAGGTCGTTCAGTGTCGATATGGAATTCTTCTCGCGCGCCGTCTGAATCATCAGGCGCTCTTTTTCCTTTTCGAAACCGGCAAGCGCGTCGAATCGCCCGGAGAGAAGCGCATCGCGCTCCGCATCCAAAAGGTGGTTCAGCGCACGCGAGGCGCGCATGAGATCGAGTAAAGCCATTACCGGTCCTTCATGTATTCAAAGAGTTGCCGGGCCAAACCAATGCCGCCCGCTTCCACCATTTTTTCCGCCTGCGCTTCGACGAGAAAGGATGAAAACTGATCTTCACCTGAGCCGCCTCCGAATCCCTCGGGCGTTTTCCCAATGCCCGCTGTCTTGAGCATTTCGGCGAGAAACGTCGCCTCCAGCTTGCGGGCAGCGTCCATGAGCGCCTCGTCACGCGTCGGCGCGGCGGGTTTTCCGGTTTGTGAGGTTAGGCCGGTCAGTTCCATGTCGAATGACTCCAAGTCGAACGAATTTCTCAGAGGCTGACAGGAACCGGTAAACATCCGGTAACGATATGATGGCATGGTCGGCACGAGCTTATTAGGAGCCCCGTGCAAGAAATGCAGAACTCCGTATCAAATCTACCGACTCTCCTGCCTGTGACGTCGTCGCAGGGCGGGACCGATTCCGTTGCCGGCAAACCTCCTGTCGCTGGCACGAATGACGCGGACATGATGGCGTTCGCGTCGTTCCTTCAGGATGGGCAAAATCGGTCGACACTCAACGCCGGGAACGGTGCAGAGAACAGCGGAGCACAGGTGCTCGCCGGCCAATTCTTTCCAAACCAGTTGCCTCGCGAATCCATCTTGAAAGGTGCGTCACTCTTGAAAATGGAGGCGCAAATCGAACCGGGTGTGAACCCGCGCCAACCAACCGCTACTGACGTTGCACCGCTATCTGTATTGGCCAGAACTTCTGATAATGCAGAGGATACCGCCCAATCGCACGACTTGCCCGCACATCAATTGCGACCAGAAACGGCAGATGTGACAGCGCAAACCTTAATGGTGAACACGATTGTCGCGCAACCCAGCGCAGGCCTTTCCACCGGCACCGCGAATCTAACCGACCATAGGTTTTCCGGTGAGCCCGATACCGGCAAAGCCGCTACAGCTGGCCAACATGAGCGCGACCGCAACCCGATAGCAACCGCAACAACCATGCACGTAGGGGTGACCCAGCAATGGGGTGCAGAAACGAATCACAACCACATCGCATCGCGCGCCGATATTGTGTCGGGCCCTGCGGAACTCGCGACTTCAACGGCCAGCGGCACGGTGACCTCCACCGATCTCGCCAGTTCCGAAACAAAAATCTCGGACACTCCGGTCGACCTTTCTTCGCAGAAACCGTCTGAAAATGCGCCGGCTGCCGGTCGCAACAACGCGTTTTTCGCGCAGGCAACCTCGACGGGTGCCTCGGTGGGTATGAATCAATTGAATTCGACCGCCGATACAACATCCACCCAAAACGCGCGCGTTGCTCTGTCCCCCGAATCCAACGCGGTCCGTGATCCGCAAACCCAACAACCATCGGTCCCGCAAGCTACGGCTCGAATGGGTGAAGCGACTGTATCAAGTGCCGCGACGCAAAATCCAAAATCCGCTGAACTCGACCCAAATCCCGCGGCGCGAGACAGAAATGCGCGCAACGAATCCAATCCAGATCGCACAGCGCAAACATCTAAGCCGACATCTGTTTTTGAAGCCGCCGTGGCGGTCTCGGGTGCCGTTCCAACCCATTCTCGGGGCCCGAACGCATCGCGTTTCGGCAAAAACGGGGAGGATGTTGCCGCAACCGTCGGTCCAGTGAGCAGATCCGGCTCAGACGGCGCATCCATTGCAGCGCAGACAATTGAACAAGGCCCGATAACTGGATCCCCCGTCCAAGATGTAACCGGTCAACAGACCGCTATCATCGGCCAGGGAGACGAACTCCAAACGCCTTTTGCAGAGATGATCGAACCTGTGACCGGTGAGCGATTCGAGACCAGCGCGTCTGAAAAAAGGGAACCCGCGTCATTGACCGCGTTGTTGAAATCCCCGGATCTGCCGCCTCGCATCGCGGCCCAGCTCCTGCAGGGCGCACGCGAACTCGCTGATCGGCCGATGGAAATCACGCTCGCGCCCGAGGAATTGGGTAAGGTTCGCATGACATTGCAGGTCGGTGACAACGGCGCGGTCCATTTGCTAATCGCCGCGGAGCGCGGTGAAACACTCGACCTGATGCGACGGAATACGGACCTTCTCATGGAGCAGTTCCGTGACCTTGGCGTCAAGGATGGCGGGTTCAGCTTTCAAAGTTTCGGCGGCAATTCGTCGAATGGCGAGGGGGGCGGTGATTCCCGTGGGGACACGCCACCCACCGCAAATATCGCCGCAGAAATTTCATCTCCGAGTGAGCCCCTTCGCGTCCAGTTGGACGGGCGAACCGGCATCGATATCCGAGTATAGGAGACAGGGAACATGGTAGACGCGATCACCAGCGCGACGCCCGCATCGAGCGGCTTTTCAAACACCGCCCAGCAGAAAACCGGCACATCCGGCGTGAGTTCGGACTTTGAGACTTTCCTCAAAATGCTGACTGTCCAGATGCAGAATCAGGACCCGCTCAACCCGATCGAATCCTCGGATTATGCCGTACAGCTCGCTACGTTTTCCTCCGTTGAACAACAGGTGCTCACCAACGATTTGCTGACATCACTCGGCAACCAGTTCAATTTGATGGGGCTGTCCCAAATCTCCAGTTGGGTAGGGCAAGAGGCGCGCAGCACGGCGCCTGTGCTCTTTGATGGATCGCCATTGGATATCGTTCCTGCACCTGCGACCGGTGCGGACAAAATGGTGATCGCGGTCAAAGATAGCAAAGGCGATGTGGTTCAGAGAATGGAACTCGCCCCCTCGGACGAAAAGATTTCGTGGGCCGGCGTCAGCGATTCGGGTAACCCCATGCCCACCGACACATACAGTTTCACCGTGGAAAGCTATGCGCATGGCCAACTCATGTCCTCCAAAGCAGCCGAATCCTTTGGTAAGGTGATTGAGGCGCGTGCGGAAAACGGCGGTATCGTTCTCACCCTCGAGGGCGGCAGCGAGGTCGCGGCAGAAGCGGTCACCTCCATTCGTGAAGCCGCCAGCTGAGGCTTGCGCCCCGCAGGGTCGTCGCTAAAGTCGCGCGACTATGCAAAGCGCTTCGACATCAACGACACCCATGTCTCACGAGGGCATTCTAGCCCTCGTTGACATGCTCGGGCTTGCTACACCGACAGTCACCGCAATGGCCGGCGGGCGAACAAACGCGCTTTGGCGCGTGCGGGACGGGGAAACTGATCTCGTCCTGAAGGTGTTTGATCGCACGCGTGGCAACGCCATGTTCCCGAACAACCCTGCGTGCGAGGCCATTGCGCTCAATGCCTTGGCGCAAACAAACCTCGCCCCGAAACTTCTGAAATCCCTGAGAACAGATCGGGCCGAGGCGATCGCCTATGAGCATCTGGAAGGCACACCATTGGAGCGTGCGAACGGATCACTCCTTTCGGCCCTGTCCCGGTTGCACACGGTTCCGCCCCCTCTGGGGCTGCGATCTATTGCCTGTGGCGAAACGGACCTCCTCGCGCAAGGCGACGCTTTCCTCGAAAGCTTAACCGATCCGTTGAGCCGCTCAGTCGCACGCAAGCGGCCTGAGCCCGCCAATTTACCCAACCGCGGGCCGCAGGTATTCCTGCACGGAGACCCTATTGCGCCCAACGCCATTCAAGGCCACGCAGGCCTGCGCTTTATCGATTGGCAATGCCCCGCCATTGGTGATCCCGTACTGGATATAGCCGTGGCGATGTCTCCCGCGATGCATGTTGCATACGGAAACCGGCCATTGGACCCGCAGGAAATAGACGATGCGCTGGATGCGTATGATGCGCCTGACACGATCGCGCGATACCGCGCGTTTCGACCCGTCCTCGCATGGCGGATGGCGTGCTATTGCGCGTGGAAAGCGGCCAAGGGCGAAGCGATTTACGGCGAAGCGGCAGAGGCCGAGCTTAGGTCATCATAATCGCCACAACGGCGCCAATACCCGCCGCAACAGCGCCACCAAACCCGAGCACCGCTGCCTGTTTCCAACGTGACGGCTCTGGCGGAGGCGTGTTCTCTTCACCCATCCGCACCAGCAGTGCCTCGGCGAGCTGGGGCAGCCGCGGCCCGAAACGCGCCAGAACTGTCCCCGTTTTCGCCAGATCACGCAGCACCGCGCGCGGCCCGACATGGCTCTTGATGTAATCCTCGACAATCGGTCGGGCGACTTCCCAAATGTTGATGTGCGGATCGAGCGAACGCGACACGCCTTCGACAACAACCATGGTCCGCTGTAGCAAAATCAATTCGGTCCGTGTTTCCATGCCGAAACGTTCGGTCACTTCGAACAGGTAGGACAACAAACGCGCCATCGAAATCCGGCTCGCGTCCATGCCGAAAATCGGCTCCCCGACTGCGTGCAACGCGCGGGCGAATTCATCGACATCACGGTCCGCAGGCACATAGCCCGCTTCGAAATGAACCTCGGCGACACGCCGATAGTCCTTGCGAATGAACCCGAACAGGATCTCCGCATAGACGCGGCGCGTGTACTCGTCGAGCGCACCCATAATGCCAAAATCGAGCGCGACGATGGAGCCGTCAGCCGCGACCTTCAAATTACCATGGTGCATGTCCGCGTGGAAATATCCGTCGCGCAGCGCGTGCCGCAGGAACATCTGCAGCACCTTTTCACCCAAGGCGACCGTGTCATGACCCGCGGCAACAATCGCATCCACGTCGGAGGCTGCAATGCCCTCCACCCATTCGAGCGTCATCACACGGCGCGACGATTTGGACCAATCCACCGAGGGGACGGAAAAACCTTCGTCGTTGAGCGTATTCGCACGGAACTCGGATGCCGACGCACTTTCCAGCCGTAGGTCCAACTCTCCGTTCACCACGCCTTCGAAGTGTTCGATAACATCGTGGGGGCGCAGACGGCGCGACGCAGGCGACAGTTTTTCAATCATCCACGCGGCAAAATAGAAGGCATCAATATCACGCCGGAATGCGCGTTCGATCCCGGGACGCAGCACCTTGATCGCGACATCTTTGCCCGTCTCCACGTCCCGCGCTTTGTGGACCTGCGCGATGGAGGCGGCGGCGACGGGTTCGGAAAAATCGGCAAACAGTGCGTCGAGCGGCTGACCCAATTCCGTGGTGATCGTCTGGATCGCGCGCGCCCGCGGAAAGGGGGGCAATTTGTCCTGCAGCACACGCAATTGCTGCGCCAGCTCCGTGCCGACAACATCCGGTCGCGTCGACAGAATCTGCCCGAATTTGATGTAGGCCGGTCCCAGCGCGGTCAATGCCCGCGTCACGGGTGGCTGGGCGGGATCCCCTTTGAACCCCAACCATTGGATCGGCCAGACTACAGTGCGGGCCAGCACGCGAAAGAGCCGAGGTGCTTCCATCGCATCCATGGCCACGCGCATCGCGCCGGTCCGCTCCATTGTCGCGCCGGTGCGGATCAGCCGCCAGATATTGTGCGGTCCGCGCATTTAAATTTTCCAACCCGAATGGAGCGCGGCAATGCCCAAACTCAAATTGCGATACTTCACCTGCTCGAAACCTGCGGTGCGGATCATAGTCGCAAATGTTTCCTGATCGGGGAATTTGCGGATGCTCTCGACCAGATACTGGTAGCTGTCACGGTCGCCCGCAATCATCTGGCCCATCTTCGGGATCACGTTGAACGAATAGAGATCATAGGCCTTTTGCATCATTGGCGTGGGAATTTGCGAAAACTCCAACACCATCAGCCGTCCACCCGGTTTGAGCACACGGTAGGCTTCTGACAATGCATCCTGGATCCGCGTCACGTTCCGGATACCAAAGGAGATCGTGTAGACGTCAAAACTATCGCTTTCGAACGGTAATGCCATCGCATCCGCCGTCACCCAATCGAGCCGATCCGAAAGGTTCCCCGCCTCGGCGCGTTTGCGCCCCTCGACCAGCATCGATTCCGTCATGTCCAACACAACCGCGCTCGCCGAAGGCGCACGTTTGAGGAAGCGGAACGAAATATCGCCCGTGCCACCGGCCACATCCAGCAGGCGCTGACCCGCGCGCGGCGCGAGCCAATCCATCATCGCATCCTTCCAGACGCGGTGAATGCCCAGCGACATCGCATCGTTCATGACGTCGTATTTGGATGCAACCGAGGTGAAGACGTCGTGCACGAGGCCCGCCTTCTCCTCTTCCGCCACGTCTCGGAAGCCAAAATGGGTCTTGTTGCCGTGACCTTCCGCCATCGTCCTTGAACCTTTCGCAAACTCACCCTTCTTATAGGGCGCACAACGCAGCATACAATCGCAAGCGCGGACCCGAGGAGACCAAAATGCCCGAATTACCCGAGGTCGAGACGGTACGTCGCGGACTGGAGCCGTCGATGAGCGGCTCACGCATCACCCGCGCCGAAGTAAACCGACCCGATCTGCGATGGCCGTTTCCGCCCGATATGGCGGCGCGGCTCACCGGCGCGCGGGTCGAACGGCTGCGGCGACGGTCGAAATATATCCTCGCCGACCTCGACAGCGGCGAGACGCTATTGATCCATCTGGGCATGTCGGGCCGCATGACCGTATCCGGCGATCCTCTCGGCCAATTCGTGCATGATCACCCCGCAGCCGAGAAACACGACCACGTCGTCATCCACCTAGATAACGGCGCGCGCATCACCTTTAACGACCCGCGCCGGTTCGGGGCCATGGACCTGATCGACACGGCCATGTGCGACACCCATCCGCTTTTGGCGAAACTGGGACCCGAACCTTTGGGAAATGCATTCAACGAAGCCCACCTGATCGCTGCCTTTGCTGGGCGCCGGATGCCCGTCAAATCCGCGCTGCTCGATCAACGCATCGTGGCCGGCCTTGGCAATATCTACGTCTGCGAGGCGCTGTTTCGGACCGGAACCCACCCCGCCCGTCTCGCCGGTCGTATCGGCAAACCGCGCGTCGCCGCTCTCGTGCCCGTCATTCGTGCGGTCCTGAGCGAAGCCATCGAGGCCGGCGGTTCATCGCTGCGCGACTACCGTCAGGCAGATGGCGAATTGGGCTATTTCCAGCACAGTTTCGCAGTCTACGGACGCGAAGGCGAACCCTGTTCGAGCGACGGCTGTACCGGCACGATCCGCCGCCTCGTCCAATCGGGTCGCTCCAGTTTCTTCTGCCCGTCCTGTCAAAGATGACTTGATCGGCGCGACCTGCCTGATAGGACTCCCCGCATTGCTAAAAGGAGCGGGATGCCCCATGGCCTACAAAACCATCGTGATCGAAACCAATGACGACGTTGAGCTCATTCGCCTTAACCGACCGGACGCGCTCAACGCGCTAAACTCCGAATTGTTGGGCGAACTCGCCGATGCACTCACCCGTGTCGATGGCGATCCGAAAGTGCGCGTTGTGGTTATCACCGGTTCTGAAAAGGCCTTTGCCGCCGGCGCCGACATCAAAGAGATGTCGGAGAAAACATATGCCGACATGGCGCTCACCGACTTCTTTGGCGCAGAGGCAAACGCCATTTCCCGCGTGCGTAAACCTGTAATCGCGGCCGTCTCCGGCTACGCGCTGGGCGGGGGATGCGAATTGGCCATGATGTGCGATTTCATCATCGCGTCCGACACCGCAAAATTCGGCCAGCCCGAAATCAACCTCGGCATCATGGCAGGCATGGGCGGCACGCAACGCCTCACCCGTGTCGTCGGAAAATCCAAAGCCATGGAAATGCACCTGACAGGGCGCTTCATGGACGCCGAAGAAGCCGAGAGATCAGGCCTCGTGTCGCGCATCGTGCCGGCCAAAAAGCTCGTCGACGAAGCCTTGGCCACGGCGCGCAAAATCGCCGAGAAGAGCGCGATCTCCGTCGCCCACACCAAGGAATCGGTCAATCGCGCCTATGAAACAACTCTCTCCGAGGGCCTGTTGTTCGAACGCCGCGCTTTCCATTCCCTGTTCGCGACCGAAGACCAGAACGAAGGCATGGAGGCCTTCCTCGAAAAACGCGAACCGCAGTTCCGCGACAAGTAGCGCCACAAATCTCTTTCCTTCTGCGCGATTCGTGCTTATAGGCACGGCTTACATGCGCGTGGAGCCCGCTCAGGCTATGATTATCCGCCCCTTCGGGGTTCGGGGTCTATGTGCGACAGGAATTCAAATAGACCTCTAGAGAGGAAACGATCATGGCAAATTCGCCCCAGTCCAAAAAACGCGCCCGTCAGGCCATCCGTCGCACCGACGTCAACAAAGCCCGCCGTTCGCGCATCCGCACCTACCTGCGTAAAGTCGAAGAAGCGATTGCTTCCGGCGACCAATCCGCAGCTCAGGAAGCACTCCGCGCAGCTCAGCCCGAGCTGATGCGTGGCGTTACCAAAGGTGTCGTTCACAAGAACACAGCATCGCGCAAACTGTCGCGTCTTGCGTCCCGTGTTAAAGCTATCGCCTAAACGCTCTCGACATTCCGAGATCTCAAAACGCGCCCCGGGGCGCGTTTTTTGTTGCCCGCACGTCAGCTGAATTTCGCGTCACGAATGCTGCACTGCGTCGATTCTCGCCGGGCGCGCGGCTAGCAAATTAGCCCGCGATCAGGCAACTGACATTCGTGGCTCCGTGGCGTCAACCGGCCGGATTGCGGCAATTCCGCCACGGCAAATGCACTGCAAAAACGCCTTTTCGGATTCGCTATCATCAAAGCACGAGTCAAGCGTGAAGATCGATTGCGCCGCGCGCTCCGGCATTGGTAGCTTCTCTATGCGATTCACGTCGTCTTGGGGGGACAGTCGGAACGCGCGGTTGATTCTGTAACGATTACGTAGAGTAAACATTACGTCACCGCCGCGTGCCGGGCAGGTTTCGGGTTGGGGTACCCGATCGCCTGCTGTCCAACACTGATGGCACGGGTTTTTTCCGTGTCGCCGCCGTTGGTTTGTCCATTAATCCCGCATGCATGTGGCACGCTGGAATAGGTCGTTCGGGGAGTGAGGTCCCCGTTCATTGTTCCGGGGTTGTGCCACGGTATTGCGATCGTAACCGGCTGTTATGCCGTTCCCGCGCGTCAATTATGACGCCGATGAACGGTGTAGATTTGTCTGTCGGTATTTCGACCAAGACGACCTGAATATCGCATGAGCTATGGGTTCAACGCCATTAGAAGCGGGGGCCCGGTGTCGAATAATCGGCATCCAATGACAACGATAATGGGTCGAACGAAGAATATGAAAAACGATACGTGGGGACGTGTTAAAGAACAACTTCTCGAGGCTGTCGGGCGTAGCAATTTCGCAAACTGGATTGAACCTCTCGAAATGGTCGAAATCGAGGAAGGCGTGGCGGTATTCACCGTGCCAACCAGCTTTATGGCGAATTGGGTCTCGCGCAATTTCTCGGATGTGATCGTGAAACATCTCGTAGCGGCCGGTGTGCCCGCGACGCGACTGGATTTCAAAGTCGTCGCAAATCGCCGCGCTAATGGTGCGGTGCCTGCGGGCAACCAGCCAAAGGGCGACGCCATGAGCGCAACCCCCGCACCCGCCGCGGAGGTGAACGTCGAAACCAAACCCGAAGAGCTTCCCGGCGCACCGCTGGATGCGCGCTTTACCTTCGACAACTTCGTCGTCGGCAAACCCAACGAACTGGCCCATGCCGCCGCGCGCCGCGTCGCCGAAGGTGGACCCGTGACCTTCAACCCCCTGTTCCTCTATGGCGGCGTCGGTTTGGGCAAAACCCACCTGATGCACGCAATCGCCCACGAAATTCGCGAACGCAGCCCCGAGTTGCGCGTCCTCTACCTCTCCGCCGAACAATTCATGTACCGCTTCGTGCAGGCCCTGCGCGACCGCCAGATGATCGACTTCAAACAAATCTTCCGCTCGGTCGACGTGCTCATGGTCGACGACGTGCAATTCATCGCCGGCAAGGATTCCACGCAGGAAGAATTCTTCCACACCTTCAACGCGCTGGTGGATCAGAACAAACAGATCATCATCTCCGCGGATCGCGCCCCCGGTGAGATCAAAGATCTCGAAGACCGGATCAAATCGCGCCTGCAATGCGGTCTGGTCGTTGATCTGCACCCGACCGACTACGAATTGCGTCTGGGCATCCTGCAAACCAAAGCAGAGGCCTATCGCGCCCAATATCCCGACCTTCAGTTCGCGGATGGGGTTCTCGAATTCCTCGCCCATCGCATCACGACCAACGTTCGCGTCCTTGAAGGCGCGCTGATGCGTCTCTTCGCCTTCGCCTCTCTGGTGGATCGCGAAATCACACTCGAACTCACGCAGGAATGTCTCGCCGATATCCTCAAGGCGTCCGACCGCAAAGTCACCGTCGAGGAAATCCAGCGCAAGGTGGCCGAACATTACTCGATCCGGCTGTCCGACATCATCGGCCCCAAACGTGTCCGCTCCATCGCGCGGCCCCGTCAGGTCGCCATGTACCTGTCCAAACAACTGACGTCGCGCTCGCTTCCCGAGATCGGTCGCCGGTTTGGCGGTCGCGACCACACCACCGTCATGCACGGCGTGCGCCGGATCGAAGACCTGCAAATTCAGGACAGCCAACTGGCCGATGACATCGAATTGCTGCGTCACGCACTCGACGCGTGACGCGATAGCGCTGCACTGCCGCGAAAATGTCGTGGCGGTGCGCTCTCAGCCCTTGACGCTCCACCGTGGAGCCAACACAGTCCCGTGAAACATTATCTTGCGTCAGGCGATGGATCGTTTAGGTTCAACTCCCGACCTTTTGGATCGACGAGGGTGGCATGAAAATCAGCATTGAACGCGGCGCGCTTTTGAAAGCCGTCGGGCAGGCGCAATCGGTCGTCGAGCGGCGCAACACTATTCCGATTTTGGCGAACGTCCTGATCGAGGCAGAAGGCAATTCTGCTTCCTTCCGCGCGACGGATCTCGACATCGAAGTGATCGACAAATGTGACGCCATGGTCGAACGCGCTGGCGCAACCACGGTCTCCGCTGTGACGCTGCACGAAATCACGCGCAAACTTCCCGACGGCGCGATGGTGCAGCTTAGCGACGACGGCACCGGCCGCCTGACGGTCGAAGCGGGGCGCTCGAACTTCTCGCTCGCCACGCTCCCAAAAGAAGACTTCCCTGTCATGGCCTCGGCCGAATACGACAGCAACTTCGCCATTCCCGCACCGGTCCTGCGCCGGCTGTTCGATAAATCGAAATTCGCGATCTCGACCGAGGAAACCCGCTACTACCTCAACGGCGTCTACATGCACGTCTCCGAGGGCGAAGGCGGCAAGGTTCTGCGCTGCGTCGCGACCGACGGTCACCGTCTCGCCCGCGTTGATGCACCGCTCCCCGATGGGGCTGGCGACATGCCGGGCGTGATTGTGCCGCGCAAAACGGTTGGAGAATTGCGCAAACTTCTCGACGATGACGACATGTCCATCGCGGTCTCCGTGTCCGAGGCGAAAGTGCGCTTTGCCACACCCGACATCACGCTGACCTCGAAAGTCATCGACGGCACATTCCCCGACTACACCCGCGTCATTCCCGTGGGAAACACCCGCAAACTCGAAGTGGACGCGTCCGAATTCGCCAAGGCCGTGGATCGCGTCGCGACCGTGTCTTCCGAACGCTCGCGCGCTGTAAAACTGGTGCTGGAGGACGATAAACTCGTGCTCTCCGTCAACGCACCCGATAGCGGTGCCGCCGAAGAGGAACTGGTTGTCGCCTATTCCGATGAACGCCTGGAAATCGGTTTCAACGCGAAATACCTGCTCGAAATCGCGAGCCAGGTCGACCGCGAAAACGCCGTCTTCCTGTTCAATTCCTCCGGCGACCCGACCCTGATGCGCGAAGGCAATGACACCTCCGCCGTCTATGTCGTCATGCCGATGCGCGTGTGAGTTCACCGCAGCTACCGACAGAATGCGAGGGTCCATGGGCGGCCTTTTTATCGAAGAGCTGACCCTATCCCATTTCAGATCGCACAAGGCCGCGCGTCTCGAACTGGACGGGCGGCCTATCGCGCTTTTCGGCCCCAATGGTGCCGGAAAAACCAATATCCTCGAAGCAGTCTCCCTCCTCTCGCCGGGCCGTGGCCTGCGCCGTGCCGCACCCGATGAAATTTCGCGCAAACCGGAAAGGCTCGGATGGAAAATCCGCGCCGACCTTGTTTCGCTCCACCAATCGCATGAAATCGAAACATGGGCCGAAGACGGTCAGTCGCGATCAGTCAAAATCGACGGAAAATCCGCCCCGCAGGTGGCGCTGGGGCGCATCGGGCGTGTGGTCTGGCTGATCCCCGCGATGGATCGCCTCTGGATCGAAGGCGCAGAAGGGCGCCGCCGGTTCCTCGACCGCATGGTGATGAGCTTTGAGCCCCGCCATGCCGAGGCCGTTCTGGCCTACGAAAAGGCGATGCGCGAACGCAACCGTCTGCTCAAAGACATGGTGCGCGACGCCCATTGGTATGGTGCTCTGGAGGCGCAGATGGCCAGCCACGGCGCGATGATCATGGAAAACCGCCTTCTATCGCTCGAACGGCTCGCCGCCGCACAGGAGGGCGCGCAAACGGCCTTTCCCACCGCCACACTCACACTTCAGGCCTCGGATGGCTCACAACTCCTGTCTTCCGCCGATGACCTCCTTGCCGCTTTCCGCGACGGTCGCCCCCGCGACCTCGCCGCAGGACGGACCCTGATCGGACCCCATCGCGCGGACCTCGCCGCAGTTTACGCGGCCAAAGACGTGCCTGCCGACCAATGTTCCACCGGTGAACAAAAAGCGCTTCTGATTTCCCTCATCCTCGCCAACGGACGTGCCCTCGCCGAAAGCTTCGGTGCGCCGCCGATCTACCTCCTCGACGAGGTTGCAGCCCACCTTGACGCCGCCCGTCGCGCCGCGCTTTATGACGAAATCTGCGCTCTGCGGGCACAGGCATTCATGACCGGCACCGGGCCGGAACTCTTTAGCGAACTCGGCTCCCGCGCCGCCCATTTCGAGGTGACGGAAGAGGCGGGCGCTTCACACCTGAAAGTCGTCGAATGACCATCACGCTGCCCGAACTCGGCCTCTACGCGCTCGCTCTCCTGATCCTCTTTCTGACCCCCGGCCCGGTCTGGGTCGCCATGCTCGCACGCGCTCTGTCCGGCGGATTTGCATCCGCGGCGCCGCTCGCACTGGGTGTGGTGGTGGGTGACGTCCTCTGGCCGCTCCTCGCTATCCTCGGCGTCACGTGGATCGTGTCGGAATTCGAAGCCTTCCTGACCGTCCTGCGCTGGGTTGCGGTGGCGATGTTCCTGTTCATGGGGTTCATGCTGATCCGCCACGCCGATCGAACGATCGCATCCGACAACCGCCTGACCCGCCCCGGCGTCCTCGCGGGATTTCTCGCAGGCCTCGTCGTCATCCTCGGCAACCCCAAAGCCATCCTGTTCTACATGGGCCTCTTGCCCGGCTTCTTTGACCTCACAGCCCTCACCAGACCCGATATCGTGGCGATCTGCGCGATCTCTGCGGTGGTCCCGCTCCTCGGCAACCTCGTGCTCGCCGCGTCAGTGTCCAAAGTGCGCGCGCTCATGACGGCACCCGGCGCAATCCGGCGGATGAACATCATTGCCGGCTGCCTCCTCATAGCTGTTGCGTTCGTGATCCCCTTCACCTGACGGCGACCCCTAAATATTGTGCCATCTGCGTGACAATGCACCCGCCGTGACGTATAAATCAGGCAGGAAATAACAAGGATTTTCAAATGTCCGACGACGCGCAGCAGTCACCCGCATACGGTGCCGATTCCATCAAAGTTCTCAAAGGCTTGGAGGCGGTGCGCAAACGCCCCGGCATGTATATCGGTGACACCGACGATGGCTCGGGCCTGCATCACATGGTTTACGAAGTCGTGGACAACGGCATTGACGAAGCTTTGGCGGGTCATGCCGACTATGTGACCGTGAAAATCCACAAAGACAGCTCGGTCTCCGTGCGCGACAACGGACGCGGCATTCCCACCGATATGCACACCGAAGAAGGCGTCTCCGCGGCCGAGGTCATCATGACCCAGCTGCACGCTGGCGGTAAATTCGACAGCAACTCCTACAAGGTTTCCGGTGGTCTTCACGGCGTGGGTGTTTCCGTCGTGAACGCCCTCTCGGAATGGCTGGAACTCAAGGTCTGGCGCGCTGGCAAAGTCCACGTCGCCCGTTTTGAACACGGTGATACCTCCGAACACCTCAAAGTCATTGGTGACGCGGGCGATGAGACCGGCACCGAGGTCCGCTTTCTCGCCGCCTCAAAGGTCAACGACCCGAGCTTTACCTTCTCAAATCTCGACTACTCTTTCGAGACGCTCGAAAAGCGCCTGCGCGAACTGGCATTTCTGAACTCCGGCGTGCGGATCATTCTCGAAGATCACCGTCCCGCCGAACCGCTGCGCTCGGAGTTGTTCTACGAAGGCGGCGTGAAAGAATTCGTCAAATACCTCGACCGCCACAAAACCTCGATGATGCCCGAACCGATCTTTGTGACCGGCGAACGCGACGACATCGGCGTCGAAGTGGCGATGTGGTGGAACGACAGCTACCACGAAAACGTCCTGCCCTTTACCAACAACATCCCCCAGCGCGACGGGGGCACACACCTCGCCGGTTTCCGCGGTGCCCTGACCCGCACGCTGACCAAATACGCTGCCGAAAGCGGGATCGCGAAGCGTGAGAAAATCACCTTTACCGGCGACGATGCCCGCGAAGGTTTGACCTGCGTGCTTTCCGTAAAAGTGCCCGATCCGAAATTCTCGTCCCAGACCAAAGACAAACTGGTCTCCTCGGAGGTGCGTCCCGCCGTTGAAAACCTCGTGGGCGAAAAACTCACCGAGTGGATGGATGAAAACCCCGCGATTGCCCGCATGATCGTCGGCAAAATCGTCGAGGCGGCGATGGCGCGCGAAGCGGCGCGCAAAGCGCGCGAACTGACCCGCCGCAAATCCGCGCTGGACGTCAACTTCCTCGCCGGCAAACTCAAAGATTGCTCCGAAAAAGATCCTGCCCAGACCGAAGTCTTCCTCGTCGAGGGTGACAGCGCCGGCGGCTCCGCCCAAACCGGCCGCGACCGCCGCACACAGGCGATCCTGCCCCTCAAAGGTAAGATCCTCAACGTCGAGCGCGCGCGTTTCGACCGCATGCTCGGATCGCAGGAAATCGGCAACCTCGTCATGGCGCTCGGCACAGGCATCGGGCGCGATGAATTCAACATCGACAAACTGCGCTACCACAAGATCGTCATCATGACCGATGCGGACGTCGACGGTGCCCACATCCGCACGCTTTTGCTGACCTTCTTCTTCCGCCAGATGCCGGAGCTGATCGAACAGGGCCACCTCTTTATCGCCCAGCCACCGCTCTACAAAGTGGCGCGTGGCAAATCAGAGGTCTACCTGAAAGACCGCGCGAGCCTCGAAGACTACCTCGTCGAACAAGGCATCGATGGCGCTGTTCTACGGATGAAAAACGGCGAAGAGATCGCCGGTCAGGACCTTTTGCGCGTGGTCGAGGGCGCACGCTCCTTCAAACGAATTTTGGACGCCTTTCCAACACATTACCCCCGCCACATCGTCGAACAGGCCGCCTTCGCAGGCGCGTTTGAACCCGGCCGCGTGGACGCCGATCTGCAAGGTACCGCTGACCGCATCGCACAACGTCTCGACATGGTCGCGGCGGAATACGAACGCGGCTGGACAGGTCGCCAGACACAGGATGTCGGTATCCGCCTGACGCGGGTTCTTCGCGGTGTCGAAGAGGTCCGCACACTCGATGGCGCGATCCTGCGTGGTGGCGAAGCGCGTCGTATCCACCGCGAAGTCGACGCGACCAATGGCGTGTTTTCCGACCCCTCGCGTCTCGTGCGCAAAGAACGCTCGACCCCCATCTATGGGCCGACCGATCTGCTCGACGCGATCCTCGAAGAGGGTGAAAAAGGCCTGTCGCTCCAGCGCTACAAGGGCTTGGGCGAAATGAACCCGTCGCAGCTATGGGAAACCACACTGGACCCCGATGCCCGCACGCTCCTGCAGGTGAAGATCGAAGATTTCGTAGAAGCGGACGACATTTTCACCAAACTCATGGGCGACGTCGTCGAACCCCGCCGCGAGTTCATTCAGGAAAACGCCCTGAACGTCGAAAACCTCGACGCCTGACCCTATTTGCAAGTGAATGAATTTTGCTCGGCGACGCGCATGTAATTGCGCGTCGCCCTTATGCTTTGGCACGGTTAAGTTTCTGATCTGGCGGCACTTACGCGATTTGCATGCAGACCTCCGCATCCCGCGACACGTTCATCAGAGCAAAGTGAGCGAAACGGCGAAAAATGCGCTATACTCTCAACACAGCACCGAATGCTCACGCGCAGGAGAGAAAATGTCCCTTCGTCGCCATGTTGCTATTCTCGCCTGCCTGCTCCTCTCGGCCTGCGGTTTCGTAGACTTTGACAAAGCGCCCGTGGGCCGGTTTGACGGCTCGCTTCTCGTCATGTGGGTCGGTGAAGGCGACTCATCGGGCGATGGACGTTTCGTATACGTCCCGAGCCGCACGCGCCCGCTCACCTTTTATCGCGACAGGCCGGGCGTTGAGGTCACCACGATACAGCCGGACCTGATGTACACCGACGGCGGGTCCATTCCGAAAGCCGGGCAGCTTTTCAACGGCTTTTCCCCGTGGGGCTATGCGCCGGCCTATATGGTGCATGACTGGCTCTTCGTCGCGCGCCACTGTTTGATCGATGGGGATGCCAACGAAGCGGAGCAAAAGATCGCGGGCATGGAATTTCAGGAAAGCGCCGAGATTATTGCCGAAGCGATCAAGACATTGGTCGCCACCGGCAAGGTCCAGAATAACGATGTTGCCCCACGGGTGATTTCCGGTGCCGTCGCAGGACCGTTTGCCTATGAACGCTGGACGGTACAGGGCGCCTGCAAAGACGACCGCGTTTCGCAGGAACACCGCCGAGAGGTTGAAGCAGCCTTTGCACAACGCTCCGGCGCGCGCCTGCGAACACTGGGCGCTCCTGCGGCCAGGATCGTCGCCGAAATCTCTTTCTGACACAGTGCGCGCAAAGTTACGCTCTCACTGCCCATTCCTGCGCCGGACGGTGAGCCGGATCTGTTTCTCGATTTCGATGGTCGCGAAAAACGTCACGCCAATGGCGAGCATGATCAACCCGTCCACAAAGGACACGGACGCCGTGCCCATGATCTTCTGGGCCACGGGAACATAGGTCACAATGAACTGCGCCGGGACAATCACGGCAAGGCTGATCCAGACCGCCCGCGTCCCACGGATCGCATCCCATGACAGGGACGTTCCATACATGTTGCGGATGAAGAAGAGGTGGAAAATCTCCAGTATGACCAGCATGTTCATCGACATGGTCTGCGCCAAGGCCGGCGAATAGCCCCGGTCAATCGCATAGGCATAGAGCCCGAACACGGCCGCAACGAACAGTGCACCGACCAAGGCGACATGCCACACCAACTCACCCGTCAAAAGCGGTGCAGAGCGTTCACGGGGACGCCGCAACATCGTACCCGGCTCGGTCGGCTCAAAGGCGAGCGCGAGGCCCAGCGTCACCGCCGTAATCAGGTTCACCCAGAGTATCTGCACCGGACTGATCGGCAGGGCCAACCCCAACAAAAGCGCAGCGACAATGGTGCCCGCCTCTCCGGCGTTGGTCGGCAAGGTCCAGCTGATCACCTTGCGCAGGTTGTCGAACACGGTGCGACCCTCGCGCACCGCCGCGGCGATGGATGAGAAATTGTCGTCGGTCAGCACCAACTCGGCGGCCTCCTTCGCGGCTTCCGATCCCTTGACGCCCATCGCAACACCCGCATCCGCCCGCTTCAACGCGGGGGCATCGTTCACGCCATCGCCGGTCATCGAAACGGTCAACCCCTGTGCCTGCATGGCCGTCACGAGCCGGAGTTTGTGCTCGGGTGAGGTGCGCGCGAAGATATTGGTGCCCATCACTTCTCCCGCCAACTCGCCATCGCTCATATTGGCAATATCGGCGCCGGTGAGCACCTTGTCGGCATTGATCAACCCGATCTGCTCACCAATCGCCGCGGCGGTTCCGACATGATCACCCGTGATCATCTTGACCGCTATTCCGGCCCGATGACACTCCGCCACCGCTTCGATCGCTTCGGGCCGTGGCGGATCGATGAGACCCACCAATCCCGCCAAGGTGAGGTGGCCGTCGATGTCGCTTTCCTGCAGGCTGTCCGCCTTGGTGTCGGCATATGCCAGCGCAATGACGCGCTCTCCACGCCGCGCAATACGATGTGCTTCGCCCGTCCAATGGCCTTCATCAAAGGGGGCGCCATCCGAATTGCCCATCTGGGCCCGGCACATCCCGAGGATACGCTCGGGCGCGCCTTTTACCAAAATCTGACGCGTCCCATCGGGCGCCTCGATCAAAACCGCCATGTAGCGGTGCGCCGCGTCGAAGGGTATTTCGTCCAGTCGGCGTAATCCCTCGACAGGGAATTCCGCCTTACCCGCAAAGGCCAAAAGAGCGCCCTCCATCGGGTCGCCTTCCACGGACCAATGACCGGCCTTGTCCGACAACTCGGCGTCATTGCACAGCGCCGCAATCTTTGCGACCGCCTCCAGATGGGTAGACGCCGGAGCGGGCGTAATGTCCCCTGCCGGCGCATATCCCGCACCGGTGACGGTATGATGCCCGCTGGCCAGCCCGAGAGAGGCAACCATCATCTCGTTGCGCGTCAGCGTCCCTGTCTTGTCACTGCAAATCACCGAAACCGCGCCGAGCGTCTCGATCGAGGGCAGCTTGCGCACGATCACGTTGCGCTTGGCCATGCGTTTCACACCAATGGCAAGCGTGATGGTCAGCACCGCAGGCAGGCCTTCGGGGATCGCGGCAACGGTCAGACCGACCACAACCATGAACATCTCGTCAAAGGGAATGTGGCTGACGAAGTACCCAAAGGCGAGCAAGACTGCCGCCAGCACGAGGATCATCGCCGTCAGCCACTTGGCGAATTTGTTCATCTGCTCAACCAGCGGCGTGGTCAAAACGCCAACATCGCGCAGCATCCCGCTGATCCGGCCAATCTCCGTCGACAAACCCGTGGCCACAACGACGCCACGCCCGGTTCCCGCAACAACCGTCGTGCCGCTAAAGGCCATCGGCTTCCTGTCGCCCAACGGCACATCGGGTGCCACGGGGTCAGTGGATTTGTCCACCGGCACAGATTCACCGGTCAGAACGGCCTCCTGAATGCGCAATGCTCGCGCACCCGAAAGACGCAGGTCGGCCGGAACCCGATCACCGGGTTCGAGCAGGACGATATCGCCCCTCACGAGGTTCTCGGCGGGAATGCTCACACGCCGGTTGTCACGCATAACATTGGCATGGGGCGCCAGCATGGACCGGATCGCCGCCATGGCATTCTCTGCCCGCCCTTCCTGAATGTAGCCAACGATTCCGTTGACCAAAACAACGGCTAGGATCACACCTGTATCGGCCCAGTGCTGCAATATCCCGGTGACCAAAGCCGACCCCAGCAGGACATAGATCAGCACATTGTGGAAATGCCCGAGAAACCGCAGGATCGGGTGCCGACCCGCCCGTATTGGCAGAGCATTCGGTCCGTCTTCGTCGAGCCGTCGGGCAGCTTCCTGAACGGTCAACCCTGTCGTGCTGGTGCTGAGCTTTTCGATGCAATCCAACGCCTCGTGCGCATGCGGGTCCCGCAGATCCGCCAGACCTCGTTCAGATTTTGCGGTCTTGGTCATCATGCCCACCTTTTGCTGCGCTCGCCCGACGCGCGTTGCTTTCCCAAAACACCTTGCACGAACACGGGTTGGCTGCAAACGGGCACCACGGCTTCTTGCCGTGCGGCAAATGGCTACGCGTGCAACGCGACGAGGTGGTTGTCCCATTGAACATCATGTTGGATCAGAACACCCGCGCTCGCCCCATCAGGCCGCCCGATTTCGCCGGTCCCTGACGTGATGGTAAAGCCACCCTGCGCGGGCGCGACCCCGCATACATCGGCCATCGAAATCGAACGTCGATACCGCGCCGTGGCCACATCAAACACCTGAACCAACCCGCCGCGCGGCGACGTGATCGCCACCTGCGCCCCATTGCCACTGAACGCAATGCTGCCGGCGTAGCCCTGCATTTTGCGATGTTCGTCCGGCGGCGTGTCCAGATAGGTGAACGCCGCGCCGCGCCGATGTAGCGCGACCAAAGACGGCGCTTCGCTCACATCGCCCTGCCACTGCATCGCAAAGGCGACCAACCCATCGGGCGACACCGCGAGATGGCGAATGGAATTCATATGCCGCGACGCCTCCGGTTCAACCTGCTCCACGATCTCGCCCGACAGGCTCACGTAGGTCAGGTTGGGCTGCATGAAGGGTATGTTGAGCTTGGCACGACCGCTGTCAGGATGCGTTTCAATACCGCCATTGGCCACGACGAGGGTGCGTCCATCCGGCATCAGGCGAACGTCATGCGGGCCAATCCCGCCGGAGGCAAAGCTACCGATCCGGCGATACCCGTCCGCCACATCCCAAACCCCGATCATTCCCGTCGCGGTGTCAAATTCGTTCTCTGTGGTGAACAACCGTGTCCCATCCGCCGAAAACGCACCATGCCCATAAAAATGCATCCCCGCAGGCGCGTTCAACACCGACGTCGTGCGGCCCGTTTCGCAATCAATAACGATGGCAAAGGTTCCCGGTCGGCGCGCAAAAGCCACCGCTTGCGCCCGATGGGGATGTGCCGCCGCCGCATGGCCACGATCCGGCAAATCGACGCTGAACAAACCGTTCCCGTCTTCATCGAGACCAAATAGCCGATAGGCCCCCGTGCCATCTCGCGCCGCCGCCAGATAGGCGGGATGACCGACCTTGGCCCACCCCCGACCCGCATAGGCCGACGCCGCCGCGAGCCCGCCTATAAACGCGCGCCGTGTCGGCATGTCTCAGTCCCCGTCCAGCGAATTGAATCCTGCTTCAACCCCGAGGTGGGGCCCCAATTCTCCCGCCACAACGGTGCGCAGCTCATCAATCTTCTGTTGCAGGATTTCGACCCGAAAGCGGCCCGACGGGTCACTGACCCCCGCGAAAACCGGATCGTCCGATAGCCCGGCCGCCTTTTCCAGCGCACTGTCATAGGCCTTTCCCAGCGCAGCCGCGACATCGGGCGCATCCGCAGCCAAAGCCCGCGCCAACTCCCGCGTCGCCTCCAGAGAAATCACCACATGGCGCAACGACCGCCCCGACCGACGCGCCTCCGCGCGCGCCGCACGCGGTTTGTCATAGGTCCCGAGCGGACGCCCGAGCCGCGTGTCGGACGTGAACTGTAGCCCCGCCGTCACCGCCTTGAACAATTCCTGTAGCGCCTCTTCCTCGCTCCGGTAGACGTCATTTTCCCCCGCCGTTTCAAAAAGCGCGAGGTACCGATCCTGCCAATCTTCCAGAATGGCATCCGCGTTTCGCGCAATATCTGCAGCCACCGCACGCCCCAACGCGCATCGGTAATCCGCCGTGTCCGGCGTCGCAATTGCACCATCGTAGAGCAGGTATTCGAGACCATAGAACCCGCGCGCCGCAATGGATACCGACCCGAAGGCCGCCGGATCTTCAACGACGGGATCCCTGTCACGGATCAACGCGCCCAAACGCGACGGTGTCGCCCCGCGACTGTCGGGCCAAAACGCCAAGGCAAACGCCCGCTCGTCCGTCTCCGTGGGACCAAACCGCAAATGGCTCACCGCGACCCACGCATCAAAGGCCTCACCAAAGCGCGCCTTCAA
The DNA here is from genome assembly GCF_039539485.1 of Celeribacter arenosi. Classification (NCBI taxonomy): domain Bacteria; kingdom Pseudomonadati; phylum Pseudomonadota; class Alphaproteobacteria; order Rhodobacterales; family Roseobacteraceae; genus Celeribacter; species Celeribacter arenosi. Next base: position 320,003 of record NZ_BAABDF010000003.1, read on the forward strand.
TTCGCCATTGTCCTGCGAACACGCGCCCTGTGCCGCCGTTGCCAAATCGTGGCTCGCCTCGGCCAGTGCAACAAACCCCGGCAGCACAGTGTCGCGCACCACATCTTCGGCCTTGGGGGCGGCCATACCCGAGGCGGGCAGGAGCGCGATGAGCGCAGGCATCAGATACTTTTTCATATTAAAGGCTTTCCAGAAAACGGATCAGGGCGTCGCGGTCTTCGGGCAGCATGTCCACCACGGCATCACGCGCGACCTCGGCCTCGCCCCCATGCCACAACACCGCCTCAAGGAGCGATCGCGCGCGCCCGTCGTGCAGGAAAAATGTGTGCCCCGAAACCTGTTCGGTCAACCCAATTCCCCACAAAGGCGCGGTGCGCCATTCGCGACCTGTCGCGCGCGCTTCGGGTCGGTGATCGGCCAATCCTTCGCCCATGTCATGCAGCAGGAAATCCGAATAGGGCCAGATCAGTTGAAAACTCTGCGCTCCCCCGTCGGCGAGACGGTTTGTCACGAACTTTGGCTGATGACAGGCCGCGCAGCCGGTGTCGTAGAACACCTCCTTGCCACGCAGAACCTGCGGGTCACCCACATCGCGTCGCGCGGGCACGCCGAGGTTGCGACTGTAAAACGTCACGAGATCGAGCCCCTCATCATCAATCTCGAACTCTCGAACGTCCCCGTCCCCATGCGTCGCCGATTGGCAGGCGGTCTGCATCACCGTGCATTCGCCCGCGCCCGCAGGAAAGAGCGAGCTTGAAATCCCGATGTCACCGGAAAAGGCGGCGGCGGATTGTTCCGTGATCGTGGGCTGACCGGCTTTGTGCCCGAACCGACCCAACATCGGCTGATCGAACTCTGTCGACCACACCACGTTCGCGCGCCCCGAAATACCGTCGCCATTCACGTCATCGGGATCGGCATTGGCGATGATATCCGCCGCAGGAATGGCCTCCACCAACCCCAACCCGATCATCTGGGGCGCCACCCGCGGGCTGAGCATCGCCTCCGCATGCAGCGGTCCATAGCCGAGGTTCGCCGCGCGGTAACTCGGCACCCGCAACTGCGCAACCTCACCCCCCGAAAGCGCAACCTGCACTTCCTGATACGCGACCTCGAACCGGTACTCGGCGGGCACACCCGCGACGCTTTCGTCCTGCAATTGGCTGCCGTAAACCGGATCGGGCAGGGTGGCGATATAATCCTCGATCTCTGCGATACCGTCTTCTGGCTTTCCCGGAATAGAGACGCGCAGGAAAATCGACGTCGCGCTGTCATCGGGCCCGCTCGGGGGATGACCGCGCCCGTCTTTCAGGTGGCACCGCTGACAGGAGCGCGCATTGTAAATCGGCCCGAGCCCGTCAGAGGCCAGCGTGGAGGAAGGCGAGGACACCCAGACCTTTTTGAACAACCCGTTGCCGAGCTTGAATGTCAGTTCCTCATCAAACCCCAAATTCTCGGAGGCATGCGAAAATACATCCCGCACGTCCGTGGCCCGCACTGTGGCGGCGCCGGCGGACATCTCCTCAAACGCTGCGGGGGCAGTGAAATCGACCGGCATCGCGGTCACAGCGGCGATGCGCGCGGCTTCTTCGGGGGTGCGGGGTACGATGTCCAGATGCGGCTCATCCAGAACACCGGCAAGCGCGCTCGACGCCATCATAGCGGCGGCAAAAATGGACGACATCGGGAACAGAGCTGGCTTGAACATAGGTTTGCTTACTGCGAAGTCCCGCCGCGCGCCATGCCCGCGACGGGGAAGAGATTACTCGAACACAGCGCCCGGATTGTCGAGACTATCGGAGCCTTCGATCTCGATCCCGTCCGCACCCAGCACGCTCACAATGCGCTCGATGGTGCGGGTCTGGTCGATGAGCGCATTCACGCCCCCCATCACCAAGGCTTCACCGGCATCATTGCCGCGCTCGAGCATCATGTCGTAGCTCAGCCCCGCTTCGGCTGCGGTCTTGATACGACCGAGTTTCAGCATCGTCTGCGACAGCTTCGTGCGCATTTCCGCGTCCAGAACCGGATCAAGCTCGCTGATCAGATCGGACAAAGACGGCCCTTCGACCAGACGACCATCCGCACGCTGATAGGCCCCGAGGTAGACGTTCTGGATGCCCAGACCGTCATAGTAATGGCTGTTGTGCGTGTTGTCGGAGAAGCAATCGTGCTCTTCTTCGGGATCGTTAAGCATAAGGCCCAAACGCATCCGCTCACCGGCCTGCTCGCCATAGGACAAAGACCCCATGCCCGTCAGGATCGCATCGATACCCGCCTTGGAATCGTCAAGCAGGGCCTGACGCGCCGCGCCATCTTCATCCCACTGCGCGGCCATCCACGTCAGGTCGGACACGAGCAATTCGCTCGCCGCGCGCAGATAGTCACCGCGCCGGTCGCAATTGCCATTGGTGCAATCATCGCCCGTCGCATAATCGGTCCACGGACGCGCACCCGCACCGGCCGCATGCCCGTTGAGGTCCTGACCCCAGAGCAGGAATTCAATCGCGTGATACCCCGTGGCCACATTGGCCTCGACCCCATCCGCCTCATGTAGCGTATCTGACAAAAGCGCAGGTGTGATCTCGGTGGCGTCAATCGTCTCGCCCGACAGCGTGAACTGCGGCGTGGCAACGACATTCAGCACAGCGATCTCGTTTTCGTCCGTTGGACCCCCGTAGGAAGCATCGACATAGTCGATCAGACCCTCGTCGAGAGGCCATGCGTTCACCTTGCCCTCCCAATCATCGACAATCGCATTGCCGAACCGGAAAACCTCGGTCTGCTGATAGGGGACCCGTGCCGCGCGCCATGCAACCTGTGCGGCCTGCAGCGTCAAATCAGACGGATCGGCAACCAAAGAATCGACCGCAGCCAGCAGTTTCTGCGCGCTCGTCAGGCTGTCTTCATATCCCGCCTGAGCGATATTGGCGTAGGTTTCGAGAATGGCGGCGTCTTCAACCTGTGCGAATGCCGAGGTGGCGAATGCGACGACCATGGCCGTAGACGTTGCGAAAAATGGGCGATTCTTCATTCGACTGTCCTTCGATTTCCATTTGGCCGCAATTCCTATTGAATTACTCGGATAAGTCAATCCGACAAAATCAGTCGGAAAATGAAAACCCTCGCCGTCCCGCCATTTCGCACCGTGCACCGCATTTTTGCCCGAAATTTCCGCAGCACGCGCTGTTGCGCACAGCTTTGCGCCATGTAGTAAGATCAAAACAACGCGCGCGGGCCGTCGTTACGAATTTGCTTCATGTTGCCCCCGAACTAGTGAGTCATGTCGCCATGCCCGCCCAGCTTTCCATCATCATCGTCGAATCCGATCGCGACCGCGCCCTGCAGATCGTCGATAGCCTGCGCGAAGCTGGCCCCTTTGACATCAAAGTGATCTCCGAACCCACCGCACTGGCGCGCAAGATCGAAGAACACCAGCCCGACATCGTGCTCATCGACATCGCCAACCCGTCGCGCGATATCCTCGAAGAACTCGCCGTGGCATCCGGCCCGATGGAGCGCCCCGTGGCGATGTTCGTGGACCGCTCCGACGAAGGCCTCTCTGCCGCCGCGATCGAGGCGGGCGTCTCCGCCTATGTCATCGACGGCATGCAACCGGCCCGCGTCAAACCGATCCTCGACGCCGCCATCGCACGCTTTCGCATGTTCCAACGCATGCGCACCGAACTGGCCGAAACCAAACGCGCCCTCGAGGAACGCAAAGTCATCGACCGCGCCAAAGGCATGATCATGAAGGCGCGCGGCGTCGAAGAAGACGAAGCCTACGCCATCCTGCGCAAAGCCGCGATGAACCAGAATAAACGCGTCGCCGACGTTGCAGAGGCACTCGTACTGGCTGCGGGGTTGCTATCATGAGCCCGACCCTGATCCCCGTTGGCTACATCCCCCTCGTGGACGCCGCCCCCCTGATCGTGGCGCAGGAAATGGGCTACGCCGCCGAGGAAGGCATCGCGCTCGACCTCAAACGCGCGCCCTCCTGGTCCTCGCTGCGCGACATGCTCAGCTACGGGCAGGTGGACGCGGCGCATATGCTTTCACCCGTGCCCATCGCCACGGCCATGGGGCTGGGCGGTGGCGGCACGCCTCTGGTTGCGGCCTCGGTGCTCTCGGTCAACGGCAACGTCATCGGCGTCAACGCACGCCTCGAAAAACGCCTGCGCGACATCGGCCACGACTTCGCCTTCAACGACGCCAAAGCGGCGGGCGAAGCGCTCATCGCCGCCGCGCCCGACGGGTTGCGCATCGGCGTGCCGTTCCCCTTCTCGATGCACGCCGAACTGGTGCACTACTGGCTCTCCGCCCTCGGCCACCCCGATCCCTCGCGCATCACCATCCGCACCGTGCCCCCGCCCCTGATGGTGGACGCCATCGGCGCGGATGAAATCGACGCCTTCTGTGTCGGGGAACCCTGGGGCTCCATGGCGGTCGAAAACGGGCTTGGCGCACTGATCCTTCCCGGGTCGGCGATCTGGGCCTTTGCGCCGGAAAAGGTGCTCGCCGTGCGCGCCGATTGGGCCGACACCGAACGCGTGCTGATGGGCCGTCTGATCCGCGCCGTCTGGCGGGCAGGGCGGTGGCTTTCCGATCCCGCGTCGCGCACCTTGGCCGCCGAAATCCTGTCGCGCCCGCAATACCTCGACATGTCACCGGAGGTCATCGATCGCGCGCTGTCCGGCCGCCTCGTGATCAATAGCCGCGGCGAAGAACGTCAGGTCGACCAGTTTTTCGAAACCCACCACGGCGCCGCCAACTTTCCATGGCGCTCACAGGCGGAATGGATCGCACGCCATCTGGCCGAACGCTACGGGCGCGATCCGGACGCCTCCGTGCGCCTCGCGCGGACCGTGTTTCGCAGCGACCTCTACCGCGCCGCTCTCGCGCTCACTGCCGCCGAACTCCCCGGCGCATCCTCGAAAATCGAAGGCTCGCTAACCACCGAAACCGCCGTCGCATCAGAATCAGGCAAGCTGTTCCTGAGGCCGAACCAGTTTTTCGATGGCGCGATTTTTGAGCCAACCACCGATTGATGCCTAAGATTTGGTCATTTTTGACCAAATGGTTTCCGCGCCGCAGCATTTTTTAACCCCGAAACACATTTGGCGCGTTGCGTGACGCGAAACCTTCGGGCACCCAATAGGCCATTGGGAGGCAACGGTGCCCCCGACCGGAATTCACCCACAGACTGGGTATTCAGAGCAAAGCCGCTCGACCGTTCTCTTCACAATGAAGGGATACGTGTCAGCGGCTTTTTTCGTTTTGACCTGCCTTCGGGCGGGGAACGCACAAAGGGACAGACAGATGAAGAACCTCCTCCTCGGCCTCGTTGCCTCTACCACGCTCGCCTCGGGCGGTTGGGCCGAAATGCTCGATCTCGAAAAAGATGAACTGACCTTCGGCTTCATCAAACTCACCGACATGGCCCCCCTCGCGGTGGCCTACGAACAGGGCTTTTTCGACGACGAAGGCCTCTTCGTCACACTCGAAGCGCAGGCAAACTGGAAGGTTCTTCTCGACGGCGTCATCGACGGCACGCTGGACGGCGCCCATATGCTCGCCGGTCAACCGCTCGCCGCGACCATCGGCTACGGCACAGAGGCCCATATCATCACGCCCTTCTCCATGGACCTCAACGGCAACGGCATCACCGTGTCGAACGAAGTCTGGGCAGAGATGAAACCGAACATCCCACAGGATGCTGACGGCAAACCGGTTCACCCGATCTCCGCCTCCGCCCTCGCACCCGTGGTCGAAAAATATGCCGCCGAAGGCAAACCGTTCAACATGGGCATGGTCTTCCCGGTTTCGACCCACAACTACGAACTGCGCTACTGGCTCGCCGCCGGTGGCCTGCACCCCGGATACTACAGCCAGGACAACATCACCGGTCAGATCGGCGCCGATGTCTTCCTCTCCGTGACCCCTCCACCGCAAATGCCCGCAACTCTGGAGGCCGGCACCATCTACGGCTACTGCGTGGGTGAACCATGGAACCAGCAGGCCGTGTTCAAAGGCATCGGTGTGCCCGTCATCACCGACTACGAGCTGTGGAAAAACAACCCCGAGAAGGTCTTTGGCATCAACGCCTCCTTCGCCGAGGAATACCCCAACACCACCAAAGCGGTCGTCAAAGCGCTGATCCGCGCCGCCATGTGGCTCGACGAAAACGACAACGCCAACCGCGCCGAAGCCGTGGAAATCCTGTCGCGCCCCGACTATGTGGGCGCCGACTACGAAGTGATCGCCAACTCCATGACCGGCACCTTCGAATACGAAAAAGGCGACACCCGCGAAGTCCCCGACTTCAACGTGTTCTTCCGCTACAACGCGACATATCCGTTCTACTCCGACGCCATTTGGTATCTCACCCAGATGCGCCGTTGGGGCCAGATCGGCGAAGCGAAACCGGATAGCTGGTACGACGAAATCGCCAAATCCGTCTACAAACCGGAAATCTACCTCGAAGCGGCCCGCCTCCTCGTCGACGAAGGCCTCGCCAACGAAGCCGACTTCCCATGGGACAGCGACGGCTACAAAGCCCCCACACCCGCAGGCGACATCATCGATGGCATTGCCTACGACGGCAGAACCCCGAACGCCTACCTCGACAGCCTGCCGATCGGCCTGAAAGGCGAACAGACCGTCGTTGGCGGCGAAGTTAAGGGCTAAACCCAAGCCCCCCCTGCGGGACGCCGCCCCCTCCGGTGTCCCGCAACCCCCCTTCCTACTGACAAAGGCCCGAACCCATGACCGCAATCGACCCGCAATCCCTTAGCGCCGCCGACCGCGAAGCGAAAAGGGCCCGACTATTCACCCGCATCAACAAAGCCGACGCCTGGTTCCGTGTGCTGGGGCTTTCGTGGATGACACCCATCCTCAAAGCCGTCGCCGGTGACAACCCGCGCGCGCAGTTGAAAGAAATCTGGAAACTGCTCGGCGTGCCCGTGCTCGCCATCATCGGCTTCCTGATGCTCTGGGGCGCGCTTGCCCCGACCGTGCAAACATCGCTCGGCGCGATCCCCGGACCCGGCGCGGTCTGGACCGAGGCTGTGAACCTTCACAAAGACGCCGTTCTCAAATCCGAGAAAAAGGCTGCCTTCCTCGAACGCGTCGAAGCCCGCAACGAACGCTTCATCGCCTCCGGTGAGCCCGACCGCGTCAAAGACATCCCCTACACAGGCTCGCCGTCCTTCTACAATCAAATCTGGACCTCGATCGTCACCGTCTTCTTCGGCTTCCTGATCGGCTCGGCCATCGCGATCCCTCTGGGCATTTTCGCAGGCCTCTCCCCCTACGCCAACGCGGCCATCAACCCGCTGGTGCAAATCTTCAAACCGGTCTCGCCACTGGCGTGGCTGCCGATCGTGACCATGATCGTCTCCGCCGTCTACGTGACCAACGACGGGATGTTCGCGAAATCCTTCCTCGTCTCCGCCATCACCGTGACGCTCTGTTCGCTCTGGCCGACCCTGATCAACACCGCGCTGGGCGTAGCCTCGATCGACAAGGATCTCGTCTCCGTCTCCAAGGTGCTCAAAATGAACACCTACACCAAAATCACCAAGCTCGTTCTCCCCTCCGCCCTGCCGCTGATCTTCACCGGTCTGCGCCTGTCGCTCGGTGTGGGCTGGATGGTGCTGATCGCGGCGGAAATGCTGGCCCAGAACCCCGGCCTCGGCAAATTCGTCTGGGATGAATTCCAAAACGGCTCCTCGCAGTCGCTGGCGAAAATCATGGTCGCCGTGCTGACCATCGGGATCATCGGCTTCCTTCTCGACCGCGTGATGTTCGCCCTGCAATCCCTCTTCACCTTCTCCAACAACCGGTGACCCAGATGACCGTCCTCAAACTCGACAACGTCACCAAATCCTTCGGTGAAGGCACGCACAAACAAACCGTGCTCAACGGGATCAACCTGAGCGTGGAGGAGGGCGAGTTCCTCGTTCTCCTCGGCTTCTCCGGCTCGGGCAAAACCACCCTCATCAACCTGCTCGCAGGCCTCGAAAAACCCAGCTCCGGCAAAATCACCTACCGTGGCAAACCGATCGAAGGCCCCGGTCCCGAACGCGGCGTGATCTTTCAATCCTATTCGCTGATGCCGTGGCTGACGGTGGATGGAAACGTGGCCCTCGCCGTGGACTCCGTCTTTCCGAAAATGTCCTCCGCCGACAAAAAGGCCAAGGTCGATCACTACATCAAAATGGTCGGTCTCGGTCACGCCAAAACGCGCCGCCCCGCCGAACTGTCGGGCGGTATGCGCCAAAGGGTGAACGTGGCCCGCGCGCTGGCGATGGACCCCGAAATGCTGCTCCTTGATGAGCCGCTTTCCGCCCTCGACGCGCTGACCCGCGCCAATCTCGCCGATGAAATCGAACACATCTGGGAGGCGGATAAAAAGACCTGCGTGCTGATCACCAACGACGTGGACGAAGCCATTCTCCTCGCCGACCGCATCATCGCGCTCAACCCCGATGGCACCCTTGGCGACGAATTCCGCGTCACCATCCCGCGCCCGCGCGACCGCACCGAAATGAACAACGACGACACCTTCAAAAGCCTGCGCGCCCAAGTCACCTCCTACCTCATGGATGTCGGCATCAAGGCGAAAACAGAAGGCTCACGCCAACTCCCCAACGTGCGCGCGATCCATTCCGTGCCCGCCGCCGTCGCCAAGGCGCAGGAAGGTCTGATCGACAACCGCTACCTCGATTTCTCCCAGATCCACAAAATCTATCCGACACCAAAAGGCCCGCTCACCGTCGTCGAGGACTTCGACCTCAAAGTGGACCGTGGCGAATTCATCTCCCTCATCGGCCACTCCGGCTGCGGCAAATCAACCGTCCTTACCATGACCGCCGGCCTCAATGACGTCTCCAAAGGCGTCATCAAACTCGACGGCTACGAAGTGCGCGGCGCTGATCCCGAACGCGCTGTGGTGTTTCAGTCGCCAAACCTCTTCCCCTGGCTCTCGGCAAAAGAAAACGTCTCCATTGGAGTTGATCGTGTTTACCCAACAGCCTCCCGCGCAGAACGACAGGACGTCGTTGAATATTATCTTGAAAGGGTCGGCCTTGCTGATTCTATGGACAAACCCGCGTCATCAATGTCGAACGGCATGCAACAACGCGTAGGCATCGCCCGCGCCTTTGCCCTCTCCCCCAAACTCCTGCTGCTCGACGAACCCTTCGGGATGCTCGACAGCCTCACGCGCTGGGAACTTCAGGAAGTGCTGATGGAAGTGTGGGAACGCACCAAAGTCACCGCGATCTGCGTCACCCACGATGTCGACGAAGCGATCCTGCTCGCCGACCGCGTGGTGATGATGACCAACGGCCCGCAGGCCACCATCGGGCGCATCGTCGACGTCGACCTGCCGCGCCCGCGCACCCGCAAAGCGCTGCTCGAACACCCCGATTACTACCGGTACCGCCAACAGGTCCTCGATTTCCTCGAGGAATACGAACATGGCGCGAAACCCAAACCCAAAACGGCTGCAAAAGCCATCGCGGCAGAGTAGGCGGCCCCCGCCCGCTCCCCCGCAAAACCCGTGGCGCATCGCGCCGTTTAAGGAGACGCCCGTCATGGACGCGACACTCGAAACGCCAATCGACACCTTCATTCAGGTGGCCGAAGTCTGGGTCCCGAAAGGCGACACGCTGGTCTATGCCGGCGGCGATTACAACGGTCTGGACACCTTTGAGGCCGCATCGCGCAAAACCAGCTTCGGCATGGGCGAAGGCCTGCCCGGCAAAGCATGGGCCGAAGGTCGCCCCATCGTCCTCAAGGCCTTCGATGGCTCCTACTTCCAACGCACAGAGGCCGCCAAGGAAGTCGGCCTGACCTCCGCCGTTGCCATCCCCGTCTTCGACGATGAAGTTCTCAAAGCCGTGCTCGTCGTTCTCTGCGGTGACGACGCCACCCGCATCGGCGCGATCGAGGTCTGGAGCGATGACGACGCAGGCATGCTCAAACTCGACGACGGCTATTACGGTGCCGCCGAAGAGTTCGAATTCGTCTCCCAACACACCCACTTCCCCAAAGGTCAGGGCCTCCCCGGCGTGGTCTGGGCGGCGCAATCGCCGATCCTGATGCGCGACCTCGGTTCGGGCTACAAATTCATCCGCGCCTCGGCTGCGGGCAAAGCGGGCCTGACCACCGGCCTCGGCATGATCGTCCCGGTCCCGGGTAATAAACCCTACATCCTCACGCTGCTCTCCGCGCTTGGCACACCCATCGCGCGCCGGTTCGAAATCTGGGACGCGCGCAGCGCCCGCATGGGCCAATCGGGCAACGCCGTCCTGATCGACGGCATCTGCCAACGCGAAGGCGCGCTGTGGCGCGACAACGGCGACGGCGTGAACGACGAGGCCCCCGTGGCCAGCGCATGGAAAGGCGTCGTCGGTCAGGTCATCGGCTCCGGCCTCCCCGTCGTCACCCGCTCCAAAGCCGGCCTGCCCGCCGGATACACAACCTTTGTCGGCCTGCCGATTTACCGCAAGGGCGAGCTGTCTCACATCGTCGCCTGGTACAACTGAGAGGATCAGACCCATGAGTAAACAAAAACTCATCGTCATCGGTGCCGGCATGGCCACAGGTCGCGCTCTCGAACACCTGTTCGACGCCGCCCCCGACGCCTACGACGTCACCCTGTTCAACGCCGAGCCGCGCGGCAACTACAACCGCATCATGCTCTCCCCCGTCCTCTCGGGCGAAAAGACCTACGCGGAAATCGTCATCCACGACGCGGACTGGTACGAAACCAACGGCGTCACCTGCCGCTTTGGCGAACGCATCGCCTCCGTGGACCGCGACCGCAAAGTGGTGATCGCCGAGAACGGTGACGAACTGCCCTACGACAAACTGGTGTTCGGCACCGGCTCGAACCCCTTCATCATCCCGCTTCCCGGTCACGACCTCGACGGCGTCATCGCCTACCGCGACCTCGAAGACACCAACACGATGATCGAAAGCTCCGCCATACCGGGCGCACGCGCCGTGGTGATCGGTGGCGGCCTCCTCGGACTGGAGGCGGCAGCGGGCCTGCGCATGCGCGGCATGGACGTCACCGTGATCCACCTCATGGGCCACCTGATGGACCGCCAACTCGACGAACCGGCCGGCTACCTGCTGCGCAAAGCCCTCGTGGATCGCGGCATCGACGTGCGCTGCTCCACCAACTCCAAAGAGATCCTCGGCGAGAACGGCAAAGTCCGCGCGCTCCTGCTCGATGATGGCACCGAAATCCCCTGCGAGTTGCTCGTCATGGCCGTGGGCATCCGCCCGAACGTCAAACTGGCGCAGGACAGCGGCCTCGCCGTCGGACGCGGCATCCATGTCGACGACCAGATGATCACCTCGGACGCCGATATCCTCGCCGTGGGCGAATGCGTCGAACATAACGGCGCGGTCTTCGGCCTCGTCGCCCCGCTCTACGATCAGGCCAAAGTCGTCGCCAAAACCCTCCTCGGAGAGGTCGACGCCTTCCAACCCAAAGAGGTCTCGACCAAACTCAAAGTCACCGGCTGCGACCTCTTCTCGGCGGGCGATTTCGCCGAAGGCGCGGACCGCGAAGACATCGTCTACCGCGACCCCGCGCGCGGCGTCTACAAACGCCTCGTCCTGCAGGATGACAAACTCATCGGCGCGGTGATGTATGGCGATACCGCCGACGGAAACTGGTTCTTCGGACTGATCAAAGACGGCACAGATGTCGCCGAGATGCGCGAAACGCTGATCTTCGGCCCCGCCTATCAGGGAGGGACCGCCTCGGACCCGCTCTCAGCCGTTGCAGCCTTGCCGGATGATGCAGAAATCTGCGGCTGCAACGGCGTTTGTAAAAGCCAGATCGTCAACGCAATCAAAGACGGCGCGGGCACCCTCGCAGACATCAAAGCGGTCACCAAAGCCTCCGCCTCCTGCGGCACCTGCACAGGTCTCGTCGAACAGGTCATGGCCGTCACTCTCGGCGACAGCTTCCAAATGCCCGCCGCCCAACCGGTCTGCGGCTGCACCGATCTGACCCACGAAGACGTGCGCCTCCTGATCAAATCACAAGAGCTGAAATCCCAACCCGCCGTCTGGCAGGAACTGGGCTGGAAAACCCCCAACGGCTGCCACGTCTGCCGTCCGGCGATCAACTACTACCTGCTCGCCGACTGGCCGCTCGAATATACCGACGACCTGCAATCGCGCTTCGTCAACGAACGCAACCACGCCAACATCCAGAAAGACGGCACCTATTCCGTCATGCCACGGATGTGGGGCGGCATCACCAACCCGTCCGAATTGCGCGCCATCGCGGATGCGGCCGAAAAATACAACGTCCCCACGGTTAAGGTCACAGGCGGCATGCGCATCGACCTTCTGGGCGTGAAAAAAGAGGACCTGCCCGGCATCTGGTACGACCTCAATCAGGCCGGCATGGTCTCCGGCCACGCCTATTCCAAAGGTCTGCGCACCGTCAAAACCTGTGTGGGCACCGACCATTGCCGCTTTGGCACACAGGACAGCACCGGCCTCGGCATCCAGCTCGAAAAGAAACTCTGGGGCTCGTGGACACCGCATAAAGTCAAACTCGGCGTCTCCGGCTGCCCGCGCAACTGCGCCGAAGCCACCTGTAAAGACATCGGTATCATCTGCGTCGATAGCGGCTACCAGATCGGGGTTGGCGGCGCGGCAGGCATGGACGTGAAGGAAACCGAACGCCTCGCAGATGTCGCCACCGAAGAGGAGGCCATCGAATGGGTCACCGCCTTCATGCAGCTCTACCGCGAAAACGGCAAATACCTCGACCGCGCCTATAAATGGGTCGCAAAGGTCGGCCTCGACTGGGTCAAGGAAACGCTCGCCGATGACGCCACCCGCACGGCGCTGAACACCCGTTTCGAAATCTCGCAATCCGTCTACCGCAAAGACCCGTGGGCCGATCACGCCGAGAAACGCGCCGACAAATACCAACCTCTCGCAGACCTGACACTGGAGGCCGCAGAATGAGCTGGATCGACATCGGCCACATCGAAGACATCCCCCTGCGCGGCGCGCGGATCGTGAAAACCGCCGTCGGCTGCGTCGCCGTGTTTCGCACCGCAGAGGCAGAGGTCTATGCCGCCTCCAACACCTGCCCGCACAAAGGCGGCCCCCTGTCGGAGGGCATAGTGCACGGCCAGAAAGTCACCTGCCCGCTGCACAACTGGGTTTTCGATCTGAACACCGGACTGGCCCAAGGCGCCGACGAAGGCCAAATCACCACCTATCCGGTCCGTCTGGATGGCGCGCGTATCCTGCTCGACGGCGACGCCGTCAAAACGCGGAGCGCTGCGTGACCGCACAGACCATCAAAAGCACCTGCCCCTATTGCGGGGTCGGCTGCGGCGTCCTTCTCACACCGGACGGGCAGGGCGGCCTCGCGGTCAAAGGCGACCCCGACCACCCCGCCAACTTCGGACGCCTGTGCTCCAAAGGCTCGGCGCTGGGCGAAACCGTCACACTCGACGAACGCCTCCTGACCCCGCAGGTGAACGGCGCGGCTACCGATTGGGACAGCGCGCTCGACCTCGTGGCGCGTAAATTCCGCGACACCATCGACACCTACGGCCCCGACAGCACCGCCTTCTACGTCTCCGGCCAATTGCTCAGCGAAGACTATTACGTCGCCAACAAACTGATGAAGGGCTTTATCGGCTCGGCCAATATCGACACCAATTCCCGCCTCTGCATGGCCTCCTCCGTGGCGGGCCACAAACGCGCTTTTGGCACAGACACGGTTCCCGGCACCTACGAAGATCTCGACGAAGCCGACCTGATCGTGCTCGTCGGCTCCAATCTCGCATGGTGCCATCCGGTCCTGCACCAACGCATCCTCGCGGCCAAGAAAAAGCGCGGCACCAAACTCGTCGTTATCGATCCGCGCCGCACCAATTCCTGCGATGGCGCGGAAATGCACCTCGCGGTCGCACCGGGCGGCGATGTCCCGATCTTCAACCGCCTGCTGAGCGCCATCCACGACCGTGGCCACACCGACCCCGATTTCCTCACCCACGTCGAGGGCGCCGAGGCCGCATTCGCCAGCGCCGCAGATCAGGACATCACCCCGACCGGCCTCTCGGAGGGCGCGATAGAGGCCTTCATCGACCTCTGGCTGAGCCATGAAAAGGTCGTCACGATCTACTCGCAGGGCGTGAACCAATCCTCGTCGGGCACCGACAAAGTCAACGCGATCCTCAACTGCCACCTCGCCACCGGACGCATCGGCAAACAGGGCTGCGGTCCGTTCTCCGTCACCGGCCAACCCAATGCCATGGGCGGGCGCGAAGTCGGCGGTCTGGCCAATATGCTCGCCTGCCACCTCGATCTCGAAAACGCCGACCACCGCGCAGCGGTCAAAGATTTCTGGTCCGCCCCCGCGATCCCCGATGCCGCCGGCCTCAAGGCCGTGGACATGTTCCGCGCCGTGGGCGAGGGGCGGATCAAGGCGCTCTGGATCATCCACACCAACCCCGCCGTCTCCATGCCCGACGCCAATGCCGTGCGCGACGCCATCGCGGGCTGCGACTTTGTCGTGGTCAGCGACATCACCGCACAGACCGACACCGCGCGTCTTGCCGATGTGATCCTGCCCGCCACCGCATGGGGCGAAAAGGAAGGCACGGTCACCAACTCCGACCGCACTATCTCGCGCCAACGCACCGTGCTGCCCGCCCCGGATGGCACGCGCCCCGACTGGGACATCCTCGCCGACGTGGCCCGCCGCATGGGCTATGGCGCGGCCTTCGATTACGCCTCTCCGGCGGAAATTTTCCGCGAATACGCCGCCCTCTCGGGCATCGCGGGCGGCTTTGGGCGCGACTTCGACATCTCCGGCCTCGCCGACCTCACCGACACCGAATACAGCGCGCTCGAACCGACCCGCTGGCCGGTGAGCGATGGAAAAACCGGCGGCCGCTTCTTTGCCGACGGACAGTTCTACCACCCCGGCGGCAAAGGCCGCATGATCCCCGTCACCTACCGCGCGCCCGCCGCCAAAACCGCGCGCAAATACCCATTCCGCCTGAACACCGGCCGCATCCGCGACCAATGGCACACGATGACGCGCACCGCGCTGAGCCCGCGCCTCTCGGCCCATCTCGCCGAACCCTTCGTGGAAATCCACCCCGAAGACGCCGCCGACCTGTCCATCGCCCCCGCCGATCTCGTCACGATCCAGAGCCCCGAAGGCACCGCGATCCTGCGCGCGCGCATCACCGACACCGTGCAGCGCGGCACCACCTTTGCCCCCATGCACTGGACCGGCGAAACCGCGCCCTCGGCACGCATCGACGCGCTGGTCGCCGCCGTCACCGACCCGATCTCCGGACAACCCGAAAGCAAAGCCGCCGTCGCCCGCCTCAGCCGCTTTGACGCGGACTGGTACGCCTTTGCCGTCTCCGCGCGCCCCGTCGCCCCCGACTGCGCCTATTGGGCCCGCGCGCGCACCCATTCGGGATGGCGCGTCGAACTCGCCGGCACCGGCACCATCGCGGATTGGGAGGCCGAGGCACGCCGCCTGTTTGACCTGCCCGACCTGCCGGCCCTGTCCCTGATCGACGTGCAACGCGGCGCGGCGCGGCTCGCGTTTTACGATGGCGACACGCTCGTCGCCGCGCTGTTCGTCTCGCGCACTCCGGTCGCGGTGATGCGTGACTACCTCGCCTCGCTGCCCTCCGAGGGCGGCCCCGATGTCCTCTCGGGGCGCACACCTGCCAACCGCCCCGACCCCGGACCGGTGCTCTGTTCGTGTTTCAGCGTCGGCGTGAACACCATCCTGCGCGCCATCGAAACCGATGGCCTGATGACTGTCGAAGCCGTCGGCGCCGCCCTGTCGGCAGGCACCAACTGCGGCTCGTGCAAACCCGAAATCGCGGCACTTCTCGCCCAAACCAACCTGCGCGCCGCCGCGGAATAGACGCGAATTGTTCGACAACTATAATCGCATCGTCCTAAAACCTTAACGATCTACCACACGGATGCCGCATTCCGGCAAAAACCCGTTAACGCCTGACCCCCTACCGTCACCGAGGGTTTCGAGCGGTGGTGGGACATGGTCTCTTTTCTATATGGATCAAAATACGGGGCGTCGGATGATATCCTTTTCGAAGGCATCTCCGACCTGCAGACCGTTGAGGTAAACGGGGTCACCTACCTCTATGCCGTGAACACGGCCCATGATCTGGTCGCATCCTTCAGCCTCTCCGCCGATTTCAACACCCTCACCCACATCAACGACCGCTCGGTCACCTCCTACAACGGTGACGTCTCGGGCATGGCGATCGCTGACCTCGACGGCACGCTGGTGCTCGCGCCGACCGGATCCACGTCACTCTCCTTCGGCTTTTACGTCCTGCGCGCTGACGGCGGCATCGGCGGCTATCACCGCACGCTCGACAATGCCCCCGCCTTCACCACCCTCGCCTTTAGCGAAACCGCAACCGGCAGCTCCCTCGCCATCGGCGTGCTGCGCGACAGCGACGAAATCGGCGTCTACCGCACCGACACCGGCACCTCCCTGACCCAAATCGGCTCGCTGCCCGCAACGGGGCTCGCCGACAGCACGATCACCACCTTCACGCAGGGCGGCCAAACCTACGTCGCCCTCGCCTCGCGCGTGGACAACAGCGTCACACTCTACCGGCTCTCCGACGATGGCACGCTGCTGCGCACCTCCGAATACGGCGCGAATTACCAACTCGGCCTCAATACCCCTGTCGACATGCAAACCGTGACCATCGGGGATCAAACCTACCTGCTCGTTGCCGGTCAGGAGAGCGACTCCCTCACCGTCCTCGGCATAGACGCCGACGGCGCGATGAACCTCGTCGACCACGCCATCGGCAGCACCGCCACCCGCCTGCACCAACTCACCGTCATGGAGCAGATCGAGGTCAAAGGGCACCACTTCGTCATCGTGGGCGGCGGCGCGGATGGTCTGACCCTGTTGGAGGTCCTCCCTGACGGACACCTGATCACCCACGGCTCGATCGCCGACACCAATGCAATGACGCTCGACAACGTCTCCGCCCTCGTGGTGACCGAGGCCAATGGCCAGATCAACGTCTTCGTGGCTTCCGAAACAGAGGTCGGCGTGACCCGCCTGACCATTCCGACCGACACGCTCGGCACTTTGGTGACGGGCACGCAGGCCGGTGAAACCCTGATCGGCTCGGCCCTGTCGGACACGATTTTTGGCGCAGGCGGGGGTGACAACCTGCTCGGCCTTTCAGGCGATGACATCCTCGTCGACGGCACCGGCGCCGACAGCATGACCGGCGGCGCCGGCGCGGATCGTTTCGTGTTCAACGCGGACGGCAAAACCGACACGATCACCGATTTTTCCATCACGCAGGACCGCCTCGACCTGTCGGCTTTCCCGCTCCTGCGCTCCGTGGACCAACTCAACATCATCCCCACCGCCACAGGCGCGCGCGTCACCTATGGCGACGAGACAATCGAAATCCATAGCGACACAGGATACCCGATCCTCCCCGACCAACTGCGCGCCCGCATCGACCTCCCCCTTTCGCACATCACGGAAGGCGCCAGCGCGCCGGGCGAAGTTTTCACCGGCACCACTGGCAACGACATCCTGACCGGATCGGGCGCGGGCGATCTGTTCGAGGCATGGGATGGCGACGACATTCTCGTCGGCATGGGCGGCGCGGACAGCTATGTGGGCGGGGCAGGGCACGACACCGTCGACTTCTCGTGGTCGCAGCGCGGCGTCACAATCGACCTGCTCGCCGCACAGCTCAACACCGGCGACGCCTTCGCCAGCCACTTTGACGGCATCGAAGCCTTCATCACCTCCGACCTCGCCGACGAATTCTACGGTGATGATGACGCCAACCACGTCAATCTCGGCGACGGGAGCGACATCGCAGAGGGCCGTGGCGGCGACGATTATTTGAACGGTGGGCGCAACAATGATCTGCTGCGCGGTGGCGACGGCAACGACACCCTCTTAGGCGGCCACGGCCGCGACACGCTCTACGGCGATGCAGGCGACGACGTCCTCGATGGCGGCACCAAAGACGATGTACTCCACGGCGGCGATGGCAATGACACCCTGCACGGTGGCAGCGACGACGACATCATGTATGGCGACGCAGGCAACGACACGTTCACAGGCAGCAACGGCGTCGATTTCTACGATGGCGGCACGGGCCGCGACACCGTCGACTACTCCGAAGAATCCGAATTCGTCGACGTCGACCTCGCCGACGGTCAGGGCACCGATGGCGCGGCGCTCGGCGAAACCCTGATCTCCATCGAAAACCTGATCGGCACCGCCTTCGCCGACCACCTCTCCGGCTCATCCGCCGCCAACGAACTCCACGGCGGCGCGGGCAACGACTACCTATCCGGCATGGAAGGCGACGATGTGATCTATGGCGACGACGGCGACGACTGGATCATCGGCGGCACCGGTTCAAACATCCTCGACGGTGGTGCAGGCATGGACACAGTCGACTACTCGAGTGCGGCTCTGCGAATAACACTCAACCTCTTTGTGCCCGACTCGAATTTCGGCGCGGCCGCAGGTGACACCTTTTCGAGTATTGAGAACGTCATCGGCACCACCTTTGACGACGTTATTATAGGTTCTGACAACGATAATTTTATCTTTGGTGGCGCAGGTGACGATCGCCTCTTCGGACGCGACGGCGACGATAGATTCGAATACTCGGCAGGCGCCGATTACATTAATGGTGGTTCGGGCTCTGACTCCATGAGCTACGCTTCCGCAAATGGCGCTGTTCGAGTTTGGCTGGCCGATCCGGTCCGCAATGCAGGAGAAGCAGCGGGCGATGAACTCTACTCCATCGAAAATCTAGAAGGCACGGACTTCGACGACCGCCTACTGGGCACGGATGGCGCAAATATCATGATCGACGGGTCAGGCGACGACGTCGTTTACGGGTACGCAGGAAAAGACACATTTATGTGGTCCAATGGGGCCGACTACCTCCACGGAGGCTCAGGTACCGACACGATGGATTACTCCAAGGCCACCGAACGCGCCGTTGTTTATCTGGACGAGCCTGAGCGAAATGGCGGAAGCGCCTCGGGTGACACACTGATTTTGATAGAGGATCTTATTGGCTCCGCATTCGACGACGTGCTCGTTGGAACGGCCGGGAATAATACGTTTTACGGCGGCGCGGGTAATGACCGACTTTGTGGCTATGGCGGAGCCGATACGTTTATCTCTTCCGAAGGCGCGGATACCATCTATGGGGGGGGTGGCAGGGACCATTTGACGTTTGCCGACGCAAATACGGGTATCATAATTCGCCTACTCGAAACCGATAGGAATAGCGGAGCGGCCTCGGGATACGAGTTGTACTCCATTGAGGACATAACGGGCACCTCTTTTGACGACTTGATCCTAGGAGACGACGTTAGCAATGCAATCGTTGACGGCGCAGGAAACGACCATATCTGTGGGTATGGCGGCAACGATTTCTTCTTCCATTCTGATGGATACGACTCATATTACGGCGGTGACGGCTCCGATACGATGTCCTTCCTAACGGCCACAGAGGGAGTGACGATCTGGCTGGGCGATAATAGTTTGAACGCCGGTGCAGCCGCACAGGATCTATTCTACTCGATCGAAAACATAGACGGTACAAACTTTGATGATGTCATCGTGGGCTCAAACGCCGCAAACACCGTCACTGGCGGAGATGGCAACGACACGATCTCGACCCTCGGTGGTCGCGATGTCATAGACAGCGGCGCAGGCAACGACCGCCTGGCAGGCGGTGGCGGCACAAATACGCTCACTGGTGGAGCGGGCAATGACACGTTTGTTTTTGAACGCGGCCGCGACACCGTGATGGACTTTGATCCGGCCATGGACGACCTCGTTTTTGCGTCCTCATGGGCGAGCGGAAATCATGCCACCGATATCGACATACTACGAGCGAGCGCGACTGACACAGACGCTGGCCTTATCATCGATCTCGGTTCGCTCGGTGTCATTACTCTGGTCGGAGTGACGGGTTTCTCCTCGATCGAGGCGTCAATCTCCTTCGCCTGAACCGCCGCGCATAGCCCGTTAAATGCGCCCCAATGCCGCCGCGAGATAGAGCGACACCGTGCCGATCCGAGATTGGCGAACCAACCCCGCCGCCCGCACCGCGCCCAATGCCTTCACCCCGCGCGCCGCGCGCGCCGCGACGAACCGGTCGAAGGTCGCGCAGGCCTCGGGCGTCAAATGGGGGCGCATCGCCTCCAGAGCCACGGTGTTCTCATCATTCCATCCCGCAAACCGTCCGGTGAACAGCCCTCTGATCCGCGCCATCTTCGCCTTGAATCCGGTGTTCGACCCGATCAGGTTTTGCCCGTGCTGGCGATAGTGCAGACAGGGTTCGGGATCATAAATCACCGGCAGTCCCGCGCCCGTGGCGATCTGATAGGCCCACCAATCATGCACGGCGGGCAGCCGTTTCTTTGGCGTAAGCGCCAATAGATCACGCAACCGTCGATCAAAGACCATGGTATTGCCGCCCGCGAGGCTCTGCACCAAAGCATTCTCGAAAGACGGCGATTTGCGGAAATGCGACGAGGTGCCCAAGGGCGCCCCGTCTTCGCCCACATAGGCGGTCCGCCCGCCAACCAGAGCCGCCCCCTCTGCCAACTGCGCCAATCGCACCGCCAGATGATCGGGCATCCACACATCGTCCTGATCGCAAAACGCAAAATAATCCGCGTCGATTTCGGGCCGCGCACAAAGCGACAGGAAATTTGCCGCCGATGTGCCCCGTCGCGGACCGTCCACCAAATGCACCTGCCCGGGATGGGCCTCTGCAAAATGTTCCACAATCGCGCGGGTGCCATCGGTGGATCCGTCATCGCTCACCCAGAGGGCCCAGTCTTTGTGGGTCTGCGCCGCGATGGACCGTAGCTGTTCGCCGATAAAACGCGCGCCATTGTAGCTCGCCAACAGGATCGCGACCGAGCGGCCCTGCGCCATGCTACAGGTTCTCCATCAGATCGCGGTAATAGCGGTTGAGCAAAATCAACCCCGTCACAAGGCACACCAGCGCGAAGAGATAGACATAGGTCAGGTCCACATAATCGCCGCGATAACTGTTGTAGAACCCTTTGCGCATTTGCCCGACCACATGCACGATGGGATTGTATTCCAACCATGCGCGATAGGGCTGGGGAACGGCTTCGTGCAGAAACAGCACGCCCGAAATGAACACCAACGGGCGGTTGACCGCGTTCCAGAATTGCTCGAACAGCGGCGATGCGGTCGATAGCGCACAGGCCAGCGCACCGACCCCCAACCCCAAAACCGCCGCCGCCGAAATCCCCGCCAGAACCTCCACGGGGCGGAACACAGAATTGGTCTGCGAGGCCATAACCAGAACCCCGATCACCACCGAAAAGATGATCACCTGCGTCAACGCCGTCAGGATAAAACGCGCCAAAAGCGCATCAACATAGGTCACAGACGGATAGCTCAAAAGCTGGCGCGAATACTTCAACGAACCGGTGATTTTCGACTCGACCTCACGGTAGATCGTGTAGGGAAACAGCCCCGTCGCATAGAACAGGGCAAAGCTCGTCCCCAAGGGCGGCGAGCGCAGCGCGAGCGAAAACACCACCGACATCAATATGATACCCATGACCGGCGTAACGATAGCGTAGAGATAGGCGAGGCGCGATTTCCCGTAGGTCGTCGCCATTTCACGGATCAGCAACGCCGACGTCGCGCGCACCAGAGAGCGCAGCATTGAGCGCCCTGCAACCGGCTGCGGGGTCACCGCCCGTAGGGGTTTTCTCGGTGCTGCGCCTTGGGCCGCGTCCTGGTCGTCCATGCCGTCCGTCGTGACTTTGTTCTTTTGAACCCGTGCCAACTGATATAGATACACAAGGGTCCAGGCAACGAGTTAGTATAAATGTCCGCCAAAGCCGACCCCACGGACGGGCCGCCCCTGACGCCCTACGAGCAAGAAATGCAAGAGCGCCGTCGCCGCCAGGAAGCGCACCGTGCGCGGGTGAAATCCGCGGGCGAAACGGCGGAGACCGATATGCAAGATACCCCCGAAAAGGTCCCTGCCGACACGACCGGCGCAGCGGCAAAAGCCGGCGGCGCGAAAAAACACGCACCTACCAAGGATTTCAAAGGCCCCAACCGCGACCGCATGAAACCCGTCGCGGCACCCGCCCGCCTGCGCCGCCGTCACGTCACCCTGATGGCGAGTTTCGTGGCCTTCGTCCTGCTGCCCGTCGCGCTCTCGGCGTGGTATCTCTACACGCTGGCCTCCGATCAATTCGTCTCGCGCGTCGGGTTTACCGTGCGCACCGAAGACGTCGCATCCTCCTCTGATCTGCTGTCCGGCTTCACCTCACTGAGCGGTGGAAAAGCCTCCGACAGCGACATTTTGTTCAGCTACCTGCGCTCGCAAACCCTCGTCGAAGACCTCGACGAACGCATCGACCTGCGCTCGCTGTTCTCCAAACCGGAACGCGATTTCTACTTCGGCTTTGACCCCGCCGGCACGATCGAGGACCTCACCGAGCACTGGCAGCGCATGGTCAAAGTCTACTACGACGAAGGCTCCGGTCTGATGGAATTGCAGGTCAACGCCTTCTCCGCCGAGGACGCCACCCTGATCGCAAATGAACTGCTCGCCCTATCGAGCACCCTCGTCAATGAACTCAACGCGCAGGCCCGCGCGGATTCGACCCGCTACGCGCGCGAAGAACTCGAAAAGGCGCTCGAGCGGCTCAAAGAGTCGCGCCGCTCCGTTCTGGCGTTTCGCAATGAAAACCAGATCGTCGACCCGAACGCCGACATCGCCTCGCAAAACAGCCTGATCACAACGCTGCAACAACAACTCGCCGAAACGCTCATCGAATACGATCTGCTCGCGGCCTCCACCAACCGCGAAAACGACCCGCGCATCCAACCGCTGCGCCAACGCATCGACGTGATCCGCGACCGTATCCGCCAGGAACGCTCCAAATTCGGCGCAGGCACCGACGAAGACGGCGGCGCCTTCTCCGAACTGATCTCCGAATACGAAGGGCTCAGCGTCGAACGCGAATTCGCCGAGCAATCCTATATCTCCGCCCTCGCCGCCTTCGATAGCGCGCAGGCCGAGGCAGGCCGTCAAAGCCGCTACCTCGCCACCTTCATCGCGCCCACTCAGGCCGAACGCTCGACCCATCCCAAACGCGCCCGCCTGCTCGCGCTCACCGCGGTCTTCGCGCTCCTGATCTGGGCGACCGGCGCGCTGATGTATTACGCCGTGCGCGACCGACGCTAACCCGCCATGATCCACCTTCAGGACCTTTGGAAAACCTACCGCTATGGCCGCGATCGCACCGTGGTCGCGGCGGGCCTGAACGCGGTCTTCCCGACCGGCGTGACCGTGGGCCTTCTGGGGCGCAACGGGGCGGGCAAATCAACGCTCCTGAAAATGATCGCGGGCACAATCCAGCCGGATTCGGGGGATATCCACTCCACAGGCACCATCTCGTGGCCTATCGGATTTGGCGGCAGCTTTCACCCCGAACTGACCGGCGCGCAAAACATCCGCTTTATTGCGCGCACTTATGGCGTGGACACGGATGAGCTGACCGACTTCGTTGAGGACTTTGCCGAACTCGGCCAAAGCTTCCACCATCCGCTGCGCACCTACTCATCGGGCATGAAATCACGACTGGTATTTGGCACCGCCATGGGCATCGGATTTGACACCTATCTGGTGGACGAAGTCACGGCCGTGGGCGATGAGGAATTCAAACGTAAATCGCAGGCTGTGTTCCGCGAACGCCTTTCCGCGGCCTCGGCGGTTTTTGTGTCGCACTCCAACCGAATGATACTCGATCTCTGCGACGCGGGCGCGGTGATCGAAGGCGGCCACCTCTATTACTACGACGACATAAAAGAAGCGCTACATCATCACCGGTGGAACCAACAAAACCTCAGCCGCGTCGAAGACAACGTCGCGCGCGGCAAAGGCTGAGCGTTTACACGAACAGGATGCTGTCGGTCAGAAGCGCTGCATCGTTGATGCCGATGACCGTCAGCGAACCGTGTGAGCCGAAGTCAAAAATGGTGTTCCCATCGATGACGCTTGCGTATGCAGAAATGATATCCGCAGCAGTCTCTGCCGGCGCGTCCCATGGCTCACCCATCATCGCGATTTGGTCAGTTCCAATTTTGAAATCAAGTATCTTGTCGTCGTTTCGACCTGCATAGCTTGCAAACACAAAGGTGTCTCTTCCGCCATCTCCGCGCATGACATCGGATCCTGAACCCCCTTCGATCCAGTCCTTCCCCTTGCCACCAGAAATGTAGTCGTTGTAACCTTCCCCGTAGAGGGTGTCGTCGCCGTCAAAGCCGATAATCAGGTCGCCACCGTTTCTACCGAACAAAAGGTCATTTCCGGTCTCGCCATAAAGGTAATCCTTATCGCTGCCGCCGATCAACTCGTCGTTGCCCGCGCCGCCATAGAGCCAATCTTCACCGTCTTGACCATAGAGACGGTCGTCGCCTGCACCGCCCATGGCCGTGTCATTACCGCTGGAAAGAACGATCAAATCGTTGCCCCGCATGCCGTAAACGGTCTCATCTGAAGATGTGCCAACAAAACGATCATTGCCGTCACCGAAAACGAAACCTTCGAAATCCGAAGACGCGTCTACATCAAGCAATTTCTTACCGCCGATGTGAACACGCTGATTGGTCAGCACGACCTCTACATTATCGGAGAACGCTGCGAAATTAACCCAATCCGTGCCGCCATCTAGATCCTGCAGTGTTTTGCGGTTCGCCGGATCTAGCGCGATCAAGTCCGCCAAATCCGGCGTGTAATGATACACGCTGTCCGCACTGTACGCGCCGCCTTCAAACGTCACGCCGAGGTCATAAACCTGCCCCGCGGCCACATCGCCCGCCGTGGTATCGGTGAACTCGACCGCCCATTCGCCGCTCGACAAGGTCCCGAGCGCGCTGTTGATCCCGAAGGAAAACTCGAGCGTGTTGGACTCTGGAACCAATCCCGCGCCACCCTCGGACTCCATATAGAACGCCGGCAAATGGTTGCCGTCCGGATCGACCAAGGCAATCGAGAGCTGCGAAAAATCATTGTGCATGACGTCGAGCGAGAAGGTGATGTGCTCGACCTCCATCTGCTCTGTGACGTCAAAGGTAAACACCGTCGTCGCCGGATTGGCCTCCGTGCCCTGCGCGATCGTTTGCGAGCCGGAAAACGCAACCTTGCTCACCGTCATCTCATTGGCGGATGTCGCGGCAACCGGCGAGAAAATCGACCACGCCTCGGCCATACGAACGGCACCAAAAGCATTGACCATGCCGAACCCGTAGGACGCGTGATGCGTCAGGCCGGAGCCATTCCAGTTGTTCGCCCCGTTGATCGCCCATTCGCCGACCTCGTTACCGCTCGCAGCCGCACCATAATCCGACCCGGTATGTGACGCCGACAGCGCGAGAATTTCCTGTACATCACGCCACCCCAAATCGGGATTGGCATCCAACATCAACGCCACAACGCCCGACACAATCGGTGTCGCCGCCGAGGTGCCGCCGAAGATCTCCGTGTAATCCCCGGCATCCAAACCCGCCGCGCCGGGCAGATCGGTGGTCACCGAAGCCGCAGGAGAGGCGATAAAGACAGAGGACCCGAAATTCGAATAGGACGTCGCATCGCCATAGCCATCCGTGGCCGCAACCGCGATCACATGGCGCGAATTCGGGGCACCGGTCGCCGCCGCATTGGACGCCCAGTTGCCCGACGCCTGCACGATGATCGACCCCAATCCGTCACGCCCGTTCAAGGCCGCGAGGTCGAAATACTCCGAAAAGAACTCGGCCGACGACCCGGAAGAAGACGCATTGTTCTCATCGGCAAAAGCCGGGAAAAACCCCCAACTGTTGGAGACGACGTCGAACACTTCCATATGCTCCAAGGCCTGCGAAACCGCAGAATACCCGTAGTCATATGCCGTTTCGAGAAAGTTGACCGAGGTAATGCTCGAAAGGTTGGCAACACCGACCCCCCCGAGCCCGTTGTCCGCCTCCGCGCCGATAAGCCCCGCCACCGAGGTGCCGTGCCCATCCGCAACCGTCTGGTAGGTCGCCGTATCAATCGACCCGCCCAGATCCAGCTCGAGCGCGGCGAGATAGTTGTCATCGAGATCGGCATGATCAACCGCAACGCCCGTGTCATAGACCCCGACCGTCACGCCCGCGCCGCGAAACTCCGCCCAGATCGCTTCGATGTCGCCGATCAGGCTAAAATGCCATTGGTTCGCATAGAGGGGATCGTTAAACATGGGTCAACTCATCAGGCTTGTGGGCATTCGGACATATGTCGCGAAATTCCGTGGTTAAAATAGGGCAAATGTGGGGCACATCCGACTTATTCGATGTGTATTCAGCGCATTGCGATCGTGTATTCCTCCGCCTGCGCGTCGAATAATTCCACCGCCACCTGTCCTAAAACAGGGCGGCCATTTCGCGCAGAGTATCTGTCTTTGCAGCTTTGGAGGCAACCAATCTTTCCGTTACCATCGATTTGCGCACAGTTTTTTGCCGCTCGCCCTGCGCATTTGCAAAGCAATCTACCGCCCTGCGCGCGACCCTCGAACTTAGTGACGTAACGTCACTGTTCACCACGGATTTGACGCGGTCTAGCTGACGCCTTGCTAGGTAGGCTATAGGCCACTCCGCCCCGCCATAACTGACGCATGCCGCCCGAATTTCCCCGCCAAACACGGCGATTCACAGTGCTAAGAGCCGACAGACATCAAACGCGGCCCGCCACAAAGACGGGTCAGCCGAACACTGAAATGACGACACACCGCGCGCCACTTGCGAAATTTTCCGGCCCCGACTGGCCGATCGGCCCCCCGCAAGGGACCAAAATTTCGGCGCGCAACAAAATACGGCAAAGGCAGCAGTCCCCTGCGATGGCAACTAACCGCCGATAACCACCGATGAATGCAGATGGTCAATTTGGCCTGTCGACGTTCATCGCAACAATGAATAGGGCTCAATTGAATTGGGCCTGATGACAAACTAAGGATTGGTGGCCTCGTTAGAGGCCTGGCGAAGGAAAAAATGAGTATCTCTGACAAACGTATCTTCATCACTGGTGGCGCTGGTTTTATCGGGTCCCGTCTCGCATTGCGTCTGATCGCTGACGGCGCGCAGGTAACCGTTCTGGACAACTTCCACCCGCAGGCACATGAGGGAAACCCCGACAACCGCGCCTCGCTGAACGTTGATGGAATTACCGTTGTTGAAGCCGACGTTTGTGACGCCGCCGCACTACAGGCCGCGATGAAGGCCGCGCAGCCCCACATCGTCTTCCACCTCGCCGCCGAAACCGGCACCGGCCAGTCCTTTGACCTGCCCACCCGCTATTGCAACGTCAACGTCATCGGCACCACCACCCTGATCGAAGCGATCCGCGCCACCGGCGGCGTCGAACGCGTCATCGTGGCAGGCTCGCGCTCGGTCTACGGCGAAGGCGCCTGCGTGGACGCCGACGGCCTGCCCGCCGCCGCGCTCGAACGCGATCCCGCCGATCTCAAAAACGGCGACTTCGCCCCCAAAGACCGCCACGGCCGCTCGCTCACGCCCGTGCCGACCGCCGCCGCATCCTGTCCCGTCGCCCCCGCGTCCATCTACGCCTCCAGCAAACTGATGCAGGAATACCTGCTCACACAGGCGTTCTGGGGCACCGATGTCGAGGTCGGCATCCTGCGCCTGCAAAACGTCTACGGACCCGGCCAGTCGCTCAACAACCCCTACACCGGCGTGTTGTCGATCTTCGCGCGCCAGATCCAGGAAGGCAAAACACTCGAAATCTACGAAGACGGCGTCATAACCCGTGACTTCGTGCTCGTCGACGACGTGGCCCGCGCCTTCCAGATGATGGCAGCCGCCGACCAGATGCCCAAAGGCATCGTCGACATCGGCGCAGGCTCCGGCGCAAGCATCCTCGACGTGGCCCGCATGATGCTGGTGGCCTTCGGGGAGAGCCCTGATAAGTTGCGAATCACAGGCGCCTTCCGCCCCGGCGACATCCGCTACGGCGTCGCCGACATCTCACGGGCAGCCGAACTTTTGAAATGGGAACCAGCAATGGACCTCAAAGAAGGTCTGGAGAAACTCGTGCTTTGGTCCAGCCAGCAATTTCATGAAACAACTGCCGGCTAAACTCGGCGTACCTACGCCACAACTTTGCAACCCATAGGAGAAAAACCAATGTCTGACACCGATTCCACCCTTAACGAGCGTCGTCGTATGATCTATGTGCAGCAGCGTATCGCAATTGTTCAGGACGAACTGACAGCTTTGCGTGCCGAACGTGAAGAGTTGAAAACCAAACTGTCGGCCCAAAAAGAGTCCTGAACTTTTAAGGAATTGGAGACCGAATGCTTGTCCTTCATGTGGGCCCACACAAAACGGCCAGTACCTATATTCAACAGAACCTTCACCGCGACCGTAAGGCGCTCGAGAAGGCTGGCTGGATTTACCCTGAGCTGGGAACGCTAGGACTACCCGCGCACCACGATCTAGCTCACAACTCCGGTGCCTATCTGACACCGGAGTCCGCACAACACCCGGACCTGGTAGCACTTGGTCAGTCCACTGACCAAAACCTTCTGTTTTCGGCAGAAGGTTTCTGCCGCTGGCGATTGCGCAAATTTGAGTGGCTCGCCGATGCACTCGGCCGCGACGTTATCGATGTGGTCTACGTGGTGCGCGATCCCATCGATATTTTCAATTCCTACTGGGCAGAAGAAATCAAACAGGGTTACCCTGCGGGGCTGCCTGAGAGGTTTAGCGAGCATTTCAATGACCCAATGGCGTCACGCATCCTGAATCCGATGCTGGATCTGGCGCCTCTACTGCGCTCTCCACGTGTTAAGGTGCATGCAGTGCCCTTCAATACGCTGCGTGACCGAGGCATCGACATTTACGAGAACATCTGCAAATCCGTACTCAAAATCGAAGATATGGAATTTGTGTCGGATAAGCCGAAGAACACGTCGTTTCCTATTGAATTGACAGAGTTCTTGCGACTTCTGACCTTGATGGAAGCGGGCCCCAACAAATATGTGGGCTCCGCGCTGCGCCATCGTTTCATTTCAAACACGTCACCCAAAGAACGCCAGCAACTGGTCGAACTTGTGCGCGTAAACGGGAAAGACGCGCGACGAGAAATTACGTTTGAGCCCAATCTATTCTACAAAAGACGGCTCTCCACGATGCTGCGAACAAAACTGGCGGAAAACTGGACCTTGGATATAGGCGATGACGAGTTGTTCAAAACCGAACAACAGAAATACGTCTATTACAGCGAATTTCAAATGATGAGTAATGAAGTCATAAAAAATGCCGCTGAAAGCTATTTCACACGAGTGAAAAGCTGAATCTCTCATCTAACGTGCACCTAAGAAACGAGATAAAAATCTAATGCGGAAAAGCGCAGCCATATACGTTATCCAATTCGAAATGCATGACGACCCGCACGTAAAGTACGCGGTCCAAAAGCTACGCGAAAAAGTCGACTGGTTGGTTGTCGTAACAAACAGTGCGTTTCTCGATGCAACCGATGGTGCACTCGATCATATCGGTCCTGACCGCGTGATCGCATTCGACCGAAAGCCAACAATTCTCTCCGGATACCGTCGCGGATTGCTCGATTTGCGTGAAACATCTGAAAGTTGGGGCCCTGTAATCGTTACCGGTAGCCATGTTTTCGGGCCGATTGACGGTATTGATTCCCGCATTTGGGAAATGGAAGAAAACGATGTGCACCTCTTCTCGCCCTATTGGCACAATGCTGACCTGGATGTGCGCCTTACCGATAAAAAAATCCCTTCACGTTTCGCCTATCTCGATTTTTCGGCCTTTTCTCCAACACTTCTGACCATGGACGGGTTCTGGAGCTTCTGGCGCGATCTGCCCGAAATAGAAGAATATTGGGACGAGGTGACCAAGGGCCTCATTCCTTTTTCGGACTTTCTCCGATCCGAAGGCCTTAAGGTGCAATATGCGCTTGAGGACTCGACCCTTTCGACAACTGACCCACGCAATTTTGAGGTGCACAAACTGGTGCAATTTGGGGCACCATGTTTTCCGACCTCGATTCTGTTTATCGACCCACTTCTAAATGACCTGAACGCAATCGATCTGCGCAAGGCATTGGATCTCCTTCGCGTCAAAAACCCGGAACTCTATCGTAGCGTAATCAGTTTCGCGACGCGCCGACTTCAAATGCGCCATTTCAATACGATTGCGGATCAGTACGAATTTTTGCCAGAACACTATGACGGTGAAAAATCCGAATGGGAATTCGGACGAGTGGCAGTGTTCATCCACGCCTTTTATGCGGAGATGATGCCGGAGTTTTGGGAACTCATTGAACGCCTCCCTATGGACATCCACCTGTTCCTGACGACGGCAACCGCAGATAACAAAAAGCGAATTGAAACCTTTCTGGCCGAAAAAGGCTTTCCCGCAGAAGAAACAACCGTGCGTGTGGTGGAGCAGAACAGAGGGCGCGACATGTCCTCGCTCTTCATCACTTTCCGCGATGTGATCCTCTCGGAAAAGTACTCGGTCGCATTGCGTTTGCACTCAAAACGAACTCCACAGGTGTCGCGCCAGGTTGGCGAGAGCTTCAAAGAACACCTCTTCGAGAATCTCGTGTCTTCACCGAACTATGTTCGCAATCTCCTCGATATGATGGAGCGCGAACCGGACATTGGTCTCGTAATCCCGCCGGTCATTCATATCGGCTTTGGAACTTTGGGCCACTCCTGGTTCAACAACCGCCCGAGTTTGCAACGTATCGCAACCGACATGGGGCTGCGTGTGCCATTTGATGATCACACGCCGGTGACGGCCTACGGCACAATGTATTGGTTCCGTACAGATGCGCTGCGAAAAATGTTCGAATGGAAATGGAAATGGGAAGACTACAACCCAGAGCCGCACCATTTGGACGGAGGCCTTGCGCACATTCAGGAGCGCCTGATCGGCTATTGTGTTCAGGACCGCGGGTATCGCGTGATGTCGGTGATGTCACCACGACTGGCCGCACGCAGCTACGCCAAACTGGAGTATAAACTCCAACGTCTGGCCTCGCTGACAAACTCCGGCAGTATCCTCGAACAGGTGCGCCAGCTCGAAATGAACAATTCGACCCTGCGCTCGCGGATTTATCGCGGGTTGCAGCAAAAATACGGCGCGGTGCTGACCCGCTATCCGGCCTCCCGCAACATGCTGCGCCCGTTCAAAAACGCCGTGCAGTGGGTGCTGCGCGGCTAAACCGCCTTTCGAAAAATCGGGTAATAGCTCGGGGGTGATCTAGAAGATCACTCCTGACGCCCCATGTGCACTTCGCCGCGCTTCTTGGCCAGTGCGATCTGCTTCTCGCGCTCGCGGAACCCCGCGCGGCGCTCTTCGCTCACCTCGTCGATGCAGCGGTGACAGGACACACCCTGCTCGAACTCTGGGCGCGCCTTGTCCTCGGGCAGGATCGGGCGGCGGCAGGCGTGGCACAATTCATGCGGCCCCTCTTGCAAACCGTGGCCAATCGACACGCGCCCGTCAAAAACAAAGCACTCACCTTCCCAAAGGCTTTTCTCTTCGGGCATTTCTTCGAGGTATTTAAGAATGCCGCCCTTTAAATGGTAAACGTTTTCAATCCCCTGCCCGAGCAGGTAATTTGTCGACTTTTCACACCGGATACCGCCGGTGCAAAACATCGCAATACGCTTGTTGTGAAACCGGTCTTTATTTTCTTCCCACCATTGCGGAAATTCGCCGAAACTCTTGGTATTGGGATCAATCGCCCCCTTGAAGGTGCCGATCTCGACCTCGTAGTCGTTGCGCGTGTCGATGATCGCCACGTCTTCGGCGGCGATCAGATCGTTCCATTCCTGCGGCGTGCAGTAATGTCCCACGGCGGCCAGCGGATCGACATCCGGCTGTCCCATGGTGACGATCTCTTTCTTCAACCGGACCTTCATGCGGATAAACGGCGGCTCGACCGCGCTCGACAGTTTGTAATCAAACCCGTCGCACCCCGGCAGCCCATTGATGTAACTCACCAATTTGTCGATCGACGCCGCAGTCGGCCCCGCAACCGTCCCGTTGATCCCCTCGCGCGCGAGCAAAAGAGTTCCGGTAATCCCCTCGGAAACGCATAGCTCCAACAGGGGCCCCCGCAGCGCCGCAGGGTCCTCGAAACGGGTGAAATGATAGAGTGCACAGACTGTAAACATGGGCGCTTTCCTACTCCCGCTCGGCAGGGAATTGCAAGTCTCGGCGGTTTTCGAAAATCTATTTGAATGTTTGATTATCACATATTATGCAGGGCCACTTATAACCGGGAGAACACGTAAAAATGGCAAGCATCGACATCGAAGATCTCAGCACCTCAGACCTCACAAAACTCGAAGCACAAATCGAGAAACGCAAAAAGGAACTCGCAAAAGAGAACCTGAAAACCGCATCCGAAGAAATCAAAGCGGTGCTGGCCAATTACGAACTCACTCTTGATGACGTATTGCCATTGATCTCCAAAGGCGCCGCCAAACGTGTGTCCAAGCCACGCGGCAAAGTCGCCCCCAAATACAAAAACCCCGCTGACGCGTCCCAGACATGGACCGGCCGTGGCCGCAAACCCCTCTGGGTCATCGCCGCGCTGGACTCCGGTAAAACGCTCGACGATATCGCGATCTGATCGCCCCGCGCCCCCACAGGCGCGACGCACATTGACCTCTCCGGTCGCCCCCGCCACCATGGCGCAAACCGCGACCGGAGAGAGATCATGCACCCCACATCCCACGCCCTTCTCGTCATTGACGTGCAAAACGACTTCTGCCCCGGCGGCGCGCTCGCCGTGTCGGGCGGCGATGACATCGTGGACGGCATCAACGCGCTCATGGCGGACTTCAAAACCGTGATCCTCACGCAGGACTGGCACCCCGCCGGCCACTCCTCCTTCGCTTCCACCCACAAAGCCGACCCCTTCACGATGACGCAAATGCCCTACGGCCCCCAAGTGCTCTGGCCCGACCACTGCATCCAAGGCACCAGCGGCGCCACCTTCCACCCCCGCCTGCGCACCGACGGTGACCTGATCATCCGCAAAGGCTACAACCCCGCCATCGACAGCTACTCGGCCTTCTTCGAAAACGACCACAAAACCCCCACCGGCCTCGAAGGCTACCTGCGCACCCGGGACATCGACACCCTCACCATGGTTGGTCTGGCCACCGATTTCTGCGTGAACTTCTCCGCCGTGGACGCCGCCACCCTCGGATTTGCCACCACCGTGCGCAGCGACCTTTGCCGCGCCATCGACATGGACGGATCGCTGGCCGCCGCCATGGACGCGATGAAGGGGGCAGGGGTCACAATTACGTAACACCCCCCTTGCGCCACACCCCACTTGCCTGACGCAGACCGCCGCGCCATTGTCGCCCCATATTCCCGAGGGACGATCATGCGCCCACGTCTGCTGAACACATTGCCTCAAACCACACGCACCTCGCTCGGCGGGGATGTGCTCGCCGGTATCTCCGTCGCGCTCGTGGCCCTGCCGCTCTCCATCGCCATCGCCATCGCCTCCGGCGCGCCCCCTGAAACCGGCATCATCACCGCGATCATCGGCGGCTTCTTCGTCTCGGCCTTCGGCGGCTCTCTGGTGCAGATCGGCGGCCCCACAGGCGCCTTCATCGTCGTCGTCTTCTCCGTCATCGCAGAGCACGGCATGAGCGGCCTGATCACCGCCACCTTCATGGCCGGCATCCTCCTGCTCATCGCCACCGCCCTGCGCGCAGGCACGCTCATCCGCCACATCCCCGAAGCGGTCATCAACGGCTTTACCATCGGCATCGCCGTCATCATCGCCGCCTCCCAACTCAACGACGCCCTCGGCCTCGGCATCGCCAACCTGCCCGCCGACTTCGTGCCCAAAATAGCCACGCTTTGGGCCGGATTAGGGTCGTTTTCCTTCGCCGCCTTCGCCATCTGCGTGGCCACCATCCTGCTCGTCACCCTGCTGCGCCGCGCCGCCCCGCGTCTGCCCGGCCTCGTGGTCGCACTCGCCCTGACCTCGGCCGCCGTGCCGCTGTTCAACCTGCCCGTGGACACCATCGCCGACCGCTTCGGCCCGCTCTCGGGCGCGCTGCCCAAACCCACCCTGCCGGACCTCAGCCCCGCAAAACTCGCCGAGCTCTTCCCCTCCGCCCTCATCATCGCCTTCCTCGCGGGCGTCGAATCCCTGCTCTCGGCCATCGTCGCCGACCGCATGATCGCCGACCGCCACCGCCCCAACGCCGAACTCCTCGCCCAGGGCCTCGCCAATATCGCCTCCCCGATGTTCGGCGGCCTGCCCGTCACAGGCGCCATCGCGCGCACCGCCACCAACGTGCGCGCAGGCGGGCGCACCCCGCTGGCCGGCATCGTCCACGCCCTCACCCTATTGGTGGTGATGAGCGTCGCCGCCCCGCTCGCCTCCCAACTCGTCCTGCCCGCACTCGCAGGCGTGCTCCTGCTCACCGCATGGCACATGGCCGAGGTCGACAAATGGCCCGAGTTCCTCAAAACCCGCCGCTCCGACGTGCTCCTGCTGTGCCTGACCCTCTTCCTCACCGTCTTCGCCGACCTCACCATCGCCATCGGCACAGGCGTCACCCTCGGCCTCGCCCTGCGCCTGCAAAGACGCGGCGTCCCCGACCCCGACTGGGACCCGCGTGACAAATAGCCAACCCTGCGCGCGATTTTTCACCCCCCCACTTGTAGCGCCCCGACACCGATCATAGGTCTGGCGAACGGCACCTGCGCCGTGGCCCGGACCGGCCAAAAACCGGCCCCATAGGATCACACCCCTTGCTCGACATTCTCCTCGTCACCCTCGGATTTATCGGTCTGGTTCTGGGGGGTAACGCGCTGGTGACAGGCGCCGTTGGCGTGGCGCGCCACTTCGGCATTTCCCCCATCGTCATCGGCCTCACGCTCGTGGGTTTCGGCACCTCGATGCCCGAACTCGTGACCAGCGTTCAGGCCGCCTATAGCGGCTCGGTCGGGATCGCGGTGGGCAATGTGGTCGGCTCCAACATCGCCAATATCCTGCTTATCTTGGGGGTTTCGGCTCTCCTCGCGCCAATCGCCGTCGATGCGCGCGCCTTTAAACGTGACGGCACCATGCTCGCCATCGCCACCGTCCTGACGCTCGCGCTGGTGATCGGCGGTTTCATCGGGCGCGGGGCAGGGGGGCTGCTTGTCGCCGCCCTCGTGGCCTATGTCGCCTACACCCTGCGCGCCGAACTGCGCAGCCGCACCCCCGCGGGCGACCTCTACGATGACGAGGCCGCAACCATCCCCGAAACCGCCTCCAACCTCGCCAATATCATCCGTCTGATCGCAGGCCTCGCGGTGACAATCATCTCCGCACGCCTGCTCGTGACAGGCGCGATCTCGCTAAGCACAACTTTGGGAATTTCCGACACCGTGATCGGCCTGACCGTGGTCGCCATCGGCACATCGCTGCCCGAACTCATCACCTCCGTCATCGCGGCCAAGCGGGGCCAGAGCGACGTCGCCTTCGGCAATATCATCGGCTCCAACATCTTTAACCTGCTGGGTATTCTGGGCACCACGGCGATCCTCACCCCGATTGCCGTGCCCGCAGAAATCCTGCGCATGGACATCTGGGTCATGGTCGCGGCCACGGTGCTCATGCTGGTCTTTGCGCGCACCGGATGGCACCTCAGCCGCAAAGAGGGCATCATCTTCCTCGCCCTCTACGCCGCCTACACAACCACCCTCGTGGTGCTGAACAGCTAGGCGCTAAGCAACCACCACCAATTTCCCCGGCGTAGCCCCCGCGCCCATGCGCGCCAGCGCCTGCATCGCGCCTTCGATCTGCACACGTTCCCCGATCACCGGCGAAATCACCCCGTCGCGCGCCAGACCCATCAATTCGGCCAACCGGTCGGGGCCCTGATTGACCGCCAGAACGCCGATCGACTTGCCATCGCGCCGCTTGCGCAAACCGGCCAGCGCAACGTGGATCAGAACCAACATCGGCCCGCCCACCATCATATACCGCCCACCGTCCGCGAGCGCAGGCACCAACTCCCGCGGGCGCCGCGTGCCGTACATGTCGAGGATAACATCCCAGGTCTCGCCGCTGGTCGCGAAATCCCACGCCTCGTAATCGCGCACCTCATCGGCCCCCGCCGCCGCCATCACCGACAGCTTGCCGACATTATCCACGCCCGTGACATGGGCACCCAGAGACTTGGCATATTGAATTGCCATCGGCCCCGAACCGCCGCCCGCCCCGTTGACCAGAACCCGCATCCCCGCGCGCACGCGATCCGAAAACGCATCCAACACAATCGTCCCCGACTGCGGCAAACAGGCCACCACCGTGGGATCCATATCGGCCGCCACCGGCACAAACCGATCCGCCTTGGCCACACAAATCGACGCAAATCCACCGAAACTGCCAAAAGTATCCGCCACAACCCGCTGACCGACCTGCAACGCGACACCCTCACCCACCGCCTCGACAACCCCGACCACGTCAGAGCCCAACACACGCGGGCGCGGGCGAAACGCACCGGCAAGGCGCGCATACCCCGGCCGCCCCGTCACAAACTCCCAATCGCTCGCATTCGCACCACAGGCCTCGACCCGCACCGCAACCTCGCCACGACCCGCCTCGGGCACCGCAATATCGCGCAACGACAGATTGCCGAGCCCGCCATAGCCTTTCTGCACAACCGCTTTCATCGAACCAATCCTTGCATCTTCGCGCGCCGCTCTGGTTTAACAGACCAATATCAATAAGGTGGGCACCCATGGTCGACATCGCAACCCGCGTCTATAACCACAAATGGAAGATAGACCCGATCGTCCGGTCCCTCATCGACACGGATTTCTATAAACTCCTCATGTGCCAATCGGTCTTTCGCAACAAAGCGAACACCACCGTCACATTCTCCCTCATAAACCGCTCGAAACATATCCCCCTCGCCGACATGATCGACGAAGGCGAATTGCGCGAACAACTCGACCACGTGCGATCCCTCTCGCTCACCCGTGGCGAAAGCACATGGCTGCGCGGGAACACCTTCTACGGCAAACGCCAGATGTTCACCTCCGACTTCATGGAATGGTTCGAAGGCCTGCGCCTGCCCGCCTACCACCTCGAAAGACGCGGCGACCAATACGAACTCACCTTCGAAGGCAACTGGCCCGAAGTCATGCTCTGGGAAATCCCCGCCCTCTCCATCCTCATGGAACTACGCTCACGCGCCGTCACCGGATCCATGGGCCGCTTCGAACTACAGGTCCTCTACGCCCGCGCCATGACCAAACTCTGGGAAAAGGTCGAACGCCTCAAACCTCTCGACGACCTGCGCATCGCCGACTTCGGAACCCGCCGCCGCCACTCATACCTCTGGCAGGACTGGTGCGTGCAGGCCATGACCGAAGGCCTCGGCGACAAATTCACCGGAACCTCCAACTGCCACATCGCCATGAAACGTGACCTCGAAGCCGTCGGCACAAACGCCCACGAACTCCCCATGGTCTACGCAGCCCTCTCCAAAACCGACGACGAACTCGCCAACGCCCCCTACGCCGTCCTCGCCGACTGGCACGAAGAACACGACGGCAACCTGCGCATCATCCTGCCCGACACCTACGGAACCCGCGGCTTCCTCGACCGCGCCCCCGACTGGCTCGCCGGATGGACAGGCATCCGCATCGACTCAGGCGACCCCGCAACAGGCGCCGAAATCGCCATCGACTGGTGGAAAAAACGCGGCGAAGACCCGACGCAAAAACTCATCATCTTCTCCGACGGCCTCGACGCCGACAAAATCATCGCCCTCCACAAACAATTCACCGGCCGCGTCCGCACCAGCTTCGGCTGGGGAACACTCCTGACAAACGATTTCCGAGGCCTAACCGACCACGACTCCCTCGCCCCCTTCTCCCTCGTCTGCAAAGCCATAAGCGCCAACGCAAACCCAACCGTAAAACTCTCCGACAACCCCAACAAAGCCATGGGCCCCAAGGAAGAAATTAGCCGGTATAAGAGGGTGTTCGGAGTAGGGGATCAGGTGGCTCAGGATGTGGTGGTTTAGGGGGTCAGGGCCTCGTCGATTAGTGCAATAGGGTTTAAATAGTCATTGAGAAGGTTCTCTATGACATCCTCGGGCCAATTTGACCCGAGACCGCCCCACATACTGCGAAATCCTTTTTTGTTCTTATCAACAGTGTCCGGGGCAAGAAGACTCCGCCACGCATAGTCTGCTACCTGCGAGTGAAACGTTGACTCCTCCGTTACAGAGGCCGGTAGTCCGATGAATCTTGAAATATCCTCGTAGGCTAGTTCAGCGGAAACTGCCTTTCTAAATAGATCTGGTTTGCCATGTTTCATAAGAATCAAGGAGGCCAACGTATAGTTGTAGCCATAAACATTGTTCTTGATCGATTTTTTGGGGTCGGCAATCAGAGCTATTTCAGTTAGGACTCTCTGTGCTTGCCGTATCGATTGGAACCTGAATGCCGGAAATTCTGTGATCAACACAATTACAATATCGGCAATATTTTTGTTTATGTCCATTTTTCGGGACATTTCTTCAAAGTACTTGGTCGCCACAGAATTGGGGTATCCGCGATACCCACTCCGATCTGGCAGAGTGAGGGATACCGATACAAATTTCTGGAGATATGTTTCCGCATCTACCCTATCGCCATAGCGTGATCGGACCGTGTTCAGGAGTTCTTTGATATTGACGCCAAGCACGAAATGAACTCCCGGAACGAAGAAAAAGTGCTTCATAACTTCCAGCAAATCCAACGCAAAATCCGGCCGACATCTATCGAGTTCATCAACAACAAAAACGAACTTTTTGGTTGGAACCCCATCGTCATCAGGCTCGGTAAGTTTTACTAGCGCCGCACGAAACTCAGCCATAGCGGCTCGTTTCCCGTCCTCCTTTTCCCAAAACGCATTGACTTGCTCTATTAGCTCGTCTTCTGTTCTCTCAAGTGCAGCATCCGCAACTACCCCAACGGCTTCGCTTGCCCCAGCGGTTCCCATGGCTAACCCAATTCGCAGAGCCGGACGCCACAGCTTGGCCGCCGCAGTTTTAACCATAGCGAGCGCGTCTTTCGGCTTTTTTGCCTTCTCCATGCGATCTGCCAGAACGCCGGTTAGACCAATGAGCGGATCGTCGAGAAAGTCGTTTTCAAAGGCGTCGAAGTATATGGTCGTTGCTTTACCCTTGTTTTCTATCTTGTGAGCTCCGACCCAGCACTTCAGAAAAAAACTCTTTCCAGAACCCCATGCGCCGTCCAGCGCAATTACCAATGGTTCATCGATATTCTCGACTAGTTCGGATAGGTTTCTACTTTCTCGCTCGCGAGATAATATGTCATGTTTCGCAAAACCATCTGAGTAAATATCAATATCTGCATGCGGTGGTGTAATTCTCATTTTCGGAACTCCGCTGAATATAATTCCGAAAGAAACAACAAGGGCGACTTTGGGTCAACAACTCAATTCACCCCAACTCCCCCCACACCCTAGACACCCCACACCCCAAAGCCGTACCCTCCCCCAACACCAAGGAGCGGCCACATGCTTGAATCCATCTTCGGAACCGTCTTCGTCCTCGCCATTCTGGCGGCGTCTCTCTTCATCACCTACTGGCTGTTCGTGATCGTCGCGGACATGGCAAAGGCGCGGGGGCAGAGCCGGACGCTTTGGTGGTTCATCTCCCTCATCATCACGCCCATCACCGCCATGATCGTCCTGTGGCTGTTCTTCGAGCGAACCGAGGACGCCCCGCCACCCGTGCGGTTTACTCCACCCGCCCCCTGAGCGCCTTCACCTCGCCACGGACCTTCTTGGCCTTGATCCGCCGCTCGATCGACCCTTTGGAGGGCCGCGTCTTCACACGGAATTTCGGCTTTACCGTCGCCTCGCGGATCAAATCCGCCAACCGTTCGCGCACGATCTCGCGGTTGCGCGCCTGATGGCGGGTCTCGTCGCAAAACAAAACCAACGCGCCCTCTTTCGTCCACCGCCGCCCCGCCAACCGGCGCAGACGCGATTTGACCGGATCGGGCAGACTGGGCGAGCGCGCCGCTTCGAACCGCAACTCGACCGCCGACGACACCTTGTTCACGTTCTGCCCACCCGGACCGGACGACCGCACAAACTGCTCCGTCAGCTCCCAATCGGCAATCTCGATGCTATCCGTGATCCTCAGCGGCATAAGAGCCTCTCGTAAAACATGTAAAACATGTAAAGCGGGGCGCGCGCGAAATGTAAAACCCTAACAACCCGCGCCACATTTCCGTTAAAACACTGCAAACTCACCCCCCGAACCCCCAAAAATGGAAAAGGGCTGCCCAGATCAGACAGCCCTTCGAGTTCGAAGAAGATGGGCCAGTTAGGAAGACCCAATCAGAAGTGTTCTGCGCTCAGGACTGCCTGAGAACAACGGCCCCCCTGACTGTCTTGACCTCATTTTCCAATACCACTCTAGACACTGGACCACCTCCTTTCGATGAATTGCCGATAGGACGATGGTGGCACAGATTTGGTATATGGCAAGTAAATTTATACCATACGTGCGCTCAGGCGCCCAACAATTAGGCGAAACGGCACGAGCGCGATCAAAGCAAGGGCGAGTTTTACACCCCAATCCGCCACCGCGAGCGATACCCACAACGGAACCGGCGCTCCAACGTTCAGGAACGGCACCGCATCCCACGCCCACGAAATCTCGCTATCCGCATTTTGGCCAAAGAAAACAACGCTCTGAGAAAACGCGAGGCTAAAGAAGATCGCCGTATCCAATGCCGATCCAACCAAGGTCGAAACCAAAGGCGCCCGCCACCACGCACCAGCGCGCAAGCGGTTGAAAACAAACACATCTACCATCTGCGCGACGAGAAACGCCGTCGCCGATCCCACCGCAACCCGCAGCG
Source organism: Celeribacter arenosi (assembly GCF_039539485.1). NCBI lineage: Bacteria > Pseudomonadati > Pseudomonadota > Alphaproteobacteria > Rhodobacterales > Roseobacteraceae > Celeribacter > Celeribacter arenosi. Next base: position 361,095 of record NZ_BAABDF010000003.1, read on the forward strand.
CAACCGCAGGGTAGCTATAGCCATCGCCCTGCAACATGATCTGCGTGCCGATCAGGCTGCAAATGATCCCGGTAATAAAGCCCGCAAAGATAACTTTCCGTGCGGAATCAGGGCCATAGACCCTATTCATCACATCGGTGACCAAAAACGCGAGCGGATAGGTAAACGCCCCCCATGTCAGCAATCCGTCCAAAAGGAGGAACTGAACGAGGATATTGGAAGCCACCACAATAGCGGCCATGGCAAAAATGCCAGTAAGAAGTCGTGTCATGATATATTCCGTTTTTTATCGAAGGTGACGGCAACTCGGCCCTTTCGGGCAGGATGGGGGCGTTTAACGCCGGTGGGGCGCACTGACAAGCCCCCTAGTTCGTAATGCGGTATTCCACAAATTCGGTGATCTGGAACGGCTTGAAATTATCGTCTGAAATCATGGTGATACGGATGCCCTGGTCATCCTCCCACACCGCGATCCCTTCCAGATTGTCGTGACTGCCCAACCCCGTCTCGATCAAAGTGACCTCATCGGTCAGCCCCTTTGGCCCCAAATCGAACCGGCGCACGCGACTCGAAAACCCGATCCCGCGGAACCACCGCTCCAACAAATAGAGCCGCCCGTCCGGCCCGAAATCGAGCCCCACAGGCAGGTATTCCCCATCGCGGCGCAGCCGGAAGGCAATGTCCCACGCCCCGTCGCGATAGCGATACACCGGAAACGGACGCTCCATTTCACCCGACCGCTCGGGCACCGCATAAACCACGCCGTCTCCATCAACGGCGAGCGCCTCCAACCCCGAATTCACCTGCAATTCGCGGAAATCCCGATAGCCCGCCGTGTCCTCTGCAAACCCGTCGAGATCGGCGTAGGACCACACGCGGTGACGGCCCTCAAAGCTCACATAGATTGTCCCGTCGGGCGCAATGGCCAGCCCCTCGGCGTCTTCCCAGAACTTCGGCAAAACCTCCGAACGACGCCCCTTGAGGAACCGCAGATCCGAAACCGCAATGCCCGAAATCACACCGTTCTCACCGCGCGTCACCGACCCCGAGGCCACGGACCCGCTATCCGTCACAGTGACAAAATCCATCCCGTCCGCGCTCAACTCCAGCCCCGAAAACCCGCCATGCTGCGGATCATCAGAGGACCATTTATAGCGACCGAGGTAGCTCGCATCCTGCGCAACGGCACCCGTGGAAAACAGGCTCAGTGCGAGGAGAGTACAGATGAACATTGCGCGGGCAGACCTGCCATTGTGAGGGGGGCTTTGGGTGCCGCCGGTTTCGCATTGGGATCAGGGGGCGGCGGGTTGAGGATGTTATTCACCCAAACCTGCGCATCCGCACATCCATCCCCTGCCGGAGGTGGCGCCTGATTGACACAGGAATTATCACCCGCTGGGCATTTGAGCCGCACGTGGAAATGATAGTGGTGACCCCACCATGGCCGCACTTTATTGAGCCACGCACGATCGCCCGTCTCGTCCTTGCACATCTGCACCTTCGCGCCGGGAAAGACGAAAATCCGTGCCACACGCGGATCAGAGGCCGCCGCCTTGATCACCTCGTGGTGCTGGGGGGTCCAGTCGCTATTCACATAGGCCCCGTTGGCGCGGCGCATCGAAATCGACGACAGGTTTTCACGCTCCGTCGCGCTCAGGTCCAACCTTTTGGGCGGCAGCATCCAGATATCCGCATCCAGCCCGATCTGGTGGCTCGCATGCCCCGACAGCATCGGCCCGCCGCGCGGCTGGCTCATGTCACCGACATAGATCCCCGCCCATCCGGGCTGACGCGCAGCCTTGCGCGACAGGTCCTGCACGAAATCGACCAACTGGGGATGACCCCAATTGCGGTTGCGCGACAGACGCATCGCCTGCCACGTCGCACCGGTTTCGGGCAATTGCGCAGCCCCGCCGACACACCCCTTGGCATAGGAGCCAAAGGATTCTGACGATTGACGACTACCCGCACTCACAGCCCCAAAGAGCTGCTTGGCAGGGCGATAATCGCTCGACGATACGGTTACATTTGAACGCGGCGCGGGTTCACCACCGCCGCAGGCCGCCAAAGCGGCAATCATCATAAAACTGGCCAGAAGTCGCACTGCTCTACGCCTCTCTTTCGCCTCTAGGGTTCACCCACGCTAACAGGATAAGGCCAATGAGGAAAAGCACGATTAACGGCGTTACGCCTAATCTCGCCGATCCGGTGGCCGCCGTGACGATCCCGATCAGGGCCGGCGCCATAAACGCCGTCGCCCGCCCCGTCAGCCCGTAAAGCCCGAAGGCCTGCGTCGATTTCTCCAGCGTCGTGTGCAACGTCATGAGCGTGCGCGACGACGACTGCAACATCCCGCCCATGCCGCCAATCAACACGCCACAGACGAAAAACACCGTGTCGGGCAGGGTCGATCCCTCCGGCAATGGCATCCCGAACAACTGCTCGCGCGACATGCCCACGACGATGAAACAAACCCCCGTCAGAACCACGATGGTGGCGATAATCACCGGCTTTGGCCCGATCCGTTTGTCGATCCGCCCGCCGATCCACGCAAACACCGCCGCCGCGATGATCGACACGATCCCGAAAATCCCCACCGTGGTCAGCGACCAGTTCAACACCAGCTTCGCATAGACCCCGCCAAAGCTGTAAATCCCGTTGAGCGCATCGCGGTAAAACATCGACCCGATAAGAAACGCGCTCATACTGCGGCGATGACGCAGACCCGTGACGGAATCTTTGAGCGACGCCATCGCGCCGGAAAAGCTCGCCTTCAACTTCGTCGCACCCAGATCATGCACCCACATGAAATAGGGCACCATGAACAGCGCAAACCATAGCGCGGTGAAGGGGCCGACAAACCGCGTGCCCTCACGCGCCGCCGCATCCAACCCGAACAACGGCTTGACCCCGAACAACGTCAGCCCGCTCTCCTGCTCCACCAACAGCCCGAGCGCCAATACCAGCGCGATCAACCCGCCCAGATAGCCAAAGGCGAACCCCGTCCCCGAAACCTTCCCGATCTCTTCCTGCGACCCCAACGTGGGCAGCTGCGCATTGGTGAAAATCAACGCGAACTCGGCGCCGATGAACCCGACGCCAAAGGCGGCCAGCATCAACCACATGTTCCCGCCCGCCGGATCGGTGAACCACAACAAAGACGCCCCGATCACATAAAGACCGGAAAAGAAGATAACCCACGGAATCCGCCGCCCCGTGGTATCGGCCAATGCCCCCACAACAGGCGCACCAATGCCCACAGCGATCCCCACGAGCGTCAGGCACAGCGACCAAACGCTCTGCGCCCGCGCATCCGCGGCAACCTCGCTCAGACCCGTGCCCATGAAATAACTCGCGGCAACGGCGGCAAAAAACGGCCCGTAGATGAAGGTCAAAAGGAGTGTGTTATAGGGCTGCGACGCCCAATCGAAGAAGTACCAACCCCAAATGCGCTTACGCATTGTTGTGTCGTTCATGCCCATGCCCCGTCTATTGCTTTGTTGGCGATAGAATAGGCAAACCGGACGCGAGGCAACGGAATTAAACGGGCTCAGCTATCCTGCATCGGCGGCCAAGGGCGCAAACGGTCGGTCTCCACCCACCCCTGAACCCACGCGGGCAGGGCAGGGCTCACAACGCCCGGTTCGACCATATCGGCCAACTCCTGGGGGTTGATCATCTTGCCCTTGCGCGTCACCGCCCCGCGGATCAGCACATGGTTGCAACACTCCCCCGCGCCATTCCACATCGACTGCTCCATATAGAGGAACCTGTCGTCATAGCCGATCGCGCGCGTGCGCATTTCGAGACGCTGGAATGTGGTGACCCGCTTGCGATAGCGCACCGACGCCCCCGCCACGGCCAATCCCAAACGATTGTCCTTGATCGCCTTGGCACTGCCATTGCGCAAAGACATCGGCAAACGCCCCAGATCGAACAGGGTCAGCGTGCGCCCGTTGTTGAGCTCCATCCACAGGTCGATATCCCACGGCCAACAGATGTGGTGGGAAACATGGGTGTCGAAATACCCCAAAGGCGGCATACGCCGTGCCTTGGACATTTGGTAGATCATGCGGATAACTGGATACATGCACGCACCGTCGCAGTTTTTTCTGCAACTGCAAATACGACGTAACGGCACAGCTAACTTGCACTCATGCGCATGAACCCCTACCTCTCTGGGAACCCTAAAAACGGACCTGTTACATGCTCTCCATTCTCCAAATCCTCCTGATGATCCTCGGTGTCGTCAAATTCGTCATGATCGTCCACATCATCATGAGCTGGCTGATCAACTTTCAGGTCCTCAATATCCGCCAACCGCTGGTCAGCCAGATCTGGTACGGCCTCACCCGCCTGCTGGAGCCGATCTACGCCCCGATCCGCCGCCTCCTGCCTGCGATGGGCGGCCTCGACCTCGCGCCTCTGGTGGCGTTCCTTGCGATCTACGCAATCGAGATTGTGATCCGCAACAACGCCCACCTGCTGATCTAAGCACATTCCGCACTTGAGGCCCTGCCACTGGCGTGCGAATCTGACGCCAACCAAATAGAGCAGGGCACAATGGAACAGGCGCGGGCACTTCTCGCTTCAGTCTTCGGATTCGATGATTTCCGACCCGGTCAGGCGGAGATCGTGGAGGCCGTCACGAAAGGCAGCAACGTGCTTGCCATCATGCCCACGGGCGGGGGCAAATCGCTGTGCTTCCAACTCCCCGCGCTCTGCTCGGATGGGCTGACGGTCGTCATTTCGCCCCTCATCGCCCTGATGCGCGATCAAGTCGAAGGGTTGCGCGCCGCCGGTGTTGCCGCAGGCGCGCTGACCTCCGGCAATACGGATGAGGAAAACGACGCCATCTTCGCCGCCCTGAATGAGGGCTCTCTCAAACTCCTCTACATGGCTCCCGAACGCCTCGCCTCGGGTGGCACGCTGCCGCTGCTCAAACGCGCAGGCGTCGCCCATATCGCGGTGGACGAGGCGCATTGTGTCTCCCAATGGGGCCATGATTTCCGCCCCGACTACCTGCGCATCGGTGATCTGCGCCGCGCGCTGGGCGTGCCGCTGGCCGCCTTCACCGCCACCGCCGACGCCGAAACCCGCGCCGAAATCGTCACGCGCCTGTTTGACGGCGATGCGCCCGAAATCTTCCTGCGCGGCTTTGATCGCCCCAATATCCACCTCGCCTTCGCGGTAAAAGACAGCCCCCGCCGCCAGATCCTCGACTTCGCGGGCGCACGTAAAGGCCAGTCCGGCATCGTCTACTGCGGCACCCGCGCCAAAACCGAAAGCCTCGCCAAGGCTCTGGTGGAATCCGGCCACAACGCGCTCGCCTACCACGGCGGCATGGACGGCGACCGGCGCCGCGAAGTCGAACGCCGCTTCCAACAGGATGACGAGGTCATCGTCGTGGCCACCGTCGCCTTCGGCATGGGCATCGACAAACCCGACATCCGCTGGGTCGCCCACGCCGATCTGCCCAAATCCATCGAAGGCTACTATCAGGAAATCGGCCGCGCAGGCCGCGATGGCGCGCCTGCCGAAACGCTCACGCTCTACGGTGCCGATGACATCCGGTTCCGCCGCTCCCAAATCGACGAAAGCCCCGCGCCCCCCGAACGCCGCGCCGCCGATCACGCCCGCCTCAATGCGCTCCTCGGTCTCGCCGAGGCCCAGACATGCCGCCGCCAGACCCTGCTCGCCTTCTTCGGCGAAGAGGCCACCGCTTGCGGGCACTGCGACCTCTGCGACACCCCGCCCGAGATTTTCGACGGCACAGAGGCGGTGCGCAAAGCCCTCTCCGCCGTCCTGCGCTGTGACCAAGGCTTCGGTGCGGGCCATCTCATCGACGTGCTGATGGGCAAATCATCGGATAAAACCAAACAATGGGGCCACGACGCCCTCTCGGTCTTCGGGGTCGGGCGCGAATACTCCAAACCGCAATGGCAGGCCGTGTTCCGCCAGATGATGGGCGCCGACCTGATCCGCCCCGATCCCGCCCGCTTTGGCGCGTTGTTCATGACCGAACCCGCGATGCCGATCCTCAAAGGCGAAGGCACCATCACCTTGCGCCGCGACACCATCACCAAAACCAAATCCTACCCCGTGGTGCGCGCGCTGGTGGGCGAAGAAGACGCGCCGCTCCTCTCCGCGCTCAAAGCCAAACGGCGCGGCCTCGCCGAAGAGGCCCGCGTGCCCGCCTATGTGGTCTTCCCCGACCGCACCCTGATCGAAATGGCCCAGAACCGCCCGCAAACGCTCGACGCCATGGCGCGCATCGGCGGGGTCGGGGCCAAGAAACTGGAACGCTACGGTGATATCTTCCTCGCCGTGATCCTCGGCGCAGAGGCCCCCCACATGCACCCCGCCCGCCGCAAATTGGCCAGCGAAGGGGGCGGCGATCTCTTCGATCAACTGCAGACCATCCAGACCCGCCTGACCCGCGGCGACTGCGGAACGCTCAAACCGCTCACGCTCACACCGTCCCAAATCAGCAAAATCGTCAAAATGCGCCCGCGCGACATCGACGCGCTATCCCGCATCGTGGGCGAGGCGCGCGCCGAACGGTTCGGCGCGGATATGATCGACGCGCTGAGCGCCTGATCCCCGCCCTCAGGCGCTCATCACCGCCGCATCGTCAACCACGTTGATCTCACGACACTCCGCGGGCTTGGAGGCCAGAATCCGGTCGATGATCGCAGGCTTGCGCAGCGGCTTGGTCAGATAATGGTCCAACCCATGCGCGAGGATTTCCTGATCGTCGCCTGCCATCGCATGCGCCGTCAGCGCCACGATCGGCACATGGCGACCGGTCTCGGCTTCGATGCGCCGGATTTCCCGCGTCGCCTCTTTGCCATCCACCTCGGGCATCGAAATATCCATGAACACCAGATCGGGCTCAAAGGCGTGGTATTCCTCAATCGCCTCGCGCCCGTTGGTGGCAAACCGCAAATCAATATCCAGCGATTTGAGCATTTTCCCGAACACCAGCCGGTTGGTTTTATTGTCCTCGGCGGCCAGCACCCGCATGGCGCGCGCCTGTGGAACCACCTGAACATCGGCGCGCGACGGCGGGGAGAGCGCGGCAAGCGTGCGCCACAAATCCTCCCGCATCAGCGGCTTTTGCAGCGCCGTCACCGTCTTCACCGTGAGTGAGCGCGCCGACACCGGACCCGAGGTCATCAACATGATCGGCGCCTTGATCCCCTGATCGCGCAGCATCTCGATCAAGGCGGGCATATCCGTATCGGGCAACCCGTCAGAGATCAGATACACCTGCCCGTCAGGCGCCTCCGCCAACATCTGCGCGGCGGTGTCATAGGCCGACACCCGCAACCCCAAAGCCGTCATCTGCTTTTCAAGAATGAGCGCACTGGCGCGCACATTGTCGAGCAGGACCGCATGCTGCATCCAGTCGGGCAACACAGGCGTCTCGCTCTGCGTCACTACATCCATCGTCACGTGAAACCCGAAACACGACCCCGTGCCGCATTCGCTATCGACCCAAACCTCGCCGTTCATCAAAGAAACCAACTGACGCGTAATCGCCAATCCCAACCCCGTGCCCTCGAACTTGCGGTTGCGATCATCCTCGACCTGATTGAACTCGCCGAACACATGTTCGATCATCTCCGGCGCAATCCCTATCCCTGTGTCCTCGACCGACACATGCACGCGCGACCGCTTGCCGTTTTCCTCGGGCAAACCGACCACACGCACCACCACATGACCCTCATGGGTAAACTTCACCGCATTGCCGATCAGGTTGGTCAAAACCTGCCGCACCCGACCCGGATCGCCGATGAAACTGGTCGGCATGAACATGTCGTAATCGATAATCAGATCGAGCCCCTTTTGCGCCGCACTCGGCTGCAACAGGACCAACACATCGTGGATACAGCGCTCCAGATCGAACGGCTCGGGATGCAGCGTCAGCTTCGTCGCCTCGATCTTGGAATAGTCCAACACATCGTTGATCAACCCGAGCAACGCCTCGCCCGAACTCTTGATCGTCTCCACATAGAGGTTCTGTTCCTCGTCGAGCGTCGTCTCGCAGAGCAAATCCGCCATCCCCACCATGCCGTTCATCGGCGTGCGGATTTCGTGGCTCATATTGGCGAGGAACGACGACTTGGCACGGTTCGCCGCCTCCGCCCGCGACCGCGCTTTTTTCAGCCGCTCTTCATAGCGGATCGTTGAGGTGATATTGAGACCGAGCGACACCATATCGCCCACCGACGACCGGCGATCCACCAACTTCACGAACTGGTTGTTCCACAACCGCACCACATGGGGCTCGCGCACAGGCGCACGCCACCGCGCCATCGCCCGCTCGATATAGGTGCCCCGATCAAGGTCGCCGATATCCAACAACCCCTCTTCCACGGCCAGCGTCACGATCTCCTCGTAACTCACCCCGGGGCGGATCGCCTCCAACCCGTCGAACACCTGCAAATAGGCCGGATTGGCCGCAACCAGGGTGTCGGAGGGATCAAAAACCGCGAACCCGTCCTGAATGGTCTCCAGCGAATCCCACAACCGCCGCTCCGCGATCACCGCCGCCGTATGCGCCTTTTCCAGATCGACCTTGGTGCGTGAATTCTCGTCGCGCAAATGCGCCGTCTCTTCGCGCGTCACAACGATTTCATCACTCAGAGACCGCGCATGGCGCGACAGCTTTCTGTTGGCCTCATATAGCTCGGCCTGCTTAAGCTCTAACAAACGCTCGGCTGCCAACCGGCCACGGCGTTCCAGCATCATCTCTTCGGACAAATCCATCGCATATCTCCTGACGGCCCGCCGTTTCAGGCAGTTGGGTCAGAGAGTCGCCGAACATGGTAAAAAGGTCCTTAACGCAGACCCTAGAGCCGCTCGATTGCCAAGGCGATGCCCTGACCGCCACCAATACACATGGTGATAAGCGCCCGCGTGCCCCCGATCCGCTCCAATTCATAGAGCGCTTTGACGGTGATAATCGCCCCCGTCGCCCCGACCGGATGACCCAAAGCAATCGCGCCGCCATTGGGATTGACTACCGCCGGATCCAACCCCAACCCCGCATTGACCGCCAAGGCCTGCGCGGCAAAGGCTTCGTTTGACTCGATCACATCGAAATCACCCACGCCCAACCCCGTGCGCGCCAGCAACGCCTGAACCGCAGGCACCGGACCGATCCCCATCACCTCGGGGCGAACCCCCGCATGGGCATAGCCGATGATGCGCGCGCGCGGCGTCAAACCCGCCGCTTGCGCCGCATCCGCGCGCGCCAGAACCAATGCCGCCGCGCCGTCATTCAACCCCGACGCATTGCCCGCCGTGACCGTCCCGTCCTTGGCAAATGCAGGGCGCAATCCGGCCAGAACGTCCAATGTCGTCGCCTTGGGGTGCTCGTCGGTCTTGACCTCCACCGTGCCGCGACGGTTCGTGATCTCGATGGGCACGATCTGCTCATCAAAATACCCCGCCGCAATCGCACGCGCCGCACGCTCCTGACTCTCCAATGCAAAGGCATCCTGCGCCGCGCGGCTCACCCCGTGCTCGGCGGCAACATTCTCCGCCGTGATCCCCATGTGGCCGGTGCCGAACGGACAATTGAGCGCCCCGAGCATCATGTCCTGCGCGCTCACATCGCCCATCTTCTGACCCCACCGCGCGGCGGGCACGATGTAGGGGCTGCGCGACATGCTCTCGGCGCCACCGGCCAGTGCGAAATCCGCATCCCCCATGGCGAGCGCCTGATAGGCCGACACGATCGCCTGCACGCCCGAGCCACACAGCCGGTTCACATTCATCGCAGGCGTGGTGTCGGGAATGCCCGCGCCCATCGCCGCCACGCGCGACAGATACATATCGCGCGGCTCCGTGTTGATCACATGACCGAACATCACCTGCCCGATCTGACCGCCCTCGACACCCGCCCGCGCGAGCGCCGCCGCAGCCACCTGCGTGCCCAGATCACAGGGCGCCACACCGGCCAAAGCCCCGCCAAACGAACCAATGGCACTGCGCGCGCCGGATAGAATAACGATGTCGGACATGTGATTTCTCCCTGATTTCACCCGATCATGGCGCAGGGAAAATCGCGCGACCACAATAACCCTACGTCCCCAAATCCCTACGTCTCGACGATCCCGCGCCCGTCCGGCCCCTCGTCGAGATCGGCCAACAATTCGCGCACCACCCCGCGCAGCCACCGATGCGCGGGATTGGTCGTCATGCGCCGGTGCCACAGCATCCGCAATTCGTTCGTTCCGATGTCGATCACCTGCGGATGGCGTGTGACCAATCCCGCGCGCGCCCGCACCCGCGCCATCTGCGACGGGATCACCCCGATGATATCGCTGCCCGCAACCAACTGCGCCACGGCGTTGAATGTGGGCAGGGTCGCCGCAATATGCCGACTGCGCCCGACACCGGCCAAAGCCGCATCCAGATCCTGCGGATAAACCCCCGTCGGGGCAAAATGCACATGGCTGAGATCGCAATAGAGATCGAGCGGGATCGCATCCCCGTCCCCGATCCCCAGACGCGCCAGACGCGGATGCCCGACCCGCGCGATATTGATCACCGGCGACCAGAAACACGGCTCCCAATCGCACCACGTCGGGAAATCGATATTGGGCAGAAACGCCAGATCGACATGGTCACTGCGCAGCCCCTCCAGCGTGCTCTCGAACACCGTATCCACCATGTGGATGACCACACCGGGGGCCTCGTGCTGCAACCGTTTCATCAGCGCGGGCATTAGCAATTCCGAAAAGAAATCCGACCCCGAAATCACGTAGCGCTGCGTGGCACGGGAGGGGTCGAAATCCTCCGGTCCGGCCAGAATGCCCTCGATCTTCCCTAACGCCTCGCTCAACTCCCCCGCCAGCGACAGCGCATAGCCCGTCGCCACCAACCCTTGTCCCTCCCGCACGAACAACTCATCCCCGAGGGCTGCGCGCAACCGCGACAGGGCCGCCGAAACCGCAGGCTGGGACAGCCCGATCCGCTCGCCCGCCTTCACCGTCGACCCCTCGCGCAACAAGGCATCGAGCACCCGCAGCAGGTTCAGATCAAAGGCCCGCAAATCCACCGGACAAATTCCTCACATACAATCAATCAATTTAACAAATAGCCTAACCTGGGCCACCCTGTCATCAGCGTCCTTGCCGACGCCTCCACCTCAACGCGAACCTGCCGGTCCAACCGGCGCTTCCACCTTTGGGAGATCCCTATGCTTGCACCTGTAAACGAGCGCCCGACCCACGACTGGATGGGCACCACCTACCAAACCATCCTCGCGCCGCAGGAAACCGCCGGCGCGATGTCGATCACACAGATCATCGCCCGCGCCCACGACGGCCCGCCCCGCCATATCCACCACGACGCCGATGAAACCTTCGTCGTGCTCTCGGGCGATGTGGAATTCTGGCTCGACGGCACCCGCTTTACCCGCGGCCCCGGCGAAACCGCCCATATCCCGCGCGGCGCGGACCACACCTACCGCGTCTGCTCGGACACACCCGCCCGCGCGCTGGTGATCCTCTCCCCCGGCGGCTTTGAAAACTTCTTCGTCGAAATGGCGCAAAACAACTACGCCATTCCCACCGACATGCCCGCGATCACCGCACTCGCAACCGCCCACCACCTCGACTTCACCGGCCCACCACTGGAGGACGCATCATGAAAGGCATCGGTTTCGCATTCTTCGCGCTTGGCGTGCTCTGCGCCCTGATCGGCATGGCTTGGGGCATCCAGATGTCGGCCACCGCCAACCACGCGCTGAGCCCCGCACACGCCCACCTCAACCTGATCGGCTGGGTCACCATGGCGCTGATGGGGGCCTATTACACACTCACCCCCGCCGCCGCATCCACGCGGCTCGCCAAAATCCACCTCGCACTAACCACCGCAGGGGTGATCATCATCGTCCCCGGCATCGTCATGGCCCTCACGCAGCAGGGCGAAACAGCCGCCAAAATCGGCTCCGTCCTGACCATCGCGGGCATGATCTGCTTTGGCGTGAATGTGCTGCGTCACGGGCTGGGCGCGAAAACCGCACCCTGAAGCTACTGGGGAATGCTGTGCACCAAAGGCGCGCGACCACTGGCACCCACGACCTCTTCGTGACCGTTCTCGATCACCATGACCGTCAAGGCGTGCCCGTATCCCGCCCCTGAATCGATATCGATCCGGTTGCCGAAATGCGTGGGCGCATCAATCGCGGTGTGCCCATGCACCACCACCCACGGCAAGGTCCCGTGATAATCGAGCCACCCTTCGCGGATCCAGATCAGATCCTCTTCGTCCTGATCAGCGAGCGCCACACCGGGGCGAACCCCCGCATGGACGAACAAATACCCGTCCCACTCATAGGTCAGCGGCAGGTTTTCGATGAACTCCAGATGCGCCTCGGGCACCGCACGCCGCGCCTCCATCGACCCCACCTCGAACTCGCCATCGCTCGCAATCACCCCGTAGGAGGCCAATGTCGTCGGCCCGCCGAGCGCGGGATGCAACCAACTCTTGTGCGACTTGATCTGGTCGTCATGGGCAATCCCGTGACGCACAAACCGGCAAAACATCCGGTCGTGATTGCCCCGCAACGCGACCCAAGGTTTCCCCGCCGCAATCCCCTCCATCAGGTAGGAAATCACACCGGCGCTATCAGGCCCGCGATCCACGTAATCGCCCAAATGCACAACAACCGCATCCGTATCACCGACCCGCGCCCGATCCGCCTCGATCCGCGCATGCGCGGCTTTCAACATGTCCAGTTGACCGTGGATATCCCCGATGGCGTAAATCCGCATGACCGTCTCCTATTTCGCAGGTGCAGAAAACCGAAGGGCCGCCGGAATGTCCAGCGGCCCCCACGTGAATGTTTTGTAATGTGGCGATCAGGCCTTGAAATGCAGCGGACGCACCTGCTGGAACATGCCGCTGTCTTTGAGCGCCTTGACCGTCTCCGGTTTGATCGGCGTATCGAGGAAGGTCATCGCAATCGCGTCCCCACCCTCGGCAGAGCGACCCAGCGTGAAGTTGGCGATGTTTTCGCCATGCTCGCCGAGCATCGTGCCGAGTTTCCCCAGAATACCGGGAACGTCCTTATTGGTGGTGTAGAGCATGTGCTCGCCCACTTCGGCGTCGATGGTGATGCCCTTGATCTGGATGAACCGCGGCTTGTCATCGGAGAACACCGTGCCCGCGATGGTGCGGTATTTCTCGACCGTCTGGATGTCGAGCTTGATGTAGCCTTCGAACACACCCGTCGCATCCTGCGTGGTGCGCGACAGCTTGATGCCACGCTCCTTGGCGATCACCGGCGCGGAAACCATGTTCACGTCGGGGTTCACCGCCTGCATAATGCCCGCAATCACCGCCGCGTCGAGCGCTTTGAGGTTCATCTGCGAGGCCACACCATCATAGGTGATGTTGACCGTCTCGATGGCCTCATCGGTGACCTGACCGATGAACGACCCGATGCTTTCGGCCAATTTGACCCATGGGCCCATGACCTTGGCTTCTTCGGCGGACATCGACGGCATGTTCAGCGCGTTCTCGACCGCACCGTCGAGGAGATAGTTCGACATCTGCTCGGCAACCTGCAGCGCCACGTTTTCCTGCGCTTCCGTGGTCGAGGCCCCAAGGTGGGGCGTGCACACAACATTGGGCAGACCAAACAGCGGGTTCTCGGTCGCAGGCTCTTGGGCAAACACATCGAACGCCGCACCCGCCACATGACCGGATTTGAGCAATTCGGCCAAGGCCAGCTCGTCAACCAACCCGCCGCGCGCACAGTTGATGATCCGCACACCCTTTTTCGTCTTGGCGAGGTTTTCAGCCGACAGGATGTTGCGGGTGCTATCGGTCAGCGGCACGTGCAGCGTGATGAAATCGGCGCGCTTAAGCAATTCGTCCAACTCGACCTTCTCGACACCGATCTCGTCAGCGCGCTCCTCGGACAGGAAGGGATCATAGGCGACCACTTTCATCTTCAGACCCAGCGCGCGGTTACAAACGATCCCGCCGATGTTGCCCGCACCGATCACGCCCAGCGTTTTCGCGGTGAGTTCGACACCCATGAACTTCGACTTTTCCCATTTACCGGCATGGGTCGACACAGAGGCCTCGGGCAATTGACGCGCCACGGCAAACATCATCGCAATCGCGTGCTCGGCGGTGGTGATCATGTTGCCGAACGGCGTGTTCATCACAATCACACCCTTCTTGGATGCGGCTTCCTTATCGACGTTGTCGGTGCCGATACCGGCGCGACCCACAACCTTCAACTTCGTGGCATGCTCCAAAAGCGACGGCGTCACCTTGGTGGCCGACCGGATGGCCAAGCCGTCATACTGGCCGATGATCTCGGCGAGCTTGTCTTTGTCCTTGCCCACGTCGGGCAGGTAATCAACGTCGATCCCGCGGTCGCGGAAAATCTGAACGGCGGTTTCCGAGAGCTTGTCGGAGACGAGAACTTTGGGGGCCATGTGCGGCACTCCTCTAAATCGGTGTGAATTGCTTTTTGGGGTCCGCCGACCCCCGTTTTAAAACATGTAAAACATGTAAAACGGGGGTGGGCGCAGTTTGTAAAACACGTGCAACCTTCGCCACAAAGTCGTGCAAAGATGTCAAAGACGCATCAGGCCTGCGCGGCGATCTCGGTTTCAAACGCCCACTCGAGCCACGGCATCAGAGCCGCAACATCAGAGGTTTCAACCGTGCCACCACACCAGATCCGCAGACCGGCAGGCGCGTCACGGTAGGCGCCGATATCAAAGGCCACGACTTCGTTTTCCAACCGCTTGGCAACCGCCTTCGCAAATGCCGCACCGTCCTTGATACGATCGTCGGTGAACTTCAGACAAACAGAGGTATTGGACGCCGTCGCCGGATCATTGGCGAGGTTGGCGATCCACGGCTTGGCCGCGCAGAAATCGTGAATAACCTGCGCATTGGCATCCGCCCGCGCGATCAAACCCTTCAGACCACCGACGGATTTGGCCCACGCCATCGCCACGAGGTAATCCTCAACCGCCAACATCGACGGCGTGTTGATGGTCTCGCCACGGAAGATACCGTCGATCAATTTGCCACCCTTGGTGAGGCGGAAAATCTTCGGCAAAGGCCAGGAAGGTGTATAGTTTTCAAGACGTTCCACCGCCCGCGGGGACAGAACCAACATCCCGTGCGCCGCTTCGCCGCCCAGAACTTTCTGCCACGAGAACGTGGTGACATCCAATTTGTCCCACGGCAGGTCCATCGCAAAAGCGGCAGAGGTCGCATCGCAAATCGTCAGGCCCTCACGATCCGCAGGGATCGCATCGCCACCCGGAAGACGCACACCCGAGGTGGTGCCGTTCCATGTGAAAACAACGTCGGTGTCGAAATCGATCTCTGCAAAATCAACGATATCGCCGTAATCGGCGGTCTTTACCTCGGCATCGATTTTGAGCTGCTTGACCACATCCGTGACCCAACCGGCCCCGAAGCTTTCCCATGCAACCATGGTCGCCTTGCGCGCACCGAGCAGCGACCACATCGCCATCTCGACCGCACCGGTGTCGGACGCAGGCACGATGCCGATGTGATAATCGGCAGGGATTCCAAGCACTTCGCGGGTCGTCTCGATCGCAGACTTGAGCTTTTCCTTGCCCACAGCGGCACGGTGCGAGCGACCCAGAGGGGCGTCAGACAGGAGATCGAGCGAAAATTCGGGGAATTTGGCACAGGGGCCAGAAGAGAAGCGCGGATTAGCCGGACGCGCGCCGGGTGCAGGGGTAGCCATTGCTGGTATCCTTCCAGATAAATGCCTCTCGTTGGGGAGAGGTGTCCCGCCGCCGCATGTAGCGATATCCATTCCTTCTGGCAATTCCCAATCGTGTGACCGACCCAGATTTGTCGCAGGCACCCCCTGTTGCCTGCGCACTGGATTTACCCGCCCCGCCCCGCTATGACGCCCATGAAATTTCCCGCCGGAGACGCCCCGATGTATACCGCCACGCTGCTCACCGATCCCCAAAAACCGACCCTGTCGCGCGACGCGGTAGAGGCCCTGCGCAATGCTTGGGGCGGGGGTGAGGCGCAGTGGCTCGCCACCGGCGAGGCGGCGGAAATCGCGCTGCAATCCCTGCCCGACAACCACTGGGACGTCTGGGCCGCGCTTCAGGCGCAGGGCATCGACCTGATCGTGCAAAAGACCGAAAACCGGCGTAAATCCATGCTCTTAGCCGATATGGACAGCACGATGATCCAGCAGGAATGCATCGACGAACTCGCCGATGTGGCCGGTGTCGGCGACCACGTCAAAGAGATCACAGCCAAGGCGATGAATGGCGAATTGGACTTTGACGGTGCCCTCACAGAACGCGTCGCCCTGCTCAAAGGTCTGCCCCAATCGGTGATCCAGACCGTCATCGACACCCGCATCACCTTCATGCCGGGGGGGCGCGAATTGCTCGCCACGATGAAGAAAAACGGCGCCTATTGCGCGCTCGTCTCCGGCGGCTTCACCGCCTTCACCGGATATGTTGCCGATGCGCTGGGCTTTGACGAAAACCGCGCCAATATCCTGATGGTCGAGGACGGCAAACTCACCGGCAAACCCAGCCTGCCGATTCTCGGCCGCGCGGCCAAGGTCGAAGCCCTCGAACAAATCACCGCCCGCCTTGGCATCTCGGAAACCGATGTGATGGCCGTCGGCGACGGGGCAAACGACCTCGGCATGCTGACCCGCGCAGGCGCAGGCGTGGCGCTCCACGCAAAACCCTCCGTGGCCGCCGAATGCGACATCCGCATCAACCACGGCGACCTCACAGCACTCCTCTACATTCAGGGCTACGCCAAGTCCGAGTTCGCCTGAACCCTATGGAATCCCTCACGGATCTCTCCCTCTCCATCCCGACCGAAGCGATCGCGCTGCTCCTGATCGCGGCCTTCGTGGCGGGCTTCGTGGATAGCATCGCAGGCGGCGGGGGCCTGATCACCGTGCCTGCGCTCCTGCTCGCCGGCGTGCCCCCCATCGCCGCACTCGCCACAAATAAGGTGCAGGGCCTCTTCGGCGCTGGCATGGCCGCAATCACCTACGCACGCGCCGGGCACGTCAACCTGCGCGCCCAGATCGGCACGGCGCTCCTGTCGTTTGCGGGCGGCGTCTGCGGCGCTCTGCTGGCCTCCACATTGCCCACCGACGTGATCCGCCTCGGCCTGCCGGTGCTGCTGATCGGTGTGGCGCTGTTCTTTGCGCTCAAACCCGGCCTGAGCGACATCGACGGCCACCGCCGCCTCTCGCCTTTGGCGTTTTCGGCTGGATTTGTGCCTTTTATCGGCTTTTACGACGGCCTCCTCGGCCCCGGCACAGGCGCGTTCTTCATGCTCGGCTTCGTGGGCCTCGCAGGCTACGGCATCCTCAAAGCCACCGCCCACACAAAGCTGTTGAACTTCGCCTCCAACATCGGCGGGCTGGCGGGATTTCTCCTCGTCGCGAAACCACTCTGGGCCCTCGGCCTCGCCATGGGCGCGGCGCAAATCGCAGGCGCCTACATCGGATCGAAACTCGCCACCCGCGTCGGCGCGCGGCTGATCCGTCCGGTGCTCGTCATCACCGCGACCGCTCTGGCGCTGCGCCTGTTGTGGGACTGGTTCTAGGCGGGGAAACCCGCATAGGGACGGATTTCGCCGGTAATAATCCCTGCAAAATTAGGCACTTCGGGGTTCAGCCGCTTTTTCACCACCGGATCATTGCCATCCAGAACGCCGAGTTTGACCAAGAGCGCCGCAATCGCACATTCCGAGGCCCGCGTCGCCCCATCGGCAATCTTCACCGCCACGCCCAGACCCTGATCGGGCAGAATGGCGGTAAACACACCCTCCGCACCCGTCTTGATCGCCGCCTTGCCACCGGCGGCGCGCATGAGGTCGGTGCAGGCCCGCCCTTCGCCCGCGACCAGAACCGGATGGGCCATCATCGCCTCGCGCAACCGCACCGCCGCCCGCGCCATCGCGTCCCCGTCTGCGCGCGCCGCCGCGAAATACGCCAACCCACGCCCGAGGCCCCGCACCGTGGCCGCGTAGTTGGGCGCCGAACACCCGTCGATCCCGTAGCCCAAACTGGCCTCGCCCGTAACGGCTTCGATCGCTTCACGGATCGCCACCTGCACCGGATGATCGGGGTTCACATAGTCCCCATCGGCCTTCAAATCCTGCGACAGGGTCAAAAACCCGCAATGTTTGCCCGAACAGTTGTTATGCACCCGACACGGGGTTTCACCCGCGCGCAGCATGTCGTGGCGCGCCTTGTCGCCCATCGGCTTTTGCACGCCACAGATCAGATCGTCCTCGCCGAGCCCGAGTGTTTCCAGCCACGCCCGCGCCTTTGCCACATGCACCGGATCGCCATTATGGGACGCGCAGGCAAAGGCCAGTTGCGAGTCATCCAAACCGGCCCG
The DNA here is from genome assembly GCF_039539485.1 of Celeribacter arenosi. Lineage (NCBI taxonomy): Bacteria > Pseudomonadati > Pseudomonadota > Alphaproteobacteria > Rhodobacterales > Roseobacteraceae > Celeribacter > Celeribacter arenosi. Next base: position 379,526 of record NZ_BAABDF010000003.1, read on the forward strand.
ATCTGCCGCACCGGAGGCCACCAGAGGCAGGGCCTGCATCATTTTCACCGCCGAACGCGGCAGGATCACATGGTCCAGATCGCCCCAGCCCTCGACCACCTCTCCGGCGGCGTTGGTCACCACGGCAAAACCGCTGTGCCAGCTCTCGCAAATCGGACCCCGGATCACGTCAACCATGCGTTCAGTCTGTACCAATTTAGTGCCTTTCACGTTTCAGCGAATTTCCGCCAAAGGGCTTTCCCTGTTTGGCGGATTTGCGTTAGGGTCGTCCTCGATCTGGAACAGACCCAGATTGCGCCGTCAACCGCATCACCAGAACGCGGGTACGGCAAAGAAATGGTCGAATTAGCCAGAGGCAGCGAGAGATCAAATGAGTTTTTCCGTTAAGACCGCCATGCTCGGCGTCGTGTTTTCAATTGCCGCAAGCGCCGCGTTTGCGCAAGAGAGCACCAACCAGGTTGGCGCGAACACCGATTGGTATGTTTTCGAAGAAGCACAGCCGACCAAACAGTGTTGGATCGTGTCGAAACCGAAAGAGACCGTAAACACCGACAGCTCGGGCCGCATCAAATCCGTGCGCCGTGGTGAAATCCTCCTCTTCGTGTCCTACGCCCCCGCAAGTGGCGTAAAAGGGCAGGTGTCCTTCGCGGGCGGCTACCCTTTCGCCTCCGGTTCGGAAGTGACGCTGGAAATCGGGGGAACGGATTACCCGCTCTTCACCGAGGGTGAAACCGGTTGGGCCGCAACGCCAGAGGATGACCAACGCATCATCGCGGCGATGAAACGCGGTGCGGCGGCGACACTCACCGGTCGTTCCGCACGCGGGACCGTCACCAAAGACACCTTCTCCCTGCTCGGGTTCACCGCCTCCGTCGAAGAGGCCGCCAAACGCTGCGGCAGCTGATTTTCGCACCCGTGATGTGAATTGACCCTGCCTGCGGCGGGGCCGTTTTGCTGTGGCTTTCCAAGTCGCGGGGAATCCTGTATTCAGCGCGCTTATCCAAAAAGGCCTCAAACCGATGACCGAACCCAGCGCCCCCGTCACGCAGGATGTTGTGACCATTCCCCGCAAGGAAACGCCCTCTGACAAGATCAACCTTGTCGGCCTGACACGCGCACGTCTGCGCGAGGTGCTGATCGAAAACGGCGCGCCGGAAAAGCAGGCCAAAATGCGCGCGGGTCAGATTTGGCAATGGATCTACGGCTGGGGCGTGCGCGACTTTGATGCGATGACCAACCTGTCCAAATCCTACCGCGAAGAGCTCGCCGAGACATTCGAAGTGCGCATTCCGGAGGTCGTCTCCAAACAGGTTTCCGAGGACGGCACCCGCAAATACCTCGTGCGCATCAACGGCGGCCATGAGGTCGAAGTGGTCTACATCCCCGAAGAGGACCGTGGCACGCTGTGCGTGTCGAGCCAGGTTGGCTGCACGCTGACCTGTTCGTTCTGCCACACGGGCACGCAAAAGCTGGTGCGCAACCTGACGGCTGGCGAAATCGTCGGTCAGGTGATGATGGCACGCGATGACCTCGGCGAATGGCCAGAGCAGGGTGCGCGAAACACCGAAACGCGCCTGCTGTCCAACATCGTCCTGATGGGCATGGGCGAGCCGCTGTATAACTTCGAAAACGTCCGCGATGCGATGAAGATCTGCATGGATCCCGAAGGCATTCAACTCTCCCGCCGCCGCATCACCCTGTCCACCTCCGGTGTCGTGCCCGAAATCGCGCGCACAGCCGAAGAGATCGGATGTCAGTTGGCCGTGTCCTTCCACGCGACCGAGGATGAGACCCGTGACAAACTGGTTCCCATCAACAAAAAGTGGAACATCGAAACCCTTCTCGACGTGCTGCGCACCTATCCGAAGGTGTCGAATTCGGAACGGATCACCTTTGAATACGTGATGCTGCAGGGCGTGAACGACACCGATGAGGACGCGCACCGCCTCGTGGCATTGCTCAAAGGAATCCCGTCCAAGGTCAATCTGATCCCCTTCAACGAATGGCCCGGCGCGCCCTACAAACGGTCGTCCAACAACCGCATCCATGCCTTTGCGCGAATTCTGTTGAACGCGGGCTTTGCCTCGCCGATCCGCACGCCACGCGGCGAAGACATCATGGCGGCCTGTGGTCAGTTGAAATCCGCCACCGAACGCGCCCGCAAATCCCGCGCCCAGATCGAAGCCGAAGCAGGCCGCTAAAGCGCCGCGACACGCATCGTTCCTCAACCGGTCAGCACCAGGTTTGGCCGGTTGAAACACGCCCCCGTGCCGGCGACATAAATCTTTTCAATGACTTTTAGGGCCCGAGCCGCTAAGAAACCGCCACGGGTGAGTCGCCCGAACATGATGGAGACGTTCAATATGGATAACAGGACCGCATTTTCCCGCCACTAGGCCGGTCTGCTTCCTGTGGCCGGTCAAATCGACCCGCCTCATCCATTCTGATTGTCTTAGCCCCCATGGAGGGCCCCCATGTTCCGTTATTTCGAAAAACTCGTAGACCCCTTCGCGCCGCGTCCACGGACCAAGCCGCCGGCGACCTATATGGCGTTCCTGCGCGAGGAAATCGCGCCCTTTCGTCGTGTCGTTCCCTTTCTGATCGCAGCCGGAGTTCTCATCGCGGCGATTGAAACGGGACTGATTTTCTACGGGGGCTACCTGATCGACGTCATGTCCGAATCCGGCCCCGACACATTCCTGTCGCGCCATGGTTTCATCCTGCTTCTCGTCGCGCTGGGCGTGGTCTTCCTGCGCCCCTTTGCCATTGGTGTGCAGCACCTTTTGCTTGAGCAAACTCTGGCGGGAAACGTTCAGGAGCAGGTTCGTTGGCGCGCCCACTCATGGCTTCTCGGCCAGTCGTCGTCCTTCTTTCAAAACGACTTCGCGGGCCGGTTGTCGAACCGCGTGATGCAACTCGGGCAGGCCACGGAGGACTCCCTCTACATGGTGTTCGAGGCCTTGGTCTTCGCGCTCGCCTACATCGTTGTTGCCGTGGTTTTGCTGGCCGAACTGGACCTGCGCCTTGCGGTGCCATTGGTCGTCTGGGCCGTGGTCTATGTGCTCTACGTGCGTTACATCGCGCGTCGGGTCGCCGTGGCGTCGGAAAAACACTCAGACGCGCGCTCGCGCACGACGGGGCGGATTGTTGACGCCTATGCCAATATCGAAACGGTCAAACTCTTTTCCTATGGCGGGCGCGAGCAAAGGTTTGCGTTGACGTCCCTGCGGCGTTTGCGCCTGAACCTGCAGCGGTTCCTGCGCCTCATGACCGAACTCGCCTTTGGCCTCAATGCGCTCAACGGTTTGCTGATCGTTGGGTTGGTGGGGCCTGCGATTTGGCTCTGGCTCGACGATCAAATGACGATCGGCGCGGTGGCAGCGGCGCTAACCCTGACCAACCGTCTCAACGGGATGTCGGGTTGGATCATGTGGATCGTCATCCGCCTGTTCGAGCAATCGGGTGTGATCCGCGAGGGCCTGCGCTCTGTCGCGGTGGCGCAAACCGTGACGGATAAGGAAGACGCCAAAGAGTTGGCGGTCGCGGGCGGCGAAATCCGTTTCCAGAATCTGAGCCACCACTACGGCAAAGAAAACGGCGGGCTCGACGGTATCGACCTGACGATCAAAGCGGGCGAACGGGTCGGTCTCGTGGGGCGGTCGGGTGCAGGCAAATCGACCTTGGTCAACCTGTTGCTGCGGTTTCGCGATGCCGAAGAGGGAAACATCCTGATCGACGGTCAGGACATCTCTGCCGTCACGCAGGACAGCCTGCGCCGCAACATCGGGATGGTCACGCAAGACAGCTCGCTGCTGCACCGTTCGGTGCGTGCAAACCTGTTGTACGGGCGCCCCGATGCGAGCGAGGAGATGATGGTCGCAGCAGCCAAACAGGCAGCGGCGCATGATTTCATCCTCGAATTGCGCGACCAGAACATGCGGGTGGGATACGACGCCTTCGTGGGCGAGCGCGGTGTGAAACTTTCGGGCGGTCAACGTCAAAGGGTGGCAATCGCGCGGGTGATCCTGAAAGACGCGCCGATCCTCATTCTGGACGAAGCGACCTCTGCTCTCGACAGCGAGGTAGAGGCGGCCATTCAGGACACGCTCTATTCCGTGATGGAGGGCAAAACGGTCATCGCGATTGCGCACCGTCTGTCCACCTTGGCGCGAATGGATCGGATCGTGGTGCTCGACGCGGGGCGGGTTATCGAAACCGGCTCCCACGCCGAACTTGTTTCACAGGGCGGCCTATACGCGGACCTGTGGAATCGCCAATCCGGCGGGTTCCTGGCCTCGACCTAGCGGCCGGGAATCTCGCTGCGCCGCTTTCCGGCACCTTCCCAGGTCTCGATTGCCTCGACGGCTTCCTCGGCGGTTTCGACAAAGCGGAACAGGTCCAGATCCTCTTCGGAGATCGTTCCGGCCTCTGCCAAGGCTTCGAAATTGATGATCTTGCGCCAGAACGCTTCGCCGAACAGAAGGATCGGCACCCGCTTCATGCGGCCGGTCTGGATCAGGGTGAGGGTCTCGAACAGCTCGTCCATCGTCCCGAACCCGCCCGGAAAGGCGGCCAAGGCATTCGCGCGCATCAGGAAATGCATCTTGCGGATGGCGAAGTAGTGGAAGTTGAAACACAGGTCAGGCGTCACGTATTCGTTCGGGGCCTGTTCATGGGGCAGCACGATGTTGAGGCCGATTGACACGCCACCCGCATCGGCCGCGCCACGGTTGCCCGCCTCCATCACTCCCGGGCCGCCGCCGGTGACGATGACGTTCTCGCGGTGGCCGTTCTGTTTGGATTTCAGCGTCATCAGCCGCGCAAATTCGCGCGCAACTTCGTAGTATTTGGACAGATCCGCGAGTGCCTTGGTTTTCGCGGTATCCTTCTTGGCCGGCTCGGGAATGCGCGCGCCACCGAACAGAACGATGGTCGAATCGATCCCGTATTCGGCCATCATCAATTCGGGTTTGAGCAGTTCGAGTTGTAATCGCACGGGACGCAATTCATCGCGCAGCATGAACTCCTCATCCGAAAAGGCGAGGCGATATGCGGGCGCGCGGGTTTGCGCGGTGTCGGGCGTATGACGCGCCGCCTCTCGGTCCATCTGGCTGTCGCGCAGGGGATGGCGGCGGGGGGTGTGCGTATCGTCGGACATTTTTTCTCCGGTGTCAGGGTCATTGGGTCGCGCGCCTTCGCGTTGCGTGCGGGCGTGGCAGCGACTATAGGCACCTACAACAGATTTGTTCACGACACGAGGGGGAGAAACCCATGTCCAACGTCCAGCTTGAAGCCGCAATCGAAGCCGCATGGGATGCGCGCGACACCATCACGTCTGCCACGACCGGCGAAACACGTGAGGCCATCGAAGACACGCTGAACGCACTCGACAGCGGATCACTGCGCGTGGCCGAGCGCGGCGATGATGGAACGTGGCATGTGAACCAATGGGCGAAAAAGGCCGTCCTCCTCGGTTTCCGCATCAAGGATATGGAAGAACAATCCGGCGGCCCGCAGGGCTCTGGCTGGTGGGATAAGGTCGACAGCAAATTCAAAGGCTGGGGCGACAACCAATGGCGCGCTGCCGGTTTCCGTGCCGTGCCAAACGCGATCGTGCGCAAATCGGCCTACATCGCGCCGGGCGTGGTTCTCATGCCATCCTTCGTAAACCTCGGCGCACACGTCGGTGAAGGCACCATGGTCGACACTTGGGCCACGGTCGGCTCCTGCGCGCAGATCGGCAAAAACGTCCACCTTTCGGGCGGCGTCGGGATCGGCGGCGTGTTGGAACCCATGCAGGCAGGCCCGACGATCATCGAGGACAATTGCTTTATCGGTGCACGTTCGGAAGTCGTCGAAGGCTGCATCGTGCGCGAGGGCTCTGTTCTCGGCATGGGTGTGTTCATCGGCCAGTCCACCAAGATCGTGGACCGCGAAACCGGCACCGTGTCCTATGGCGAAGTGCCGCCCTACTCGGTCGTCGTCGCAGGCTCCATGCCATCCAAAAACGGCATCAACCTCTACTGCGCGGTTATCGTGAAGCGCGTCGACGAGCGCACCCGTTCCAAAACCGGCATCAACGAGCTCCTGCGCGATTGATCCGCAGGCGAGGGCAGGAGTGATCCATGGCTGACAAAGAAAAAAAGCCGTCACGGCAAAAGGTCTTCACCCTCCTCGTCCAGGTCGGGCGCAAGGAGGGCGATGGCCTGCCTTCTGCGGCGACCGGCGGTGCTCTGATGATCTATGCCTCCGGCGTTGATGAAGCCGAGGCCGTGCGCGAAACCGTGGCCATCCTCAAACAGGCCGACCTCGCGCCGCTCGATGTGACGGGCTATGGCACGCTGGATGAACGCCTTTCGGAAGGCCACGATATTTCCGACGAGGAAAGAGAGCTGATGGCGCGCGCGCTTGCGGAGAACTCGGTTGTCGTGGCCCAGATGACGCCGTTCTACGACGACAAACCGCTTCAGTAACCGAGAGTGCCGAACCACTTTGTGTAGAGCTCGGAATAGGTTCCGTTCTCACGTAGGTGCAAAAGGCTCTGGTTGATCGGTTCGCCCAAAGTCGACCCTGACGGCAGTGCGATCCCGTAGCTTTCGCGCAGGAAAGCCTGCCCGACCAACTCGACCTTCCCGCGGGCGTCATGGGACGCGTAATAGGCAAGGATGGGTGCATCGAACACGGTCGCATTGATTTCACCCGCCTCGAACGCCGCGAGCATTTCCGCCGGTGACTCATACCCGATGTAGCGAATATCGCGCCGGTCGAGGAACTCCGCCGAGGTCGATCCGGCAACCGTTCCCACATCGCGTTTGTAGAGGTCGGAAAGGCCGGAGACATTCGACTGGATTGCTTCGACGGTCAGCACCGATGTGATGCGCGCGACAAACAACGAGACGATGAAGAGCGACGAAATCACCATGAACACGCCGATGATACGGCCCAAAGGCGACTGAGGCTGGCGCTCCTCAAAGCCGCCATTCACGACCAGATTGAGCGCCCACCAGAATGCCGGGAACATCGCTTTGCGCGCCGGTAGGTCGAAATAGGGCTGCCGCTCGCGTTCGAGTCGCCACATCAACATCCCACCACCGAAAAGCACGGCAAAGGCGGCTGCGACCCACATCAGGAACTCGCGCGACATGATGAGTTGCCAAACCGGCATTCCCGACCCTTCGATGGGCGTCATGATCTGCAGACCGCCCTCGAACATGGGCTGCGAAAAATCCATGACCTGCTCGCGCGCCGCGGTGATTGAAATGTTGGCGACGGCCGCATCCACGGTGCCGGCTTCGACCGCGGCAAGCATGTCCCCGAATGTCGAAAAGCGCTCAACCTCGTATTCCCGACCCAGATCGGAGGCGACTTCGGCCCAAAGATCGAGAGAAAAACCGGTTTCCTTACCATTTTCCACCATGGAAAAGGGCAGACGAGTAACCGTACCCACCCGAAGATCCTGAGCGGACAAGGTGAGCGGTGCGACCAAGAGGCCGAGTAGAAAGATCGCGCGGCAAAACATTTTCAGAACCCAAGCTTTCGCGCGGATGTCGCACATTGAAAAACAGGTGACAATGATTTTCCTTGTTTTGTGACTCTACGTTGCCCTGCTGAGTTGTATTTGCGGTGCCAGCGAGATTGCAGTCCGCCCGCGCGCTCGCTAACCAATAGGCATGGAGGCACCATGACACTTGATCCAATCGACCTGACCGCACAGCTCGTTCGTTGTCCGAGCGTTACACCCCACGAAGCCGGCGCGCTGGAAGTTCTACGCGAAGTGCTTGAAGGCGGCGGTTTCAGCTGCACTCGGGTCGATCGCAACGGCACGCCGAACCTGTTTGCGCGGTTTGGCGAAAAGGCGGCAGGCCGCACCTTCGGTTTTAACGGGCACACGGACGTTGTGCCGGTCGGGGACGAAGCGTCATGGACCCGACCGCCGTTCTCCGGTGAGATCGCCGATGGCATTCTATGGGGGCGCGGCGCAACCGACATGAAATCCGGTGTTGCGGCCTTTGTTGCGGCCGCTGTTGATTACGTCACCCAAACGCCACCCACAGACGGTGCCATCGTCATCGCGATCACCGGCGATGAGGAAGGCGTTGCCACGGACGGGACTGTCGCGCTCCTCGACTGGATGCGCGCTGAGGGGGAAACGATGGACGTGTGCATCGTTGGCGAGCCGACCTGCCCCGACGCGTTCGGGGACATGATGAAGATCGGACGGCGCGGGTCGCTCAACGCGCGCATCACCGCGCGCGGCGTTCAGGGGCATGCCGCATATCCGCATCGGGCCGCTAATCCCATTCCGGTTCTGGCCGCATTGGTGGACGCGCTTTCTCGGCACAGTCTTGATCAGGGGACGGCGCATTTTGATCCCTCAACTCTCGTGGTGACCAGTTTCGACACCGGCAACCTCGCCACCAATGTGATCCCCGCCCAATGCAGCGCCATGCTGAACATCCGCTTCAACGATGCGCATACCGGAGCGGAGCTGTCGGATTGGCTTCGCGCTAAGGTGGCGCGGGCGTGCGAGGGAACAGGTATCACCATGGACGTCGAGATTTCGATCTCGGGTGAAAGCTTTGTCACGCTTCCCGGACCCTTCGTTGACACCGTTCGACAGGCGGTCGAGGCGGAAACAGGCCGCGCGCCGGTTCTGTCGACATCGGGCGGCACATCGGACGCACGGTTTGTCAAGAACCTGTGCCCTGTGGTTGAATTCGGTGTGGTCGGAAAATCCATGCACCAAGTAGACGAACACGTCGCAGTCGATGACATCACTGCGCTTAAAAACGTGTATTCCCGCGCGATTAGAGCCTATTTTGATGAAGTATAGCGTTCAGAAAACAGATGACATCGCGGCCTGCATCGCGTTGCGGATTGCCGTCTTTGTTGAAGAGCAGCAGGTGCCAATGGACGATGAGATCGATGATCTCGACGATGTGGCCATGCATTACCTTGCCCGTGATCCGGACGGCAAACCCGTCGGAACCGCGCGCATTTATGAAGTTGGCGATGTAGGCAAAATCGGGCGGGTATGCGTGGTCGCATCGGCGCGGGGCACTGGATTGGGACGGGCCCTGATCGACACGTGCCTGCGCGAATTGCAGTCCCATCCGCACCTTACGACCATACGTATCGGTGCGCAGGACCACGCGATCGGGTTCTACGAAAGCTTCGGGTTCAAGGTTGTCGGAGACGGCTATCTCGACGGCGGCATCCCTCACCACATTATGGTGCGCGCACTGTGAAGCCCGTGGTCGTGGTGATGGTGAAAGAACCTCGTCCGGGCCGCGTGAAAACGCGACTAGGCAAGGAGTTCGGCATGACCCGCGCCGCATGGTGGTATCGCCATCAGGTCGCGCGCACCTTGCGCCGTCTGGAAGACCCGCGTTGGACGCTGGCCCTTGCCGTTGCGCCAGACCGCGAAGGGATGATGAGCCGTGTTTGGCCCGCTCATTTGCCAAGGTTCAAGCAGGGTCGTGGGAACCTCGGCGACAGAATGCGGCGGATTTTCCAATCCATAGGTCCGGCCCGCACCGTGATCATAGGCAGCGACATTCCCCACATCGAAAAACATCATATCCGGTCAGCTTTGGCTGGATTGGGGTCGAATAAGGGCGTGATTGGTCCTGCTTCCGACGGGGGGTACTGGCTCATCGGGGTCGATGGGACGACGGTTCTGCCGCGGGAGTTTTTAGGTCACGTGCGATGGTCCACGCCGTTCGCACGCAGTGATACAATGGCCACCGCGGCGGGTTGGTCCTGGGCCGAGGTGGCAGAGTTGGACGATGTGGACACCCTGTCCGATCTGCTCCGAATTTGCGCGAAAGCACAACGGAATTGAGATGGTGACGGCGATTGGGCCATGGTAGCGTAACGCCATGAACAAGACCCCTACCAAAGCCGAAATCCTCGCATGGATCGCCGAGAATCCCACCCAAACTGCCAAACGCGATATCGCTAAGGCCTTTGGGATCAAAGGGACTGCCCGGATCGATCTCAAGCGCATTCTCAAAGAGCTGGAAGACGAGGGACACCTGCGCAAGCGGCGCAAGACCTACCGTGATCCCGAAAAATTGCCACCCGTGGGTGTGCTCTCTGTCATGGCGCCCGACCAGAACGGTGACCTATTCGCCAAGCCGCTGGAGTGGGCAGGTGAGGGGCGCATCCCGCGCGTGCTGTTGGTTCTACGCGAAAGCGATCCGGCCTTGGGGCCAGACGAAAGGATCCTCGCGAATTTGCGTGAGGTGAAAGCGGACGACCACGAATACGAGGCGCGCCTGATCCGCAAAATCGGATCGAATCCGCTCAAACTGCTCGGTGTCTTTCGCAAGACCGCCGAGGGTGGGCACATCAAGCCGATCGACAAAGGGTCGAACAAAGAATGGCTGGTGCGACCCGGCAATGAAAACGGCGCTAAAGACGGTGAACTGGTGGAAGCCGAACAGGCAGGCCCGCGCAACCGTCTCGGCCTGCCCATGGCGCGTATCATCACGCGGCTCGGCGACCCGTCAGAGCCACGCGCGGTCTCTCTCATCGCGATCCATCAGCACGGTATCCCCGACAGCTTTCCCGATGCAGTCATCGACGAAGCCGACGCCGCCAAGCCAGCGGGCCTGAAAGGGCGCGAGGACCTGCGTGATATTCCACTTATCACCATCGATCCGGCGGATGCGCGCGACCATGATGATGCGGTTTGGGCCGAATTCGACACGGATCCGGCCAATAAGGGCGGTTTTGTCCTCTGGGTCGCGATTGCGGATGTAGCGCATTACGTCACGCCCGGCTCGGCGTTGGATCGTGAGGCATGGAACCGCGGTAACTCGACCTATTTCCCTGACCGTGTTGTGCCGATGCTGCCTGACCGTCTGTCGGGTGATTTGTGTTCGCTGCATGAAGGCGTGCCACGGGCCTGTCTCGCCGTGCGCATGGTGATCGACGCGGATGGGAAAAAGCGCAAACACACGTTCAAACGCGGGCTGATGAAATCCGCAGCCTCGCTGAGCTACGCACAGGTCCAGCAGGCGCGGGATGGTGACCCGGATGAGGCCTGCGCGCCGCTGATGGACACGGTCATCAATCCGCTATTCGAGTCCTATGAGGCTCTCAAAATGGCGCGTCAGGCGCGCCAACCGCTCGATCTCGATCTGCCCGAGCGCAAGATCATTCTGGGTGACGACGGGCGTGTGCAATCTGTGGCATTGGCCCAACGGTTCGACGCGCACAAGTTGATCGAAGAATTCATGGTGCTGGCCAATGTGGCCGCCGCCGAGGAGCTGTTCCACCGCAACCGACCGCTGCTTTACCGCGTTCACGAGGAACCGTCGGATGACAAACTCGATGCCCTGCGCGAGGTTGCTGCCGCATCGGGGTTCACGCTCGCCAAGGGGCAGGTCCTCCATACGTCGCACCTCAACCGCCTTCTGGCGCAGGCCGAGGGAACCGATCACGACGAGCTCATCAATATCTCCACCCTGCGCTCGATGACGCAGGCCTATTATCACCCCGACAATTTCGGCCACTTCGGGCTCGCCCTGCGGTCCTATGCGCATTTCACCTCGCCGATCCGCCGCTACGCCGACCTGATCGTTCACCGCGCGCTGATCGCAGCCCACGGGTGGGGCAAAGACGGGCTGTCGCACGACGAAATCGAGCGGCTGGAAGAAACGGCGAAACATATTTCGGAAACCGAACGCCGCTCCATGTCTGCCGAGCGTGACACCAACGACCGATACCTTGCGGCTTATCTGAACGAGCGGATCGGGACCGAAATGACCGGGCATATTTCCGGCATCCAGAAATTCGGCGCCTTCATCAAGCTCGATGAAACCGGCGCAGACGGGCTCGTGCCCGTTCGCAGCATGGGCGCGGAGTTTTTCCACTTTGATTCAAAGGAACAGACCCTCATGGGGGCGGATTCGGGTCGAAAGATATCCATCGGACAGAGCGTTGTTGTGCGCATCGCGGATGCAGTGCCGGTGACGGGTGGATTGGAACTCGAACTGATCTCCGTGGACGGGGATACCATGCCCCGTGGCCCCCGTCAGGCGCGCGGTCGCTATGTGAGCCGAAAAGCCAACGCCGGCAAAGCCAAGCGGGACAAAACCCGCAAAAAGGTCCAGCGACGCCGCAAGTAGCAGGCAGGTTTTCGCCTCTTCGTTTTAACGTCCGTTCTGTCTTCCCACGGTTTCCGATACCGTTGGGAAAAGACAGGATTTTAACATGTGTGAAACGTTATTTCGAACAAACCTGAAGGCCTCCCTTTGTTTCGGGCTTGGTCTTGCTGTGTCGATTGCGCAAAGTGGCGCGGCGGCGCCCACAGGGGTATCAATCGTGCAGGGAGCGAACGTGACAGGCGACATTCAGGTCAAGGCGACATTCGACCAATGGAAAGCCGGCTTTCGGCAGCGGGCCATGCGCGAAGGCATCTCGGCGACGACATTTGACCGGGCCTTTCGCGGTGTTTCCTACAACAACGATGTCATCAAGAAGGACCGCAACCAGTCCGAGTTCACCAAACAGATTTGGGACTATCTCGATAGTGCGGCGTCCCCCACGCGGGTGAAAAACGGTCAGGCGGCGATGCGTAAACATGCGCGGGTTCTCGACGCGATCGAGGCGCGGTTTGGCGTCGATAAATATGTCGTGGCCGCGGTTTGGGGTCTGGAGAGCGCCTATGGTGCGACCCGTGGTGATATTCCAGTGATCGAGGCCCTGTCCACACTGGCCTATGACGGGCGACGCGGGCGTTTCTTCGAGGCACAGCTTCTTGCGGCGCTGCGCATTCTCCAGTCCGGCGATGTGTCCGCGCGCAATATGAAGGGGAGTTGGGCAGGGGCCATGGGCCACACCCAGTTCATTCCGACCTCTTTCCTCGCCTTCGCGGTTGATGGCGATGGCGACGGGAAACGCGACATCTGGGCGAGTGATCCGACAGATGCGCTGTCATCAACGGCGGCCTATCTGGCGCGGCACGGGTGGAATAAAGGACAGCCATGGGGCGTCGAGGTTCGCCTGCCGCGCGGGTTCGACTATTCTTCCGCACGACGCGATACGATGCGTAGCCCGTCTGATTGGGCCCAGTTGGGCGTGATTGGGGTCGATGGAAAACCCGTTGCGAACTACGGGCGCGCGTCGATTTTGCTGCCTGCAGGGTCGCAAGGGGCGGCCTTTATGATCTTTGACAATTTCGCGGTGATTGAACGCTACAACAAAGCGGACGCCTATGTGATTGGCGTCGGTCACCTGTCCGACCGGTTGAAGGGTAGACCGGAAATTCAGGCGTCATGGCCGCGCGGGTATCAACCTTTGGCGTTTAACGACAAAAAACGGATGCAGCGGATTTTGACCCAAAAGGGCTTTCTCGATGACAAGGTCGACGGCATTATCGGGCCCAATACGATCAATGCGATCCGCGATTTCCAACGCTCCATCGGGGTCACGCCGGATGGCTACCCGTCGCAAAAACTGCTCGAACAGTTGCGCTAACGCGGTTCGCTCAGCGATCCCAATCCCGTTGGGCGGATCAGATCGGTATCTAATCCGGGCGAAAGCCGTTCTCTGAGCAGAGCGACAGGGTGGCGTCGTAGCGTGAGGCGCATCGACACGAAGTCCTCCACGATCTCCTCGCCCTCGGTCATCTGCGCGAGGGTGACGTGGGGCTCGTCGATGGCTTCCCCGTCGAGGTCCTGGGCAAAGAGCGGCAGCGGCTTGTCGCCCCCAATGGCCTTCACCTCCCACAAGGCTTCGCGGCGGGTCAGTCCGAGTGCGGCAAAAGTATCCGCCTCTGCAAGCATGCGCAGCACAGAGGGAGACAACCCCGCCCGCCGCCACAGGTCCAGAGGTTCGCGGTAGCCATTGCCCCGCGCCGCCGTGAGCCAATTGGCGTCTTCTTCCCCCATCGAGCGCAGTTGCCGAAAACCCAACCGCACCGCCAACCCGCCTTTGTCATCGGGCTCCATCACATTGTCCCAAAAGCTCGCGTTCACGCAAACGGGCCGGATCTCCACGCCGTGTTCACGCGCATCGCGCACGATCTGGGCGGGCGCGTAGAATCCCATCGGTTGAGAGTTCAGCAGAGCGCAGCAGAAAATGCCGGGATGGTGTCGTTTGAGCCAGGCGGAGGCATAGACCAGCAGGGCGAATGAGGCCGCGTGGCTTTCAGGAAATCCATAGGAGCCGAAGCCTTCGATCTGGGAAAAACACCGTTCCGCAAAGTCGAGATCATAGCCATTGGCCAACATCCCCGACAGGAACCGACCTTTGAAATCCGAAACGCTGCCGTGCTTTTTAAAGGTGGCCAAAGAGCGGCGCAGGCGGTCGGCCTCCTCTGGCGTGAACCCTGCACCCGTGATGGCGATCTGCATTGCCTGCTCTTGGAACAATGGCACCCCGAGCGTTTTGCCCAGCACCGCCCCGAGCGCATCGGAGGGAAAACTTACTCGCTCCTCGCCATTGCGGCGACGGATGAAGGGGTGGACCATATCGCCCTGGATCGGTCCGGGCCGGATGATCGCGACCTGAATGACGAGGTCGTAAAAGGTGCGCGGCCGCATGCGGGGCAGAAAATTCATCTGTGCGCGGCTTTCGACCTGAAAAACGCCCAGACTATCCGCCTCGCACAGCATGTCGTAGACGGCAGGATCCTCGGGGGGGAGCGTGGCCAGCGCGTAGTCGGTTTTGTGATGCTCGCGGATCAGGTCGAATGATTTGCGGATGCACGACAGCATGCCAAGCGAGAGCACATCGACCTTCAGGATGCCGAGCGCGTCGATGTCGTCTTTGTCCCAACAGATGACGGTGCGGTCCTCCATCGACGCATTTTCGATCGGCACCAATTCGTCCAGACGTCCCTCGGTGATGATGAACCCACCCACGTGTTGGCTCAGGTGACGCGGGAATCCTTGGATCTCTTCGACCAGCTCCATCGTTTTCATTAGTCTCGAATCCCGCGGATCGAGGCCAATTTCGCGCAGCCGCTCGAACTGCGACCGTGTTGCACGTTCGAACCCCCAGAGCTGGGACGACAGCGCGCCGAGCGTGTCCTGCGACAGACCCATCGCGGCGCCAACTTCACGTATCGCGCGTTTGCCGCGGTAGTGGATCACGGTCGCGCAGAGCCCCGCGCGGTGGCGGCCGTAGCGGGCGTAGATATGTTGGATCACCTCTTCGCGCCGCTCGTGTTCGAAATCCACGTCGATGTCGGGCGGCTCGTCGCGGGCCTCCGAGACGAAGCGTTCAAACACCATCGTGCCGATTTCGGGGCTGACGGAGGTCACGCCGAGGCAATAGCAGACCACAGAATTGGCCGCCGATCCGCGCCCCTGACACAGGATGCCACGCGAGCGTGCGAAGGCGACGATGTCGTGAACGGTCAGGAAATAGGGTTCGTATTTGAGCTTGCCGATCAATGCGAGTTCATGGGCGAGCATGTCGCGCACCTTTTGCGATGCCCCCGCCGGATAGCGCCGTCGCAGCCCCTCATGCGCGAGCCGTTCAAGCCGCTCTGCGGGCGTTTCGCCCCCGCTGACCTCGGAAGGGTATTCGTAGCGCAATTCATCGAGGCTGAACTGGCAGCTCTCTGCAATCTCGCCGCTGCGCGCGATCTCTGCGGTGAAGTCGGGAAACAACCGTTCCAAATCGGCCTGCGACCGCATCCGCTGTTCGGCATTGGCCAAGGCTGTGCGGCCCAGATCGTCCACCTTGCGCCCTTGCCGGATTGCAGTGAGCACATCGGCCAGCCGCCGTCGCCCGCCGCGATGCATGAGGGGGCGTGCGCTCACCACGCAGGAAAGACCCAAATCCAGCGCAATATTGCGATAATGAACCCAACGCGGATGATCCTGCCCGTCGTAGAGCGGGTAGAGCAGGAGGTCGAGATCCTCGCCGAAGGCCCGCGCCAGCCGCCGCGTGTGGCGCATCCAGATGTCGCGGCCGGGGCCTGCATAGCCGAATGGCGGGTGGAGCAAGAGGCGACAGGATTTCAGCCCCTCCATCACCTCGTCCAGCGTGATCTCACAGGTCCCTTTGGCGGCTTTCAGACGGCCTTTGGAGATCAGGCGCGATAGCGTGCCCCAGCCGTTTCTGTCGCGTGGCAGCGCGGTGAGGCGGATCCCTTCGACCGTTTCCAGCAGAGCGCCGGGAATGAGGCGTGGCACCGTGTCGATGGGCGCGGAGGGTGGTTTGGGGATATGGGCGGGCCGCTCAGGACCGATGGGGTCGGCAAGACGCGCATCACGGTCGCGTTCAATCTCACGTGCGGCACTATGGGCGCGAACGATGCCGGCCACCGAGTTGACGTCGGTGATTGCTACCGCCTCAATCCCGAGGGCGGCGGCGCGGCGCATGTACTCCTCCGGATGGGATGCACCGGTGAGAAAGGTAAAGTTGGATAGGGCGCAGAGCTCAGCGAACATACGATCAGTATATTCACCTTTTGTTCTCTTTTCGAGTCATCTCGTGCGAACGTCCCCTTTGCCGATCACAAAGGGGACGCATGCCATTCGGGGCGAACAGGATCAGTCGGCGGCTGCGACAACCTCACAGCCATAGCGGCCGCAATATTTGTACGTATCGAGCTGCGCGGAGGTCGGTTCGTATTCACCGAAGAACCCGCAGTTATCGAGAGAAAAGTGAAAGGCGCCGCCGAGATCGCGTAGAATAAATACGCCCTCACGGGTCGAGTCCAAGACACCGCAGGAACCGCCGAGGCAGTTCTCGGAAACCATCATATCGATGTCCACTGTGGTGCCGAAATCGACCCCATCGAACTTTTTACCTTGGAAATTCGCCGCAAAGGTCTGGCCGACGGCGTTGCCGTCTTGGTCGATTGCATGCTCACCAACTGCATTTTCATGCGGCGTGATCGTGCCGTAGACCATCAGGTAGGGCACTTGTGCCTCCTGGATGAAATAAAACTGCTCTTCGGCCGTTGGGGCCGAACACTGAGCAATCGCTGCGCTGGAAACTGCAGTCGCAATACCAGCCAAAAGAAACGTCTTAAGTTTCATTGTCTTAC
Source organism: Celeribacter arenosi (assembly GCF_039539485.1). Lineage (NCBI taxonomy): Bacteria > Pseudomonadati > Pseudomonadota > Alphaproteobacteria > Rhodobacterales > Roseobacteraceae > Celeribacter > Celeribacter arenosi. The sequence goes on from NZ_BAABDF010000003.1 coordinate 396,543, forward strand.
CCCTGACATACGCACACATATGTGCTCTGGAGTAAGTTAATGAAAAAATTTGGCGGAAATCGGGCCGGTTGCAGGAAAACCCCCAACCCTACGCGCATCCGTTAAATCGCGGGCGCCGCAAGAAGGGAGTCGAAACGGTCAACCAACTGCCCGTAAATCTCCCGTTTGAAGGGAACGATCCCGCGCAGCAATTCTTCCTTATCTACCCATTTCCATTCAGAAAATTCGGGATGATCGGTTGCGATATCGATCAAATCGTCGCCCCCGTTTAACCGCGCGACAAACCAAAGCTGTTTCTGGCCCCTGAATTTACCTTTCCAAACCTTCCCCAAAAGGTGGTCTGGCAGGTCGTAAAACAGCCAATCCTCGGATTGCGCCACAATTTCGACGCAATCTGCGGCAACCCCGATCTCTTCACCAAGTTCACGCAGAGCCGCATCCTGCGGTGATTCACCGGGATCGATTCCCCCCTGCGGCATCTGCCACGCGTCAGGCGTATCGATGCGCTCGCCCACAAAAATGTGGCCCTGCGCATCGAGAAGCATAACACCGACACAAGGCCGATAAGGGAGGTCAGTCATATGAACCGCCATTTTCCGCGTCTCCTTGCGGTGTCCGATTAGTCAGCGATTTTCGAAAGACCTTTGAGCAGGTCAACGGCGTAGGCGAGTTGGTAATCCTCGTCGCGCAATTTCGCGGCTTCCTCGGCGGCTGTCCGTTCTTCCTCGATCTGGCGGCGTTGGTCTTCGGTCAAGCTGTCGTTGTCCAAAGCGCCGCGCAGGTCGGCCTCGGAGCGGAACTGCGGCGTTTCCTCTTCGTCGGTCCCGGCGTCAGGGCGGCGTGGGGGCTGTTCCACGACGATGTCAGGGGAAATACCAAGCGCCTGAATGGAGCGACCGGACGGCGTGTAATAGCGCGCAGTGGTTAGGCGCATCGCCCCGTCAGAGCGCAGTGGCATGACGGTTTGCACCGAACCCTTACCAAACGATTTGGTCCCAACGATGATCGCGCGGTGATGGTCCTGAAGGGCCCCTGCAACGATCTCGCTTGCGGAGGCCGAGCCGCCGTTGATGAGAACCACGATCGGCATGCCTTCGGCAAGATCACCCAGTTCCGCATTCACACGGTCACTGTCCTGTGGGTTGCGGCCACGGGTCGATACGATTTCACCTTCGTCGAGGAAGGCATCGGAAACCTGGATCGCCTGATCGAGCAGACCACCGGGGTTATTGCGCAGATCGACCACGACACCATCGACATTCTCGATCCCGCCCAGTTCCTCGATCGAGCTGGCAAGCCCGTCGCGCAGGTTCGGGAATGTCTGGTCGTTGAATGTGGTGACGCGCAGGACAACCGCATTGCCTTCCACGCGGGACCGCACAGCAGTGAGTTTGATCGTGTCGCGGATAATGGACACATCAAAGGGTTCATCAATGCCTTCGCGAACGATGGTGATGACGATTTCGGAGCCAACGGGGCCGCGCATCATTTCAACGGTTTCATCAAGGGTCATGCCGAGCACGCCTTCGCCGTCCACCTGCGTGATAAAGTCGCCTGCCTCGATTCCCGCGATGTCGGCGGGTGTGCCGTCCATGGGGGCGACGACTTTGACAAAGCCCTCTTCCTGTGTGACTTCAATTCCCAGACCGCCGAACGAACCCGAGGTTTGAACCCGCATCGCGGCGGCATCTTTTGGCGAGAGATAGGAAGAGTGCGGATCGAGCGATGTCAGCATCCCGTCGATCGCCGCCTCGATGAGTTCTTCTGAGTCCACGTCTTCGACATAGTTTGACCGAATGCGTTCAAACACGTCACCGAAGAGGTCGAGTTGCTCATAGACGTTAGAGGTCTTTTCGGATTCCTGAGCGATTAGCGGACCGGCAAATTGCGTCGAAACCAAGGTTCCGGCAAGAACGCCGACAACACCCGCCATCATATATTTCTTCATGTCTCTACCTCTTCCCGACATCCGCCGGATTCCCGTTTTCTCGCTCCTGGCTATCGGACATCCGAAAACCATTCAGATGGATCGACCGGCTTCTCGCCTACTCTTACCTCTATATAGAGCGTTTGAGAAAGCCCCGAACCCGTTCCGAGGGTCGCAGCCTCCACAAAAGAGTCAAGCGGCGGGGAATTGCCCCCCATTAAGCCAATCGCCGCACCGGATTGCACGACTTCGCCAATTTCACCGTATATGGCGTCGAGCCCCGCAAAAACCAACAATACATCCTTGGCGGGCTCAAGAATGATCACATTTCCGTAGTCGAGAAAGGCGCCGCGATAGCGCACGGTTGCGGGCGCAGGTGCGACAACCAACGCGCGCGGACGTGTGGCGAGCAACCATCCAGGGCGCACAACCCCCGCCGCATCGGCTTCGCCGGACCCGCGCAACAGGCGGCCCTGAACGGGGAGAGGCCACGCCCCCTTTTCAACATCGAGGTCGGGGAGGGGGATGACGCCGTCCACGACGTCCAGAACGGCGAGGCCTTCGGCAAAATCGGCGAGCGATTGGGACGACTCGATCAGACCATCCAGACGCACAGCATCGGTCACAAACCGGCGCGGCAGTTCGGTGCGGTTTCCCATCGCCTGAGACAAATCTGTCCGGGCGCGTTGAACCTCTTCGAGGCCGGCTTCGAGTTTTGCCATGGCTTCGCTTTGCAACTCGCGCAGGATGGAGGTTTCCTGCAACCGAACGCGCAGATCTTCGGCCTCTGCCTGCAGGGCGGGCGTCACGGCGGACACGAGCATTCCGGCGCGCGCATAACTCAGCGGACCGGACGGGTGGACCAAGGCCTCGGGCGTGGCGTCAGGTTGCAGGCGGATCAGAACGCCCAGCAGTTCCGACACCTTTTCGCTTTCGGCATCAAACCGGCGGCTGAGTTCGGCTTCGCGCAGATAGGCCTGACGCAACGCGACACGCATCGATTCCAATCCGTTTTCATAGGCGGAAACCACGCGCGAAAGCGCCCTTACCCGATCGGACGCACCCTCGGCAGCCTGCAGGCCCTCATGGGCCGTGTCGAATTGGGCCATGGCATCGCGCACGAGATCCGCCGCGGGCGGTTCCTGCGCAAAGGAAGCCGAAGCGAAAACAGACAGGATCAGAGCCGCAAGTGCGCGTTTCATGTGACGATTAGGGTCTCGCCGGTCATTTCATCGGGCTGTGGAAGGCCCATGAGCTGTAGGAGCGTCGGGGCCACATCGGCAAGACGTCCGCCATCGCGCAATCGCGCACCCGCAGGTCCGCCAAAGAGAATGACAGGCACAGGATTGGTGGTATGCGCGGTATGCGGCCCGCCTGTGACGGGGTCGATCATGGTTTCGCAGTTGCCGTGGTCGGCGATGACCACCATGGCGCCACCGGCGGCTGCAAGGGCGGTCACAACGTCGCCGAGACCTTTATCCACCGCCTCGCAGGCCGCGATGGCAGCAGCGAGGTCACCGGTATGGCCGACCATGTCGGGGTTGGCGTAGTTGGTTACGATCAGGTCATAGCCTGCGCCAATCGCCTCTACGAATTTCGCCGTCACTTCGGGCGCGCTCATTTCTGGTTGGAGGTCATATGTCGCAACCTTCGGACTCTGCGGCATGAACCGGTCTTCGCCGACCTCGGGCGTTTCTTTGCCGCCGTTCAGGAAGAAGGTCACATGCGGGTACTTTTCCGTCTCCGCGAGGCGGAACTGACGCAGGCCGTGTTGAGCCACCCACGAGCCGAGCGTATTGACGATGTCGCGCTTGGGGTAGGCGGCCTTCATATATTCGCTGTGCTGGACGGAGTATTCGACCATTCCGAGAAGCGCGCTGAGTTGCGGACGCACACCAGTGTCGAATTCATCAAACCCCGGCTCGCCTATGGCGCGCAGGATTTCACGGGCGCGGTCGGCGCGGAAATTCAAACAGAAGACGCCGTCGCCATCTTTCACGCCACCAAACCCGTCTATCACCGTGGCTTGGATGAACTCGTCGTTTTCGCCGCGGGCATATGCCGCCGTCACGGCCGCTTCGGCGGTGGGCGCGGTTTCCATGCCTTGCGCTTTGATCATGGCGTTATAGGCCTGCGACACGCGTTCCCAACGATTGTCACGATCCAACGCGAAATAGCGACCAATGACGGTGCCGACAGTTGCGCCTTTCGGGAGGCGTGCGACGAGATCAGGAATAAACCGGTCTGCGGATTTCGGGGCGACATCGCGTCCGTCGGTTATCGCGTGGACCACCACGGGCACGCCGTGATCGCTGACCAGTTTAGCCGCCGCGAGCGTGTGTTCGATGTGACCGTGCACCCCACCGTCGGAAATCACGCCCATCAGATGCGCAGTGCCACCGGCCGCTTTCACCGTTTCGGCGAAGGCGTTGATCTCTTGGTTATCAAAAAAGCTACCATCCTCAATCGCGAGATCGATCTGGCCGAGGTCCATGGCAACGATGCGACCGGCACCGATGTTTGTATGGCCGACTTCGGAGTTGCCCATCTGCCCTGTCGGCAGGCCCACATCGGGTCCAAAAGTGGTGAGCGCGCTATTGGGACAAGTCGCGATGAGGCGATCATAGGTCGGCGTGTTGGCCAGAACGGGCGCATTGCCCTCGGGCGTTGGCCCGATGCCCCAACCATCCAGAATACAGAGCACGACAGGTTTCGGTGCGGCCATGGTTGCCTCCTACGGCTAATGTTGGCCCCTTCTACCGCCTGCGCGCGGCAGGGTGAACCGTTCCTGTTGTGTAGGAGCAAAAAACTTGGGCGCTATGCCCTGTGATACGGGCCGCCTGCGAGGATGGAACTGGCGCGGTAGAGTTGTTCGCACAGCATGGCGCGCACCATCATGTGGGGCCAAACCATCTTTCCAAAGGAGATCGAAAAATCCGCCTTGGCACGCAGGGACGGATCGATTCCGTCCGCCCCGCCAATCACAAAGGACAGATCGGATCGCCCGTCATCGCGCCATTTGGCGATGTGGTTCGCGAAATCGGGGGAGGAAAGGAGTTTTCCGCGCTCGTCGAGTGCGACCACGAAGGCGCCGGTCGGTATCGCGCGTTCGAGAAGGTCGGCCTCTGCGGACATGCCGCCACCTTTACGGTCATCCACTTCGCGGATGTCGAGCGGGCCGAGCGATAGGGCACGCCCTGTTCGCTCAAACCGCGTTTGGTAGTCGTCAATCAGCGCCGCTTCAGGGCCGCTTCGCAGGCGGCCCACAGCGCATATTTGGACGCGCATCAGTCCGTCGGCGCTTTCCGCTGCAGATCGGCCTTTGCTTCATCCGGGGACATCCACATTTTCTCCAACTGGTAGAAATCGCGGACCTCGGGGCGGAAGATGTGAACGATCACATCACCTGCATCAATCAAGACCCAATCACCCTGATCGCGGCCTTCGTCGCGGGTCAGGATATCGCGCTCATGTTTGAGGACGTCTGACAGTTTGCTCGCCATAGCCGAAACCTGACGGGTTGAACGACCGGAACAAACCACCAGAAAATCAGCGATCTCCGATTTGCCTCGCAAATCAATGGAGACAATATCTTCCGCTTTGTCCTGGTCGAGGGTGTGAGTGATGAAATCCAGCAATTGCTGGCCTTCGTGCCGTTCGGTCACTGCTCCACTCATGAGCGGCTCCGATGCAGCGGCGCCATTGGCCGCAGACTGTGCGTATGACAGGACATCGTCCTCCTGGGTTGCACGCCGGTCATCGCCCCGACGCTGGGCGTAGTGCAAATGTAGCACTGCGAATGTGAAATCTCAACGCCAGAGGGATAATCTCGGCGCGCAGGGACCTATAGGGCACATTGCGACCGCCCAAAACCCGTAAATTCGCGCACAGAACATGCGCAGGCGGCGAAGGTTTGCCTATAGCGCAACGGATTTCGCCGGTGCCAGGTCACGCAATGTGCGCCGCACGCCGACGATTTAATTAAAATGCCGCGAATATTCCTACTCTGGGGGCGTGGCCGCCAAAGCGGGGCCGTCCAACACGCGGACCTCACGTTGCGGGTAGGGAATCGAGATGCCGTGCTCCTTGAACGCGTCCCAAAGGGCGAGGTAGACGTTGCCGCGAATGTTGGTGAGACCGCCGGTCGGATCGGTAATCCAGAACCTCAGGATGTAGTCCACGCTGCTATCGCCAAAGCCGACTATGTGACAAACGGGCGAGTGGGTATGGAGCACGCGTTCGACGCTCGCGGCGGCGGCCACCGCAAGGCGGCGCACCTCGTGGGGATCGTTGTCATAAGACGTTCCAAAGAAGATATCGAGGCGCACAAAATCGTTGGAGTGCGACCAGTTCACCACCTGCCCCGTGATGAGGTCTTCGTTCGGGATCAGGTATTCTTTGCCGTCGCGTGTAACGACCGACGCATAGCGCGCGCCCAGCGTATTGATCCATCCAAAGGTGTCGCCAAGCGAGATCACGTCGCCGGGTTTGATGGATTTGTCGAGGAGGATGATGACCCCCGAGACGAGGTTGGACACCACTTTCTGAAGGCCAAAACCGAGACCCACACCGATCGCACCCGACAGCACGGCGAGACCCGTAAGGTCGAACCCCACGGCTTTGAGACCTATGAAGAAGGCGGCTGCATAGAGCGTAATTTGCAGGACTTTGACGAGGAGCACGCGCATCGAGGGTGAGATGTCTTCGTTCTCTTTGATGCGCGACGATGTCTGTGTGGCGACGATGCGCGCAAACGAGAACAGGAGTGCCGTGACGACGAGTGCTTTTAGGATGGCCAAAAGCGAAAGACGGAAGTCGCCGAATTCCACCGCGAATGTGTCGAGGACGGCCATCGTTCGATCCTGAGCGCCGAGGAGGAGAATCGTCACGTATATCCACAAGCTCCACCGCACGATCCGCCGCAAAAACGGATTGCGCACCAGTTGCACCGCGAAGCTGACGAATACCCATGCGGAGGCGATTTCCGCGACAATGCGGATCAGGTAGGAGCGCGACGGCCAGGTCACCTCCTGCATGACGAGGTAAATGCCCCACAGGATCAGGGCCCAGATGACCAGCCACATGCGTTTCTCAACGGCGAGCAACCAGCGCAGTTGGAGCTTTGACCACCCCTCTTTCGAACGGACCCACGTGCGAAAACGCGCACTGGCCAGTTTCCCGAGGAGACGTGCCGCGGCAAATGCCGCAAGCATGAGCCCGATTTGATAGAGGTTCCAACGCCGAAGCAGGCCGGTCAGAAAGCCGACCGCTTCATCGCCGGTTTGTGTCAACAAGTCCGAAAACTGTACCGGATCCAAACGTCGCCCCCCTCGAAACTGTGCGAATCATGCCTGCGGGATGCGCGCGACGCAACATGTGACGGCCAAATAGCATCCGCCGCGGGATCGCAGTATCGCTCCCGCGCGCCAATACATATTCGCGTGAAAACGAATACGTCTGGCCTGAATCGCCAAATTGGGTCAGCATTTTACGGGGTTCAAACCGGCGCGCCACGCCGAGCGATCTTGATACCATGCGCAATCAGGCGTAAACGGAGCACCATGACACGTGTGTTTGATATGGACGACCGCGCCCGCCTGCCTTGGCGGTTCTTTGGTGCGTCTTTGACTCTTCTCGCCCGACTTCGGGGCTGAGACCTATTTGGCATGGCCTGCGCCTGCCGACGTGACTGTTGAAATACCTAAAATTTTACGGAGAGCGAAATGACCGCCCCGAAGACAATCTATGACAAAATCTGGGATGCCCATGTTGCCCACGAGGCCGACGACGGCACCTGCCTGCTCTATATTGACCGCCACCTCGTTCACGAAGTGACCTCGCCGCAGGCCTTCGAAGGACTGCGCATGACCGGTCGCAAAGTGCGCGCGCCGGAAAAAACCATCGCCGTGCCCGATCACAACGTGCCCACCACGCTGGATCGCGCGAATGCTGCGACCATGACCGAAGACAGCCGTATTCAGGTCGAAGCGCTCGACAAGAACGCGAAGGATTTCGGCATCAACTATTACCCCGTGTCCGACATCCGTCAGGGTATCGTGCACATCGTGGGTCCCGAGCAGGGTTGGACCCTTCCCGGCATGACCGTCGTTTGTGGTGACAGCCACACCGCGACACACGGTGCCTTTGGTGCGCTCGCCCACGGGATCGGCACCTCGGAGGTCGAACATGTTTTGGCCACGCAAACGCTGATCCAGAAGAAGTCCAAGAACATGAAGGTCGAAATCACCGGCAAACTGCGTCCCGGTGTGACCGCGAAAGACATCACTCTGGCCGTCATCGGCGCAACCGGTACTGCCGGCGGCACGGGCTATGTCATCGAGTACTGTGGCGAAGCGATCCGCGCTCTGTCCATGGAAGGTCGCATGACCATCTGCAACATGGCCATCGAAGGCGGCGCACGCGCAGGCCTCATCGCGCCTGACGAGACCACCTTCGAATATGTGAAAGGCCGCCCGCACGCGCCAAAAGGCGCACAGTGGGAAGCCGCGCTGGCATGGTGGAAAACGCTCTACACCGACGAAGGCGCACATTTCGACAAAGTCGTCACTCTGAAAGCCGAAGAGATCGAGCCGGTTGTCACATGGGGCACCTCGCCCGAAGACGTGTTGCCGATCACCGCGTATGTCCCGAGCCCCTCTGATTTCAAAGGCGGCAAGGTCGACGCGGCAAAACGCTCGCTCGATTACATGGGCCTCACACCGGGTCAGAAACTCACCGATATCCAGATCGACACCGTCTTTATCGGCTCCTGCACCAACGGCCGGATCGAAGACCTGCGTGCCGCCGCTGCGATCCTCAAAGGTAAGAAGATCAAAGACGGGATGCGCGCGATGGTCGTACCCGGTTCGGGGCTTGTGCGCGCTCAAGCCGAGGAAGAGGGTCTTGCCGATATCTTCAAGGACGCCGGTTTCGAATGGCGCCTCGCGGGTTGTTCCATGTGCCTTGCCATGAACCCCGACCAACTCGCCGAAGGTGAGCGGTGTGCCTCGACGTCGAACCGCAACTTCGAAGGCCGTCAGGGCTATAAAGGGCGCACGCACCTCGTGTCCCCCGCCATGGCTGCCGCCGCTGCGCTCACCGGACATCTGACCGATGTGCGTGAACTGATGGGTGAGGTCGCCTGATCCGATGACCCGGAACGGCGCATATGTCCATCCGATCTGGTCCGGCCCAGTCCGGTCATGTCGGAGAACACATGTGCCGTGCGGGGATTACGGCGACAGGCATCAGGCATGAGAGAACCGGAAGTCATCCACTCTGACGAACAGATCAGAGTCTCGCTTATGCGCTCCGGAAAGGCGCGTACGGGCCGGACTCTGCTGTCTTTCACTGGGGTTGGTCATGCGCTGAATGGCATTGATGTGCAAAAACCGGAGTTCTTTAAGGCAGGTCAGGGCTACGACCAGATGTTTTTCATCAGTGATCTGAATCGTAGCTGGGGCAATGCGCTCGATTTTGACGCATTGGCCGATGTGCTGGCGCCCTATATCGGGGATCAGTCTGTCGATACGCTTGGCAACTCCATGGGTGGCTTTCTATCGCTTCTCGCGCCGGCGTTTTTCGATGTGAGACGCGCAACGGCCATCGTTCCGCAGATCAGTGTCCATCCGGATATCGTTCCATGGGAAACCCGTTGGTCGGACTATCGGGGTGCCATTCGCGACTGGCAGTTCCCGTCAGTTGCACAGCATCTGGTTGATCGCACCGATTACGCGGTCGTCGTCGGTGACGATGCGCTCGACCTGCGCCATGTCGCTTTGCTCCCGCAGCGGAAAAACCTAACCGTCCTGTCGGTTCCCGATGGAGGTCACAATGTGGCGGCGCGGCTCAAAGAGCTTGGCTTGCTCGACGACTTCGTCCGCCACGTTATGGACGGGGATGATCTTGAACACTGGTTCAACGACGATTTCCTGCCCGCTCTGAAAATCAACGCGGCCGCGGCATCAGCCGCCGTGCGCGACCCGATCCAATTAAGCTGGCCCGCCAGGGTCAAATCCAGTCTTAAAAGCAAGGTTCAAAAATGGAAAAGTTTGAAAAACTGACCGGCATCGCGGCGCCCATGCCGCTCGTCAATATCGACACTGACATGATCATTCCGAAAGTGTTCCTCAAAACGATCAAACGTTCGGGCCTCGGCGTGAACCTGTTTGACGAGATGCGCTATGACCGTCAGGGCAACGAGATCGCCGATTTCGTGCTCAACAAACCCCAGTATCGTGAAGCGCAGATTCTTGTGGCTGGCGACAACTTTGGTTGTGGTTCGTCGCGCGAACACGCGCCGTGGGCGCTGGCGGATTTCGGGATCAAGGCGATCCTTTCGACCTCCTTTGCCGACATCTTTTACAACAACAGCTTTAAAAACGGCATCCTGCCGATCGTGATGCCACAGGACGTTATGGACGTTCTCATGGCTGATGCGGAAAAAGGTGCGAATGCGCGCATGACGATCGATCTGGAAAATCAGGTCGTGACGACATCGGACGGGCAGGAGTTTCCGTTTGAAGTCGATTCGTTCAAGAAGCAGTGCCTGATGAACGGTCTCGACGATATCGGCCTGACCATGGAAAAGGCACCCTCGATTGATGCCTATGAAGCGCAGATGTCTCAGGCGCGTCCTTGGGTTTGATTGCTCTTTTATGAGATGCGAAAACGGCGGCCCAAGGGTCGCCGTTTTTCGTTTCCGGCCCGGTCAGGCGGCAACCTTGCCGAATTCCATTTCCGGTACATTTCTTGAATGTATGAGACGGGCAGTGGTCGCGGCCTCGATCATCTCAACCGTCACGCCGGGCGCGCGTTCGAGCAGGTGCAGCCCGTCTTCTTGTGGTCGGATCACGGCCATTTCTGTCACGATCAGGTCGATCCGTCGCTGCGACGTCAGGGGCAATGTGCACTCAGGCACGATTTTGGGTTCGCCTTTGGCGGTGTGTTGCATGGCGATGATGACCTTCTTCGCCCCGGTAACGAGATCCATCGCCCCACCCATTCCCGGTGTGTAATGGCCGGGGATCATCCAGTTGGCCAGATGCCCTTTTTCATCAACCTGCAGCGCGCCGAGAACCGTGAGGTCAAGGTGCCCGCCACGGATCAGGCCAAACGAAAACGCGGAGTCGATGGTCGATGCGCCCGGAACGAAGGATACGAACCGTCCGCCCGCGTCGGTGAGATGTCGGTCTGTCATGCCCTCAGGCGGGCGGTGACCCATGCCGACGGCACCGTTTTCGGCCTGAAAGAATACGCCAAGGGATTCGTCGAGATAGTCGGAAACCAGCGTGGGAATACCGATGCCGAGGTTAACCAACGTGCGCGGTTCGATTTCCTGCGCGACGCGGCGTGCGATGAGTTCTTTGGGGTCCATGAGACTGCCTCCTTCAAGCCGCTTTTTTGATCACGTGATCGACGAGAACGCCCGGCGTCTTGATCGCATCAGGCGATAGCATGCCAACGGGCACGATCTCTTCGGGTTCACAGATCACCGTTCGACCGGAAAGCGCCATGATCGGGTTAAAATTAGTCGCCGTCAGCATATAGGCGAGGTTGCCTGCATAGTCGCAGGTGCGCGCGGCGATCAGGGCAAAATCAGCGCTGAGCGGTTCTTCGAGCAGGTAGTCGCGACCCTGAACGTTGATGATCTTTTTGCCCTCGGCGATCCTCGTACCGACCCCCGTCGGCGTCAGTATCCCGCCCAATCCGACACCGGCTGCGCGAATGCGTTCGACGAAACTCCCCTGTGGGACCAACTCAACCTCCAGTTCGCCGGAGGCATATTGAGCCTGCACGATGGTGTTCAGGCCCATATGGCTACAAATCAGTTTGCGCACGCATTTGGCGGCGAATAGGGGCCCGGGACCGGTCGTATCACGCGCTGTATCGTTCGAGATCAGGGTGAGATCCTTTTTGCCGGATTCAGCGAGCGCGTGGACAATGCCATCTGGCGTACCAACGCCCATAAAGCCCGAAAGCATCACCGAGGCGCCGTCCGGTATCATGGCAACTGCTTCGTCGACGGAAATGGCGAGATGCATCACGTCCTCCTGTGTAATTGCACTGGTTTGACCCTGTTAAAAGCGCTTCGGATGCGAAGAACCATGCGCTGTGTCAAAGCCTGTGCATTTTTCGCATGGTGCCTTAATTTTCGGCTTTTACTCAACATATGGTGGCTGAACGTGCGCTCAGCACTACGGATGACGAACAATGATGCAAAATCGCACCGGTTTGTTCACGAAAGCGCCCAATTTCGGCGGTTAACCTTAACCGTTCCTTGCTGAACTTGGTGAAAGAAGGCAGAAATTGGGCAAGATTGAGGCATATCGTCATATTTGGCGAGATCAAAACGGGAAAAGGGCGCGGCATCGTATCGCGACCGACCAGTTTGAGGGAACTTGGGCAGTGCTTAACCGCATTCTAGGAGCGCTTGCGCGTGCGGCTTTGGTGGTCGTCATGATCGCAACGCCGGCCATCATGTTGAATACGGTCTCTTCGGATTCCGAGCAGGTCGTAGCCCTTATTGCGCTCTTTGCTGCCGCTCTGACATTTTTCGAATACGTCTCCGCCTATCCCGGACTCATCGAATTCCGCGATGCGCCACCGTTTAACCGTGTGCGTTTTGCTTCGCTCTTTGTCACCGTATTGCTGCTGACGATCATATGTCGTGGCATTGCGCATCCGACCATTATCTCCGAATTTGTCACAGCCGTGGGTGCCCTGATCGGCTATGCGTTGGACTTCCCGTATTCGCCCGTTCGCCTCGTTGTCCTGTCACTGCCGCCGGAAACCCCACAGCATCAGGTAAATCTGGTGCGCGTCGCGGCCGGCATGAGCTATCTGATTTCGCTCGTTTCGCTCTGTGTGTTTTTGGTCGCGCTACGCGTCGGTCATTGGCCGTCAAAGCACGGATCGTTCAACGTCTGGGTCAACTTGCCGACATTCGACCCTACCGCTGGTGGGGATGTTGTGAGCCGCCTGCGTCGTGACGCACGGGTCAATATCGTGATCGGCTTCCTGTTGCCGTTTTTGATGCCCGCTGTGATACAGTCGGCGTCGAACCTCTTTGGTGGGGTGCATACGGAAAACCACCATTCCCTGATCTGGACCGTCGCCGCATGGGCATTTCTGCCATCTTCTCTCTTTATGCGCGGCATTGCCATGGGACGGGTCGCCGACATGATCGAGAACCGTCGTCGTCAAACCTACGCCAGCGCGGACATCGAACACCTCGTCGCCTGATCGCTGCGACAGCGCTGCTTTTCATTGCCCAACTCGCCCCAGCCCTCGCGCAGGACTACCTGCGTGTCGCAACCTGGCATGTTGAACTCTCTCGCGACGGACCGGGTGTGTTGTTGCGTGACATCCGCAAAGGCGATGTGCCCGATGTGGTTGCAGCACTCGAGATGATCGAAGCCGCGGCACCTGACATTTTGCTCCTGACCGGTTTTGACACCGATTATGACGGGCTAACGGCCGCGGCATTCGCGCAGGCTGCAGGGTTCGATCATGTCTATTCGAGGATCGCAAATAGCGGTGCGGCAACGGGGCGGGATCTGGATAAAGACGGACGCCTTGGTGAGCCCGAAGATGCGCAGGCCTATGGAGATTTCACGGGCCAGCGCGGGATGGTGCTCCTGTCAAATTTGCCCGTCGATGTCGACGCGAGCCGCCATTTTGACGACCTGCTTTGGAAAGACTTCGCGCAGGCCACGATCCCTGAAGGTTTTTTCGACGCGGGCGATTTGGACATCCTTCGACTGTCCACGGCGGGTCATTGGGATGTCGCTGTGACATGGCAAGGGGCGCCATTGCACGTTCTCGCCTTTGCCGCCTCGGCGCCGGTTTTCGACGGAGACGAGGATCGAAACGGCCGGCGCAACGCGGACGAAATTGCCCTGTGGCGCGCCTATATGTCTGGCGATCTCGGACCCGCGCCAGCGGGTGAGGTTGTTGTTGTCGGCAACGCAAACCTCGACCCGTTGGATGGTGATGGCCAACATGACGCGATCCGTGAACTGCTCGCCGATCCGCGCCTCCAGGATCCCATGCCTGCGGCAGTTCGCGATATGCCCGAACCGAACCCCGAACACAGGGGTGATCCGACCCTAGATACCGCGGATTGGTCAGACCCGATGCCGGGCAACCTGCGCGTGTCATATGTGCTGCCCGCCGCGTCCCTGTCCGTCCTGGATGCGGGCCTTATGTGGAGCCCCTCAGGAGAGGGAGAGGTGCGTTTTCGTCATGCGATTGTTTGGACGGACCTCGCGCGGTAGGGCGGATAGGATCACGGTTCGCTCGTCCGTGAATTCGAAATCGGGCAACAGCGCGCGAAGTTTGTCGTTCGAGAGCGCGTGCGGCGTGTCATAGAGGTAGCGCATTTCGCTCAGCTCGCGGGCAAGCTCCCAGAACGGAGAGAGCACGCGCATCACCCACCATGGGAATGGTTTCAGTTTGAGCGGTCTGCCCAGTTCACTTTCGAGCACGGACTGGATTTCCGACACCGTGAAATTCGCTCCACCTAGGTTCACGTCCGTAAAGGCCGGTAACTCCGCGCGTTTCTCGGCGAGGCGTCGTGCCGCCTCGGCCCAGTCGGGGAGATAGCAGAAGGCATGCATCGTGTCCGGCGCCGAGGGTCGGGTAATATTACCGTTCGCAATGTCTCGTAGATAGAAAAGCCCCATGGCATCATCATCGCCTGCTTCGCCACTGATAAAATCGCCCGCGCGCAGCACTATGGTTTGAACGCCAGACGCACGGTAGGCGGCTTCGCAGGTTTCGCGGATATGACCCTTTCGCGCGGAGGGTTTGTGCGGCGTCTCTTCTATCCAGATGCCGGGTTGCGCGCCAAAGACATAGACGTTTCCGGGCAGGATAACCGTGGCCCCCGCCGCTTTGGCGGCAGCAATGGTGTCGTTGGTGATTTCGGGGATCAGTTGGTCCCAGTTGTGGTAGTTCTTCGGATTAAGGCCGTTCACGATCACATCCGCCCCTTTCGCTTGCGATGTCATATCGCCCCGTTCACGGTCATAGAGACGCACGTCCCAACCCGCCTTCTCGAATGCGCGGCGTGCGTGGCGGCCAATTTTTCCGGAGGCTCCGAGGATTAAAACGGTTTGTATCATGGTCGTATTCCCTATCTGAAAGTGCTCTTTCCGGAAGAGATATGATATACGCATGTGAAATATAATTGCCTCATTTTGGAGGTATGATATTCATAATTGAATGGATTGCTCGCCCCATAAACTCGACTGGTCTTTGGTCCGCGTCTTTGTGGCCGTGGCAGATGCAGGATCCCTGTCAGGCGCGGCGCGAAACCTCGCGATGAGCCAGCCGACCGTGGGTCGCCATATCCATGCGTTGGAATCAGACCTCGGCGTGACATTGTTTTCACGCCAACCTGCGGGGATGGAGCCGACGCCCGCTGCGCAAAAATTATTGCCAGCGGCCAGAGACATGTTGGAGGCGGCGGGACGTTTTACCCTGTCCGCCGCGGGGGAGGAGGGGGACCTCGCGGGGACGGTTCGAATAACGGCGTCCAACATTGTGTCCCATTATGTCCTTCCGCCAATCCTTGCGGAGCTTCGCCGTAGAGAACCACTCATCGAGATTGAACTGGTTCCATCCGATAGCACAGAGAACCTGTTGTTTCGCGAGGCCGATATCGCCCTGCGAATGTATCGCCCGCGCCAGCTCGACATGATCACCCGCCATATCGGTGACGTTGAGATGGGCACATTTGCGTCGCGCGATTACTTGGACCGGCGGGGTCGCCCCCAGCGGATTGAAGACCTCGCGCAACATGATCTGATCGGGTTTGACCGCAGTGACCTGATGCTCAAAGCGATGTCGCAAATGGGCATTGCCATGCGGCGTGAAGATTTCCCGATGCGCATCGACAATCAAACCGTCTATTGGGAACTGGTCCGCGCAGGCTGCGGCGTCGGCTTTGGACAAAAGAAGATCGCGCGCGCCGATCCCAGGCTGGAGGCGGTCCTGCCGGATTTTGTGATCCCGCCGCTTCCGATCTGGCTCACCACCCATGAAGTCCTGCGACACACGCCGCGAATTTCGCGGGTGTGGCAGCATTTGGATGAGTCCCTGACCACCTATCTTGCGCAGGTTTCTTGACGCCATTGGCCCCGTCCGTTACCCGAAGTCGACGCATGAAACACGAAGGACTCGACGCGATATGAGCACGCCCTCCCTCCTAATTCTGCCCGGCGACGGTATCGGCCCCGAAGTAATGGCCGAAGTTGTCAAAATCATTGACTGGTACGGCGACAAACGCGGTCTCAAATTCGACGTGTCCCATGATCTCGTGGGCGGTGCGGCCTATGACAAACATGGCACGCCGCTGCACGACGATACGATGGCGCGGGCTCAAAAAGCCGATGCTGTTCTTCTCGGTGCGGTTGGTGGACCCAAATACGACGTCCTCGACTTTTCGGTAAAGCCGGAGCGCGGCCTCCTGCGCCTGCGCAAGGAAATGGATCTCTACGCCAACCTGCGCCCCGCGCAGTGTTTTGACGCGTTGGCCGATTTCTCTTCGCTGAAGAAAGACGTGGTTGCCGGTCTCGACATCATGATCGTGCGCGAATTGACCTCGGGCATCTATTTCGGCGAGCCGCGCGGCATCTTCAAAGAAGGCAACGAGCGCGTCGGCGTCAACACGCAGCGCTATACCGAGAGCGAAATTGCCCGCGTGGCCCGCTCCGCCTTTGAGCTGGCCCGTCGTCGCGGTAATAAAGTCTGCTCGATGGAAAAAGCCAACGTGATGGAAAGCGGCATCCTGTGGCGCGATGTTGTCACCGAGATCCATCAGGCCGAATACGCCGACGTCGAGTTGAGCCACATGTATGCGGATGCAGGCGCGATGCAGCTCTGCCGTTGGCCCAAACAGTTCGACGTGATCGTGACCGACAACTTGTTCGGCGATCTTCTGTCCGATGCGGCGGCGATGCTGACCGGCTCGCTCGGTATGCTGCCATCCGCGTCGCTGGGTGCGCCTATGGAAAACGGTCGCCCCAAAGCGCTCTACGAGCCGGTTCACGGATCCGCGCCCGATATCGCCGGTCAGGGAAAAGCGAACCCGATTGCCTGTGTGCTCTCCTTCGCGATGGCGCTGCGCTATTCGTTCGATCAGGGTGACGAAGCCACGCGCCTCGAAAATGCGATTGAAAAGGTTCTCGCCGACGGTGCTCGCACGGCTGACCTGTTGGGCGAAGATGGCGTGACGCCTCTTTCTACTTCGCAAATGGGCGATGCCATCGTCGCGGCGCTTGAGGCAACTATTTAAGCCGGGGCGCCTTAATCGAAGACGTCGAGAACTTCCTCGATGAATTCGCCTAGATAATAAGCAAAGCCACGTTCGCGCTTTTTGTGGGGGCGTGGCTTTCGTTTTGGCTGACGGGCTTTGTGACCCTTCTTGCCACCGATGGTGAAGGCGTCTTCCACATGGTCAACGCGAAGGCTTTTCATGCGTGACAGCGGCGCAGCACAGGCCGCGCATTTCAATTCGTGGCGGGTCTTACCACCCAGATCGAGGACAGTCTTGTTCCCGCAATAACAGCAGGTTGCGGATTTGTACGTGCGATGCATGACGCCACATGTGGGGCTTTGTGGCCAAACCACAAGAAAAAATTCTTGCACCTTGCGCCCAAGGGGCGTGTTCTCACCCAAAAGTAAGGATATCCGCAATGAATCTAAACGGCGCCTTTTTCGCCCTCATCGCTTTTGGGATTTTTGCGACCCATGACGTCGTGATCAAATTTCTCGGTGCGTCTTTTGCACCGGCGCAGTTGGTATTCTTTTCGACGATGTTCTCGTTTCCGCTCATCACTCTGATGCTGATGCGCGACAAAACCGAAGGCAATCTGCGCCCCGTGCATCCGTGGTGGACGCTTCTACGCACCGCCTGTTCGACGATTAATGCGATTGCGGCTTTCTATGCCTTTTCCGTTCTGCCGTTGGCGCAGGTCTATGCGATCCTGTTTGCAACGCCGCTCCTGATTACATTGCTCTCTATCCCAATCCTGAAAGAACACGTTGGCGTCCATCGGTGGGCTGCGGTTGTTGTGGGTCTAATTGGCGTGTTGGTTGTCCTGCGACCGGGAACGACGGAATTCACCTTGGGGCATATGGCCGCTCTGACCTGCGCCTTTGTCGGTGCGACTGCGTCCATCATCGTGCGAAAAATCGGACGTGAAGAGCGCACGGTGGTGTTGATGATCTACCCGATGCTGTCGAATTTCGTTATCATGGGCGCTCTGATGACCCTCTCTTACCGTCCGATGGAATTGGTCGAGGTGGGTGGTATCGGCACGATTTCGGTGCTGGGATTCCTTGGCGGGCTCCTCCTCATCAAGGCGTATAAAGCGTCCGAAGCGGCCGTGGTCGCGCCCATGCAGTACTCTCAGATCATCTGGGCGACCATTTTTGGTTTTGTGCTTTTCGGGGAAAAAGTGGACACGCCAACCCTGATCGGGGCGTCGATTATTATCCTTTCCGGCCTCTATATCGTCTTCCGCGAAGCGCAAGGGGGAAGGTCCGCAAACACTCCCGTTCTGCGGACTCGATCGCGTGCATCGTCGGCCTCCTCCTTTCGCATTTCGCCGTTTCTACGTCGCTTAAAATGATCGGAATCGACTCTTGCAAAAATGTGAGAGTGTCATTATTTCGCGCGGCACGGTCGGAGCGTAGCTCAGCCTGGTAGAGCACTGTCTTCGGGAGGCAGGGGCCGGAGGTTCGAATCCTCTCGCTCCGACCAATTGTCAAAGGTCCCTAGCGGGGCCTTTTTTTTGTTTTCGCCATCTCATCTCCCCCTCGAACCGCATCAAACGCGCCGCGGCGCGGCGGAACATTTTGTTGCCCGTTAATAAGTAGTATTATATTACTAATGATCGTGACCCTGCCCGGGAGGGGCCAGGAGCACGACCAAGGGAGGACTACAATAATGAAACTCAACACCATTCTCACCGGCGTGGCTGCATCCGCACTCATGTCGACTGCGGCATTCGCCGATGTGACAATCGGATTTAGTCAGGTTGGCTCGGAAGGCGATTGGCGTCCTGCATTCTCGAAGAACATGCAGGATGAGGCCGCGACCTACGGCGTCGATCTGAAGTTCGCAAACGCACAAGGCAAACAGGAAGAGCAACTCCGCGCAGTACGTGCGTTCGTCGCCCAAGGCGTCGATGCCATCATCATCGCGCCGGTCGTTGTGACCGGATGGGAAGATGTGCTCGAAGAAGCCAAGGACGCCGAGATTCCTGTTTTCCTCGTCGATCGTGACGTCGATGTCGAAGACAAGTCGCTCTACGTCTCGCGCATCTCTGCCGACTTTAATCTCGAAGGGAAAATCGCGGGTGCGTGGCTCGCCACAGAGTCGCTCGGTAGCTGCAAAATCGTCGAAATGCAGGGCACCACAGGCTCCGCGCCGGCCATTGAGCGCAAGGGCGGCTTCGAGGCCGTGATCGACCAATTCCCGGCGATGGAAATTGTTGCCACCCAGTCCGGTGACTTCACCACCGAAGGCGGCAAAAAGGTCATGGAAGCCTTTATCAAATCGACCAACAACCTCGACGGTATCTGCGCCGCATTCGCGCATAACGACAACATGCAACTCGGCGCGATCCAGGCCATGAAAGAGGCCGGTTTGAAGCCGGGTGAAGACGTTCTCATGGTCTCGGTCGATTATGTGCCCGCGATTGTCGATGCGATGAACGCAGGTGAGGCCAACGCGTCTGTTGAGCTTCGCTCAGCGGTTGCCGAATTCATCTATCCGGTCATCACAGACTATCTCGATAGCCCGACTGACCTACCAAAGTGGATCGTGATCCCGTCGGACCTTCACGTCGCGAACTGATCCGATCGGATTGGATCGCACAAACGCCTGTCCTGCCCCGTTCGGGGCGGGGCAACAAATGCCGCCATGACTGAGGTTGGCGGCACAAAAACGACAGGCGCAAGATGACCAGTGATGAAACCCAAAATGCCCGCGTGACCATGCGCGGTATCCGCAAGGCCTATCCAGGTGTTCTTGCGCTCGACGGTGTTGATGTCGACATCTATCCAGGCGAGGTGCACGCACTGTTGGGGGAAAACGGCGCGGGAAAATCCACGTTGATTAAGGTGCTGACCGGCGCTCTGCCGCGCGATGCGGGGGACATTCACCTCGAAGGCCGCGCGGTTCATTTCGCCACCACAGGTGACGCGCAATTGGCCGGTATTTCGACGGTGTATCAGGAGGTGAACCTGATCCCCGCGATGTCCGTGGCACAGAACCTGACGTTGCAGAAAACCGGTGGTCGTTTTGGTGTCATTTCATGGCGCAAAGCCCGAATTGAAGCGCAGGAAAAACTCGACCGGCTCGGGATGAAGCTCGACCTTGAACGCGCGGTTGGCAGCTATTCGGTTGCGATCCAACAACTCGTCGCCATCGCACGTGCGCTGGATGAAGACACACGTGTTCTGGTCTTGGACGAACCCACCGCGTCCCTCGATGCGACCGAAACGGCCGCCCTTTTTGATGTCGTTCGCGCATTGAAAGACAAAGGCATCGCCATCGTTTTCATCACCCACTTCCTCGATCAGGTTTATGAGATTTCCGACCGCATAACCGTGTTGCGCAATGGCCAAAGGGTCGCGACGAACATGGCCGCGGATGTCCCGCGTCAGGAGTTGATTTCGATGATGATCGGGCGTGAATTGGGAGAGGTCGAACAGGCCTTTGCCGGCAGACGCCGCGACAGTGACGGCGACATCGTTCTCTCGGCAAAAGGGGTCGGGAAAAAGCGGGTGCTCGATCCTTTCACCCTCGATTTGCGGGCCGGTGAGGCGGTCGGGCTTTCGGGTCTGTTGGGCTCGGGGCGCACCGAATTGGTCAAACTGCTCTACGGGGCCATTCGTTCCGACGAAGGAACGCTGGAGATGAAGGGCGGCGGCATTGCGGGCACAAACCCGCGTGCGTCCCTCGATGCGGGGATCGTGCTCTGCCCCGAAGACCGCAAGTCCGAAGGACTGGTCGGCGAGTTGTCGATCCGCGAAAACATCATCCTGTCGATGCAGGCCAAACAGGGGTGGCTCGCCAAAGTGTCGCGCGCCGATCAGGATCGCATCGCGCAGGAAATGATCACCGCTTTGGCCATCGCGACACCTGACGCGGAAAAACAAGTGCGCCAGTTGTCGGGAGGCAATCAGCAGAAAGTCGTGCTCGCCCGCGCACTCGCGTGCGCGCCAAAAATCATGCTGCTCGACGAACCCACGCGCGGGATCGACGTGGGTGCACACGCCGAAATCCTCGCGCTGATCCGCAAGCTATGTGCCGAGGGTCTCGCGCTATTGGTGGCGTCATCCGAGATTGACGAAGTTGTCGCCTCATCGGACCGCGTCGCGGTGCTTCGCGACCGTCGCAAGATCGGTGAATTGGCCGGAGATGACATCACGAGGGACAACATCGTTACGATGATTGCGGGGGAAGATGACTGATACAAATGCAAAAACGGGGCGGTTCCACGGGCTCCTGCAAAGTAGAGCGATTTGGCCGCTTCTCGCCCTCGCATTGATATTGATTGTGGACGGGATCATCTCGCCCAACTTCTACGATATCCGCATTGTCGAAGGTCGCCTGTTCGGCAACCTGATAGACATATTCTACCGCGCGGTCCCCACCGCCATGGTCGCTCTGGGAATGGCCATAGTGATTGGCACCAAAGGTATCGATCTCTCTGTGGGCTCGATTGCCGCCATATCAGGCGCCATCATCGCATGGCGCATTCAGGCCGGTGATCCGCATGGCGTGGTTCTATTCTATGCGGTTGGTGCGGGCGCAATTTGCGGCATGTGGAATGGCGGGTTGGTCGCCATTTTGGGCATCCAGCCGATCATCGCGACACTCATTCTTATGGTGTCGGGTCGTGGTATCGGGATGCTGATCAACCTGTTTTACGGCGGCACCAACCCCAGTTTTCAAAGCGACCTTTTGCAGGGGCTTTCGACGGGATCGATTGCCTATATCCCCACGCGTCTGATCGTCTTTGCGGTGTTGTTTGTCGTCGTCTGGCTGGTGCTGCGGCGAACGGCATTGGGGCTATTCGTGGAGGCAACAGGGGGGAACGCAGCCGCATCCAACCTCGCGGGGGTGAATGCCAAGCTGATCATCTTTGTGGCCTATGTCATTTGCGGCATTATGGCGGGGTGGGCCGGTGTCATCCTGACGGCGGACACGCACACCTCCGATCCGGTTTCGGTCGCTCTATACATTGAACTCGATGCGATCCTCGCCGTTGTCATTGGCGGCGGGTCATTGGCGGGGGGGCGTATCTACCTCGGAATGACCGTGATTGGCGCGCTGGTCATTCAGGCACTCACCACGTCCATTCTGATCTCTGGCCTGCCGCCTGAATACAACCTCATCATCAAGGCGCTGGTCGTTCTGTTTGTGCTGGTCCTCCAATCCGAAAAGGCCCGCCGTGGCCTGATGACCAAACTGTGGGGAAAAGCCTGATGTCCGCGTTGCTCAACAAAAAGTATCTGCCGTTCTATGCGACGGTATTCGTGTTCATCGCGATCTTTCTGATCGGCGGGGCGATGTACAAAAACTTCCTGACCACACGGGTTTTGGGGAATATCCTCGCGGATAATTCGTTCATCATCATTGCCGCGATTGGCGCGACGTTTGTGATCTTGTCGGGGGGAATCGATCTGTCGATCGGGTCGATGATCGGCTTTGTCGGCGTGTCCATGGCGGTCCTTGATTCCATGGGTTGGAACCCGCTGGCGACCGCCGTTCTCATGCTCGCCTTCGGGTTCGCTTTCGGCGCATTCCAAGGGTGGGTGATCGACGGCCTCGATATCCAGCCGTTTATCATCACGCTCGCGGGGCTCTTTCTGCTGCGCGGTGCGTGTTTCATGGTCACCATCAACTCGGTTCCCATCAACCACGAATGGGCGGACCTTTATACGGACATCAAAATCCGCCTGCCGGGCAAAGGTCTGCTTCGCTCGTCGGCTATTGTCATGCTTGTGAGCCTCGCCATTGGCATCTTTGTCGCCCACTTCACACGCTTTGGCACCAACGTCTACGCATTGGGCGGGGACAAGGAGTCGGCGCGATTGATGGGTGTGAATGTGCGCCGGACAACGGTGATGGTCTATGCTGTTGCCGGGCTCTACTCCGCGCTCGCGGGGGTGGTCTATGCGCTCTACACGAAATCAGGATATCCGCTCGCGGGGTCCACTTTGGAGTTGTCGGCGATTGCGTCTGTCGTTCTGGGCGGCACCCTTTTGACGGGGGGTGTCGGGATGGTTGCGGGCACGCTTTTCGGTGGCATGATCCTCGGGCTGATATCGACCCTGATCATTTTCAACGGGTCGTTGAATTCCGCGTGGATTCTCATCAGTAGTGGCATTCTCCTTTTCGCATTTATTGTGTTACACCGATTTCTTGTCGGGTCTTTCGATCACAACCGACAATGACAGATAGAGACAGAATGACAGCCAAGCCACAGCCCTCCAGACCAACGGACGCCCCTGAACGGCGCGCACGAACCGCGCCGCGCGCCCACGCCGCGCAATTCCTCGCGCAGGCCACACCTGCCTCTGCGCTCGTCAATCAGATCGGTCGCGATATCGTCGGTGGCGTTCACGAGGCGGGCGCTCTTTTGCCTAACGAAGTGGATATGCGAGAGCGTTTCGGGGTGTCGCGTACGGCCCTGCGGGAGGCCTATAGCAAGCTGACGGCAAAGGGATTGGTTCATGCGCGCCCGCGTGTCGGGACCTCTGTGCGCAATCGTGCCGATTGGAACATGCTCGATGAAGACGTCCTTGCATGGCACCTGCAGACGCTGCCAGCCGAGGAGATCGCCGCCGATCTTTACGCATTGCGCCGCATGATCGAACCCGGTGCATCCCGGCTCGCCGCGTCCATCCGGTCGGACGAGGACATGCAGGCGATTGATGATGCTTTCGCGCAAATGAAGCGCAGCACAACCGACGAAGCCGCGTTGGTGAAGGCCGACTATGCCTTTCACGTCGCAATTCTGTCCGCCACAGGAAACGGGTTTATCACCGCGTTCTCCGCGCTTATTCATACGGCAATGCTGGCTGTGTTCGAAATCTCGTGGCGTGGCGCAGAAATCATTAGGGACCAACGTATCCGTCAACACGGCGACGTCGCAGATGCAATCCGCGCCAAGGATCCCGACAATGCGCAACGTTTGATGGAAGAGCTTCTCGACAGTTCCATCGAAGACGTGCGCGAGGCATTCGAGCCAAGAAATCAACAATCCTGATGCGCGAAGGCACAGATAACAGAGAGACGGGAACATGACTTTTAAACCGGCCGCTTGGCCACGCGAACTCCGGTCTCAGGCTTGGTACGGAGGCACATCGCGCGATGTGATCTATCACCGTGGCTGGATGAAAAATCAGGGCTACCCCCACGATCTTTTCGATGGGCGCCCGATCATCGGCATTCTGAATACGTGGTCCGAACTCACGCCGTGCAACGGGATTCACATGAAAGAGCTCGCCGAAAAGGTGAAAGCGGGCATATGGGAAGCGGGCGGTTTTCCCGTCGAGGTGCCGGTATTCTCGGCATCCGAAAACACCTATCGCCCGACAGCAATGATGTTTCGCAACCTCGCCGCGCTCGCCGTTGAGGAAACCATTCGCGGGCAGCCGATCGACGGGTGTGTGCTTCTCGTGGGGTGCGATAAAACCACGCCGTCCCTGATGATGGGGGCCGCGTCCTGCGATTTGCCCTCCATCGTTGTGACGGGTGGCCCGATGCTGAACGGGTACTATCGCGGCGAACGGGTTGGCTCCGGCACGCATCTGTGGAAGTTCTCCGAGGCCGTGAAGGCAGGCGAGATGACACAGGAAGAATTCCTCGAAGCCGAAGCCTCCATGTCGCGCTCGACGGGCACCTGCAACACGATGGGCACGGCATCGACAATGGCCTCGATGGCAGAGGCGCTCGGCATGGCAATGTCGGGGAACGCGGCTATTCCCGCCGTGGACAGCCGTCGCCGTGTGATGGCGCAATTGTCGGGACGTCGCATCGTGCAAATGGTCAAAGACGATCTGAAACCATCCGACATCCTGACCAAAAACGCCTTCGAGAACGCGGTGCGCGCCAATGGCGCAATCGGCGGGTCGACCAATGCGGTGATCCACCTGCTCGCGCTTGCGGGTCGTGTGGGCATCGATTTCACGCTGGATGACTGGGACCGCTGCGGGCGCGATATCGCCACCATCGTCAATCTTATGCCGTCTGGAAAATACCTGATGGAGGAGTTTTTCTACGCCGGTGGTTTGCCTGTCGTGCTCAAACGTCTCGGCGAAGGCGATCAGTTGCATAAGGACGCGTTGACCGTCTCGGGCGCTTCGATCTGGGACGAGGTGAAGGACGTCATCAACCACAATGAGGACGTTATCCTTCCCCTCGAAAGCGCGCTCACCAAACAGGGTGGAATCGCGGTCCTGAAGGGCAACCTCGCGCCGAACGGAGCGGTGCTGAAACCTTCGGCGGCTTCCGAGCACCTCCTGTCCCATCGCGGTCGCGCGGTCGTTTTCGAAGACATCGACGACTACAAAGCGAAGATCAACGACGAAGATCTCGACATCGACGAGACCTGCATCATGGTGATGAAGAACTGCGGCCCCAAGGGGTACCCAGGGATGGCGGAGGTCGGCAACATGGGCCTGCCTCCAAAGGTGCTGCGCAAAGGGATTACTGACATGGTCCGTATCTCCGATGCGCGCATGTCGGGCACGGCTTATGGCACCGTTGTGCTGCACACCTCACCCGAAGCGGCCGCGGGCGGGCCGCTCGCCGTTGTGCGCAATGGCGATGTGATCGAGATGGATGTGCCCAACCGCCGTCTGCATCTCGATATCTCTGACGAAGAACTGGCGACACGTCTCGCAGAGTGGAAACCGACGCACGAACGCGCCGCCACGGGGTACGCATGGCTCCACCAGACCCATGTTGAAGGCGCGGACACCGGGGCGGACCTCGACTTTCTCAAAGGATGTCGTGGTGCGCCCGTTGGAAAGGACAGTCACTAATGGCGAAGAGAAAAATCGCACTGGCTGGCATTGGCAAGATCGCCATTGACCAACACATTCCGACGCTCGCTCAAAGCTCCGATTGGGAACTCGCCGCGGCGGTTTCGCGTCACCACAAAGTCGAAGGCGTGCCAAATTTCACCGACTTTGCGCAGATGCTCGACGCGCATCCCGACATTGACGTGGTGAGCCTGTGTATGCCGCCGGTGCCGCGCTTTGACTACGCAAAGGCCGCGCTAGAGGCCGGTCGCCATGTCATGCTCGAAAAGCCCCCCGGCGCAACGCTGTCGGAGGTCTTCGCGCTGGAAAACATGGCCGCCGCACGTGGGCTCACCCTTTACACCAGCTGGCATTCCCGGTCCGCGCGTTTCGTGCCGGCCGCCAAGGCTTGGCTGCAGGGCAAGCGCATCGATAGCTTCGCGGTGACGTGGAAAGAAGACGTGCGTAAATGGCATCCCGGGCAGGACTGGGTGTTTGAACCGGGCGGCATGGGCATTTTCGATCCGGGCATCAATGCGCTCTCGATCGTGACCGAAATCCTGCCCGATCCGATCCATCTGCGCTCTGCGACCCTCGACTTCCCCGCCAACCGCGACACGCCCATCGCGGCGCGTCTGGATTTTGTTCATCCCCATGGTGCCAAGGTAAGCGCCGAGATGGATTGGGATCATCAGGGCGATGATGTATGGGACATCGTGGCGGTGACGGATGCAGGCACGCTGGCGCTGCGCAATGGCGGGGCGGTGATGGAAATCGATGGTGTCCCGAAAGGGGACGAGGCCGGTTTGGCGGGCGAATACCCTGCGCTTTATGCGCATATGGCCGACCTTGTGGCGCAGGGTCGATCCGACGTTGATTTGGCGCCGATGCTGCATGTTTCGGACGCGCTTACGTTGGGCAAGCGCAATACGGTTTCCGATTTCGACTGGTAATTACGACATAGACACGAACGTGCGGACGGCTGCTGGAAATTGGCCAGGTTCCGCATGGAAAGTAATCGTTGCATGCGCGCACTTGGGCAACCATCTTTGCCCAACGCGTATCAGGATAGATAGAATTGAATTGGGGGAAATGAGATGAACACAACTTTCAAACCGCACGGTAAGCACCTCGTCGCAGGTGAATGGATCGGGACGGATAACACGTTCCCTTCCGAGCCGGCACATGGCGACGTGTTCCAGTTCTCAGTCGGCACGCCCGAGCTTGTCGATCAGGCAGCACAGGCGGCAGAAGACGCGTTTTGGACCTATGGCTATACGAGCCGAGATGAGCGCGCTGTTTTCCTCGAAACGATTGCCGAGGAAATAGACGCGCGCGGCGATGCCATTACCGAGATCGGCACGTCTGAAACCGGACTGCCCGACGGGCGGCTGCAGGGCGAACGTGGCCGCACTGTCGGTCAGTTGCGTCTCTTTGCGAGCCACATTCGCGACGGGGCCTATCTCGACCGTCGCCACGATGGCGCGCTCCCCGATCGCCAACCCCTGCCGCGTCCCGATATTCGTATGATGCAGCGCCCGATCGGGCCGGTCGCGGTGTTTGGTGCATCCAACTTCCCGTTGGCGTTTTCGACGGCGGGCGGGGACACCGCATCCGCGCTCGCAGCCGGATGTCCGGTGATCGTGAAAGGCCATTCGGCCCACCCCGGAACCGGCGAAATCGTCGCCGAGGCCGTCCATGCGGCGATTGAAAAGTGCGGCATGCCAAAGGGCGTTTTTTCCTTCATCCAAGGCGGAAAACGCGATGTTGGTCAGTCCCTCGTGCAACATCCGCTGATCAAGGCGGTCGGATTTACTGGATCGCTAGGCGGAGGTCGCGCCCTCTTTGATCTCTGCGCGCAGCGCCCTGAGCCAATCCCGTTCTTTGGTGAACTGGGCTCGGTGAACCCGATGTTCTTCCTGCCCGACGCGCTAAAGGCGCGCGGCGCGGAAATCGCGGCGGGATGGGCGGGATCGCTCACAATGGGGGCGGGACAGTTCTGCACCAATCCCGGCATCTCTGTCGTGATCGACGGCGAGGACGGCGATGCATTCATCGAGGCGGCAACGAACGCGCTCGCCCCCATGGGGGCCCAGACCATGCTGACCGACGGTATCGCGCAGGCCTACCGGCAGGGTCGCGACCGGATCGCAGGCACCGCAGGCGTGCAGGAATTGCTGACCTCGACCTGTGATCTGCGCAACGCCACGCCTTATCTGTTTGCTACGACGGGTAAGGAATGGCTTGAAAACGAAGTGCTGGGCGAAGAGGTTTTCGGCCCCCTCGGTCTTATCGTCAAAGTTGCTGATTTCGACGAACTTCTGTTGTTGGCCAAATCGCTGCAGGGCCAATTGACCTGCACCGTGCATATGGATGCAGGTGACGCCGATGCCGCGCGAAAATTGTTGCCCGTGCTCGAACGCAAAGCCGGTCGAATCCTCGCCAACGGTTTCCCGACAGGCGTCGAAGTCTGCGACGCTATGGTGCACGGCGGCCCCTATCCGGCATCGACCAACTTTGGCGCAACCTCGGTGGGAACGATGTCGATCCGCCGGTTCCTGCGTCCGGTCAGCTACCAGAACATTCCCGAAGCGGTGCTTCCGTCCGATTTGGGCTAATCTGGCCGTGAGAAGATTTGAAAACCGCGCGCAAGGTCGCGCGGTTTTTTCATGCGCTGAGCGCGCGTGGCTGATGCGGTGCACTTCTGGGACCGGGGACAAACGGTCCACGCACCCCTTCGCGAAAATACAACATCCTCGAGCGTATGCGATTTTCGTCTGGCCAAAACATTGGTCGATCAGGTTAAGTGACGCCAACCAAGGAACTTTGCCATGACCAAAACGATCTACATCCTGAACGGACCGAACCTGAACCTTTTGGGTAAACGGCAGCCTGACATCTACGGTCACGCCACGCTCGAGGATGTTGAGGCGCTCTGTGCATCGGCTGCCAAGGATGCAGGCTGTGACATCGTGTTTTGTCAGTCGAACCACGAAGGGGATTTGATCGACTGGATTCACGAAGCGCGTGATGCGGCGTCAGGGATCGTGATCAACCCTGCGGCGTTCACCCACACGTCTGTGGCGATCCTTGATGCGCTCAATACCTTCGACGGGCCCGTGGTCGAAATCCACATCAGTCAGGTTCACAAACGCGAAGCTTTCCGCCACCATTCCTATGTTTCGATGCGCGCAGACGGTGTTCTGGCCGGTTTTGGCATCGATGGTTACGCCATGGCCGTGTCGCAAGTTGCGAAAATGATCCCCGCCTGAACGCGACCTGTTCCACCGGGAAATCCGACACCGATTAATTCGGGCTTTCTGAGCGCTGGATGCGCCGCTAGGTTGCGCTCCAAGTCAGTTTGGGAGGATCGGATGACCAACAAATCCATTGAAGCCATCGTGGATGAAATGACGCTGGAAGAGCAGGTAGCAATCCTGTCTGGCGAAGATTTATGGTCACTTCCGGCAATCGAACGGCTCGGGATCGCAAAGATCCGTGTCACCGATGGTCCAAATGGCGCACGTGGGGCCGGATCGTTGATCGGGGGTATCACTGCGGCGGCGTTTCCTGTCGGGATCGCGATTGGCGCGTCATGGGACACCGATCTCGCGTATGACATCGGCTCTGCGATCGCGGATGAGGTAAAATCCAAGGGCGCTCATGTATCGCTCGCCCCGACGGTCAACACCCACCGCTCGGTTACAAATGGCCGCAACTTCGAATGCTATTCCGAGGATCCCGAACTGACCGCAGATCTGGCCGTTGGCTACATCAAGGGCCTTCAGGACAAACAGGTCGCGGCAACGATCAAACACTTCGCGGGCAACGAATCCGAGTTGGAGCGCACCACGATGTCCTCCGAAATCGACGAACGCAGTCTGCGCGAAATCTATCTGCGTCCCTTCGAATCGGCTGTGAAAGAGGCCGGCACTTGGGGGATCATGTCGTCCTATAACAAACTGAACGGCACCTACACGGCTGAGAGCCATTGGCTGCTAAGCGAGGTGCTACGCGATGATTGGGGCTACGACGGGATCGTAATGTCCGACTGGTTCGGATCACGCTCCACCGCGCCGACAGTGAACGCGGGTCTCGACCTGGAAATGCCCGGGCCGACACGGGATCGCGGCGAAAAACTCGTGGCAGCGGTGGAGGCAGGCGATGTGTCGCGAGACACCGTGCGCACGCGGGCGCTCAACGTGCTGCGTTGGATGGAGCGCACGGGCGCACTTCATGACACGACGGAGTGGGTGGAAAAGGCCGACAATCGCGCCGAACACCGTGCGCTGATCCGTCGTGCGGGCGCTGATTGCGCGGTTCTTCTCAAAAACGACGGTATTCTCCCGCTCAACGCCGAAGAAGGGTCGATTGCCGTTATCGGCCCCAATGCGCATATCGCGCAGATCATGGGCGGCGGATCCGCGCAGTTGAACCCACATTATCGCGTCTCGCCTCTGGACGGCCTGAAGGCGCGGCTTGGCGAGAGCAATCTTACCTTTGCCGCAGGCTGCACCAACCATCGGTGGGAGCCGGTCCTGACGGGTGACTTCACCGTTTCCTATTTCAACAACACCACCATATCGGGTGATCCGGTCCACACGGAAAGCGTTAGCGAAATCAACAACTTCTGGATTCCTCCTTTTGGCGGCGCGCAGGTCGATCCATCGGCATTTTCCGCGAGGGCCACAGGCACATTTACCGTCCCGACCTCGGGTATCCATAATCTGGGCGTGCACTCGGCGGGTCTGTCCAAAGTCTATGTTGATGGGAAACTCGTCGCGGATGCATGGACGAATTGGACAAGCGGGCGCACGTTCTTCGAGGAAGGGTGTGACGAGGTCGTGGGCGAGGTCGAACTGGAGGCAGGGCGCAGTCACGAGATCACGGTCGAATTCCGCTCCCGTGCCGCAGACAACCTGATCCTGTCTGCAATCCGGGTCGGTCTGTCCAAACCACTCGGCGATGAGGACATTGCCGAAGCCGCGCGCATCGCGTCACAGGCGCAAACAGCTCTGGTCTTCGTGGGCCGGTCCGGCGAGTGGGATACCGAAGGGTCCGACCTGCTCGATATCGATCTGCCCGGTCGCCAGAACGATCTGGTCGCCGCCGTTGTCGCCGCCAACCCGAACACCATTGTCGTGCTGCAAACCGGCGGCCCTATTGAGATGCCGTGGCTCGGCAAAGTGCGGGGCCTCGTCCAATTCTGGTACCCCGGTCAGGAGGTCGGCAACGCCGTGGCTGATGTGATCTTTGGCGATGCCGAACCGGCAGGACGCCTGCCACAGACATTCCCCGCCCGCTGGCGCGACAACCCCACGTGGAGCCAGGACCCGGAAATCTATCCCGGACTCGATGGCAAGGTGCGTTACGAAGAGGGCGTTTTCATCGGCTATCGTCACTACCAAACGCAAGGAATCGAGCCGCTGTTCCCGTTTGGATTTGGTCTGTCCTACGCCAGTTTCGAGCTTTCCGAGACGACTGTGGATGCTGATACCTTGTCCGTTCGCACCAAGGTGACGAACACCTCGGATCGCGCCGGCAAGACCGTCATCCAACTCTACCTTGGCGACGACGAGGCGAGCGTGCCGCGGCCCGCAAAGGAACTGAAGGGCTTTGCCAAAGTGGCGCTGGAGGCAGGTGAGACGAAGGCAGTTACCATTCAGCTGTCACCGCGCGATTTCGCGTTTTTCGATGTTTCCGCGCGGCTATGGCGGGTTGAGGAGGGCAGCTTCACAATTTCCCTCGGCTTCTCGGCAGATGATATCGCTGCAACGCTTCACTTGTCGCGCCCTGCGGCAGAAATCGCGGTCTGATCCGGATGACGTCTCGGCGCTTTCTCTTTGTCGGATCGACAGGACGGATTGGGCGTCTCCTCAACCGTGCGCTCCGTCAGGCGCCGGTAGACGGAGTTGAAATGGTTTGGGTGGTTCGCCGCCCGGACGCGGAATTCGATGATACACTGGTTTGGCCCGATCTTTCGGATCCGGCACCCCTGTTGGAACATGTCGCCAAATTCGGTGCCTTTGATGTCGTCTTCGGTTTTGCTGGCGTTTCGCAGAACTCGGACAAATCGGACCCGACCGCTATGGCGCAGCACGTATCGCTCGCGCGAAATACGGTTTTGGCCGCGAAGGTTGCGGGAATTCCGCGTGTTTTGCTGGCATCTTCGTCGGCGGTTTACGGCGCGGGAAAAGGCGTGCCGTTTCGCGAAGATGATCCTCTCACGCCCGTGAATGCCTATGGCGCTTCGAAACGGGACATGGAGCACGCAGTGAGCGGCGAAGACGGCGTTACGTGTTTACGGGTCGGGAATGTCGCCGGTGCGGATATGCTTTTGACCAATGCCCTCGCGTCGGATGGGGCGCCTCTCACCCTCGACATTTTCCCCGATGGGCACGGACCGCGGCGCTCTTATATCGGTCCAAATAATCTGGCGCGGGTTTTGGTGGGGCTAGCGTCAGTACCATCGCCTCTTCCAAAACTACTGAATGTTGCCGCCCCGAACCCTGTGGCCATGGATTCGATCCTCGACGCTGCAGGTATCAAATGGACCTCCCGCCCCAAATCGGCATCGGGACATCAGGACATCGTGCTCGATTGCGCCCGCATCGCACAGGTCGTTCCCTCCGAGATTTCCGAAGTGACCGCAGAAGGGATCGTGGCGGACTGGCAGCGCACGATAGGTGCCCTATGACCCTCTCAAAGCGACTCTTCGATATTGCCCTATCGCTCCTGCTGATGGTTTTACTGTCGCCGGTGATTGCCTGCATCGGCGTCTTGATATGGCTGCGCGACGGGTCGCCGGTCTTCTATGTCTCCGAGCGGATGAAAACGGACAAAATCGCCTTCTCACTGATCAAGTTCCGCACGATGAGCCATGCAACATCCGACAGCGGTGTTTCAGGGGGCGACAAATCGGGCCGGATTACCCGCACAGGGCGCTTTCTGCGCCGCACGCGGCTCGACGAGTTACCGCAGCTTTGGAATATTCTTCGCGGGGACATGTCGTTTGTCGGCCCACGCCCCCCTTTGCGCACCTATGTCGAGCGGTTTCCCGACCTCTACGCAGACGTTCTGAAATGCCGCCCCGGCGTGACGGGTTTGGCAACTCTGATCTTTCATCGCCACGAAGAGATGCTGCTCGCGCCGTGCAAAGACGCCGAAACGACGGATGAGGTCTACGCGCGTCGCTGTGTCCCGCGAAAAGCCCGCCTCGACATGATCTATGCCGCTAGAAGAAGTTTCTGTTTTGATCTGTTTTTGGTCTTTCAAACGGTACGGAAACTACTCAAGAGAGGCTGATTTTTGCCGACTTTTGAGCGGCCTGTGGACATCACTGCCCGTTTTGGTGCACAGGTTGATTGCTTCTATGCACATACACCTCAAAGGCGTGCAGGCTGAGGCAAGTAGAATTCACGAATCCGGACCCGTTTGAGTGTATAACAAAGTTCTCATTGATGGATTGACCGCACTGCCCCACAAATTGGTGCGCGCAATTCTCGTCGTGTCGGACTTTTCAATGGTCGTTCTTTCCGCCCTCTTGGCGATTGGCATGATCATCGGGTTCGAGAATTTCGGTGGCAGCGCGCACCTGTGGCAGTTCCTGTGCCTCATCGGTGCGATATCCCTGATCACCATTTTCGTCTTCCGGATTCAGTTGATCAAACTCTCTGTTTTCAGCTCCCGCGATGTTCTCAAAATCGGGCAGGCCGCAGGCGTTTTGACGATCGTCCACCTGTTCGGGGCCTTGATGCTCGATGTGCCGCGCGCGATTGCGTTGACGCTTGTCTTTGGCAGTCTCGCCTTCACGTCTATGGTGGCATCCCGTGCGATTGCTACGGTGGCTCTGGGCGCGTTGCGTGACCGGATCCGTGCGCGCAGGCCTGTTGCGATTTTCGGGGCCGGCGGTACGGGCATCCAGTTGGCCTCTGCCCTTCGAACGTCGCCCGATGTGCGCCCCGTCATGTTCTTTGACGACAACCCCCTCCTGCATGGGATGGATATTGGCGGCATTCCGGTGGCACCTCCGCGCGAATTGGTGATCGAAGCGGCACGTCGCGGGCTAGAGCAGTTGATCATTGCATTGCCGGAAAGCGCGCAGGAACGGCGCGACGGATTGGTCGAGATTTGCGAACGCATCAACATGGAAGTTCAGGTTCTTCCACCGTTTGCCGAACTCCTCGCCGGGAAATCGAATACGCCCGAGCTCAAAACAGTGGACCCGCATGACATTCTGGGTCGCGCAAAGGTCGATTTGGACACGCCCGAAATCGCCAAGAGTTATGCTGGGCGTGTGGTGATGGTCACGGGTGCGGGCGGGTCGATCGGCTCCGAACTATGTCGTCAAATCCTGACCTGCCGTCCGGCCAAAATCGTCCTTTTCGACGTTGCAGAGTACAACCTCTATAAAATCGAACACGAACTGAACCCCTTGGCCGACGAACGCAAAGTTGCGCTTTCCGCCCATCTGGGATCGGTCTCGGACGCCACGCGCGTGAAAAAGGTGATCGGCGACGAAAATGTCGAGATCATCCTCCACGCAGCCGCTTACAAACATGTGCCCCTTATCGAGACGAATGAGATCGAGGGCGCGCGCAACAATGTCATGGGAACCAAGATCATCGCAGACGCCGCTGTTGCGGCCGGTGTTGAGCGGTTCATCCTCGTGTCCACGGACAAAGCGGTGCGCCCCACAAACATCATGGGCGCGACCAAACGGATGGCGGAACTGATCATCCAGGACCTCCAAACCCGCACCCAGGCGACAAAATTCGCGATGGTGCGCTTTGGAAACGTGTTGGGGTCTTCGGGTTCTGTGATGCCACTGTTCCAGAAACAGCTGGAGGCGGGCGGTCCGCTAACCGTGACCCACCCCGACGTGTGCCGCTACTTCATGACGGTGAACGAAGCCGCACGGTTGGTTCTGTTGTCGGGTGCCTATGCGACCGGTGGGGATGTCTTTGTCCTCGACATGGGCAAACCACAGCGGATCATCGACATCGCTTACAAGTTGATCAAATTGTCCGGTCGGACAGTCAAAAACCCTGCCACAGGCGAGGGCGACATCGAGGTAAAGGTGATCGGTCTGCGCCCCGGCGAGAAGCTCTACGAAGAGCTGCTGATCGACCAAAAGAACGTCGTGCCAACGCCGCACCCGAAAATCCTGCGCGCCGAGGAAGATTATCTTTCCCAGATCGAAGTCGCGGCCTTCCTGAGGGAAGTGCAGCAGGCAATCGACTCCTCCAATGCGACCCAGCTCAGGAAAGTTGTGGCCGCGCGGATTGACGGATATAAGACCCAACAACTGCCCGTTAACGCTTAACACTGTTCGCGCGACGGGAAAGCACCTAAGAAAAGGTGCAGTTAAGTGGGATCGGCATGTGCCGAAACGGGGGCCAATGCGGTGACAAAAACGAATTCGTTTCTCCGGACAGTCGTCTGCGCAGGCAGCGTTATCGGCGTTGCATCGCCCGCCTGGCCTGAAACCCTAGAGAGCACGCGTTACGGGCTATACGGCAATCCCGGCATCATCGACATGCCTTCGGCAGAGGTTGCGCCGGACGGCGAACTATCGCTCTCCCATATCCGTTTCGGACCAACGGTGCGGACTTCCCTAACCTTCCAGATTGCGCCGCGTTTGTCCGGCAGCTTGATCTATTCGGGCACCAAAAACCTCACCGACGACTACGATGTTTACTGGGATCGCTCCTTTGACCTCGCCTACCGTCTAGTCGATGAAACCGAATGGCGCCCTGCGGTGAATATCGGTTTGCGTGACTTCCTCGGAACGGGGTTGCTGGGCGGTGAATACATTGTCGCGACCAAGTCCATCGGGGACAAGCTGCGCGTCACGGGCGGGCTCGGATGGGGGCGTCTGGCGTCCTATAATCCAACCAGCCTGTCGTTTGGAACACGTCCCGCGATCACGAGCGTTAACACCGGCGGCACACCGAACTACGACCAATGGTTCCGCGGCCCCGTCGCGGTCTTCGGTGGCCTGACCTATGCGGTAAACGACAAACTGACATTGATGGCCGAATACTCTTCGGACGCATATGAGCAGGAAGTCGATCGCGGCATTTATGAACACAACTCCCCCGTCAACGTCGGCCTGAACTACCGCATCCGCGATAGTTATAATCTGACGGCGGCCTATGTTTCCGGCTCCAAACTCGCATTCGCGATTACCGGCACGCTGAACCCGAAAAAGCCACGGGTGTCCGGCGGCATCGAACAGGCCCCGCTGCCCGTTCGCGTGCGCCCCTCGCCGAGTGCGGATCCTTTGGGATGGTCTGGCAAATGGATCGAAGACGGCACAGACGAGCCGGGAATCCGCAAAAGCGTCGCAGAGGCGATGTCAAAAGAGGGTCTGGTCCTCGAGGCGATGTCGCTCACTTCGACCCGCACAGAAGTCCGGTTCCGCAACACCCGCTATCCGGCCCGCGCCGAGGCGTTGGGCCGTCTGTCCCGGATGATGTCGCGGGCCTTCCCGCCGTCGGTCGAGACCTTCGTGCTCACCGAAGTTGTAAACGGCGTCCCCACCCATTCGACGGTCATTTCGCGCCGCGATCTGGAGCGTTACGAATTTGAACCCGCCGGCACCATGCTCGAAGCAGTCACTTTCGCCGATCCACTGTCACTGCAATCCGACCGCCTCGTCGCGGTGGACGGAGTGTATCCGAAACTGAGATGGTCAGTTGGCCCCTACCTCGCGGCCTCTCTTTTCGACCCCGACACCCCCGTG
The DNA here is from genome assembly GCF_039539485.1 of Celeribacter arenosi. Classification (NCBI taxonomy): domain Bacteria; kingdom Pseudomonadati; phylum Pseudomonadota; class Alphaproteobacteria; order Rhodobacterales; family Roseobacteraceae; genus Celeribacter; species Celeribacter arenosi. The sequence continues at coordinate 433,271 of NZ_BAABDF010000003.1, forward strand.
CGCTTTGATGCGGGTGTGCGTGCGCGGGTGAAATACGAGCTGGCGCGCGGACTGACACTGAACGGTGCAGCATCGGTCAAATTGACCGGCAATATCTCCGACAACAGCGTGGCCGTGAGCGATGCGGAGCTACCCGTTGTGCGCCGCGACTCTTCGCTCTATTCCGACCGTGTCCAACTCGAAAACCTGACGACAAACTGGTACGCGCGCCCTGGCAAAAACCTCTATTCGCGGGTGTCTGTTGGCTATCTGGAACGGATGTATGGCGGCGTTTCCGGCGAAGTTCTCTGGAAGCAGCCGTTGAATCGCTTCGCCCTAGGCGCAGAGGTCAACTACGCCGCAAAGCGTGACCCTGACAGCCTGTTTGGCTTTGATGATTACGACACCGTCACCGGTCATGTCAGCGCCTATTATGACTTTGGCAATGGCTACCACGGGCAGGTCGACATGGGCCGTTACCTTGCTGGCGACTGGGGCGCGACCGTTTCCGTCGACCGCGAATTCAATAACGGTTTCCGTGTAGGGGCCTACGCAACTCTGACTGATGTGCCATTCGATGAGTTTGGCGAAGGGTCGTTCGACAAAGGTATCCGCATTACGATGCCGGTCGACTGGTTCGTGGGCACGCCGACGTTGGAGAAAAACGATGTCGTCCTTCAGTCGCTGACACGGGATGGTGGCGCACGCCTGAACGTGTCCGGCCGCCTCTATGAACAAATCCGTGCCACGCAGGGCGCCGAGATTGAAGATCGCTGGGGGCGCTTCTGGAGATGAGTTTGATACGCACACTCCTTGCCACCATGGCGGTGGCCACGCTCCTGTCCGGTTGCGGCAATGACCAAACCGCGCAGCGCACAAAGGACACCGTTGGTGAACTGCGCGGAATGATCAAAGCGCGCCTTTCCGGCAAAAAACCCGCTCCTCAGACCCAACCTGATCCCCGCCTCGCCATCGACGCGACGCTGAAAGCGATCCCCGGTGTTCCGCTCCAGTTTGTCTTGTTCGAGAAAACGGGCTCCTACGCCATTTCTTCAGTCTACGGCACGAATGGGGGGGTCGTGACATGGGTGACGGCTGACAAGTTGTCGATGAGTTTCGATGGGCCGGTCCTGACCGCCACCCGCGGGTTCGGCAATGATCTGATGTCCCTCGAAGACGGTGGCGCCTCTGCGATCATCGCCCGTCGCGGTTCGGGCACAGTGCAAAAGACCTACCGTTTTCTGGACGGGCTGGACCGCACAGCGCGCCTGCCCAGCACTTGCACAATCAAACCCGGCGCGCGTGAAACCATCGCGAATGGGGACATCCGCGTGAGCGCAACTGTCGTCACCGAAAGCTGCAGCGCGGGCGGCCAGAAATTCAACAATGTCTATTGGGTTGATGCATCCGGCCGGATGGTCCAATCGGTCCAGTGGGGCGGTCCCGGCCTCGGCAAGATGGTGTTCCAGCGCCTTCGGTACTGATCCTGCGTGCCGGTGTCGGCAGACGGCATTTCATCCCTTAACCATCAGCACAAAAGAAAACGGCGGCCCGTAAGGACCGCCGTTCAGACTATAACGTCAGACGATATTAGAGTTCGTCAGCGGTGTCGTCAGAAGAGTTCAGAGCAACGGCGAGAGCCGCAACGCCGAGAAGCAGAAGAAGTGCGTTGCCACCGAGGGAGCCGGAAGAACCGGACTCTTCGATCACAGGGATTTCTTCGATCACGGGCTCGGAATAACCACCAGCGTGAGCAGCGGAAACGGTCGCGAGAGCGAGCGTAGCAGCGTAGATAACTTTTTTCATGACCAGATTCTCCAAAACGAAGTAAGCACTCGACCGGATGGCCAAGCTCAAATCGGATTTTGCATAAAGGGCGAAGCAGGGAAACCCCAATTTTTTTCGGCTCCCACGAAAACGCGCCAAATTTCGACAAACCGTGGCTAAATCGCGTCACCTCTAGGTGAATTGGCGACAGTTCGCCGATCAGACCATCGCGCCCCGCTGGATTTGGTCCTAATTTGAGCCGGTTAGACCCGCGAATCTAGCCGAAATGTGTCGGATATTCGCACAGTGTCTTTTGCGGAAACTTCGGGAAAACGATGGTCAAAGGCTTTTTCTGGCTCGTTCTTGCCTACGGGCTCAGCCAATTCTACCGCGCCTGTCTCGCAGTGTTCGCGCCGGTTCTGGCGGCAGACATTTCGGTCGGTGCAGAAGAGATCTCGCGCGCGCTTGGCGCGTGGTTCCTGGCCTTTGCGGCAATGCAAATTCCGGTCGGCTGGTTGCTCGACAACCGCTCCCCACGGATCACGGCGGCGGCTCTCCTGTTCACGGGCGGGGGCGGGGGGGCTTTGGTCTTTGCGTCGGCGCAGTCGGGGGCCGGTATTCTGGCCGCGATGATTCTGATTGGGATCGGCTGTTCATCCGTTCTGATGACGTCGTTCTATATCTTTGCGCGGCTCGCAGCGCCCGCGCGTTTTGGTGCTTTGGCAGGTCTCGTGCTAGGCGTGGGATCGATCGGGAATGTGATCGCCGCCGCCCCGCTGTCATGGTCACTGGAGGCAATTGGTTGGCGCGCGACCATGGTTGCAATTGCCTGTCTGACCGGTTTGGTCGCTCTCGCGCTGTGGCGATTTGTCGAGGATCCGCCACGCATCACTCGGGCCAGCGACGAAAAGAGCCCGGGCCTTGGCACAGTCCTACGGTTGTGGCCTCTGTATCCGATCCTCGCCATCGCATTGGTATCCTACGCACCGGGCGCGGGGCTGCGCGGTAGTTGGATCGGGGGCTATCTATCGGATGTATATGGTCTCGACGCAGGGCAGATTGGCACCGCCACGGTGTATATGGCTTTGGCCATGATCGCCGGTAGCCTTTTGTTGGGGCCGCTCGACCGTCTGATCCCGTCGAGCAAGGGGATCGTTCTGGGGTGCGGTATTCTGGGAATTGTCACGTTGTTCCTTCTTTGGAAAACCGCCGGCACCGCCAGCCTGACTTTGAGCGTCGTTCTTTTTATGGCGATCGGGTTTTTCGCCTCCAGTTATCCGCAGGTGATGAACCACGGGCGAAGCCTCTTGCCCCCCGAGCTGACGGGGCGCGGCGTGACCCTCATCAATCTCTTTTCAATCGGGGGCGTGGGGCTCAGCCAGATCGCGACTGCCGAGGTGTTCTCGGCTGCTTCATCCGGTGGCATTGCGCCCCTGGCCGGTTATGGCGCCGTATTCGCGTTCTTTGCCATCGCGCTCGCGGTTGGGTGCGTGATTTACCTGTTTAGCACGCAACGGTCATGATTGGATGATTCCCGCGCGCACTGGCAATGACGCGCGCGCTGTCCTATCAGTCTTGACCGAATGACCCGCGATGGATGCCGCAACCAATGACCCGTGATCCCGCCCCGAAAGTCGTTGTCATGAACGACACCTCGACCCGCTACCACCATGGTTGCGCGCGGGTGATGCGGCTCTTGGTCCAAGGTCTGGAATCGCGGGGGTTGACGGTGACGGCGCGGTCGGCGGCACGCCATGAATGGGCGAAAGACGCGGCATTTATTGACGCTCTAGGCGATGCGGATCTCGTCGTTATCAATGGCGAAGGCACGCTGCACCATGGAAAAGACGCGGGCAGGCGATTGCTCGACGTGGCCACGCATCCCGCGCGCCGCGGAAAGCTCGCGCTGATCAATGCGCTCTGGCAGGACAATCCATCCGACTGGGGCGCGCTCGCAGCGCAGTTCGATCTGCTCTCGACGCGCGACCAAGCTTCGGCGGATGAACTCACGAAGGCCTCTGGATGTGCGGTGCGCATGGTTCCTGACCTGTCGCTCAGTGCGCCGGTTGTGGCCATGGGGCAGGCGCGAAGCGGGATTATTGTCGGGGATAGCGTGAAGTTCGATGTGAGGCGCGCCTTGGCAGGGGCGGCCAAGCGCCTCGATGCGACCTTCGTGCCGACGAAAACGCTCGCCTCACCGATTTGGGAGTTTGCTCCCGCCAAGTGGGCGCTCTTTTGTGCCTATAACGGGCAGGCAACTCTGGCTCCGCCTGCCTTCGCGATGGCAGCGGATGAGGCGCAATATCTCGACTGGCTGTCAAAAGCCGAAGGTCACCTGACCGGACGGTTTCATGCGGTGTGCCTGTCTCTTCTAACCGGAACGCCCTTCGTGGCCGTCACATCGAACGCACGCAAGATCGAAGCGCTTCTTGCAGACGCAGGATTGACTGCGGACCGGATCGTTCCGACGAGCGCCGTTGCGGATTTGACCACAGACGACATCACACGCGCGTTCACAGACGGCGAAAAGGTGCGGATCGACCAGTTCCTATCGCGGGCACAATCGGACGCCGCGAAGCTGTTCGACGATCTTGCAATACTCGCGCACCAAAATGCAGGACCCGTGTCATGATCGGTTGGTACCTGTCGAAACTGCAGAGGAGCAGCAGCTACGCAGAGCGGTTCTCTCTGTCGCGCGAAGACATTCTGGCGCGCCTGTCGGCAAAATCCGTCGCCATCGTCGGCAATGCACGTGCGCTTTGCGAGACCTCTCAGGGGTCTGACATCGACGCCGCTGACATCGTCATCCGTATCAACAGTGCGCCCATGCCCGCCGCCGCCTCACACGGGCAGCGCACGGATTGGCTCGCCATGTCGACGCCTGTATCGCAGGCCATTGTGCAGGAGCGCGCGCCGGACCTTTTGATGTGGATGACGCCCAAACGGCGGCGATTGCCCCTACGCATTGCGCGCCACAGGGATTTCTACCTCAACGCCATCGATGACTGGCAACGCCTGCGCGCGACCTTGCCTGCGAACCCGACCACCGGATTGATGGTCATCGACCTGGCCGCCGCATCAAATGCATCGCGCGTGGACCTATATGGCTTTGACTTCTTTTCGTCCCTGTCGCTGTCGGGGCGACGGTCGGCAGAGCAGGTGCCCCATGATTTCGGGTCGGAACGCGAGTGGGTGGAACAGCGAATGGGGGCCGACTCCCGCCTCACACTTCACCCCATGAAATAAGGGCGATCACGGATTCCGGCTTTACATCAGGGACGGATACGCTATGCCCCACCACTGTCATCGAGACACGTAAGGAGACCTTCTGATGGGTTATAAAATCGTCGTCGCAGGTGCTACGGGCAACGTGGGCCGCGAAATGCTGAACATCCTCGCCGAGCGCGAGTTCCCTGTTGATGAGATCGTGGCGCTTGCCAGCCGTAGATCTCTTGGCACCGAAGTCAGTTTTGGCGACAAGACCCTGAAAACCAAGGACCTCGATACCTTCGACTTCTCAGGGTGGGATATCGCGCTCTTTGCTGTCGGGTCGGAAGCCACCAAACAGTATGCCCCCAAGGCTGCTGCCGCAGGCTGTGTCGTGATCGATAACTCGTCGCTCTACCGTTACGACGCTGAAATCCCGCTGATTGTGCCGGAAGTGAACCCTGACGCGATCACGATGTATTCCAACAAGAACATCATCGCGAACCCCAACTGCTCGACCGCGCAGATGGTTGTGGCGCTCAAGCCGCTCCATGACCGCGCAAAGATCAAACGGGTTGTCGTCTCGACCTACCAGTCGGTTTCCGGTTCGGGCAAAGAGGGCATTGATGAACTCTGGGATCAGACCAAGGGCATGTATGTCCCCGGTCAGGAAAAGCCTGCGAACAAGTTCACAAAACAAATCGCCTTCAACGTGATCCCGCACATCGATGTTTTCATGGACTCAGGCGACACTAAAGAAGAGTGGAAAATGGTCGCCGAGACCAAGAAGATCATCGATTCCTCGATCAAGGTGACCGCGACCTGCGTGCGCGTTCCGGTGTTCGTCGGCCACTCTGAATCGATCAACATCGAATTCGAAGACTTCCTCGACGAAGACGAAGCCCGCGACATCCTTCGCCAGGCACCAGGTATTCTGGTCGTCGACAAACGGGAAGACGGTGGCTACGTCACCCCCGTCGAATGCGTTGGAGATTTCGCGACATTCATTTCGCGCATCCGTCAGGACGTAACCGTGGAAAACGGCCTCAACCTGTGGTGCGTGTCCGACAATCTGCGCAAAGGCGCCGCCCTCAACGCGGTGCAGATCGCGGAGCTCCTCGGACGTCGGGTTTTGAAAAAAGGCTAAAGGGTCGGGCAGCGGCCCACCGATTTGCAAAAGAATTTCAGGAGGGGCGCCGGTTCGGCGCCCTTTTTGATTCTAGTCGATCGGATAGGTGTGGTGCGCCTTTGGTGAGGCGAAGGGCATTCTTTCGTCGCTCGCCTATCCCCGTCCGTACGGAAACTGCGCGAGAGCGGAGGACCACAAAACGGGTAAGAAGCTGATTTTATTAAGGTTAATCGCACGGAGTTGATCGCTATTCGAATGGCGCGGTCACTATGCCTTCGCACGCAGGTCAACTGTGGCCACAATGTGTTTTTTCGGTGCTCAGAAAGTTTCTTTTTATGAGGGTGCCGCGATGTTCAGGGTTTCGATCAAGCTGTATGGATCTAGGTTTCGACGCGCAAAAGCAGATAGAATTTCAAAGGCTATGCCGCGCAACGAAAGACAGGGTGCGATCCCTGTGCACAAACGCGAGGACTTGCGTCGTGTCTATCAAGATGCCTTTCGCGACGTGCTCGACACAAAGCAATGCCTCTCCAAAGGCGGTAGCCCCCGGTAGAGACCGCATGGCAATCTCCCGCCGGAATGGCGAATTGGCACAAAAGTGAAGCGGAAACGCCTTGCGTCGGGCGAAGGCTCATCATCTGATCCTCCCAACACAACGGAGGAACCGATGTCTTCAATGCCCACCGCAACCCGCATGTTCGCCGCCCTTATCATCTGCGCCACGCCTGCCGTCGCCGACACCTTCGAGGGCGAAAGCCGCGTCTCCGCCGTCACCCTCTACCCGCAATCCGCACAGATTGAACGGCACGCCACGCTGACGCTTCCGGCAGGCACGCATACAATCGAATTCAACGACCTGCGTCAGGGGGTGTCGATCGACAGCGTCGAAACCCATGTTAGCGGCGCCGTTCTCGGACCCGTTTCGACGCGCCTCGAACCCGTCAGCGACAGCGATCTATACGCAGGTGCGAGTGAGGCGCGAGATCGCGTAAGATCTCTCGAAGCGCAATTGAGAGACGCCGAGTTGGAAGTCGCCCGTCACCGCCACGAAGCGCAAGCGGCGGCAGATACGCTCGAATTCCTGTCGCGATTGAAGTCTGGCAACACGGCCACGATCGAAGACTACGCCGCGACCGTTCAATTGATCCGCGAACAATCCTTTGAGGCCCGCGAAGTGATGGCCGCCGCCGAAGTGCGCGCGCTGCAGGGTGAAGAAGCGCTGGCGCAACTGCGTGATGATCTTCGCGATGCTCAGGGGGCGCTTGCGCGACTGGCCGGCGATCGTGCAGATCGGTGGGTCATGTCTCTAGAGGTCGACGTGGCTCAGGAAGGCGAGGTGGCGGTGACGTTCCGCTATACGACGCCCAACGCATCTTGGGTGCCCACGTATAAAGCGTTCGTCAATACCGAAGCGGAGACACTTTCCGTGCAGCGTGACATGCAGGCCTACCAGACGACAGGCGAGCCATGGGTAGACGTCGCTCTGACCTTTGCCACCGACAACCCCCTGCGCCGCAGTGAACCCCAACAGGTATGGCCGCAAATACGCCGCGTGTTCGATCCCGAAGAAATGATGCCAATGGCACCAAAAGCCGCCTCCCGCATGGAAAGCGTCGCCGGTGACGCGATGATGGAAATGTCCGTGGCCTCTGACGCGGTACCGACACTCTCCATACAGGGGCTGTCGCAAACCTACGTCTATCCCGATCCCGCAACGCTCTATTCCGTCGAGGGGAGCAGCAATTTCGCCCTCGCGCCGATCGAGTTTGATCCCGATCTGGTCGTGCGTGCCGTTCCGCTCTACGAGTCGACGGGGTTCCTGCTCGCCAACCTTGTGAACGACAGCGGCGAGATGCTGATCCCGGGCAAGGTGCAGTTGTTCCGAGATGGCACGCTGGTGGGTGAAACCGGCATTGGCACCATCGCTGACGGCGAAGAAATGGCGCTTTCGTTCGGTGCGATTGATGGGATCAAAGTGGATCGCGTGGTTCTAGACCGGAACGAAGGCGATCGCGGCATGATCCGGCGCGCCACCGAAGCCACGTCCGCAGTGCGCCTTTCGGTGGAAAACCTCACCGCGCGCACATGGCCTATCGAAGTAATCGACCGTGTGTCTGTGTCCGAACAGGAAGACCTCTCGGTCGATTGGAACGCTAACCCCGCGCCCGACACCGTCGGGGTCGAGGACAAGCGTGGCGTCTTGGCATGGACGTTCGACCTCGCTGCGGGCGCGAGCTGGACGAACGAACTGGAGGAAACCTTGCGGTGGCCGGAGGGGCAAATCCTACAATAGGGGACCCGAAATCCCACTCAACTCATGCGCGTTTTGGAGACGATGATTCGGAGCGCGCAGGGGCTGTTTCCACATTGACACATTGATGCCCGAATTATGCCTCGGCGGCGCCTGCGGCCCGTCACGGGTCTTCATGCCCGTTAACCGCGTTTGCCGAGGTGAAGAGAATTTTAACTTTTGCAATCAGCGACTTCGGTGGTGATTAGCATTTTGATATACTTGAATAAAATGCGACCGGCTCCGGCGCGGTTCGCAGATCGTTCAAATTGGAGCAATGTGGATATTCGTCCCCGCTTCGTTCCGTGTTCCCATGTTCTCAAGGGTTCGGGGGTACGGACCGAAAGGATGAAACATGATCAAGCTCTTGCAAACAGCGAGCCAATCCGTCGAAACGAAAGGCGCGATCATTCTCAACTGGAACGTGCGTTCCGTTGATGCGGTCGGTCGTGCTGCTAACCACAATCTGACGCGTGAAGCCCGTGCGTCCAATGTCGTCGTGATCGGCGGACATTTGGATATGCCGGATTTCCGCCCCGACCTCGGCGCCCGTTTGGCGGCCTGACCTTCACTTCAATACCAAGGATATGAAAATGACAGACTATATTGCAAAAGCCCGCTCCAACCGCGTCATCGCCCTTAGCCACCACCAGTCCGGTGCAGTGATGTTCTTTCCACAAGACATGAGTGAAGAGAGAACGGGCGCACGTCAGTTGATCACCAGAATGTCCAAACCGATGTTCGTACGTTCGACAGCGATCACTGCGTCCTCACGCGTGACAGCGCCTGACATGGAAAATGTCGCGAACGAACCCTACCAGCTGAGCGCAGATCAGCGCGCCGCCTAAGCAGACCTACACCGAAACGAACTTTTTCGTTTCAGCGTCGTATTGCTGCAAATCGCCATCGCCGATGTTTGTCCAAAGACCGTGCAACGTCAGTTTGTTGGCCGCGACGGCTTCCTGCACAAACGGGAACGTCATCAGGTTTTCGAGCGACACGAGAACCGCCTCATGTTCCAGCGCGCGCGTGCGGTCCTCTTCAGGAATGTCGAGGACCCGCTCGTAACCCGGCCGTAGGATGTCCATCCACCGGCCAACGAAGGATGACTTCTGTTCGAGCTCCGGCGCGTTGCCCGAACACATGTCATGGCACCCTTTGACGCCGCCGCAGTTGGAGTGTCCGAGCACCACAATATGCGCCACTTTGAGTGCCGTCACAGCATATTCAACCGCAGCGGATGTACCGTGGTGATCGCCGTCGTCCACGAAAGGTGGCACCAGATTGGCGATGTTGCGGTGAATAAAGAACTCACCCTGATCCGCACCAAAAATGGACGTCACGTGAACGCGGGAGTCACAGCACGAAATGATGAACGCGCGGGGACGTTGGCCTTCACTGGCCAAGCGGGCATACCAGGCTTCGTTTTCCGCAAACGTGGTGGCTTTCCATCCGTGGTATCGTTGGACCATATAGGCCGGAAGTGCGCGCGCGTATTTCATTCCTGGTATCTCCCCATCTGCAACGGCTGCAAGATCGCGGCGAATGTAGAGAGAGTTTTCCCTGAATTCGAGCGAAAAACCCTTTCGGGATAAACCTTTTCTACAACGCTCTGGGGCACATTCGGGACAAGCGCGTGGGGCGCCGGTGAATAGGGGTGATTGAATGATGGTAGCAAAACTCCGCCTTGGAGGCGAAGTCGAGGTTGATCGTGACCGATTGGAACAACTTTACGGCCAGTTGGGGTCAAATAACGCGGATGGGGTGATTTCGCGGGCCATGGAAGAACTCGCCACACGCCTGGCAAAAGTGGAAGCGGCTCACAAAGCGGGGCAGTTCGAAGACCTTCACAAAGCGGCCAAATCTATGGTCGCAATTTCCGAACAAATCGGTTTGCGGACGTTTTCGAGTGTCGCGAAAGATGTGGCCGATCTCGCGCGAGACGACGATGGCACAGCGCTCGCCGCTTGTGTCGCGCGTTTGATGCGGATCGGAGAAAACTCCCTGCTCGCAGTGTGGGACATGCAGGGTGCGTCCATCTAGGTCGAAGTGGAGCTTGCAGGTGGGGTTGTATCGCGTAGGTTTGGGGAAATGATCCCAAACTGGCGGTTGAAATGACCCTGACTTTTGCACCCGACCAACCCGACGCGCTGCCACTTTATGCTGTGGCGGTCGAGGATCTCGATGACGTACTCGCCTCCCTGGGCGAACAGGCGGGCGCATGGGTAAAAGCGGTTGGTTTCAAAGCGGAGGCGGGGCAGGCATGCCTCCTTCCCGGTGACGGGGGGCCTGTTGGTGCCCTCGCGGGGCTTGGTAGTGCAGCGACGCGCAAACGGACGCGATTCGCGCTCGCCTCGGCGCGCGCTCAGCTGCCTGACCGTGTGTTTCGCTTGGAGACGGAGCTAACTGGCACGGCCTTGGAGGAGCAATGTCTTGGCTGGTTGCTCGCGGGCTATCAATTCACGCGCTACCGCGGGACGGAAACGCCGATGGCACGTCTGATCGCGCCGGAAGGTGTCGATCCGCACCGGTTGGAGACGATTGCCGCCGGTGAGGCGTTGACCCGCGATCTGATCAACACACCCGCGAATGACATGGGGCCGGACGAATTGCTGGCCGCCACGCAGGCGCTCGCCGATCAGTTCGGGGCCGGTATTTCCGTCGTTTCGGGTGAGGACCTGCTGACGCAGAACCTGCCGATGATCCACGCGGTCGGCCGCGCCTCGCCACGCACGCCGCGGCTGATCGATATGCGTTGGGGGGATGCGGGGCCGCTTTTGACCCTGGTCGGCAAAGGCGTGTGTTTTGATACCGGTGGTCTCAACATCAAACCGGGCGCGTCGATGGGCCTGATGAAAAAGGACATGGGGGGTGCGGCAACGGTCCTCGGTCTCGCGCAAATGATCATGGCGCTCGATTTGCCGATCCGGTTGCGTGTCCTTATTCCTGCCGTCGAAAACGCGATCTCCGGATCGGCCTTCCGCCCGCAGGATATCCTGACATCGCGCAAAGGTCTGACGGTCGAGATCAACAACACCGACGCGGAAGGGCGGCTGGTCCTCGCGGATGCGCTGGCGCTGGCCGATGAAGAAAAGCCTGACATGCTGGTCTCTTTTGCTACCCTGACAGGCGCTGCGCGTGTGGCGATGGGCCCCGATATCGCACCGTTTTTCGCAACCGAGACTTCCGACGCGGGTGCGGTGATCATTGCGGCCCGAAAGGTTGCCGATCCCGTATGGGAGCTGCCGTATTGGGAGCCCTACGAGAAGATGATCGAACCCGGGATTGCGGATCTCGACAATGCCCCGTCAGGCGGAATGGCGGGGTGCATTACCGCCGCCCTGTTCCTGCGCCGCTTTGTGACGCAAACGCCGAACTACATGCATTTTGACATTTACGGCTGGAACCCTGCGGCTGCGCCTGCGCGTCCAAAAGGGGGCGTGGGACAAGGCGCGCGCGCACTGCTGGCTGCTTTGCCTGAGCTTTTGGCGCTATGACGGACCGCCGCACGACCGCTGCAAATGACCGCGTTGCTCGCGATGGTTTTGCGTCGGACGGCCAACAGGTTGTGGTTCCTGTGCGAACCAATGTGGCCGCTCCTATGGCCGATCTGCGCGCATCGCCCGAGGGCGCAAGGGACCGCCAACTCCTTTTTGGCGAAGGCTTTGACGTTCTGGAGCGGCGCGATGGGTGGGCCTTTGGCTGTGCCGTGCGCGATGGATATGTCGGCTACTTGCGCGAAACCGATTTGGGCGAAGTTTCTCGCGCGACCCATATCGTCTCCGCGCGCGCGACCCACCTTTATCCGCGTGATGACTTCAAATCCGAAGCAACGGTTAGCCTGTCTTTTGGCAGCCGCTTGACCGTCGTTGATGAGCGGCGAAAATTCATGGAGGTCGCCGGTGGCCTATTCGTGCCAAAGGCGCATATCCGCCCGATCGAACGCCCCTTTTCCGATCCTGTGACAATTGCGCAGCTCTTTTTCGGAACACCCTACCTCTGGGGCGGGAACTCTGTGTTCGGCATCGATTGCTCGGGGCTGGTTCAGGCGTCGCTTTTGGCCTGCGCCATTCCGTGTCCCGGCGATAGCGATATGCAGATGACCCTCGGCTCAGCAGCCGATGCGCCCTATGAGCGTGGCGATCTGTTGTTCTGGTCGGGGCATGTGGCGATTTGTGTCGATGCCGAGGTTCTGGTCCACGCCAATGCGCATCATATGGCGGTTGCTTATGAACCGATCCAGCGTGCGATAGACCGCATCGCCGCACAGGGCGACGGGGCTGTCATAGCACACCGCAGGTTGTCGGCGCAGGGCCTCTAATCGACCGCGCGGATCAGCAGGCGATCAAACACTCGAAGAACCGTGCGTAGATCGTGTCCGCGTTTGAGGATCTGTCCATCCATCGCAACCACCGCATACATGCCCTGCCGGTTGCGCAGGCGCGGGCGTTTTTCGATGCGGTACAGTGGAAATTCAGCCGTGCGGCGAAACACCGAAAACACCGCGACATCTTTGAGAAACGAAAGCCCGTAGTCGCGCCATTCGCCCGCCGCGACCATTTTCCCATAGACGCCCATAATCGCACCCAGCTCGTGCCGGTCGAATGCAATCCTGTCTTGCTCGCCGGGGTGTCCCGTAAAAGGCGTGTGTGTTGGCACATTCATGCGCTTAGCTTGAGCGCAATTTGCTCATAAATCAAGAAAACCTGAGGGTTCGCAGGGGCGTGCCACATTTGTGCCGCGAAATGACCCGGCATCGGGCTGTTTCCGATCCTCTTTCTGCCTGCTTGTGGGGTCAAAACTGTTCACAGAGCGAGAACGCTTTGCCCGGTGTCGCGGTTTAACAGCCCCCACCCAGTTCGCGGCCCCGGGCTTCTCGCTCCCTTCATACTCAAAGCCGAGGCAGCTAGTCTGTCTCGGTTTTTTCTTTGTCGGAAGGGCTCAGGCGAAACTGCCATGGCAGAACCAGCCCGACGACATCGCCCCCCCATGCGCATAGTAGAGCCAGAGCGCTTCTCCGTCCTCGCAGATCACATGCCAATAGTCGCGCACACCGCTGCGCCAATCCGGGTCGTCGAGCCACCATTCCGGCGCGAGCCGTTCGGGGCCGCGCGCGGTTCGAACCCGACGGTCCCGCCCGCGCAATCGGAACGTCTGCGGCATCCGCGCGTGATCGGGGGCGTGAACGGGTTCGGGGCGCCAGATCAAAAGCGGGCGGGGGCGCTGCGGGTCGGGCCATGCCTGCGACCATGGTTGCGACCATGCGGCGGCAAGCAGTCGCGTGGATTTTTCGGGGATGTGGCTATCGGCGGGCTGGATGCGGGTGATCCGTTCCATTCCGACCCGCGTCCCGAGCCGCCCTATCAGATCATCCACCGCATGACCCGACTGCGCCATTTTCTGGGCCGCTTCTGTCGCGGCCAGATGTCCGCGCACCTGCTGGTCATGCACGGGCTCCGTCACGACGGCTTCCAGACGGATCGCGTCGATCCCGAAACCGGCGTCGATATCGGCGAGTTTGAGCATCAGGAGCGGTTTGATCCGGTCGGGATCATGGGACGGGCGGGCCAGCCCGACCTCCACGCTTTCGCGGCCCTGATCCACCCGCAGACAATCGAGGCGCACCCGCCGTGCCCCGCGCCCCTTTTCCTTCAGGCGTGCCTGCAGTGCGGGCAGGAGGCGGTCGAGGCCTGCGATGATGTCGTCAACGAGGCCGATCGGTTCGGGCAGGGTGAGGCGCACGGCGAAATTCAGGGGCGGGCGTGCCGGCGAGACCGGTTCCGGTTCCTGCCCCAACGCCTGATCCAGACGACGCACGAGGTTGCGCCCGAAGCGGCGCGCCAGCGCGGCCCGCGGCATGCCGATGAGGTCCCCGATCCGGCGCAATCCGAGGCGCGCGAGTTGCGTGACCGTATCGTCCTCGACCCTGAGGGCGGCGATGGGCAGAGGGGCAAGCACGGCATGCAATTGGCCAGAGGGCGCGATCCGTGGCGCGCTTTGCACGGTGGCTGTAACGCGCGGTGCGGCGCCACCCCGTTCCCAATGCCGCCGTTTTGCGGCACGCGACCGTGTGGCACGGGCCTCTTGGTCGATGGCGTCGCCGGAACGCAGGCGGGCCTCTTCGTGACCGGCAAAACGGGCCAGCGCCCAGGCCGCGCCAACCGTATCGGCCAGCCCCACCTCCACGCTCAGACCCAGAGAGACAGCTTGGGCGGTGATATGCGCGACCATGCCCTCTTCCCCGCCGAAAAGATGCGCGCAGCCGGTAATGTCGAGCACCAGCCCGTTTGGTGGCACATCCGCCACCCAAGGAGAAAACACCCCCGCCCACCGCCGCAGCGCCATGAGAAATGCCGCCTCCGCATGCGGTGAGCGCAGGCGCGTGACCAAGCTAGGGCACATCGCCATCGCGTCGCGCAGGGGTTGATCGGGAACCAGACCGGCATGGGAGGCGGCGGTGGAGAGAGACCACAAAACCTGCATCTGGCCGGTATCACGCAAGACCGCGAAAGGCGCGTCATCGGCCGTGGCCTGACCCAGACGGATCAACCTCTCGGCCCCCATGCGCGGGAACCACAGTGACAGGATACGACGACGGCTCACAGGAACGACTCACACAAATGTTCACTAAATGTTCTCTTTACTAGCAGCCGCGATTTTCCGCTGTCGAGTCCTGTGTCTGTCAGGATTGTGAGTTTTTTTCTTACAAATAGGCCTTAGAGTTTCGATCAGCGCAAATCCAAACAGGGAATCTCCACCTATGCAAAAAATCGTTCTCGCGACTGCACTCGTGATCTCGGCGACCTTTGGCGTCATGGCCCGGGCCGATGTTGAAAATCCGGCCGTCATGGCACGTATGGACGCCATGAAAACCATCGGGGGATCGCTCAAAACCCTCGGAGACATGGCCAAAGGCGCGGTCGCATTCGATGCCGCCGCCGCGAATGCCGCTCTTGATGCTGTTGAACAAAAGGCAGCGGCTGTGCCTGCACTTTTCGAGGCACAGGAAACCGATCCGGAGAGTGAGGCAAAGCCCGAAATCTGGACCAATTGGGAAGACTTTGTTGCCAAGTCCAAAGCGCTCGAAATGGCTGCGGCTGGCGCGACGATTACCGATCAGGCGTCAATTGGTGCGGCTATGGGTGCGCTTGGTGGCACCTGCAAGGCATGCCATTCCGACTACCGGATGTAACTATCCACACCACACGCGCGTAATGCGATTGTCCGGACCGATGTCGAAATTGATGCGGTCCGGGCGATAGTCCTGCGTGATCGGCATGCCCGGATAGATGATGCGACTACCCACGGGCAGGATCATTGCCGCGAAAACATCGGGGCTGCGGCCGATGAGGTCCGACATCGACGCAGCGCCACAGGCGTTTTCTTCGGGGACGGCATCCGCCACCTCTTCCTCACAGCCCGAGAGTGACAGGATCACCAGTAGTCCAATCAGAGCTCTCATGATTTTACCCCGTAGTGACTCAGAAACATGTCGACGGCATTGCGGATGATTTTATCCCGCTCGGCGGCGTCAACGGAGACCCGTGGCTGGAACGTGCATAGAGTCACCGCCCGCACCTTGCACAGCTCCAAAAACTGTTCGGCTGCGAGGTCGAAGTCATCGATGCGCACCTCGCCACGTGCCGCCGCCTGTGACAGGTATTCGGATATCCGGTCGCGCACGAGTTTGGGCCCGTTTTCGTAAAACTTTCGCCCGATCTCGGGAAAGCGTTCGCTTTCGCCCACCGCAACCCTGTAGAGCGCCTGCCCCAAATCCGAGAGCATGAAGTCGAGTAGTTTTCGCCCCGCAACCGGGAGCAACACATTGGGTGGCAGGTTCAGGTCGACCTGTTCGTCGTAGGCCTCTGCCTGCCGGAGGGCTTCGCGCAGGGCAATCTCGACAAAGAGGACACGTTTATCGGGGAAATAACTATACAGCGTCGCCTTCGAAACGCCGGCTTCGCGTGCGATCTCGTCTACGGATGCGCCTTCAAAGCCTTCGCGCAGAAACACGCTACGCGCCCCTGCAACGACCTGCTCGAACTTTCGCCCGCGTTTAATTCTGGATGTTTCGATGGACAACGCCACTCCCTGGATCGGTTTGATATTAATCATTTACGCCGCGTGCGACAATGCGCGAAAAAAGGCAGGCCTTGCGGCCTGCCAAGTACACGACAGGGATGTCGAATTTGTCGAATGAAAAGATCGACAAAGGCTAAGTAAACCGTTCGGTTCACTTGTGCAATCGCATCCCGCTTGAAACCGATCACATTCCCGCGTTGAAATCCAACTGCGGAGTCCATAACTTAGAATTATTCTAAATGAGGTTGCCATGGCTTTTGTATTTTCAAACCGCAAACGCTTCAAAGACCTAAGCGAACAGGAAGTCATCGCGCTTGCCATTTCCTCCGAGGAAGATGACGCGCAGATATATCGCAACTACGCGGCATCGCTGCGACCCGAGTACCCAGACAGCGCCGTTGTTTTTGAAGAGATGGCAAAAGAGGAAGACGGCCACCGCGCCGCTCTCATCAAGCTGCACAAGGACAGGTTCGGTGACCACATCCCGCTGATCCGGCGTGAACATGTTGCCGGTTTCTACGCCCGCAATCCGGTCTGGCTGATCGAGAACCTTGGGTTGGACAGGATCCGCTCCGAAGCGCAGGCAATGGAGCGTGCCGCAGAGGAGTTCTACCGGAAAGCCGCACAGCGCACCACGGACGCGGATACGCGTGAATTGCTCGGACATCTCGCCGCTGCCGAGGCCGGCCATGACAAACGCGCAGGCGACCTGATGGACGAACATCTGGGTGAGGAACAGCGCGCGGTAGAGGATGATTCCGCGCACCGTAAATTCATCCTGACCTGGGTTCAGCCGGGGCTAGCGGGCCTGATGGACGGGTCTGTGTCGACACTGGCACCGATCTTCGCCACAGCCTTTGCGACGCAGGATACATGGACGACATTTCAGGTCGGGTTGGCTGCGTCCATCGGGGCGGGCATTTCGATGGGGTTCACCGAGGCCGCGTCTGATGATGGCGAATTGTCAGGACGGGGTTCGCCGCTCAAGCGCGGCTTTGCCTCGGGCATCATGACGACAGTGGGGGGGCTCGGTCACGCCCTTCCCTATCTCATTCCTGATTTCTGGACCGCAACCATCACTGCCCTCGTCGTTGTCTTCGTTGAACTCTGGGCCATTGCGTGGATTCAGAACCGGTATATGGAAACACCCTTCATGCGGGCGGCCTTTCAGGTTGTGTTCGGGGGCGCGCTGGTATTCGCTGCGGGTGCACTTATCGGCGGCGGTTGATGGGTGCCTGACCTGAAAAGAGCCGAGGTTCCGTGACCAAAATCTACGTCGATGCCGATGCCTGTCCGGTCAAAGCCGAGGCGGAAAAGGTCGCAACGCGACACAAATTGCCGTGCCTGTTCGTGTGCAACGGCGGGCTGCGCCCATCCCCCAACCCCTTGGTCGAAATGGTCTTTGTGCCGGACGGCCCCGATGTTGCCGACATGTGGATCGCGGACCGTGCAGGGCCGGGTGATGTCGTGGTCACCGGAGATATCCCGCTCGCCGCCAAGGTCGTGGCATCGGGCGCGCGGGTTCTCAAACATAATGGTGAAGCGCTCACAGAGGCCAATATCGGCAATGTCCTCGCGACCCGCGATTTGATGGCCGACCTACGTGCCGCCGACCCGTTTCGCCAAGGCGGTGGCAAAGCGTTTTCCAAAGCGGACCGATCGCGTTTCCTAGATGCGCTCGAGCGGGCCGTGCAAGCAGCCAAAAGGGATGTGACATGAGCGTGGAAGCGGTGGTTTTCGATATCGGAAACGTTCTGATCGAATGGCAGCCGGAGCGGCACTACGACGCCACCATCGGCGAGGCACGGCGGCGGGACATGTTTGCCCGCGTGGACCTGCACGAGATCAATGATCGCGTTGATCGCGGGGCACCGTTTCGCCAAACCATCGAAGAGGCCGCTGAGCGCTATCCGGACTTTGAGAGCGAAATTCTCATGTGGTACCACGAATGGATCCACATGGCTCAGCCTGAAATCCCCCATTCTGTCCGTATATTACGCGCTTTGCGCGCCAAAGGTGTGCCGGTGTTTGCCCTGTCGAATTTCGGGATCGAGAGTTTCGAATTTGCCGAAACGAAATACCCGTTCCTGACCGAATTCGACCGCCGCTATATCTCGGGGCACATGGGCTGCGTGAAACCACATGCCCTGATCTACGAGATGGTGGAGGCGGATTGCGGGATCGCGGCGCAGGGTCTTTTGTTTGCTGATGATCGTCAGGAAAACATCGACGCGGCCGCCAATAGGGGATGGCAGACGCATCTGTTCACAGGGCCCGATGGCTTGGCCGACCGACTGGTCAAAGAGGGCCTGTTGAGCGCAGAGCAGGCGCGCTAGGCCAGTGCGCGCTCCACGCGTTTGCCGAGCGGGATTTCCTTGATCGGCAAATGGACGATCGCGGAGAAGGCGCCGACCCCCACGCCAACCCACCAGACGATCGTGTAATCGCCGTAGATGTCGTAGAGCTTTCCACCGAGCCAGACGCCAAGAAAAGCGCCGAGTTGGTGGGAAAAGAACACGATCCCGTAGAGCGTTCCCATGTAGCGCAGCCCGTAGACATAGGCGACGAGGCCGGAGGTCAGCGGCACCGTGGCCAGCCATAGCGCGCCCATTGTTACCGAGAAGATGAGCACGGATGTCGGCGTGATCGGCAGGGCGATGAAGACGGCGGCGGCGATGGTGCGACCGAGGTAAATACCTGAAAGCAGGTACTTTTTCGAATAACGCTTGCCCAGATAGCCGGCCAGAAGGGTGCCGGCGATATTGGCCAGACCGATCAGGGAGATCGAAATCGCGCCGAGCGCGGAGGTGGTCGAAACACCCAGTGAGGCCAGCGTTCCCGAGGGGTCAATCGCTCCGCACATCTCTGTCACCATCGCAGGGAAATGCGCGGTGACAAAGGCGAGCTGATAGCCGCAGGAGAAAAAGCCGAGGAAAATCAATGTGTAAGTCGGGTCGCGGAAGGCCTTGCCGAGGATCATGCCAAGGCTGTCTTCGATGTCGGGTTTGGAGGCCACGGGCGCGCGCATCAAGGGCAGTGCGAGGAGCGAGGCGATGACCGAGGCGGCAAAGAGGAGGAAGACGTTTTGCCAGTCCATGAAGGACAAAAGCCATTCGGCAACCGGCGCGCCGAATACCTGACCGCCGGACCCCGCAGCGGTGGCGATGGCCAAAGACATGGAGCGGTTTTCATCCGATGAGGCGCGGCCCACGACGGCCAGAATGACCCCGAAACCTGTGCCCGCGATGCCGAAACCGATGAAGATTTCAAAGAACTGATGGGCCTCCGGTGTCACCGCCATGGAGGACATGACCAGACCGGCGGCGTAGGTTAAGGCCCCGAGAATAATAGCTTTTCTATCGCCAATGCGTTCTGCGAGCGCGCCAAAGATCGGCTGCCCGATGCCCCAGAAAAGGTTCTGGATCGCGATGGCGAGCGAGAACTCGGCGCGCGGCCAGTTGAAGTCGGCAGCGATCGGAATCTGGAACACGCCAAAGGAGGCGCGGATCGCGAAACTCACGATGATGATGATGCAACCCGCGAGGAGAACGGGCGTAAAAAGCGGGGTGCGTTGTGCGGCCATGGGTTTTCCTTTTCACCATAAATTGGCGAAGGACGCGGTTCGGTCAATCAAATGATCTGCATACCCCCCATCACCTTTTCTTATCATCCACTTGGCTTTATGGGATTCGGATGGACAGTTTGCGCGATATCTATGCTGCGAAAGTGGCGTCTGGCGAGTTGCGGGGGGATGCGGCTCAGGAGGCGGTTTTGCCGCTTTTGGACGAGGTGCGCGCGGCGTTGAAGGCGCGTGCGAATGCCAAATCGGGGTTACTGTCCCTGATCGGCGGGCTCAAAAAACCGGCGCCGGTTCGCGGGGTATATCTCTGGGGCGGGGTTGGGCGCGGGAAATCCATGCTCATGGATTTGTTTCATGAAAACAGTCCTGTAGCGTCACGTCGCGTGCATTTCCATGCCTTCATGCAGGAGATCCAGAGCGACATTCACGAGGCACGAAAGGCCGGTGTTTCCGATGCGATCCAGCCCTCGATCGCCAAGGTTGCGTCTGATGTGCGGCTGTTGTGTTTCGATGAAATGCAGATCACCGATATTGCCGATGCGATGATCGTGGGGCGGCTTTTCGAGGGGCTGTTCGAGCGCGGTGTGACGGTGGTTGCGACATCGAACCGTGTGCCCGATGACCTCTACAAAGACGGGTTGAACCGGCAACTTTTCATGCCCTTCATCGCGCTGATCAAGGAGCGGATGGAGGTCTATCACCTGCATTCGCCCGTGGATTATCGCCAAGGGCGGCTGACGGGAACTCCTGTTTATTTTCAACCGGTTACGGATAGTGTTCGGGTGTCGATCGGTGATATCTGGCGCGATTTGACGGGCGGTTCGGGTGAAAAACTGACGCTGAAAGTCAAAGGCCGTGATGTGGAGTTGCCGCAGTTTCACAATGGTGTGGCGCGGGCGACGTTTTGGGATCTCTGCGGGCAGATGTATGGGCCTGCCGATTACCTCGCCATTGCGGATGCGGTTAAGTTGTTGATTTTGGAAGATATTCCGAGGCTCGGGCGAAATAATTTCAATGAGGCGAAGCGGTTTGTGACGCTGATTGATGCGCTTTATGAGGCGAAAGTGCGCCTTGTCGCATCGGCTGTGGATGAGCCGGAGCGGCTATATGTCGAGGGGGCGGGGGCGTTCGAGTTCGAGCGCACGGCATCGCGGCTACGTGAAATGCAGGACGCCGATTGGGGTGTTTGAGGTGTTTTAACGACTTTGTGGCGCGAGTTCGCAGGGTTTTACATCACCGGAATTGGCCGTTTTACGTGTTTTACATGTTTTAAAGCGACACGGCCCCCGACACAGCGGTCGGGAGCCTGTTCGGCGGCGTTATTTTCCCGACAGGATTTCGCGCACGCGGGGGATGACCTCCTGGCCGTAGAGGCGGATGTTGTCCATCAGCACCTCGTGGGACACGGGGCCTGCCGAGTATTTCAGATCGAAGCGTTCGGTGCCGAGGACCGACACGGTGGCCGCGATTTTTTGCGCCACGGTTTCGGGGGAGCCGACGTAGAGCGCGCCGTGGTCGATTTCCTGATTGAAGGCGTCGCGGGTCAGGGGCGGCCAGCCACGGGTGCGCCCGATGCGGTGGTGCATGACTTTGTAGCCCTCAAAGAACCGCTCGCGGGCCTCTTTGTCGGTGGCGGCGATATGGCCGGGGGAATGGCTGCCGATGGGGAGGGGCTTGGCATCCATTTTTTCGCGCACTTCGCGGTAGAGGTCGGCGTAGGGTTTGAAGCGCGCGGGCGGCCCGCCGATGATGGCGAGCGCCATGGAGAGGTCGTTGGAGGCCGCGCGCACCACCGATTCCGGTGTGCCGCCGACGCCGATCCAGACAGGCATCGGGGTTTCGGGGCGCGGGTAGACGGTTTGCTGTTTGAGGGGGGCGCGGTGGCGGCCCTGCCAGCTGACCTTTTCATTGCGCGAGAGCAGGTTGAAGAGGTCGAATTTCTCTTCGAATAACATTTCGTAATCAGAGAGGTCGTGGCCGAAGAGCGGGAAGCTTTCGGTGAAGGAGCCGCGCCCGAGGGTGATTTCCGCGCGCCCGTTCGAGATCGCCTGTAGGGTCGAGAAGCGTTGGAAGACGCGGATCGGATCGTCCGAGGAGAGCACGGTGACGGCGGAGGCCAGTTTGATGCGCGTGGTTTGCGCGGCGATGGCGGCGAGCACCGGTTCGATGGCGGAGACGGCGTAATCGGCGCGGTGGTGTTCGCCGAGGCCGAAGACATCGACGCCGACCTGATCGGCGAGTTTGGCCTCTTCGATCACGTTGCGGATCACCTGGCCGTGGGAGAGGTCGTGCCCTTTGGCGTCTGTGGTGACATCGCCGAAGGTGTCGATACCGAATTCGAGGGTCATGGCAGAGTCCTGTCTGTGCGCTCCAGTGTTTGGGGCACAGGTAGCGGGATTTCACGGTCAGGCAAAGATGCGCGGATGCACAGAGGATGTTCGCGAGGCGCGGGTGCCTCAGCCGTTTTCGCGCAGGATATTTCCGGCCAGATAGAGCGATCCGCAAATCAGGATGCGCGCCTCGGGGTCGGTTTTGACGATCTCCTGAACGGCGGTGAGGACATCGGGCGCGATGGTGGTTTGCATGCCGACCGATTTGGCCATGTCGGCGGTTGTTTCGGCGGGCAGGGTGTTGGCCTCGCCGGGGATCGACACGGCGGTAAACGAGCGCGCGTGGGGGGCGAGCGGGCGCAGGTATCCGGCGATGTCTTTGGTGTTGAGCATGCCGCAGATCAGGTGCGTGGGGCGGTTTGGCAGGCGGGTCAGCGCCTCCGACAGGGCGTGGCCCGCGGCCGGATTATGCCCGCCGTCGAGCCAGAGTTCGCCGTTCCCTGCAGCCTCGATCAGGGGGCCGGTGCGCAGGCGTTGCATCCGGGCGGGCCATGTGGCGTTCAGGAGCGCGCCCTCCAGCGCGGCGTCGCCCGCGTCGAGGTGGCGCAGCGCGGCGAGCGCCATGCCCGCGTTGTCGATCTGGTGTTTGCCGATGAGGGTGGGAAGGGGCAGGTCGCGCAGGCCGAGTTCGTCCTGATAGATCAGGCGGCCGCGTTCCTCCCAGACGTGCCAATGTTGGCCGTAGGCGAGGATGGGCGCGCCGAGGCGGGCGGCGCGGGCCTCGATCACGTCGAGGCCTTCGTCCTCTTGGCGGCCCACGATGCAGGGCACGCCGCGTTTGATGATGCCCGCCTTTTCGCCCGCGATTTCGGCGAGCGTCGTGCCGAGGTATTGGGTGTGGTCGATGGAGACCGGCGTGATCACTGTGAGGGCGGGTTTTTCGACCACATTGGTGGCATCGAGGCGTCCGCCAAGGCCGACTTCCAGCAGGGTGTAATCGGCGGGCGTGCGCGCCATGGCGAGGATGCCCGCGACGGTGGTGATTTCGAAATAGGTGATCGGCAGGCCGGCGTTGGCGTCTTCGCATTCCTGCAGGATGTCTCGCAGCGCGGGTTCGGAAATCAGGTCACCGGCGAGGCGGATGCGTTCGTGAAAGCGCGCGAGGTGGGGCGAGGTATAGGCGTGGACCTTTGCCCCCGTCGCCTCCAGACCGGCGCGGATCATCGCCTGAGTGGATCCTTTGCCGTTGGTGCCCGCGATATGGATCACGGGGGGGAGGTCGTTTTGGGGATTGCCGAGCGCGTCGAGCAGGCGCCAGACGCGGTCGAGCACGAGGTCCATCACCTTGGGGTGCAGCGACATGAGCCGATCGAGGATCACATCGGAATGCGGGCTGCTCACGCGTCGCCCTCGTCCTCGTCTTGCGGGGCGGGGAGGTCGCCTGCGACAGCGGGGGGCAGGCCGGTGAGCATGCGCAGGATCGCGGTCAGTTCGTCTTTGAGTTTCAGACGGTGGGTGACGCGGTCGAGCATGCCGTGGTCGAGCAGGTATTCGGCGCGTTGGAACCCTTCGGGGAGTTTTTCGCGGATCGTCTGTTCGATGACGCGCGGGCCTGCGAAACAGATCAGCGCGTTGGGTTCGGCGATATGGACATCACCGAGCATGGCATAGGACGCGGTGACGCCGCCCGTGGTCGGGTGGGTGAGCACGACGATATAGGGCAGGCCGGCTTCTTTGAGCATTTGCAGGGCAACGGTGGTGCGCGGCATTTGCATCAGCGACAGGATGCCTTCCTGCATGCGCGCGCCGCCAGCCGCCGAGAACATCACGAAGGGGCGTTTGAGTTCGATGGCGCGTTCGACGCCCGCGATGAACGCGTTGCCGACATACATCGACATGGAGCCGCCGATGAAGGAGAAATCCTGCGCCGCGGCCACGATGGGGGTGCGGTTCATGTCACCTTCGGCGACGAGCATCGCCTCCTTTTCGCCGGTCGCCTTTTGCGCGGCTTTCAGGCGGTCGGGGTATTTTTTCTGGTCGCGGAAGTGCAGCGGGTCCTGCACGGGGGTGGGCACGGCGATGTCGGTGAAGACGCCGCCATCAAACAGCGCCTTGAAGCGGTCGCGCGGTGTGATGTGCATGTGGTGGTCGCAGCTGGTGCAGACGTTGAGGTTGTCGGACACTTCGCGGTGGAACAGCATCGAGCCGCATTCGGGACATTTGGTCCAGAGGTTGTCCGGCGTTTCGCGTTTGGAAAACAGCGAGTTGATCGTCGGGCGGACGTAGTTCGAAATCCAGTTCATGCGCGGACCTTTGGACGGGGCAATTGGGTTTGCGTTTTGCAGTTGGATTTAAGGGGTGGGGGCGGGAATTGCAATCAACGCCTGATCGCGATGCGCGCGGCGAGCCATGTGACGAAGAGGACGGCGGCCTCGAAGACGATGATCATCGGGTCGGCGAGGATGTCGGAGAGGTCGGCGGTTCTGGTGTAGAGGCCGAAGGCGGAGAACAGCCCGTCGGGCGGGGCGATGAGCATGGCGGAGATGTTGTTGACGAAGTGCAGCACGATGGCCGGTCCGAGCGTGCCCGAGCGCGCCGTCAGATCGCCCGCCGCGAGGCCGAACATCACCGCCCAGCCGAGCGTGAACCACAGGCCAATGCCGGTCAGGGTGCCGTTATAGTGCAGGAGGCCAAAGACGAAGGCAGAGGCGAAGAGGCCCGACAGGTAGGACCCCGTTGCGCCCGCGATTTGCGATTGCAGGTAGCCGCGAAAGAACACCTCCTCTGCGGTGACCTGCACGGCGATACCCAAGAGCGCAAACGGCACCCACATCAGCCATTGGCGCAGCGGGAGTTGGGCGACGAGTTGGCTGCCTTCGCCGTCCCATGGCAGCATCAGGGTGATGGCGACGATGGGGGCGATCCATTTGGTTGTGGTGCGGATTTGATCGCGCATCAGGGCGGCGGGGCCGGTGATGTCGCGCAGCGAGCGGTCGTGCAGGCGGCGCGCGGTGAGGATGGAGCCGAGCAGCAGCAGGGAAAATCCGGCGAGCACCACGAAGACCCCGCCTTGGCGGGTGGAGACCGTGTCGCTGGGCAGGGCAAAGGGCGACAATTCGGGGGCCAGCGACATGACCACCGAGTAGAACAAAGGCGTGACCGCGCCGATCAGCCCGAGGGCGAGCACGAAGACCACGCCGAGCCGCCAGAACTCCGGTCGCCGCGTTGCGGATTGCAGGATCGCGTCATAGGGGTGGGGCGTCATGGTGGGCCTTTCTGGCGTGGTGCGACTGGCATAACACCGCGCACGCGCGGGGCAAAGGCTTGCTGCGCGCGGCGATTGACCTGTAACTGCGCGCGCCAAACCCATGAAGGAGCCGCGCGTGGCACGAATCACTCCAGAGACTTTGATACGGCTGGTCCGTGTTGTCGGGTCGGTGGGCGCATTCGGCCTGTTTTCGGCCTGTCAGGCGTTTCCCCAACTCGTGCCCGAAACGCCGGTTGCCTCGGCGAGCGCCAATGCCCCGCGCGCGCCCCGTCAGGCGCAGCTTTATGGCGGGGCGTTCAAGGTTGCAGGGCCCAAGGGTTATTGCATCGACACCGCCGCCTTGCAGGACAGTTTCGTGTTGCTGGCCGAGTGTAACGCGCTCGAAGGGCGCAGGGTCGAGCCCGGTCAGACGGTGCCTGCGATCCTGACTTTGTCCGCCTCTGAGCCGCTAGACGATGTCGCGGTGTTTGATCCCAGCGCCGCGGCGGCGTTTTTTGCCACGCAGAACGGGCGCACGGCCCTGTCGCGGGTGGGCAATGGCGACACGGTGACGGTTCTGGAGACGCAGAAAAAGGGTGCGACGGTGTTTGTGCATGCCTCTGACAGCGCGCCTGCCAACGTGCCGGGATTGGCGGGCGAATATTGGCGCGCGGTCTTTGTGCAGGACGGGCGGTTGGTGACATTGACGGCGACGGGGCTGCGCGCAGCACCAGTCGAGGGGGCGGTTCTGGCGCGGCTGTTGGCCGAGTTTTCCACCGCGATCCGCGCCTCTAACCGTTAAGCGCGCGGGGGGCGTTGTCACAGGGCGGACTCCGGGCGCGTTCTGGGGTGTTGTGAGGCGCTCGATAGGTCGCTATCGTCCGACAACCAAAACGGGTCGGCCGGACCGGCAAAGGGCGAGAACCGTGGCAGCGAAAAACGGGCGATTTAACAGATTCTTTGCGGGTGTCGCACATAAGCTCATGCTGCGGCGCTGGGCGGATCGGGTGCGCCGTGCCGAGGGGATTTCATTAACCGAATTGCGCGAACAGCGGCTTCAGGCACGCGCGCAGCGCTGGCAGATCGACCGGTTTTTGCATGTCGCGGACGGGCGGTTGGCATTGCCTGCGCTCGGCTCGAACGCGATGCAATTGCCGATGTTCACCGAGTGGTCCCATCGCCCTGATCTGTGGCGCGGTCGGTTGGCCAATGCCGGTTTGGTGGCGGTGCCTTCAAAGACCAGTCTGGGGCCCGACACGACGGTGTTTCATGATGCCAATCTGGCCGATATGAGCCTGCGCCAGAACCGCAATAACAGCGAAGATGATCTCGCGCCGTTCGGGGTGTTGATCGATGTCTACCGCTTTGACGGGAGTTTCCTGTCGTTGTCGATCGATCTGCCCGAGGATGCGGTCGAGGGGGTGAGCAAGCGCCATGTGATCCGGCTCGACTGTGTGCTCGAGGCCGAGCGCTATTGCGACGTCTCGGCGCGTCTCAACATTCAACATGGGCCCAACCGCGAGCAGATTGTGCGCAACCTGCCGGCCTGTCGCGGTGAGGTGTCGGCGGAGTTTGATCTGGCCTATGCCAATCTCGATGAATTGCGGGTCGAGAAGATGTGGATCGATCTGATTTTCTCGACCGTGCAGATGAACCGGATCGGGGTGCGTGATCTGTTTGTGTCGCGTCGCCCGCGGGCGGAAATTTAGGAGGACCGGCGATGGCAGAGCCACAACTCGTCAAAACGCGTGTTCAGGCGGGCATCTGGGAGGGGGAACTCACCGGACCCGACGCGGCGCCGGTGATCGAGGTGACCCATCTGGGCGACCCTGTCGAGGGGGTTGAGGTGTCTGCTGTCGCGGGGCGCGCGCAGGTGTGGCTGGTGCGGTTTCCTTTGCCTGCGGGGCGGTTGACGGACGGGTTGCAGTGTTTTGTGCTGAGCGACGCGGGCACGGGCGTGACACTCGGGACGGTCACGGTTCAGGTCGATCTGCCCGATGAGGCGAATTTGCGCGCCGAGGTGGAATTGCTGCGCGCGGAGTTGGAATTGCTCAAGGCGGCGTTCCGGCGGCACTGTGTTGATACGGGTGCTGTGTGATCTGACGCCGCGTAGTGCGTGACAGGGGCGGCCTGCGCGCGCAATTTGGCGCCCAAAGGGAGGCCTTCATGACAGATTACCCGCATTTACTTGCCCCGCTCGATCTCGGATTTACCACGTTGAAGAACCGTGTGCTGATGGGGTCGATGCATACCGGTCTCGAAGAGCGCGGCGATTGGGGCGCGGTGGCGGAGTTCTACGGGCTGCGCGCGCGCGGTGGTGTGGGTCTGATCGTGACGGGTGGCATTGCGCCGAGCGATGAGGGCGGCGTCTATCCCGGTGCGGCGGGTCTTTATAGTGAGGCCGATATTGCCAACCACCGGATTGTGACCGATCGCGTGCACGCAGAGGGCGGCAAGATCGCGATGCAGATTTTGAATGCGGGGCGCTATGCCTATGGGCCCAAATGCGTCGCCCCTTCGGCGATCAAATCGCCGATTTCGCCGTTCAAGCCGGTGGAGTTGGATGAGGCGGGGATTGAAAAGCAGATTGCCGATTATGCGACCGCTGCGCTGCGTGCCAAAGAGGCGGGTTATGACGGGGTCGAGGTGATGGGCAGCGAGGGCTATCTGATCAACCAGTTCCTCGTGCGTCACACCAACAAACGCGAAGACCGGTGGGGTGGGTCCTACGAGAACCGGATGCGCTTTGCCATCGAGGTGGTGAAACGCGTGCGCGCGGCGGTGGGGCCGGAGTTCATCGTGATCTACCGCATTTCAATGATTGATCTGGTGCCCGATGGGTCCACCTTTGAGGAGGTGGTGCAGCTCGCGCGCGAGGTCGAGGCGGCGGGTGCGACGATTTTGAACACTGGGATCGGGTGGCATGAGGCGCGTGTGCCCACGATTGCCACCTCTGTGCCGCGGCGGGCGTTTTCATGGGTGACCAAGAAGATGATGGGTCAGGTGTCGATCCCTGTGATCACCTCGAACCGGATCAACATGCCCGATGTGGCGGAGGCTGTTCTGGCCGAAGGCTGCGCGGATATGGTGTCGATGGCGCGCCCGTTTCTGGCCGATCCCGATTTCGTGGCCAAGGCGGCGGCGGGACGGGCGGGCGAGATTGCGCCCTGTATCGCGTGCAATCAGGCCTGTCTGGACCACACGTTTTCGGGCAAATTGACCTCCTGTCTGGTCAATCCGCGCGCCTGCCACGAGACCGAGTTGGACTATGCGCCGGCAGCGGAACCCAAGCGGGTCGCGGTGGTCGGGGCGGGTCCTGCGGGGATGATGACGGCGATTGTTGCCGCCCAGCGGGGTCATAATGTGACACTTTTCGAGCGCTCAGAGCGGCTCGGAGGTCAATTGAACATGGCCCGCGTCATTCCGGGTAAGGAAGAGTTCCACGGGCTGGTGGCGTGGTTCGAGACCATGGTTGCGCGTTCCGGCGTGGATGTGCGGTTGGGCGAGAGCGCGACGGCCGAAGGGTTGGCAGGGTATGACGAGGTGGTGATTGCCACCGGTGTTGTGCCGCGCGATGTCGAGATTGCGGGGTCCGAGCGTCACGGGAATGTTGTCTCTTATATAGACGTGCTCGCCGGTGGGGCGAATGTGGGCAAAACCGTGGCGATCATCGGGGCGGGCGGCATCGGATTTGATGTCGCAGAATACCTGACCACGGGGGAGAGCCCGACGCTCGACCTTGCGGAGTGGAAAGAGGAGTGGGGGATCACCGATCCGGCGGTGGACCGTGGTGGCCTCGCGCCGGAAGGTCCCAAACCCGAAGCGCCCGAACGCGCGGTGACCCTGTTGCAGCGTAAGGCCGAGAAGCCCGGAAAGCGGCTCGGCAAGACCACGGGGTGGATCCATCGTGCGACGCTACAGATGAAGGGTGTGCGCATGATGGGCGGGGTTTCCTACGATGAAATCACGCCGGAGGGGTTGGTTGTCGGCAAAAACGGCGCGTCCGAGATGATCGAGGCGGAGACGATCGTGCTCTGCGCCGGTCAGTTGCCTGCGCGCGATCTGGCCGACCAACTGCCGCGGGCGCATGTCATTGGTGGCGCTGATGTGGCCGGTGAGTTGGACGCGAAACGGGCGATTGATCAGGGGGCGCGACTGGCCGCAACGCTGTAAAATCGCGCTTTGTTAACGTTTCTCGACGCAAAACGATCTCTAGTTCTCCTTCGTATTGTCGCCGCTCCTCCGCATTCTTGCCTGATTGTTTTGGCACCTTTGAGCTCTTAGGGGCCAAGACGACGGAATTTTGCTGATGGATAGACTGACTGAAATGGAGGCCTTCGCCACGGTTGTGGATCAAGGCGGTTTCACTGATGCAGCCAAGAAAATGGGGATTTCAAAATCCGCAGTTTCAAAACACGTTTCCTCATTGGAAGCGCGACTGGGTGCACGGTTGCTGAACCGTACCACACGGCGGGTGTCGCCCACGGAGATCGGTCTGGCCTATTATGACCGCGCGCGCCGCGTTCTCAACGATGCGGGCGAGGCGGATGCTCTCGTCACGTCGATGCAATCGGCGCCCTCGGGTCTGTTGCGGATTTCGGTGGCCACGGATTTCGGTGTGAACCACCTGTCGCCGGTATTGGGCGAGTTTCTGGGCGAATTCCCCGACATCACGGTCAATATGGTGCTCAACAACCGCTATGTTGAGTTGATTTCGGAAGGCTTTGATATGGCCGTGCGGATCGGTGAGCTGGAAGACAGCACGCTGCGCGCCCGTAAACTGACCGAGACCACCAAGAAAATGGTCGCCTCCCCGTCCTATTTCCAGAAGTTCGGCCGCCCGATGAAGATCGACGATCTCAACGAGCACAAGCTTTTGCATTACTCCAATCAGGCCAACAACGCGGTTTGGAAACTGACCGCGCCGTCGGGTGAAAAGCGTCAGGTGCGCACCGCCGGTTGGTTGACGGTCAATGACGGGCAGTCGTTGTTGAACGCGGCGATTTCGGGTCTCGGCATCGCCTATCTGCCATCCTTCCTCTATGCGGATGCGATGGAGCAGGGGTTGATCGAGGAGGCCATTCCCGGTCTGCCCGAAGAAACCCAAGGTGTTTATGCGGTTTACCCGCCGGGTCGCTTTACCCAGCCCAAGGTGCGTGCGTTCATCGATTTCCTCGTGAACTCCTTTGCCGATAAAGGCCCTGAAAAGTGGTAAGAAACTAGAGCTTTGGCTGCGCCTTATTCGGGCGCGGCCAGCACGGCTTCGACGCGCCGGTTCGCTTCGCGCCCCTCGGGGGTTGCATTGGAGGCGCGCGGCGCGAGATAGCCCACCCCCATTGCATCCAGACGATCCGACGCGACGCCATGGGCGTCGATCAGCCGTGTGCGCACGGCGCGTGCGCGGGCGGTCGAGAGCGCTTGGTTCGCGTCGAGCGCGCCGACATTATCGGTATGGCCGACCAACACCATCCGCGCCTGTGGTTCGTCGCGCAGGTATTTGGCAAGCTCCGCCAGAGACGCGAAGGGGCCATCGCCCAGTGTCGAGGACCCCGGCGCGAAGGACAGATCATCCAGAGAGACATGGCCGGTTTGGGAAAGCTCGGCGGGAATGCTGCCTGCGGGGGCGGTGATGACTTTGGTCGTTGTGGTCTCGGTCGGCGAGGGGGCGACGGTGTCCACGATCAGGCGCGGGGCCCCTTTGGGCGAGACCTCGGTGAGGTGGATAAAGCCCGCCGTGCGCCCGCGCGAGGTGACGATGGAGGCGGCGCGCCCGTCCTCATGGGTGGCCAGAAGGTATTGGAAGTTGCCCAGATCGACATGCATCGCCGGTTCGGGCAGCAGCGCGAGGCGATAGCGGAAATCAAAGCCGCCACAGACCACATCGGCGCAGGCAAGGCGGCTGGTGTATCCGGCGGCGGCCAGCTGGGCGGCCAGAGGCGCGATCATTTGGTAAGGCGTCAGCGAGGTTCCCGTGAGGCGATAGGCGCGCCGGTTTCGGGTGCCGAGCACGTCGATGGTAGTGACGCCTTCGTCGCTATAGGTGGTGACGGGGAAGGAAAAGCTGCGCTCCGCTGTGGAGCGTTCCATGGTGAGTTGCGCGGCAGATGGCAGGTCAAAGGCGGCCAGAGGCGCGGGCGAAACCGACGCCAGAGCGATCGCGCATGCTGCGGTCCCAAGGAGGGCTATGAGGGGGCGCGGTCGGGTCATTTCACCCTATAGTGGTAGTGGGCGCAGGGCGTCATTCCAAGCGAAGAATAGAGTGCGTTGGCGGGGTCATTGGCGTCTGTGACCTGAACGCAGAGGGATTTTGCGCCCCTTTCGCGCGCCCAGTCGGCAGCGCAGTTCATCATCGCGCGCGCCACGCCGCGCCCACGCAGGGCGGGATCGGTGACTAGCGCGTGGACCGAGGCGATGCCATCGGCGAGCGCCACATAGGCGGTGCCTGCGGGGGCCTGTCCGATGCGGGCCAGAAGCGTGGTTTTGGGGGTCTGCGCGCGGGTCATGATGGCGATGCGATCGGGGCCGATGCCGTCGTGGCGCCAGATCTCGCGCTGCACCGCGAGGGGCGGCCAGACGGGGTAGGTGCGGTCGGGGTCTGTGGGGGAGAAGGCGTCGATGGGGGCGATGCGCAGGGTGACGGGGTCGAGGATGCGGTAGCCGCGCGCGGCGAGGTCTGAGTCGAGGGCGGCGTCTGTCGGGGATCCGTCGCGGATCATGAAGATCGGGGGGCGTGCGTCGGCGGCAAAGCGGGCCTCGATTTTGGTCAGGTCGGAGGGGGAATGGGGTGCGGTGGCGGTGGCCGCGCTCACGCGTTTTCCCCCGCCCGCGCCGGTGCGGTAGGTGAAGGGGCCAAGCGCGGTCGTGGCCGCGGGGGGCCATGCGGCCTCCAGTGCGGTGAAAAGGGCGGCGAATAGGGTGGCGGGTGCGATCATTCGGGCGGGAAGAGCGCGGAGAGTTCGACCATGGCGGCGTCGATGCGCGCGCCGTCGCTGCCACGGATCACGATATTGGTGCCATAGGCGCCGTTGCGTTGGAACGGGTAGGAGCCCACGGAGAGATCGGGGTAGCGGGTCGCCAGATCGCGCAGCGGGTCGGCCACCACGCCTTCGCCGCGATTGATGCGGTAGGTTTGCGACATCAGGGGGTCGCCGCCGGTCAGCGTGGGCAGGAGAGAGGCGACCATGGCGGCAAAGATATTGGGGACGCCGGCCATGACATGCACGTTTTGCAGCGTAAATCCGGGGGCGATGGAGATCGGGTTTTCGATCAGCGTTGCGCCATCGGGGATGCGGGCCATGCGCAGGCGCGAGGGGGTGAATTCGGAGCCTTGGGCGGCGTAATGCGCGGCCATCAGGGCGCGGGCGTCGTCGCGCACGTCGATGGGGGTGTCAAAGGCGGCGGCGACGCAATCGGCGGTGATATCGTCATGGGTCGGGCCGATGCCGCCGGAGGTGAAGACGTGGTCGTAGGTGCCTGAGAGCGCGCGCAGGGCGGTGATGATGGCGTCGCGGTCGTCGGAGATGACGCGCACTTCGCGCAGGTCGATGCCGTGGCGGGTCAATTCGCCTGCGAGGTGGTGCATATTGGCGTCGCGCGTGCGCCCCGAGAGGATTTCATCCCCGATGACGAGCATCGCGGCGCTGGGCATGGCGGCGGTGGGGTTTGACATGTGTTCCTCCTTGAACGCGCGTTGGGGATCGGTATAGGGCGGGGACCATGCGCTTTCAAACTGAACTCGTGTCCGGGGTGTTGATCCGGCGATATAAACGGTTTCTGGCCGATGTTTTGTTGCCTGACGGGCGCGAGGTTGTGGTGCATTGTCCCAACCCCGGGTCGATGTTGGGGATGGCCGAGGCGGGAATGCGGGTCTGGGTCGAACCCAACAGCGATCCGCGCAAGAAGTTGGATTATGGATGGCGGCTCGTCGAGGTCGGGGGCGCGACGGTGGTGGTAGATACCGGCATCGCCAATCGCGTTGTGGGCGAGGCGCTGCGCGCCGGTTTGATCGAGGGATTGCAGGGCGAGGTGCGCGCCGAGGTGCCCTATGGCGCCAATTCGCGGGCGGATTTTCTGGTGGAGAGTGCGGCGGGGCGCATTTGGGTCGAGGTGAAGTCGGTGACCCTGTCGCGCGCGCCGGGATTGGCGGAGTTTCCCGACACCAAGACCGCGCGCGGGGCGAAACATCTGGGGGAACTGGCGGCGCGGGTGGCGGCGGGGGACGGGGCGGTTTTGCTCTATCTCGTCGGGCGCGATGATTGCGACCGGATGACTGTGGCGGGCGATATTGATCCCGCATATGCGGCGGCGGCGGATGCGGCGCGCGCGGCGGGCGTTGCCTTTCGCGTTTATGGTGTGGAGGTCGGGCCGCAGGGTGTCGAGTTTGTGCCCGCGCCACTCGCCCTGATGTGACGCCTAGGTACTAGCCCTTTGCGGGCGAAACGCCTATATCGTGCGCAAAGACGAAGGAGAAAGACGTGGACGAAACCCATCGTGGCCGCATCACCAAGGACGGCATTCGCATCCATGAGGACGCGGATTTTGCAGGCATGCAGGCCGCCGGTCAGGTGACCGCGCAAATCCTTGACGAAGTGGCGGCTCTGGTCGAGCCGGGGGTGACGACCGAGGCGATCGACGATTTTATCCGCCGTCGGGTGGAGGAACTGGGCACGGTGTCGGCGACGATTGGCTATAAGGGCTATCGCCATGCCTCGTGCATTTCGGTGAACCACGTCGTCTGTCACGGCATTCCCGACGGCAAGATTCCGGGGCGCAAGGATAACGTTCTGCTCGACGGCGATATCATCAACATCGACGTCACCGTGATCAAGGACGGGTGGTTCGGCGATAGCAGCCGGATGTATGTCGCGGGCACGCCGAAGAAATTCGCCGCCCGTCTTATTCAGGTGACGCACGATTCCCTGATGCTCGGGATCGAGGCGGTGAAGCCGGGCAATACCTTTGGCGATATCGGGCACGCGATCCAGTCCTATGCGGAGAGCCAGCGGATGTCTGTGGTGCGCGATTTCTGCGGTCATGGGCTCGGGCGGGTGTTCCATGCACCGCCCAATGTGCTGCACTACGGGCGCGCGGGTCAGGGTCCGGTTCTCGAAGAGGGGATGTTTTTCACCATCGAGCCGATGATCAATCTGGGCCGCCCCGAGACCAAGGTGTTGAAGGACGATTGGACCGCGATCACGGCGGATCGCAAACTGTCGGCGCAGTTCGAGCACTCCATCGGGGTGACCGCGACGGGGGCCGAAATCTTTACGCTATCGCCGACAAATGCGTTTTTTCCGACTTACGGGGAATAAACCGCGCCAATTCTCCGTCAGCGCTAAAATTCATAAATATGAATAAAAGCAACGACTTAAATCCGGGATTTTCGGGGGCTGGATGTATCTAGTTGAGAATGACTTGCAACTAGGGTAAATCCGCCCCATGTCTATCCCGTCTGCGGCTTTGTCCGCACCCCAAGCCAGTCACGAAGGAGGCTTGCCCATGCATAATCTCACCAAATCCGTAGCCGCAGCGGCGCTATTTTTCGCAGGAACCACAGGTGCGTTTGCCCAGGAGGTCACGCTGCGTTTCCAGCATTTCGTGTCGCCCGCCTCCGGGTCGCCGATGTATTTCATGGAGCCATGGGCAGAGAAGATCGAACGCGAGAGCGAGGGTCGCATCAAGATCGAGATCTATCCGCTGATGCAGTTGGGGGGCCGTGCGCCGGACCAATACGACCTGATCCGCGATGGCGCGATTGACGGGGGCTGGGTCATTCCGGGTTATCAGCCGGGCCGTTTCCCCGAGGTCGAGGCGCTGGAGTTGCCGTTCATCACCGCGAAGTCGGGTGAGTTGGCGTCCATCGCGGCGTGGGAGTTTACCCAAAAGCACCTGATGGATGATTTCGCCGATGTGAAGGTTCTGGCCGCGCACATGCATGGCGAGGGTTTGGTCCACAAAAAGGGTGCCGCGCTGACCACGATTGAGGATTTCAAGGGGCTGAAGCTGCGCGCGCCGACGCGCACCTCAACGTTGCTGTTGGACAAACTCGGGGCGACGCCTGTGGGGATGCCGGTTCCGGCCTTTCCCGAAGCGCTCGCCAAGGGGGTTCTTGATGGCGGGGTGATTACGTTCGAGATGGCACCATCGCTCAAGCTCGACGAATTGACCGACAGCCACACCGATGTGGCCGGTGACCGGTCGCTTTATAACCTCTATTTCATCTGGGCGATGAACAAGGCGAAATACGACAGCCTGCCCGATGATCTGAAAGCGGTGATTGATGCCAACTCCGGCCTGATGGCCAGCGAATGGTCGGGCGTTGCCTATGACATGGGTGACGAGGACGGGTTGGTCGAGATTGCGGCATCGGGCAATGAAATCGCTGTGCTCAGCGAAGAGGAAACGGCAAAAATCCGCGCCTTGGGCGAAGAGGTGATTGCAGAGTGGGTTGCCGAGATGACGGCCAAAGGTTACCCTGCGTCAGCTTTGGTTCAGGATGCCCGCGCTGCGGTGGATCATGCACTGGCAAGCCACCCGTGGATTGACACCACGGGCGCGGCGATCACGGTTAGCAAGTGACCGGAAATATCTAACCGTTAGAGCGGTTATAGGGCGGTAGGCGCATCGCCCCTTTGAAAGGGCCGGTCCAGGGGTGGGGTGGCCCTTTCTTCTTGTCTTGGAGGTTTGTCTTGGGGGCGGTTTAGCGCGGATTTGTCAGGCCGAGGCGGGCGGGCAGGTCGGCCATGGCGGCGAGGTGTTCGGCGCCCGTTGCGGTGAGATGCGCGCCATCGCCGCGTGTGTCGAACCCAAAACAGCGCATATTGGCGCGCGCCGCCGCGATGCAGCCCGAGGGGCTGTCATCGATCATGATCGCGCGGGTGGGATCGACGCCCATAGAGCGCGCGGCGATCAGCAGCAGCTCGGGGTCCGGTTTGCCCGTGCCATGGGTGTGGGCGGAGTGCAGGCGGCCCGCGAGGCGTTTGTAGAAGGCGGGATGCGCGCCGAGCGTGATCTCCATTTTCTCCATCGGGCCGTTGGAGGCGACGCAATAGGGGATGCCAGCGGCGTCGAGCGCGTCGAGGGCGGATTCGATACCCACGATCAGGGCCACGCCGTCGCGCAGGCGGTCGAACATTTTGGCGTAGAAATCGGGGACCCATGTGTCGGGCAGCGTTGCGCCATTGGCCACGGCTTTCTTGGCGACGTTGGACATCATCAGGCCGGTGTAGTCGCGTTCGATGTCATCCATGGTGAGGGTGAGGCCATGGGCGTCGAGGTCATCGCGCAAAAGCGCCAGCGTGGGCGGTTCGCTATCCACGAGGACACCGTCGCAGTCGAAAATCAAGAGATCGGGTTTCATGCGGGCTCCAGAAAGTGGATTTTGGTGTCGCCGTAGCGGCGGGTGTCGAGCAGGGTGAGGGCGTCGGGCGGGGTGATCTCGGCGCTTTCTTCCCACACGATCAGGGCGTCGGGGGCGATCCAGCCGCCGGTGAGCGCGGCGGCAAGCGCCTTTTCCCCGAGCGATTTGGCGTAGGGCGGATCGAGGAAGACCAGCGTGAAGGGCGCGCCGAGGTTGCCGGGCAGGCGGGTAGCGTCGCTGCGCAGTAGGGTGGTGTCCGATTGCGCGCGGCATTTGGCGATGTTTTCGAAAATGAGGCTCTGTGCCTTTCGCCCGTCGTCCACGAAGGTGACGTGGGATGCGCCGCGCGACAGCGCCTCCAGCCCCAGTGCGCCGGTGCCCGCAAAGAGGTCGAGGACGGTGGCATCTGTGATCGGGTCGCCGAAACGGCCGCCCGCGAGGACGTTGAACAGGCTTTCGCGCGTGCGGTCGGTGGTCGGGCGCAGATGGGCGCCCGCGTCGCCTTTGCCTACCGAGGCGAGCGTGAGGCCGCGATGTTTGCCTGCGATAATGCGCATCAGGATTTCAGGAGCGGTTTGAGGTCGACCTCGGGGTCGGCGGCAATGTCGGGGTCGACGTTTTTGCCCGCTTCGATGAGGCGTTTGGCGATCATATAGGCGCGCGGATCGTTCATGGCGTCGATCGCGATGAGGCGGTCGTTGGCGTAATACCAGTGCGAGCGCGAGGTTTCGCCGTCGCGCACCACCACGCGGTCGTGGCCGGTGGACAGGCCCGCGATTTGCAGTTTGATGTCGTATTGATCGGACCAGAACCACGGTTTGGGCGTGTAGGTCACATCGTCGCCGGCCATGTTTTTCGCCGCGACGTCGGCCATGTCGATGGCGTTGC
The DNA here is from genome assembly GCF_039539485.1 of Celeribacter arenosi. Lineage (NCBI taxonomy): Bacteria > Pseudomonadati > Pseudomonadota > Alphaproteobacteria > Rhodobacterales > Roseobacteraceae > Celeribacter > Celeribacter arenosi. The sequence goes on from NZ_BAABDF010000003.1 coordinate 471,129, forward strand.
CCACGGATTCCAGACGCATTTGCGCGCCCGCATGGGGGAAGGATGCGCAGTCGCCCGCGGCGTAGATATCGGGGTCGCTGGTGCGGGCGTGGTCGTCGCAGGCGATGCCGTTGTCGAGGGTGAGACCCGCGTCTTCGGCCAGCTTTGCGGCGGGGGTGATGCCGACGCCGACGATCACGAAGTCCACGTCGAGCGTGGTGCCATCAGTGAGCGTGGCGGCGCGCACGCGGGTGTCACCGGTGAGGGTTTGCAGGCCGACGCCTTCGCGGATGTCGACGCCGTGGGACCTATGCAGGTCGCGGAAATAGTCGGAGGTCTGCGAGCTGGCGACGCGTTGCAGGATGCGGTCGGCCATTTCGACGAGCGTGACGGTGAGGCCCTTTTTGGCGGCGACGGCGGCGGCCTCCAGCCCGATGTAGCCGCCCCCTACGATGAGGACGCGCGCGCCGTCGACCAGTTCGGGGCCCATGGCGTCGGCGTCCGCGAGGCTGCGCATGGTGTAGACGCCGTCGAGGTCACCGCCGACGGCGGCGGGCAGGCGGCGGGGCAGCGATCCGGTGGTCAGGGCGAGTTTGTCATAGGAAAGCGTTTCATCCTCCAGCGTCACGCGATGCGCCGCCGGGTCAATGGCGCGCACCGATTGGCCGGTGACGAGGCGGATGTTCTGATCATCATACCAACTGCGCGGGCGCAGGTAGAGCCGGTCCAGCGGCATGTCGCCCAAAAGGTAGGATTTCGACAGCGGCGGGCGTTGGTAGGGCGGCGCGGTTTCGTCACCGATCAGGGTGATGTCGCCATCAAAACCCTGAGCGCGCAGGGTGCCTGCGAGTGTCTGACCTGCCTGTCCGGCACCGATGATGATGAAATGGCTCATGTTTTTCCTCTGGACAGTTCCGTGCGGGACCCTACATCTCGGGTCATTGGAAACGCAACGATGAGACATGACAAATGACAATTTCTGTGGGCGACAAACTACCGGGCGGAACGGTTTTGATCATGGGCGCCGAGGGGCCCGAGCAGGTTGATCTGGCCAAGAAGTTCGCGGGCCGCAACGTGGTTCTCTTTGGTCTGCCCGGCGCGTTTACCGGCACCTGTACCAACGCGCATCTGCCGAGCTTTATCCGCACCAAGGGCCAGTTCGATGCCAAGGGCGTGGACGAGGTGATTTGCCTCGCGGTGAACGATCCCTTCGTGCTCGACGCGTGGTCGTCGGCCACCGGTGCGGGTGCGGCGGGCATTACGCTGGTCGGGGATGCGGGTTCGGAATTCGTCAGCGCCGCGGGTCTGGACATGACCGCGCCGGGTGCGGGTTTTTACAAACGCTCGAAACGTTTCGCGCTCTATGCCGAGGATGGTGTGGTCAAGGTGATCAACATCGAGGACAGCCCCGGTGTGTGCGGGATTTCCGCAGGCGAGGGATTGTTGGCCGAGATGTAAACCGGCCCGTCATGAGTTACGAAAAACGCCGCAGGAGACTGCGGCGTTTTGTTTGTGCGGGTGGTCGGATTTAACCTGCGTTGCTCAGAACGGTGCGGGTCGGGAAGGGGATGTCCACGCCCGCTTGGTCGAGCGCCTCTTTGACCTTTCGTTTCATGTCGGCCTGATAGGCGAAATAGTCGCTGCCATTGACCCAGACGCGCACGAGGAAATCGACCGAGAAATCGCCCAGATTATTGACCTGAATAAAGGGTTCGGGGTCGGGTTTGGAGCGCGTGTCGGCCATGATGGTTTTGCGGATCACCTCTTCGGCGGTTTTCAGGTTGGCGCCATAGCTTACCCCGAACACCCATTCCGCGCGGCGCATTTTATTGGCCGAGTAGTTGGTGATGATGTCGCCCCAGACCTGCGCGTTGGGCACGATGACCTGCACGTTGGAGGTGTCGGCCAGTTCGGTGAAGTTCAGCGAGATGTCTTTGACGGTGCCCATTTTGCCCGCGACCTCGACGAAATCGCCGTTTTTGAAGGGGCGGAAGAAGACGATCATCACGCCTGCGGCGACGTTGGAGAGCGTGCCCTGCAGCGCCAGACCGATGGCCAGACCGGCGGCACCGATGGCCGCGACCAGAGAGGTGGTTTGGATGCCGAAGGTATTGAGCACCAAGAGCACCGTGAAGGCGATGATCGTGTAGCGGGCGATGTTGGAGAAGAAGCCGAACAGCGTCGCGTCCAGATGCGGGTAGCGATCGGAGATGCCGCGCACACGGCGACTGACCCAGCCTGCGAAGAAGAACCCGATCAGAAGCAGCGCGGTTGCCGACAGGACCGATCCCACCGCGCTGACGAGGAATTCCAGCGTCAGGATGTCGCCGATGGATTTGCCGCCGTAGATTTCGGTCGTGAGAAACTTTTCAAGCATGCGGTGCGGCCTCATCCATTTTTCGTGCGAGTTTGATGTCTTTGTCGGTGAGCCCGCCCGCGTCATGGGTGGACAGGATGACTTCTACTGTGCGGTAGACGTTTGTCCATTCGGGATGGTGGTTCATTTTCTCTGCATGCAGCGCCACGCGGGTCATAAAAGCGAAGGCCTGCGTGAAATCGGGGAATTTGAAGCGTTTTGCGATGGCCGCGCCGCCTTCGGTTTCCGCCCAGCCGGTGTCGAGGAGGGGGGCAAGCTTTTCGGCGCGATCGGGGTCGGAAAGGATATCAGTCATGGTCGCTCTCCTGATTGGTTTTTCGAAATGGCCCGTAGGCGGTGAGCAGGCTGACCTCTTCGCCCACGGCCGCGCGTTCCTGATCGAGGTAGTCGGCGATGGCGCGCCGGAAACCGGCGTCCGCGATCCAGTGTAGCGAATGGGTTTCGTTGGGCAGGTAGCCACGGGCGAGTTTGTGTTCGCCCTGCGCGCCGGCTTCGACGCGGGTGAGGCCATTGGCGATGGCGTAGTCGATGGCCTGATAGTAGCAGAGTTCGAAATGCAGCGCGGGGTGGTGTTCGCTGCACCCCCAGTAGCGCCCGAACAGCGTGTTTTGCCCGATGAAGTTGAGCGCACCGGCCACGGGGTGACCATCGCGCGTGGCGAGGATGAGGAGGATTTCGGAGCGCATTGTTTCATGGACATGATCAAAGAACGCGCGGGTGAGGTAGGGGGTTCCCCATTTTCGCGCGCCTGTGTCTTGGTAAAAGGTCCAGAAGGCGTCCCAGTGTTCGGGTTGGATGGCGTCGCCGGTGAGTTGGATGATCTCTCCGCCAAAGCTTTGGGCCTGCGCGCGTTCGCGGCGGATGTTTTTGCGTTTGCGCGACGAAAGCGCGGCGAGGAAGGCGTCGAAGTCTGCGTAGCCGTTGTTTTCCCAGTGGAATTGTTGGCCTAGGCGGGTGAGCAGGCCCATGTCTTCGCCCGCTGCGGCCTCTGTGTCGGTGCAAAATGTGATGTGCAGCGAGGAGAGCCCCATTTGATCGCACAGTTGCACCGCGCCTTGGACGAGGGCGGCCTGACCGATTTCCTCGCACCCTTCGCGGGTCAGCAGGCGCGGGCCTGTGACGGGGGTGAAGGGCACGGCGATTTGCAGTTTCGGGTAGTAGCGCCCGCCCGCGTTTTCATAGGCATGGGCCCATTGGAAATCGAAGACGTATTCGCCCTGCGAGTGGGATTTGAGGTAGGCGGGGGCGACGGCGATGGTGTCTTCGCCGCGTTTGGCCATCAGGTAGCGCGGGTGCCATCCGGTGCCTGTGCCGACCGATCCGGAGGCTTCGAGGGCGGCGAGGAAGCGGTGGGTGGTGAAGGGATCGGGGGCGGTTCCCGTGGCGGGCGCGCGTGCGCAGGCATCCCATTCGTCGGGCGCGATGTCCGTGATGGTCGAGGAGACGGTGATGGTGATTTGTTCTGACACGATTGGCCCTTTGTTCACCCTAGGTTTGGGGCACCATGCGGCAGGGTCAAGCGGGGAGGTAGGATTCGAAGGTGATATTATCGGCAACAGTGCGCGCGGCGCGTTCGTCATCGCCCGATCTGACAGTCCAGCACAGGATTTTGGCACCGCTGTCTTTGAGGGCGCGCACGCGGGGGGTGCCAAGGTCGCTCCAGTGGTGCGAGATGAAGGAGGCGCCCGCGGTGTCATAGTCGGGGATGGTGCGCAGGTGGCGGCGGGTCTGGTCGCTGAGCAGGGGCCAGTTGTCGGGCGCAAAGGCGCTGGTGGTCAGGCCGCGCGGGATCTGCGGGGACAGGCGGGCCATTTCGATCACAGAGTGCGGGTTGAAGGACATCACCGCCACGGGGCCTTTGTAGGCGTTGAGCAGCGGGGCCATGGCGGCCTCAAGGGGGCCGATGTCGGGGCCCATATTGCCGTCCTGATCCTTGATCTCGATGAGCAGGGGCACGCGGCCTGCGATGCGTTTGAGCACATCGGCGAGGGTCGGCACGCCGGTCTCGCCGGTGGTGAAGGTCGCGCGTGACAGGGTGTCGGTGGTTTGCATCGCGATAGGACCGCGCAGGTCTGTGAGGCGGGCGAGGTCGTAGTCGTGAAACACCATCGGGGTGTTGTCGCGGGCGGGTTGGATGTCGATTTCGATGCCAAAGCCCGCGTCGATGGCGGCGTCGATGGCGGCGAGGTTGTTTTCGGCGCGCGTCACATTGCCATCGTGCAGGGCGCGGTGGGTGATCGGGCGGGCGAGGAAGGCATCGGGGAGAGGCGGCATCAGGCGATCTCGAAAATGGCCTCGATTTCGACGGCCACGCCGAGCGGCAGGGACGCGGCGGACACGGCCGAGCGGGCGTGGCGGCCTTTGTCGCCGAGGAGCGCGACGAGAAGATCGGAGGCGCCGTTGATGACCTTTGGCTGGTCGGTGAAATCGGGGGTGGAGTTCACAAAGCCGGTCAGTTTCACCACCCGCACGAGGCGTGACATGTCACCGTTGAGAGCGGCGCGCAGTTGCGCCAGCAGCGCCAAGGCGCAGCGTTCAGCCGCCTTTGCGCCCGCAGCGGCGTCCATCGTGCCGCCGAGTTTGCCGAGGATCAGGCCGTTTTGGTCGCTCGAAATCTGGCCGGAGACGAAGAGCTGTGCGCCGCTTTGCACGAAGGGCACGTAGTTGGCCGCGGGCGCGGGGGCGTCGGGCAGGGTCAGGCCGAGGTCGGCGAGTTTGGCGTCGATATCCATGGGAACTCCGGGGCAGGAAGGTGGGTGTCAGTCTTCGCGGAAGGCGCGGTTGAAATAATCGGCCAGCGGTTTGGTCAGATAGGCAAGGGCGGAGCGTTCGCCGGTGGACATGAAGGCCTCGACCGGCATGCCGGGGATGAGGGTCGAGCCCTCCGGCAGACGCGCGCGTTGCTCTTCGGGGAGCTGGATTTCGGCGCGATAAAAGCTCTGCCCTGTGGCCTCGTCGAGGAAGGCGTCGGGGGAGACGAGAATGACCGAGCCGGTCAGTTCCGGTGTGGTGCGTTGGTCGAAGGTGGTGAAGCGCAGGCGCACGGGTTGGCCGGGATAGACCTGATCGATGTGGATCGGGTTGACGCGCGCGGAGATGATCAGCGGGCGGTCCTGTGGCACCAGAAAGAGCACCGGTTGAGCGGGCGAGACGACCGCGCCGGGGCCAAAGACGCTCAGGTTATAGACCACGCCGGAGACCGGGGCGCGCAGTTCGAGACGCGCGAGGCGGGCGCGCAGGGCGCTGCGTTGTTCGGACAGGCGCAGGATGTTGAGTTGGGTATCGCGCAGCTCGGCAATCGCGGCTTCGCGCCGGTCCGAGGTGGATTTGAGCTTCTGCAATTCGATTTCGGTGATTTGCACGCGGGCGCGGGCCTGTTCGGCCTCGAGGCGGCCGAGTTCGCCGGAAACCGACACGATATCACGGCGCAGCGCAATGACGCGGGCCTGTTGGGTGAGGCCACGGTCGAGCAGGGTTTGTTGGGAGGTGAGTTCCTCCTCCACGAGGCTGCGTTGTTCGACGAGGGCAGCGGCCTGTGCCTGAAGGCCATCGATCTGGGCCTCGATCTGGTCGCGTTGGCGCGAGAGTTGTTCGATTTCGGTCTCTGCGGTGGTGCGGCGGGCGTCAAAGAGGTTTGTCTGCCCCTCGACCATGCGGTCCACTTCGGCGTCGGCCCCGATGAGCGCGGCGATTTCGTCGTGGAAGGTGATGGTGGGCGCGCCGTCGCGCTCCGCCTCTAGACGGGCGGCGCGGATTTGGAGTTCGTTGAGCTGATCCTCGACGATCACCAGTTCGCTGGCCACGTCTTCGCCCGAGAGGGTCATCAACAGGTCGCCGGCTTTGACGATGTCGCCTTCGCGTACGAGGACCGATGCCACTTCGCCGCCATCGCGGTGGGCGATTTCCTGACGGTTCTGGTCGACCTGCACCTGACCGGAGGCGACCACGGCACCGTCGATGCGCGCCATCACGGCCCAGCCGCCAAAGCCGCACACGAGGGCGACGACGAAGATCAGGCCGAAGATGACGACGCGGCGCGCGGAGCGGGCGATATTGGCGGAAACATCGCTCATTGGACGCCGCCTCCTTGTTTGGAGCCTTCGAGGATCTGTTTGGAGTTTTTCACGATTTCACGCAGCACCTCGTCGCGGGGCCCGAAGGCGCGTCGCATGCCGCCGTCGAGCATCAGGAGGATGTCGCATTCCTGAATGGCCGAGGGGCGGTGGGCCATGATGAGCACGGCACCGCCTTCTTCTTTGTGGCGCCGGATCGCTTTGTTGAGGGCCGCGGAGCCGTCGTTGTCGAGGTTGGAGTTCGGTTCGTCCAGAATCACCAGCACGGGGTTGCCAAAGAAGGCGCGCGCCAGACCGATGCGTTGCAGTTGCCCGCCCGACAGCAGGCCGGAGGCGGAGGACACATGGGTGTCATAGCCATTGGGCAGCGACAGGATGAGATTATGGGCGTCGGCCTTTTTCGCGGCGGCGACGACGGCCTCCGCGTTGGGGTTGAGGTCGAGTTTGGCGATGTTTTCGGCGATGGTGCCGTCAAACAGCGTGACCTGTTGGGGCAGGTAGCCGATGTGTTGGCCGAGCGCCTCGGGGTCGTATTGGTCGAGTTTCGCGCCATCCAGACGGATTGCGCCCGAGGTGGTGGGCCACACGCCGGTCAGGGCGCGCGCCAGCGTCGATTTGCCCGCCCCCGAGGGTCCGATCACGCCGAGTGCCTGACCGGGTTCGAGGTCAAAGGACACCATGCGCAGCGAGGCCTGTTGTTGGCCCGGGGGCACGACGGAGACCTGATTGGCGCTCAGGCGGGCGGCGGGGCGTGGCAGCGGCGTGCGCGGCGCGGCGGGGCGTTGACTGCCGAGCAATTCGCCAAGGTCGGCCCAGCCGCGTTGCGCCAGTTGCAGCACCTGCCATTGGCCGATCAGGGTATCGACGGGTTGCAGGGCGCGCCCCAGAAGGATCGAGGAGGCGATCATCGCGCCGGCGGTGACTTCGCGTTGCAGCACGAGATAGGCGCCGAGCGCGAGCATGGCCGATTGCAAAAACAGGCGCATGGCGCGTGAGAAGGCGGTGAAGGATTGGGTGACGTCTTCGCCAGCGGTCGCTTTTTCGAGAGCCGTGCGGCGTGATTTCAGCCAGCGTTTATAGGAGCTTTCCTGCATGCCGAGCGCGCGCAGGGCCTCCGCCGAGGAGGTCATGCGGGCGGCCATGCCGGTGGCCTCTGCCTCTGCCTGTTGGGCGGTTTCCTGACCGCGTTTGGCGGCGATGCGGTGAATGAGCGTGAGCAGCACGAGGATACCACCGCCGAAGAAGGCGAGCATGCCGAGGTAGGGGTGGAAAATCGCGATACCGGCGAGGAACAGCGGCACGAAGGGCAAATCGAACATCGCCGCGATAACCGGAGAGGCCAGAAAGCGGCGGATGGCGGCGAGGTGGTCCATGGCGCGCACGCGCGCGACCTGACGTGGTTCGCTGGCGGCCTGTGCCATGGAGGCGTGGAACACGCGGTCTTCGAGGTCGGTTTGGAACCGTGCGGCGATCCGCGAAAGCACGCGCGAGCGCACGCCGTCCAGAAGTCCCATCATCAGGTAGAGGAAGGCGACGATCACGAAGAGCGCGACCAAAGTCGCCTCCGAGCCCGAGCCCAGCACACGGTCATAGACCTGAAGCATGAACAGCGGGCCGGTCAGCATCAGCATGTTCACACAGGCGGAAAACACCGCCGTTGACCAATATAGACCGCGCGAACGGCGGCGCACCTCGGCGAGCTCTTCGAGCCCCAAGCGATTCTCAGCGTTACTCATGACTGGGTCATACCCCGATTCCATCCACAGTGCGCAACACTGTAGAGTGCTGGGATGCGCGCCGCATCATCTGTTGAAACTTTGCCACAGCATCGCGCGGCTGTCGCATTTTTGGTTGGGCATGTTCTCTACCCGGCATATGTGGCATTTATATGCAGCGTGTCCGGCGCCGTTACCCATATCCGATCCGCCAATAGTTAGGTTTGTTCCATGTTCCGTCTTCCGCTTTTCGCCTCTCTCGCCGCGGCGCTTTTATTGTCTGCCTGTACCGCTCCGCAGAGCCGCGGGATCAATGATCCGTTCGAGGAGACGAACCGGCGCTGGCATGAGACCAACGTGGCGATTGACCGCGCGTTCGTGGGGCCGGTGGGCAAAGCCTATGGCGTTGTGCCCGATGATTTGCGTCAGGGCGTGTCCAATATGTCCGATACGCTGTCGCTGCCGGGGATGGTGATCAACGATGTGTTGCAGTTCCGCTTTGGCGATGCGCTGCACAATTCGGCGCGTCTGGTTTTGAATGCGACCATGGGGATTGGCGGGTTCTTTGATCCCGCGACCTCGGCGGGTCTACCCGAGCGCAAGAGCGATTTTGGCGAGACATTGGCGCGCTGGGGTGTGGGCGAAGGGGCCTATGTGGTTCTGCCGGTCATGGGGCCATCGACGGAGCGCGATGCCTTGGGATTCGTGGTCGATGTGATGCTCGACCCTCTCGGGCCGCTTCTGGACCCATCACAAACGCGTGTCAGGAGCGTTTTGAAGGTCGGTGAATTGGCGGATGATCGCGCACGCTATTCTGATCTCTACGAAAGCGTCCTATATGAGAGCGCAGATAGTTATGCGCAGATGCGTTTGACCTATCTGGACAACCGCCGCTTTACCCTCGGGCAGGGCGCGACACAAACGACGGGCGAAGACACATCGGGTGCCGCCTATGACATTTACGAGGACTTCTATGAGTAATCATTTGCTGACCCGCCGTTCCCTGATCGCCTCTGGCGCGGCCTTTGCCATGGCGTCTGTGATGCCGGTGGCCGCATTTGCGTTTTCCACGGCGCAGGCGGAAACCCTGATCGGGAAAGCCGTTTCCGAGATCAACGGCATCATCAATTCGGGCAAATCCGAAAACCAGATGTATGTTGATTTCGAGAAAGTCCTCACACGCTACGCCGACACTGCCAGCATCGCGCGGTCGGTTCTCGGTCCGACGGCGCGCACGGTGTCTTCGGGTCAGTTGAATGCCTTTACCAAGGCGTTCCAGACCTATGTGGCGCGCAAATACGGGTCGCGTTTCCGCGAATTCATCGGTGGCGAGATCAAGGTAAACCGCACGCAGAAGGTCAATTCGATCTATGACGTGCAGTGCACCGCGATCCTCAAAGGCGAAGCGCCTTTCGCGATTTCCTTTATCGTGCACGATGCCTCGGGCAAGTTCATTGATTTGCAGATCGAGGGGATTTCCCTGCTCAAATCCGAGCGGGCCGAGATTGGCGCGCTGCTCGACAAGGCCGGTGGGTCGATCGACAAACTGACGGCCTCGCTCGTCTAAGGCGTCCAGGTCCGAAGAGAATAGATGCGCGCCGGGTCATTCCGGCGCGCTTTTAGTTTTTGCCGCCGAAAATCTGGTTGAGGATGTCGATGAGGACTTTTTCGGTCTTGCTCTGCCCGCGGTTGGTGTTCTGGGTGGTGCCCGTCTGAGCGCCCGACTGGCCGCCCGACTGCGCGGTGGTGGTCGTGCCCGGGATACGCGGGGGCGTTGCGGGGCGGATCATCGGCAGGGGGCCAGCTTCGCGGTTGGCATACACGCGCGCCATGGTTTCGTGCCAGATTTGCGCGGGCAGACCGCCGCCGGTCACGCCGGTGAGGGGGGTGTTGTCGTCATAACCCATCCACACGCCCGCCACGTAGTCCGAGGTGAAGCCCATGAACCACGCATCGCGCGCGGCCTGTGTGGTGCCGGTTTTGCCCGCCGACTCGATCCCGTCGAGACGCGCGCGGGTGCCGGTGCCCGATTGGACGACGTTATACATCATGTAGATCAACTGCTGGGCGGCGTCGGGGGTGATGACCCTTTCGCCAAGGCCGCCGTCCTGTCCCATGATCGCGTCTGTGTCGCCTTTGATGCGCAGGGATTTGAGGCCATAGGGCGTGACCGACGAGCCGCCGTTGAGGATGCCCGCATAGGCCCCCGTCAGATCGAGCAGCGTGGTTTCCGAGGCGCCGAGCGCGAGCGCGGGCCCCTGTGCGAGGTCGCTGTCGAGGCCGAACATCTCCGCCACGGTGCGCACGTTCTCAAGCCCCACATCCATGGCGAGTTTGACGGCGGGGATGTTGTAGGAATGTTTGAGCGCCTCGGTCAGGGTCACCGCGCCGTGGAAGGAGCGGTCGTAGTTCTGGGGCTCCCACGCGCCGGAGCCGGGGATATTGACGGTGATCGGTTCGTCCACGATCGCGCTGTCATAGCGGTAGCCCATGTCGAGTGCGGCGGCGTAGACAAAGGGTTTGAAGGCGGAGCCTGCCTGACGGTTGGCCTGTGTGGCGCGGTTGAAGGCACCGGAGACTTTGAGTTTGCGCCCGCCCACCATGGCACGCACGGCGCCATCCGCGCTCATCACGACGATGGCGGCCTGTGCCTCTGATCCTGCGCGCACCTTGTTTTCAAAGACCCAGACGAGCGCCTCTTCGGCGGCGTTTTGAATGCTCTGGTCGAAGGTGGTTTCGATGATGACGTCTTCGGTAGTGTCGCGGGTGAGGAAGTCGGGGCCTGCGCCCATGACCCAATCGGCAAAGTAGCCGCCGGCGCGTTTTTCCGCCGTTTCGGAAAGCTGGGCGGGGGAGGCTTTGGCCTCTGCGCGCTGGGCGTCGGTGATCATGCCCTGCTGGTTCATCAGGAGGAGCACGATGCCCGCGCGTTCCTGACTGCGTTTGAGGTCGGAGGTCGGCGCATAGCGTGACGGCGCGGTCAGCAGGCCTGCGAGCATGGCGCTCTCGGCGATGTTCACCTGCGCGGCGGATTTGCCGAAGTAGCGCTGGGCGGCGGCCTCAAACCCGTTGGCACCGGCGCCGAGGTAGACGCGGTTCATATAGATCGCGAGGATTTCGTCCTTGGTGTAGGCCACTTCCATCGCCATGGAGTAGACCATTTCCTTGATCTTGCGCGCCATGGTGGTCTGGCGGCAGTCGGATTCATATTCGGTCTGGCTTTCCCATTTCTTTGGATCAAAGGGCACGCCGAGGCACAGGAGTTTCGCGGTCTGTTGGGTCAGGGTCGAGCCGCCATGCCCCGAGAGGGGGCCGCGTCCCTCCGAGAGGTTGATGCGCACGGCAGAGGCGATGCCGCGGGGCGAGACACCGAAGTGGCGGTAGAAGCGTTTGTCCTCGGTCGCGATGATGGCGTCTTTGAGATGGGGCGACACGGTGTCGGCGGTGATCTGGCCGCCGAACTGTTCGCCACGCCACGCGTAGACCTCGCCGCTGCGGTCAAGCATGGTGACCGATCCGCGTGCGCGCCCGTCCAGAAGGTCGCCGTAATGGGGCAGCGTGGTGTAGATGTAAAAGACCGCAGCACCCAGAACGACGGCCCCTGCGAGGGCGGTTCGCGACACGATGACCCAGATAAGGCGCATCAAAAAGCGCCACAGACGGCGAATCGGCCCGCCCGCGGGTTTGCGCCCTGCGGGTTTTTTGCGCGGTTTTCGGGTTTTTTGCGGTTTTTTGCGCGAATCTGCCGCGTAACGCCGCTCTGCCACCAGCTTTTTGTCGCCGTTGCCCTGTCTCACCATACCGTCTGCTCGCCTGTTTTGGCTCTTTTATCGCAGACTACATCAGGGGGCACGGGGAAGCCCACGGAAAAAGCGGCAAAACTCCGCCTTCTTAAACCGCCTAAGTTTTAATCAACTCTGCCTATTTGTGCATTTTTTGTGCATCAAGTGGTGTATATGCCTGCTTTTCGACCCACGCATTTCTTGTGAACCCGCCCTTAACATCGTTTTGCTCGGGCCGTGACTGCCGCACAAGGCAGCCGCCCGCTCTAACGGAAGGGGAAACAAGTGAAACTCATTATTGCTGCAATCAAGCCATTCAAGCTTGAAGAAGTCCGCGAGGCGCTGACCGGTATCGGTGTACGCGGCATGATGGTGACTGAAATCAAAGGCTTTGGCTCGCAATCGGGTCACACCGAAATCTATCGCGGTGCTGAATACGCCGTGAATTTCGTGCCGAAGGTAAAACTTGAGATCGTTGTGGCAGATGCCATGGCCGAACAGGTTGTCGACACCATCGCTAAAACCGCCAAAACCGACAAGATCGGCGACGGCAAGATCTTCGTACTCGACGTAGAAGGCGCCGTGCGCGTCCGCACCGGCGAGACCAATGACGACGCGGTTTAATCCGCGCTTTTCATCGAGACGAAAGGGACCAACTCAGATGAAACTCACTAAACTCATTCCGGCCACGGCTGCGGCGACACTGATCCCGCTCATGGCGTCCGCGCAAGACGCGGCGGCACCGGGCTTTGACGAAATCGGCCCGTACATCATGACAACGCTGTTGTTCTTGATTGGCGGCTTTCTTGTGATGTGGATGGCTGCGGGCTTTGCGATGCTCGAAGCCGGCCTTGTGCGCTCCAAAAACGTGAGCACGCAACTTCTTAAAAACATTGCGCTCTTCGCCTTTGCGGGGATCATGTACTGGTTCGTCGGTTACTCCATGATGTATCCGGGCGAATGGATGATTGAAGGCGTCATCGGCTCCTTCGGTCTGGCCTCTATGGAGCCTGTCGGTCTCGACGTTGCGGACGCATCTCTCGACTATGCATCTGTCGCATCCGACTTCTTCTTCCAGCTGATGTTCTGTGCGACCACCGCGTCCATCGTGTCCGGTACACTCGCAGAGCGGATCAAAATCTGGCCGTTCTTTATCTTCGTTATCGTTCTGACAGGCCTGATCTACCCGATCGAAGCATCCTGGCAGTGGGGCGGCGGCTTCCTCTCCGAAATGGGCTTTTCCGACTTTGCAGGTTCCACACTGGTTCACTCTGCTGGTGGTTGGGCTGCTCTTGCCGGTGCCATCATTCTGGGTCCACGTCTGGGCAAATACAAAGATGGCAAAGTCAACGCGTTCCCCGGTTCGAACCTCGCCCTCGCAACTTTGGGTACGTTCATCCTGTGGCTCGGTTGGTTCGGCTTTAACGGTGGTTCGCAGCTTGCGGCCGGTACCGTTGGCGACATCACCGACGTTGGCCGTATCTTCGTGAACACCAACATGGCGGCGTCTGCCGGTGCGGTTGCAGCGCTGATCGTAACCCAGCTGGTCTACGGCAAAATCGACCTCACCATGGTTCTCAACGGTGCACTCGCGGGCCTCGTGTCCATCACCGCAGAACCTCTCACCCCGTCCCTGTTCATGTCTCTCCTGATCGGCGGTATCGGTGGTGTGATCGTGGTCTTTGCAGTGCCGTTCCTCGACAAGCTCAAGATCGATGACGTGGTCGGCGCTATCCCTGTCCACCTGATCTGCGGCATCTGGGGTACCATTGCGGTTCCGCTGACCAATGACGGCACGTCCTTTGGGACACAGCTCGTCGGTATCGTTGCCATCGGCGCCTTTACCTTCGTCGCTTCG
>NZ_BAABDF010000003.1:484984-557664 GCF_039539485.1 Celeribacter arenosi
AAAGCCGAACTGGGCATGGAAGCCTATCCAGAGTTCTACAAAGGCTGATCTCCCTTCCTATGACAGCCAAGACTGGCCCGGGCGCGAAAGTGCCCGGGCTTTTTCGTGTCTGATCGCGCGTGGCAACGATTTCTCAACCTGATGGCGCTAGGCCGGAGGGGTCCGAGGAAAAGGATGATTGCGTGGCCAAGAATGGCGTTTTGATTTTACTGCTCTCCTGTATCGCCGCGCTGCCTGCGCGCGCGGAGGGGGAGATGGTGACCGGTCTGTTCACCGGCGCGCGTGCGCCTCTGTTCACGCAAGGAAGCGGTGCATTGATTGCACCACCGGCAATGACGGCGGTGTCGACGGGGCCGAGCCTGTTTGCCGGTCGCGCAAGTGGCGGCCTGTTTGCCCCTGTTTTGCCACGCACGCAGGATTTGCGCGCAGAACCCTTTGCAGCGCCCGATCAGGGGTCGGATGTGGACCGTATCCGCCACCTCATCGGCCTCGCCGAGTCGCGCCGCTATGGTTATGACGCGGTTCAACACGGGGCAAAGCGGCCACCGCAGAAACTGCCCACGGACATGACGCTTGGCGAGGTCTTTGCATGGATCAAGGCGACGCCGGGACAGCCCCATGCCATAGGGCGCTATCAGTTCATCCCCAAGACATTGGCGCGGGTGGTCACGGAGTTGGATCTGGGACCGAAGGTGCGGTTTTCGCCCGCCGTGCAGGACCGGTTGGCGGATGTATTGCTACGCGAGGCGGGGTTGGAGGCGTTTCGTGCGCGCACCCTGTCGCGCCATGGTTTCATGAACAATCTGGCCAAGATTTGGGCGGGTCTGCCGACCTCTTCGGGTAAGTCGCACTACCACGGCTACGCGGGCAATCGCGCGACGATCACCTGGGAACAGTTTGACCGAGAGATGGCGAAGATCACCGAAACCTGAGCGGGGGCGGATGTGAAAAGAGCGCCTTGCGGCGCCCTAATCAGTGTCTGTGCTCGGCCCGTGCGATCAGGCGCAGGTTTTTGCGATCGCCTCTGCCAAGAGCGGCACGGTGCGGTCGTTGAGGCCTGCGATATTCATGCGGGAATCGCCGACCATGTAGATGCCGAAATCTTCGCGGATTTTCAGGACTTCCTCTGGCGTCGCGCCGATGCGCGAGAACATGCCGCGGTGCTGCGCGATGAAATCGAACCGGTCGGAGTTGGTGCGTTGGCGTAGTTCATCCGCGAGGTTCTGGCGCAGGGTGAGCATGCCTTGGCGGACCTCTTCGAGTTCGGCCATCCAGTCGGCTTTGAGGGCCGGATCGGTGAGGATCATCGTCACCAACCGCGCGCCGTGATCGGGCGGGAAGGAATAGTTCTGACGGTTGAGGAAGTTCAGCGACCCTTGGGCATTCGCGGTCTGTTCGGCGCGCTCGGAGATCGCCATCAGGCAACCGGCGCGTTCACGGTAGACGCCGAAGTTCTTCGAACAGGACGCCGCAATCATCATTTCGGGCAGTTTGGAGGCCAGAAGGCGGGTCGGGGCCGCGTCTTCTTCGAGGCCGTCACCAAAGCCCTGGTAGGCGATGTCGACGAGAGCGAGCGCGCCTTTTTCGGCGATCAGATCAGCGACCTTGCCGTATTGGTCGAGCGTGAGGTTCGCGCCCGTCGGGTTGTGGCAGCAGCCGTGCAACAGGACGACATCACCGGCTTTGACGTCGGCAAGGCTGGCCATCATCGCGTCGAAATCGACGGTGCAGGAGGCTTCGTCGAAATAGGCGTATTCGCGGTTGGGCAGGCCCATGAATTTCAGGATCGACAGGTGGTTTGGCCATGTCGGGTTCGAGGTCCACACGGTGGTGTCGGGATTGGCCAGACGCGCCAGTTCAAAGGCCTGACGGATCGCGCCGGTGCCGCCCGGGGTCGCGATGGCGGCGACGCGGTCGGCGGGCACGGTGTCGGCGAGCACGAGGTCGCGCATGGCCGCGCCAAAGGCGGGATCACCCGAGAGCGCGGTGTAGGATTTGGTGGTTTCCTGTTCCCAGAGCTGTTTTTCAGCCGCCTTGACGGCGCGCATGATCGGAGTGTGGCCAGTGGCGTCTTTGTAGACGCCGACGCCAAGGTCCACTTTGTTGTCGCGAGGATCCTCGCGGTAGAACTGCATCAATTCGAGGATTTTATCCGCAGCCTGCGGTTTGAGGTTTTCGAGCATTACGCTTCTCCGGTTGCGACCCGCAGGTCGCCATACATGCCCCATTCCGCCCAACTGCCATCGTAGAGCGCGTGGGTTGCGCCGATGCGGTCGAGCGCGAGGCTCAGGATTGCCGCCGTTACACCGGACCCGCAGGTGGTGATCGCCGGTTTGTTGAGGTCAACGCCCGCGTCCATGAAGATGCGGCGCAGGTCATCGACGGATTTCATCGTCCCGTCGGGGGCGATCAGGTCCGTGTAGGGCACATTGCGCGAACCGGGGATGTGGCCTGCGCGCAGGCCCGGACGGGGTTCGGGTGCATCACCGCGAAAGCGGGCGGCGGGGCGGGCGTCGATGATGACATGGTCGCCGAGTTTGGCCGAGCGCGCGACCTGCGTGACGTCGCGCAGCAACTCGTCGCGGGTCTGGGTCACCATATGGCGGTCGCGGATCAGCGGGGCTTCGGTGGTAAGCTCACGCCCCTCGGCGCGCCATTTGGGCAGGCCCCCGTCGAGCACGGCGATATTGTCCTGACCGAAGTATTTGAACATCAGCCACAGGCGCGGCGCGGAAAACATGCCGGCGCCATCGTAGATGACGACCTGATGGCCATCGCCGATCCCGAGCGCGCGCATGCGGCTCATGAATTTTTCGACGGGGGGCATCATATGGGGGAGCGCGGAGCGGGCGTCGCAGACATCGTCGATGTCCACAAAGCGGGCGCCGGGGATATGGGCGGCATCGTATTCCGCGCGGGCGTCACGGCCAGCGTCAGGCAGATACCAGCTCGCGTCGATGACCCTCAGGTCGCCAGACTTGAGTTGGTCGGCGAGCCATTGGGTGGACACGAGTTTTTTCGGGTCTGAATTGGGCATGTCACGTCGCGGATCAGGCTATGTTTGAACCGTTTGAGGCATACAAGCCCCGGACGCTCTGCGCAAGCGATGCGGGCACGCGGCCCGCATCGTGTCGTTCAAGTGGCGATTATTTCGCCATCGCTTTTTTGATCAGGCCAACGACGACCATCAATGCGCCGCCGCCCACGCCACCGGAGGCGAAGGAGGAGATGATCGAGCCGAAGTCCATGCCGCCAGCTGCGCCAGCCATTGCGCCGCCGCCCAGCGAACCGAGGATCTGGCCGCCGATGCCGCCGCCGACGATACCGGCAATGGAGTTGCCGAGCGTGCCGAGCGACAGGTTTTTCGCGGCTGCGCCGACTGCGTTACCACCGACTGCGCCAGCGATGAGTTGTACGATTAGTTGTTCCATAGTGTTCTTCCCTCACGAGTTCTGCCGCGCGGAAATGCACGGCAGTTAGTCCCTGAGAAAAGGACTATAAGCGGATTTGTATCAATTTAAGGGGAGTTTGGCGCGAAATTCGTCAGGTGCCGTGGCGCAGCAGGCGCTGTTTCTGGCGATCCCAGTCGCGTTTGGCCTCGGTGGCGCGTTTGTCCTGGTTCTTTTTACCCTTGGCGAGGCCGAGTTTGATTTTCACGCGACCCTTGTGGTTGAAGTACATCACCAGCGGGACGAGGGTCATGCCTTCGCGGCCCTGCGCCTGCCAGAGGCGGGCGAGTTCGCGTTTGGACACGAGGAGTTTGCGCCGTGCGCGTTCCTCATGCGGGAACATCGCCTGTTGGTAGGGCGCGATGTAGGAATTCACCAACCAGAGTTCGCCGTTTTCGACATGGGCATAGCTGTCGGCGATGTTGGATTGGCCAACGCGCAGCGATTTCACCTCGGAGCCGGACAGGACGATGCCGCATTCGATGTCGCTCTCGATGGCATAGTCGTAGCGGGCACGCCGGTTCTCGGCGATGACTTTGTAGTTCTTTTCTTCGGGTGTCTGTTTCTTGGCCATGGTGGAGGGGACATAGGGCGTCGGGCGCCCCATGTCTACCTGAGCGCGCGTTTAGAGAAGACCCGCGTGGGTCATCGCGGCGCGAATTTGCTGCTGTGTCGCCTCGGACACCGGCAGGATCGGCAGGCGCACTTCGTTTTCACACAGGCCGAGCAGCGACATGGCATATTTCACACCCGCCACGCCGGGTTCTGCGAAGATCGCGATATGCAGCGGCATGAGTTTGTCGGTGATTTCGAGCGCCTTTGCATAGTCGCCCGCGCGGGTTGCCGCCTGCATCTGCGCGCAGAGTTTGGGGGCGACGTTGGCGGTCACGGAGATACAGCCGAGGCCGCCGTGGGCGTTAAACCCGATGGCGGTGGCGTCTTCGCCCGAGAGCTGGACGAAATCGGTGCCGCAGGTGATGCGGGTTTTGGCGACGCGCGACAGATCACCGGTGGCGTCCTTGACCCCGATGATGCGCTCAAGTTTCGCAAGTTCGCCCATGGTGGCCGGTGTCATGTCGATCACCGAGCGGCCCGGGATGTTGTAGATCACGATCGGGATGTCGGCGGCGTCATGCATCGCGGTGAAATGCGCGACCAATCCGGCCTGCGTCGGTTTGTTGTAATAGGGCGTCACCACGAGGGCGGCGTCGGCACCAACACGCGCGGCGTGTTCGATCAGGCCGATGCCTTCGGCGGTGTTGTTGGAGCCTGCGCCTGCGATGACCGGAATGCGGCCCGCGACGGTTTCCACAACCACTTCGATGACTTTTTCATGCTCGGCGTGGCTGAGCGTCGGGCTCTCGCCGGTGGTGCCGACGGGAACGAGGCCATCGGAGCCCTGTTCGATATGCCACTCGACCAGCTTTTTGAGGGTGTCGAGGTCCAGTTTGCCGTTTTTAAACGGCGTGACCAGGGCCGGAATGGATCCTTTGAACATGACACGCTCCTTATGTTGTGATCCGACGTGAGTCGGTTTCTGCTTTCGGTCGGGCGGAAACTAGCTGTGAAGTCGGGTAATGCCAAGAATCCTTGTTGCGGAGGGCACAGTGCCCGTCCATCGTGAGGAAAACGACAAAACAAAACGAGCAGGATGTGACTTTGCCGACCTTTTCCAGACGACTGATTGCCATTGCTTTGGCTGCCGGAATTGCCGCCGCCCAGAGTGCGCCGGTTGCCGCATCTGAGGTGTCTGACGCCTATGTGCGGGCGTTGGTGTATCAGCGTTCGGGCGATTGGAAGGGGGCGTTGTCGACCGCGCAGGGCGTGGGTCGCGACATGATCGAATGGAATTACCTGCGCGCCGGTGAGGGCAGTTTTAACGAGGCCCGTGATTTCCTCGCGCGCAATGGTGACTGGCCGGGGCTGCCGCTTTTGTCCGAGCGCACAGAGCCGAGCATCCCCACCGACGCCGATCCGCAGGCCGTGGTGGACATGTTGACCACCTACCCGCCCCAGACGGGGATTGGCGCGATTCGGTTGGTGGAGGCCTACGCGCGTCTCGGGCTGGATGCGGATGCGCAGGCAACGGCGGCGGCGGCATGGGCCGAACTGCCGATGAGCGACGTTGAGGAGAGCGCGTTTCTGACGGCGCTGCCGGCGGTGTTGGAACCCTATCACGAGATCCGCGCGCGCATGTTGCTCTGGCATGGTGATTTTGCGGGTGCGGCCCGTGTCGCGCCGTATCTGCCCGAGGGCTGGGGTGCCTTGGTCGAGGCGGTCAAACGTTTGGCGCGCGACGAGAACGGGGTGGATGATGCGATTGCGGCGGTGCCAGAAGCATTGGCCGATGAGCCGGTTCTGGCGCATGCGCGGTTCGAATGGCGCATCCGGCGCGGGCGCAATGATGATGCTGTGACCTTGATGTTGCAGAAATCCACGGGGCGCGACGGGTTGGGTCAGCCCGAGGAATGGGGCGACCGGCGGCGCACTCTGGCGCGTCAGTTGATGCGCGATGGCAAGGCGCAGCTGGCCTATTCTGCCGCCTCGCGTCATGGACTGCTGCCCGAGGAGGATCATTTCAGCGATCTTGAGTGGCTCGCGGGTTATATCGCGCTGCGCTATCTCGATGATGCGCCACGCGCGCTCGATCATTTCAACCGGTTCCGGATCGCGGTGAATACGCCGATTTCGCTCGGACGGGCGGGATATTGGGAGGGTCGTGCGTTGGAGGCGATGGGGGCGAAAGACGATGCCGCCGCTGCCTACCAATACGCCGCGCGCTACCAGACGTCGTTCTACGGTTTGCTCGCCGCCGAGCGGATCGGGCAACCTCTCGATCCGGCTTTGACGGGCGAGGCGTCGTTTCCCGATTATCGCACGGCGGATTTCATGGGCTCATCCGTGCTCGCCACGGCGAAGATGCTGTACGAGGCGGGCGATTTGCCGGTGTCGGCGCGGTTCCTGCGCCATCTGGGGGAATCGCTCACGCCGCAGGAATTGGGTCAGTTGGGGGACTATGCGCTCGACATTGATCCCTATCTCGCCGTTCTGGTCGCGAAATTTGCCGCCGATCAGGGGGTGGTGTTGAACCGCGCCTATTACCCGCTGCACCCGCTCGCCGAGGCCGATTTGCCGGTGTCGCGCGAGTTGGCATTGTCGATTGCGCGTCGCGAGAGCGAGTTTCGCGCCACGGCGCGCAGCCGTGTTGGCGCGCGCGGGTTGATGCAGTTGATGCCCAGAACCGGTGCGGCGATGGCGGCCAAGGTGGGGATTGAGGGGTTCGAGGAATCGCAGCTGGATGATCCGGTGACCAATGCGCGGCTCGGCTCCGCCTATCTGGCGCAGTTGATCGAGGAGTTCGGCAATAACATCCCGCTGGTGTCGGCAGGTTATAACGCGGGGCCGAGCCGGTCGCGCGACTGGATCACCCGCTACGGCGATCCGCGCAGCGGGTCTGTCGATCCGGTGGATTGGATCGAACACATCCCCTTCCGCGAGACGCGCAATTACGTGATGCGGGTGGCCGAAAGCATCCCCGTTTATCGCGCGCGCCTGTCCGGTGACACCGGCAAGATCGGGCTGAACGCTCTGCTCAGCGGGCGCTAGGGCGCGCGGCGCGCAGCAGCGCAAACAGGCCTGCGGCCACCACGATCGCCGTGCCGAGTGCCACGTTGGGGCGCACGATATCGCCGAACACCACCACACCGAGGACCGAGGCGAAGGCCAGTTGCAGGTAGGCAAAGGGTTGGATCGCGGAGGCCTCGGAGAGTTCATAGGCGCGGATCAGGAGATAGTGGCCGAGGATGGAGGATGCGCACAGCAACAGCATCCACGCCCAGTCGCCCGCGGTCATCGGTTCCCAGAACCAGACGCCGATGAGGGTCATCACCACCGCGCCCGATATGCCGGTGTAAAAGAACGTCACCGTGGACGGGTCGCGGCGTGCGACGTAGCGGTTGAGTAGCCCGTAGAGGGCAAACATCCCCGCCGAGGCGAGCGGGAAGATAGCGTCCGGCGAGAGCACCCCCATGCCCGGTTGAAGGATGATCAGCACGCCGACAAATCCCGCCGCCACCGACATCCAGCGCCGCCAACCGACGCGTTCCCCGAGCAGCGGTACCGCGAGGGCGGTGATCAGGAGCGGGTAGGTGGCGAACATCGCGTGGCTTTCCACGAGGCCCAGACGCACGAAGCCGATCACCATCACCACCACTTCGAGTGCGAGGAGGGCGCCGCGAAAGAACTGCAGGAACGGTTGGGTCGTGGACGCGGCGCGGCGGATGCCGCCTGCGCGGATGGAGGACCATGTGACGACGAATGCCGCAAAGACCCAATAGCGGATCATGATGACCATATAGACGTTGTAGGTGCCCGCGAGGTGGCGCGAGATACCGTCCTGCATCGCGAAGATGAACATGGTGATGACCATGAGAAGGATGCCCAGACGCGGGTTTTGGTCGCTCATGCAAGGGTGCCTTTGCTCATGTGTCTTTTGCGCCCGTGGCCCGGGGCGCGGGTCACGTCGAAACCGGCCTCTGCGAGGGACCGGCGCACGTGGCCTGCGGCGGTATAGGTGGCAAATGTGCCCTGCGGGGCGGTGTGGCGGGCGACCTGTTCCATCAGGTCCGGCCCCCAGAGTTCGGGGTTTTTGGCCGGTGAGAACCCGTCGAGAAACCATGCATCCGCGCGGCCCTGCCAGAGGGGCAATGCGGTGCGTGCGTCACCTTCGATCACCTCGACCTCCACCGCGCCGACGCGAAATTTGCGCGCGCCCTCGGCCCATGCGCGCAGGAAAGGGTCGGCAATCGCGCGTGCTTCGGGGAAGGCGGTGAGGGCGGTGTCAATGTCGGTGGCCTCCATGGGGAAGCCTTCGAAGGAGGTGAAGCGGATCGCCTCGCTGCCCTGCCACGCCAGCGCGAGGGCCAGCATGTTCAAACCGGTGCCAAACCCGAGCTCGGCGACATGGAACCCTTCGCGCAGGCGCGCAGGCAGGTCGTTGCCCGCCAGAAACACATGGCGTGTTTCATCCAGCCCTGAGGCGAGCGAGAAATAGGGGTCGTCAAAACGGGTCGAGACGGGAATGCCCCCGTCACGCCATTCGATGGTGGCTCTCTGGTCGTCGCTCATGGGATGTCTTATGACGGTTTCAGCACCCGCCAACCATGCGAAGCGGGGGCGGTAGTTGCAACGGACAAAAGCGCAAATGGCCACGGCGGAAATCACGGTTCTAGGGGCGGGGGCATTTGGCCTCTCATGTGCCTATGAGGCGCTGCGCCGTGGCGCGAGCGTGCGGGTGATTGATCCCCACGGTGTGGGCGCGGGGTCTTCGGGCGGGGTTGTGGGCGCGCTCGCGCCGCATACGCCGGAGCGGTGGAACCCGAAAAAAGAGTTCCAGTTCCAGAGCCTGATCGCGTCGCGGAGGTTTTGGCCGTCGGTCAAGGAAACGGGCGGGGTGTCATCGGGCTACGGGCGCACGGGGCGCGTTCAGGCGGTGATGGATGCGCGCCAGTTGACCCTTGCGCGTGAACGCGAAATTCAGGCGCAGGAGTTGTGGCGTGGCGAGGCGGTGTGGCAGGTCGTGGATCGCGCGCATGTCGGGGATTGGGCGCCGGATAGCCCGACGGGATTCTGGATATTTGACGATCTCTCGGCGCGTCTGCATCCCGCGCAGGCCTGTGCGGCGCTCGCGGCGGCGGTGCGGGTTCTGGGCGGTGAGATCCTGCGCGAAGGTGAGACCTCGGGCGCTGTGATCCATGCGAGCGGATGGCAGGGGTTGCAGGAGTTGAACGCGGCCTTCGGGCGCGCGGTCGGGGGCGGGGTAAAAGGGCAGGCGGTGTTGTTAGATTTCGACGCGCGCGATGCGCCGCAGGTCTACGCGCAGCAGTTGCACATTATTCCGCACGCCGATGGCACCACGGCGATTGGATCAACGTCGGAGCGTGAATTCGGCAGTTCAGATACGACGGATTATCAGGTCGAGGCGCTGATCGAGCGGGCCATGATCGCAATGCCGGTTCTCCACGGTGCGCGCGAAATCCAGCGATGGGCAGGCGTGCGTCCGCGTGCCAAAAGCCGCGCGCCGATGGTTGGCCCATGGCCCGAGCGCGCGGGGCATTTTATTGCCAATGGCGGGTTCAAGATCGGCTTTGGCATGGCGCCGAAAGTCGCGCAGGTTCTGGTCGATCTGATCCTCGAGGGGCGCGATGCGATCCCCGAGGATTTCCGTGTCGAAGCGTCTCTTTAGGCGCGAATTCTAGAATTCGACGCCTTTCTGGGCCTTCACGCCCGAGCGGAAGGGGTGTTTGACCAGCTCCATCTCGGTGACCAGATCGGCGATGTCGATCAGCTCTTCCTTGGCGTTGCGACCGGTGAGAACGACATGGGTGGTGTCGGGTTTTTCGTCGCGCAGGAAAGCCACCACGTCATTCACGTCGATGTAGTCATAGCGCAGTGCGATGTTGATTTCGTCGAGCAGCACCATGCGGTTTTCGGGGTTACGGATCAGCTCCTTGGCCTTTTCCCATGCGGCGGCGGCCATTTCCACGTCGCGCGCGCGGTCTTGGGTCTCCCACGTAAAGCCCTCGCCCATGGTGTAGAATTCGCAGATGTCGGCGAATTTCGCGTTGATCAGATCGCGTTCGCCGCAATCCATGCCGCCTTTGATGAACTGCACCACGGCGGATTTCATGTCATGCGCGATACAGCGGAAAATCATTCCGAAGGCGGCGGAGGATTTGCCTTTTCCTTTGCCGGTATGGACGATGATCAGGCCCTTTTCATCGGTCTTGGTCGCCATGATTTTATCGCGTGCGACTTTCTTTTTCGCCATTTTGGCGGCGTGGCGGGCGTCGTCTTCGGTCTTTGGAGGGGTCTCTGACATGATTGAAAACCTTTAGAAAAAGAGTTGCACGAAGAGGGGCGCGAAGAGCGCCGTAGCGATTGCGTTCATGACCATGCCGACGGCGGCAAAAGCGCCCGCGGTGCCATGGACCTGAAACGCGCGGGCGGTGCCGATGCCGTGGGCGGCCACGCCGGTGGCAAAGCCGCGTCCACGGTAGTCACGGATGCGCAGCGCGTTGTTGAGCGGTGTGGTCACCACCGCCCCCACCACGCCGGTGACGAGGACGAGCGCCACGGTGAGTGTGGGCAGGCCGCCTATGGCCTCCGAGACGCCCAAGGCAACCGGAGAGGTCGCCGATTTGGGCACCAGCGACAAGAGCAGGGCCTCGTCGAGCCCCATCGCCGCGCCGATTGCGACGGCTGATCCCATCGCCACGAGGGAGCCCACAACCAGAGCCGCGAGTAGGGGCATGGCCGCCGATTTCACCAGCGCCCAGTTGCGCCACAATGGCACGGCGAGCGCGACGGTTGCCGGTCCGAGCATGAAGTGGATGAACTGCGCGCCCTCGAAATAGGTCGCATAGGAGGTGTCGGTGGTTTGGAGCAGGATCGACAGCAGGACCATCGAGATCAGCACCGGATTGACGTAGGGCTTGGCGCCCGAAAGCCGGAAGCAGGCGTCACCGATCAGATAGGCGATCAGGGTGGCGGTGAGCCACAGGAGTTGGCCTTCGGCGAGGTAGCTCCAGATGCGCAGGATGTCGGTCATTGCGGCGTCTCGTCGGGGATGCCGTGCAGGCGGGCGACGAATTTGAAGGTCAGCGACCCCGCCGCGATGGCCAGAATGGTCGATCCGATGATGGCCGCGATCAGGCCGGGGCCGATGTCGCCGAATTGGTCGAGGTATTGCACCACACCCACGCCCGCAGGCACGAAGAGCAGGGACAGGACCGAGAGCACGGCGGTCGCGGTTTTTTCGATCCGGTGTCCGAGTTTGGGCCATGCAATCAGGGTGGCGGCCAATAGGATCATGCCGATCACCGGACCGGGAAGGGGCAGGCCTGCGCTGCGCGCGATGACCTCACCCGCGAGTTGGTATCCCAAGAACAGTCCCAGATGGAGGATCATGTGCATTCCCTAGCCTCGCCAGAACCCTGTCTAGCGCGCGTGTCGAGCAATGCAAATGCGCGGGCTTGAAAAAAGGGCGCACCCCGTGAGGTGCGCCCGACGTTTCCGCCCGAGCAGGAAGGGGCTATTCGGCGGGAACCGCCGTGGGGTGGCGGGGCGTGAAATGTTGCCCGTTGAGGCGCAGGACCAAGGCGACCATGGCCAGTTGGAAGGCAATCGCGAGGATCGTCACGGCCCAGTAGGTGGTGGAGAATTTTTCGATCACGCCGGCCGCGACGAGACCTTTGTTCACGAAGAACTGCAACAGCACGGAGAGCGCCACGCCGGGGCAAACCAGAGCATAGGAGCCGGGCGATGTTTTGGAGCCGAGCACGAAGTCTTTGAAATAGCCCTGCCGTTTAAGGACCGTGAGGCCGAGGCCGAGGAACACAAATTGGATCGACACCATTTGCGCGAGGAACATCAGCGTGTCTGCGGCGGCGTTATGGCCTGCGAAGGTGGTTTCGAGCCCGTGGTCCTGACGCATCCACATGATCGACAGGATGGTGACCAGCGGGATGATGATCATCAATGTCGGACCGGCCTCTTCGGCGGTGCCGTAGTGGAGCATGGAGTTGAACGCGGTCACGATGGCCAGCAGCGCGTAGATCAGCGCCGCCGTGCCGAGCAGGGTGGAACCCACGAGCGAGACACCCACGATCCACGGCGTATGCGACATGGCGGCGGGGGCGGCAAAGCCGACGGCCGACATTGCCAGCGCGAAGGAGGGCAGGAGTTGGGCAAAGGAGTTATGCGCGGTCACATCGAAGACGCCGCCCTTGGAGAGCACGCGGCCGAGGAAGTCGGCAATCGTGCCCAGAGCGATATAGGCGATCACCGCAAAGGCGATCATGGCGAAGGGGAAGAGGTATTCCACAATGCTCCAAAGGCCCGGCACAAAGACGAGGCCAGCAATGAACAGCGCGTTCACCGACATGGCGAGCGCGAGCGGCATGGCAAGCAGCGTGGTTTCCGCGTTGGAGGCGCGCAGTTTTCTATAGCGGTCGGTTTTCTTGAAGGCGGTGTATTGGGTCAGGTTCCACAGCAGCGATTTGATGTTGAGGAACACAAACAGGGCGATACCGGCCATGGCGACCACGATTGCGCCCTGAAGCGGCAGTGACGCGGTGGGCCATGCGGCGGCGATATCTTCGAAGATCGGCACAGGGCGTCCGGGATGGGGCACCCAGAACATGAGGTACATAAAGAACGTCACAGCCAGGCCACCGGACCCGACAGAGGCGAGGAAATAGAGCGGAACGTAGGATTCGCTCGCAGGTGTAGGTTTCATGAAAAGTCTCCCGAATTTATATTCATGTTTGTGAATATAATCCGGATTCGGGTCGCGCTTTGATCGAGGTCAAAAGCTCCTTGAGGAAAAATTGCTGGCCGCGAAGACCAATTTGCGCGATGAGCACCCGTTAAAGGCGAGCCTGTCTTTACAGCCAACTAATCAAGCGGGGCCACATGCACTAGTGTCGGGCCAAGGACCCCGAAAAAACTGCGGTATTTGAAAAGACTATGAGACTTTCACGCCTAACGATCTATCCCGTCAAAAGTGTCCACGGAAACGACCTCGCCGCGTCGAAAACGGATCGGTTCGGGTTAGAGTCCGATCGGCGCTGGGCGGTTGTCTATCCGTCGGGCAGGGTTGCGACGCGCCGTGAGTTGCCACGTCTCGCGCTTTTGTCCGCCGTGCCCACCCAAGACGGGATTTCCCTGTCCTATGAGGGCACGCGCATCGAAGTGCCCTTTCCCACCGGCGCGCAGGGGTCTGTGAAAATTTTCAACTGGACCGTCGAAGGTGTCGAGGATGCGGGCAATTATGCGTCGCATTTTCTGTCCTCCGCGCTCGAAGTTGGCACGCGTCTGGTCTATTTTCCCGAAACCGGCGTCAACGAAGTCGATCCGACTTTCGCACCGAAGGGCCATTTGACCAGCTTCTCGGACGGGTTTCCGATCCTGCTCATCACCAAACCATCGATTGATGAACTGAGCGCCGAGGTCGGTGAAAAAGTCGACATGCGCCGGTTTCGATCCAACATTGTGGTTGATGGCGATTTTGAACCCTGGGCCGAGGATACGTGGCGCGTGATCCGCATCGGGTCCACGGTTTTGCGGGTTGTGAAGTCATGCGAACGCTGTGTGGTGACGACGCAGGACCCGATGACCGGCGAGATCGAGAACCCGCGCGAACCCTTGGCGTCTCTGGGGCGCGTCCATCGTGCCTTTAACGGGAAGATCATTTTTGGGCAGAACCTGATTGTCGAAGAAGAGGGCAATATGGTTTTGGGCGATGAGGTCGAGGTGCTGGAAACCGGCCCCTCCAACCTGCTTGATCCAAAGCGCTGAGCGCGGTTTAAGCATCCGTTAACCATGGTGGGGGCAAGGTTCGGGCATGACCTTTCGCATGCTCGCCCTCCTGCTCGTCGCCGCTCTATCCGCCTGTGTCGCCTCCAGTCCGGCGATGGAGTTGGGGCGGGCCAAGTTCATTCCTGTGGAGGTCGGCGCGAACAGGTATCGCGTCTACACATCGACGGCCTCGGCCTGCGTCGAGGTCCATCGCGTGAACATGGTTTTCCCGCCGCCCTCGCGTGTCGCCATCCTTGCCGAAATGGAAACCGCCGCGACGCGCGCCACCGGATGCACGTTGAAACCCGGTAGCATTGTCGGGGATCAGGCGATCGGAAAGGCGCGGATGTCCTGCCCTGCGCCTGCACCAACCGGCGGGTCCTGCCGCTAGGCGTTGCCGAGGCGCTCCAACATCGCGCGCGCCGAATTTGAACGGGGCCGCCACAGACCGCGCTCCACGGCCTCTGCGAGGCGTTGTGCGATTTCGGCAAGCGCGGGGGCGTTGTTATTGGCGATAAACTCGCGCGTATCGTCGTCCTCGATGAATGCCGCATAGACCAGATCGAAATGGTGATCCTTCACCGCATGGGTCGTGGCGGAAAACGCAAACAGGTAATCGACGGTCGCGGCGATTTCAAAGGCGCCTTTGTAGCCGTGCCGTTTGACACCTTCGATCCATTTCGGGTTCACAACGCGCGAGCGCACCACGCGACCGATCTCTTCGTCGAGCGTGCGGATCACGGGGCGTTCGGGTCGCGAGTGGTCGTTGTGGTAGACGGGTCGATCACGACCTTGGAGTTTTGCGACCGCGGCGGCTGCACCGCCTTCGAATTGATAATAGTCGTCGGAATCGAGCAGGTCGTGTTCGCGGTTATCCTGATTTTGTACGATGCCTTCGACCTGTGACAACCGCGCCTCCAGAGCCGCGCGATCGCGCACGCCCTCGCGCCCCGCGCCATAGGCATAGCCGCCCCATTCGAGGTAGGCCTCGCCCAATTCATCGCGCTGCTCCCAAAGTTTTTCGTCGATCATCGCCTGTAGCCCCGCGCCATAGGCCCCGGGTTTGGAGCCGAACACCCGCGCGGTGTTTTCGCCTGCGCGCGCACGGGCGGCGGCGGGGTTGATCGCGTCGGGTTCGTCGAGCGCCTGCACCGCGCGCGCCGCGCTATCGACAAGGGCGATGAGTTGCGGAAAGGCGTCGCGAAAGAAACCGGACACGCGCAGGGTCACATCCACGCGCGGACGGTCGAGCACGCTGGCGGGCATGATTTCAAATCCGGTCACACGGCGCGACATCGCATCCCATGTCGGTTTGACCCCCATCAGCGCCAGAGCCTGCGCGATGTCATCGCCGCCCGTGCGCATGTTGGCGGTGCCCCATGCGGTGACGAGCAGTGCGCGCGGCCAGTCGCCATGGTCCTGAAGGTGGCGTTCGATCAGCAGGTTGGCGGATTTCCAGCCGAGCTTCCATGCGGTCTGGGTGGGCACGGCGCGCGCATCGACGGAGAAGAAATTGCGCCCTGTAGGCAGCACATCGAGCCGCCCGCGCGTCGGAGCACCCGAGGGGCCGGGTTGCACGAAGCGCCCCGCGAGGCCGGTGAGCAGCCCGTCGATTTCCGCCGGTCCACACTCGGCGATCATCGGCACGATGGTCTGCGCGAGATGGTCGAGCACGACCTGCGATGCCGGTCCGGGGGCCGGTTCGCCGGTGTCGAGGAGGTGGGCCGCGTAGAGTTCGAGCCGTTCGACCGTGTCCCCCGCTGTGCGCCAAGTCCCAGAGTTCAGCGCGGCGAGCGGTTCGGGCCGTGGGCCGCCCCACGCCTGCGCCATGTCGCAGTCGAGCGGATCAAATCCGAGCGCGAAATCCGCCGCCAGAGCGCGCAGAAAGGAGGCATCCGCCCCCGCGCCATCGCCACGCGGCACACGCACGAGCGCAATCGCGAGATCGCGCGCGAGACGGCCGGTAGGGGCGGTGCCGAAAATATGCAACCCGTCGCGGATTTGCGCCTCTTTGAGTTCGCACAGATAGGCGTCGAGTTTGGCCAGATCGCCGTCCTCATCCGTTCCAGTCATCCCGACATCGCGGTCAAGACCCGTGACGGACGTCAGCGACAGGATTTCGCGGCGCAGCGTTTCGATCCGGCGTGGATCGACGCCCGCGGCCTCGAAATATTCGTCGACGAGCGCCTCGAGATCGCGCAGCGGCCCGTAGGTTTCCGCGCGTGTGAGCGGCGGGGTCAGATGGTCGATGATCACCGCCTGCGCGCGCCGTTTCGCCTGCGTGCCTTCGCCCGGATCATTGACGATGAAGGGGTAGAGGTGGGGCGTGGGGCCGAACACGACTTCGGGCAGGCAGGCCTCTGACAGGGACACCGCTTTGCCCGGCAGCCATTCCATATTGCCGTGCTTGCCCATGTGAACCAGCGCATGGGCGCCAAAACCGTGGCGCAGCCAGAAGTAGAAGGCGAGATAGTTGTGCGGCGGGACGAGGTCGGGCGCGTGGTAGGTGTCGGTTGGATCGATGTTGTAGCCACGCGCGGGCTGGATGGCGACCACGGCATTGCCATAGCGCAGAATGGAGAGGGCAAAGGCACCCTCTGTGAAAAACGGATCGTCTTCGGGCGCGCCCCAGCGGTCTTCGATCTCTTGGCGCACGGTATGGGGCAGGGCGTCGTAGGCGGCGAGATAATCGGTTAGCGACAGGCGCTCACCCCCCTCACGCGCGGCGCGGTCGGTGAGCCAATTGGTCGGACCGGCGAGGATTTCGGTCATGAGATCTGTCGCGTTTTGAGGCGCATTTTCGACCGCGTAGCCCACCTCTGCGAGGGCAATCAGCGTGCTCACAGTGGCCGCGGGCGTGTCTAGGCCGACGCCATTTGCGAGGCGGCCGTCTTTGTTGGGGTAGTTGGCGAGGATCAGGCCCACACGGCGATCATGGGCGTCCGTGCGCCGCAATCGGGCCCAGCGTTGCGTGAGGTCGGCGACGAAATCCACGCGGTTTCCATCGGCCTGATAGGTCGCGATCGGGCATTCGGTGGCCTCGTCAAAATAGGCCTCGCCTTTGAACGACACCGCGCGGGTCAAAACGCGACCGTCGACCTCCGGCAGGGCCACGTTCATCGCGATGTCGCGCGCGGACAGGCCCACGGTCCCCTCGTCCCATGCCTCGCGCGACGAGGAGGCCAGAACCACCTGAAACACCGGCGCGCCATTAGCGAAGCGAGCGCTGAGGGGGTTGTCGCCTGCCTTTTGGGGCGTGCCGACCGCGAAGGAGGTGCAGTTCAGGATCACATCGGGGGGCGTTTGGGAAAACAGGTTCTCGAGTGTCGCGGCGGACAAGGCGTCCTTGAGCGAGGCCACGAAGACCGGCAGGGGGTTCAACCCGCGTTTGAGGAGCGCGCGCGTCATCAGGTTCACCGGCATCAACCCCGCGCCTTGCACCAAGGCACGGTAAAACACGATTGGCACCACCGGCGCGCCGTCGCTCCATTGCGCGCGGATGTGGTCGAGATCGCTCACCCCCGCGCCGGGCCAATAGGGGCCTGCGCGCAGCAGCGGCGCTGCGGGGGCGGGTTTTTCGCCACCTTCGATCATCGCGCGCGCATAGGTCAGGAAGGCCTGTGCATTCGCCGCGCCGCCTTCGACCAGATAGGCCCAGAGCGCGTGGTAATCTTCTTTTGACACCGTCGAGAGCGCGGCCAGTTCGGCGTCGGGTTTATCGTCCCCGGGCAAGAGCGCGAGTGCCACGCCGGCCTCGTGCAGGCGCGCGGCATATTGTTCGACGCCGTATTGCCAGTATCCGGTCCCGCCCAGAACCCGCGCAATCACCAACTGCGACTTGGACGCGCAGGTGTCGATATGCAGGTCCACCGACATCGGGTGGCGCAGATGCATGAGCGAGGCGAGGCGCAGCGACGGGGCATCGGCCATTTCCGCGCGCGCCTCCGACAAAAGCGCCAGTTCGGTGTCGGCGGCGGAAATCACCACCAGATCGGCGGGGGATTGCCCAAGATCGACTGCGTCTTTGCCGTCGTCGATCGCACCGGGGGTCGCGGCGAGAAGATGCATCGCGCTGTTATCCTTGTCTCGCCGCCTCTGTTGCGGCATGGGTGGGGAAACACAAAGGAATCCCCGATGGACTACAAAAAAATGGGCGGACCCAAAAAGAACGGTGGCGCGCCAAGGCATGGCGAGCACAAGGTTGGCGAAACCCCCGCCGGCAAGCCCGATCCCAAGGCCGAGCTTTTGGCGCGGATGAAAAAGGCGGCCGAGGCGCGCAAAGGCTAAGTTGCACAGCTAGGCCCCGCGGAACCTAGCCGAGGGGTTTTTCGTAGAATACCGACACGCCATTGTCCGCGTAACCGCCAAAGGCGCCGCAGCGGGCGAAGCCATGGCGTTCATAGAGGCGGCAGGCGGCGTCCAGTTCATCCCCCGTTTCCAGCTTTAGCCATGCGAGGCCTTCGTCGCGCGCGGTGTCTTCGAGCATCCGCAGGATGGCGGCGGCGATGCCTTTGCCGCGACCGGCGTCGGCGGTGAACATCGATTTCACCTCGCCGTAGTCGCCGCAGAGTTTGAGCGCCCCGACGCCGAGCAACGCCTCCCCTTCGCGGGCCGCAAAGAACCGCACATCATCAGCGGCGAGCGCGTTGATGGGGAGCGAATGGTTGTGTTCGTCGGCGTAGATTTGTGCCTGAAACGCCTGTGCCTGCGCCAAGAGGGCGGCAGGCGCGGCGTCGCGCGGATCTGCCGCCTCCACCACGATCATGCGCTCAGCGCGGCCTCGATCGCCGCACGGTCCAGCCCCGCTTCGCCGATCACGACGAGTTTTGTCTCGCGGGCCAGATCGCCAAATGGTTGGTCGAAATAGCTGTCCACGCGCGGGCCGACTGCCTGAACCGTCAGGCGCATCGGTTTGCCTGTGACGGCGACAAAGCCCTTCAGGCGCAGAATGTCGTGGTCGCGGATGACTTGTGCCACTTGGGTCGCAAAGGCTTTGGCATCGGTGACCTCGGCGCGCGAGACGACAAAGCTTTCGAATTCGTCGTGGCCGTGTTCGTGGTGGTGATCGTGATGGTCGTCTTCGTCATCGTCGTCGTGATGGTGGTGATGGTGCACTTCGTGGCGCGATGACAGGTCCTGTTCGGCACCGATTCCCTGACCGAGCAGCACGTCCACCGGCAGGGCACCCATGGTCGAACGCACGACCTGAACGCCATTGCGCGCCGCACCTTTGAGGCGGGAGACCAGCGCATCGGCGGCGGTTTCGCCCAGAAGGTCGGCTTTGTTCACCACGATCATGTCGGCGCAGGCGATCTGGTCCTCGAACAGCTCCGAGAGCGGCGTTTCGTGGTCGAGGTTTTCGTCCAGCGCGCGCTGCGCATCCACGGCGGCGACGTTATGGGCGAATTGGCCATCGTCGACCGCTTTGCCGTCCACAACCGTGATGACGCCATCGACGGTCACCTGGGTGGAGATTTCGGGCCAGTTAAACGCGCGCACCAGAGGTTGTGGCAGCGCCAGCCCCGAGGTTTCGATGACGATGTGATCGGGTTTGTTGTCGCGCGCGAGCAGTTTCTGCATCGTCGGGATGAAGTCTTCGGCCACGGTGCAGCAGATGCAGCCGTTCGACAGCTCCATGATGTCATCTTCGGTGCAGGTTTCATCCCCGCAGCCTTTGAGGATATCCCCATCGACACCCAGATCGCCGAATTCGTTAATGATGAGCGCGATCCGTTTGCCGTTCGCGTTGGCGAGCATGTGACGGATCAGTGTGGTTTTTCCCGCGCCGAGAAAGCCGGTGACCACGGTGGCCGGAATTTTGGCAGGCATTTTGATGTTCCCTATAGAGAAACGCCGGAGCCACGGCCCCGGCGCAATCTGTCAATCCGAAATGGCTCAGGCTGCTTTGAGCGTGCGATCAGATACGAGACCGGAGTGCTCCAGACCCTTGATCGTTTTGGCACCGGCCAGAACAGCGAGGTCGACCAACGGTTCGATCGCGATGACCATGAGGTAGGCCGCGCCAAAGGTCATGACTTCGGGAGTGATGGCCAAACCCTGACCGTAAGTGACCCAAAAGCCGACCCATGCCACGACGCCAGCCTGATAGGTGGTCGAGAGCGCCAGCGCCTGTTTGTAGGACACATCGGCGTAGGCTGTGCCGCGCGGGATGATCCGGTCGGCAACCAGTTTGATCGCGAACAGCGGCACCAGCAGCGTGGTGACATTCATGCCGTATTGGGGCAGGTCGATCTGGGCAAACAGAAGGCCCTGTGCCAATAGCCCGAGCGCGAGGCCCAGTGCCGCAGGGGCCGCGCCGAACAGCAGAAAGAGTGTCGAGCCGAAGATAAAGTGGACTTCCGACACGCCGACGGGGGCATGCGGCAGAAGTTGGAAAGAGATCAGCGTGGCCAGCGATGCAATTGCGGTGCGCGCCACAAAGGAGGGCAGGCCGCGCTCGCGCAGCGCCTCAAGAGCGAATTTGACGCCAATGCCAGCCGCGCCAGCAGCCGTGGCATAGGAAAGCGCAATTTTCGCGCCGTTTACGAGTCCAGGTTCGATATGCAAGTTTTCGTCCTCCATTGCCGTCATCCCCGACGGCGGGTTGGTTATGAGACTACGGCTGGTCTCCTGGCTCGCGGGTCTCTGCGTTTCCGTCACCTTCCCAAGGCCCGATTGGCCCCAGTGGCAAACAACGGCACGCTCTCCACTTACAGTCGCGGGGGCGGCTCCGGCATCGAGCCCCGGATTGGGTCGCTCTCACCGTATTCCCATTTCTCCCCGTCACAGCTGGGCCGTGATTTACGGGGAACCATAGCGCCCCTATTTGGCGCGCGGCACAGGGGCGGGTCAAGCGGTTTCGCCACGTGAACGCGCGCGATATCACCGGACGTGGGGCATAGGATATTGCTTTGAGGCGGCGTGCGGGCCTTAAATTGCGGCACAGGGAATGCAGGGATGTTCTCAATATTTAGTGGCAATCGGCATGAAAGCGTCCAGATCAAGGGTTGTTTGTTGACTCGCCCCCTGCCTGTGCGAAACACTTCTACACCACCGGGAATCAGACGAGGTCCATTTTGCGTTTCACGAAACTCCGGCTGAATGGCTTTAAGAGCTTCGTTGACCCGACCGATCTGGTGATCGCGGACGGGCTGACCGGTGTTGTGGGGCCCAATGGCTGTGGCAAATCCAACCTTCTCGAAGCGATGCGGTGGGTGATGGGCGAAACCCGTCCCAAGGCGATGCGCGGCGACGGGATGGAGGATGTGATCTTTGCGGGGGCCGCCTCGCGTCCCGCGCGCAACTTTGCCGAAGTCGCATTGATGATCGATAATGCCGAACGTCTCGCGCCGGCGGGGTTCAATGATAGTGACAGCGTCGAGATCGTGCGCCGCATCACCCGTGACGCGGGCTCGGCCTATAAGGTCAACACCAAGGACGTGCGCGCCCGCGATGTTTCCATGCTCTTTGCCGATGCCTCGACCGGTGCGCATTCGCCCGCTCTCGTGCGGCAGGGCCAGATTTCCGAACTGATCAACGCCAAACCAAAGGCGCGCCGTCGCATCCTCGAAGAGGCGGCGGGTATTTCCGGTCTCTATCAGCGCCGCCACGAAGCGGAACTGAAACTCAAAGGCGCGGAAACCAATCTGGCGCGTGTCGATGATGTCATCGAACAACTCGCAGCCCAACTCGCATCGCTCGCCCGGCAGGCCCGCCAGGCGGCGCGCTACCGCGAGATCGGCGAAGAGTTGCGTCATGCCGAGGGGCTATTGCTCTACCGGCGCTGGCGCGATGCGGACCACGGGTTGAAGGAGGCCGAGGAGGCCCTGCGTGCCCGTCTCAAACAGGCCGGTGAATCCGAGCGTGCAGCGCGCGACGCCGCCAAACAACGTGAAGCGCGCGAAGCCGCCCTGCCGCCCCTGCGCGAAGAGGAAGCGATTGCGGGCGCGGTTTTGCAGCGTCTCACCGTGTCGCGTGACCAGCTGACCGAGGACGAAAGTCGCGCGGTTGAGGCCATCGAAACCCTGTCGCGCCGCATCGACCAGATGACCGCCGATATCGCGCGCGAAGAGCAGTTGAACCGCGACGCGGGGGAAACCATCGAGCGCCTCGAATGGGAGGGGCGCGAATTGGCCAAAGCGGCGGAGGGTCACACCGACCGTCTGGCCGCCGCTGCGTCTGACGCCCATGACGCCTCTGACGTGTTGCAGGACCGCGAAACCCATCTGTCGCAATTGACCGAAGACGTCGCCCGCCTCGCTGCGCGCCACCAATCGGCGACGCGTCTGGTGGATGACAACAAAAAGACCCTCGACCGCGCCACTGGCGAGGCCGAAAAAGCCACCGCCGCCGTGAGCGAGGCGAATGCGACGCTGACGCGGTCGACCACCCAGATGGGTGAAGCGCAGGACGCCCAAACGGCGGCAACGGCGGCGGCAGAGGCGGCGGAAATTGCGCTGCAGGCAGCCGATGAAGCCCGCTCCGAGGCCCAGAACCGCGAAGCGATTGCGCGGGCTGCGCGGTCGGAAGCAGAGGGTGAAGTCGGTGCGTTGAAGGCCGAAGTGGGTGCCTTGGCAAAGCTTCTGGACCGTGACCAGATTGCGGGCGAACAATTGCTCGACAAACTCCGCGTGCAGAAGGGGTATGAAAAGGCGCTGGGCGCGGCGCTGTCCGACGATTTGCGCCAGCCGATCATCGAGGGCTACCAAGCCTCCGGTTGGGTAAGCCTGCCCGATTTCGACGACGTTTCCGATTTGCCCGCGGGGGTCACGCCCCTGTCCGATTTCGTCAAGGCGCCCGATTTGTTGGCGCGCCGTATTGCCCATATTGGGCTTGTGTCTGCGGCGGATGGACCGCGGTTGCAGGGCGAACTCGAACCCGGTCAGCGGCTGGTTTCCATCGAAGGTGATCTGTGGCGTTGGGACGGGTTGCGCGCCGGTGCCGAGGATGCGCCATCGACGGCGGCGTTGCGGTTGCAGCAACTCAACCGCCTTGAAGATCTCAAACAGGAACTCGTGGCGGCAGAGGCCAAGGCCTCCGGCGCGGCACATGCCCATGATCACCTGAAATCCGAATTGGTGCGTTTGACCGACGCCGACCGTATGGCGCGCGAGGCCCGCCGTGACGCCGATCGCGCTCTCTCGGAAGCGGCCCGTGCCCTGTCGCATGCGGAAAACGCCCGCAACCTTGCCGAAGGGCGTGTCGAAACGCTGGCCCTCGCCGTGACCCGCCACGAAGACGAAGCCCGCGCTGCGGCGGCGCGGCTGAGCGAAGCGGAAAAGGCGGTCGTTGCGCTGCCCGATCTCGACGCTGCACGCTCGGAAATCGAAGGGGTCAAATTGACCGTCGAGGCGGCGCGGATCACCATGATGACGAAGCGGTCGTCACATGACGAGATTCGCCGCGAAGGCGAGGCGCGCACCCGCCGGTCGCAGGAAGTGACCAAGGAATTGTCAGGTTGGCGTCACCGGTTGGAAACGGCCGGAAAACGGATCGCGGAATTGGCAGAGCGCAAAGCCGCCTCCGAAACCGAATTGAAATCCGCCTCTGCCCAGCCTGCCGAGATCGCCAAGAAGCGTGAAAAACTGCAGAGCGAAATTGCCGCCGCGGAATCGCGTCGCCGCAAGTCGGCTGATGCGTTGGCAGAGGCCGAAACGGCGCTGCGCGATGCGGTCGGGGCGGAACGCGAAGCCGAACGTCAGGCATCGGACGCGCGCGAGGCCCGCGCCGCCAGCGAGGCACGTCGTGACGGGGCGCGCGAAACCGTCGAGGCCGCCGTCGAGCGCATTCGCGAAGAGTTGGAAACGACGCCGCCAAAGCTGCTCGAAGAGCTCGACACGGACCCCGAACAAATCCCGCCCTATGCCACGATCGAGGTCGATGTGAACCGCCTCAAACGTCTGCGCGACAGTTTGGGCGCGGTGAACCTGCGGGCCGAAGAGGACGCGAAGGAAGTGCAGGAAGAGCACGATCATCTCGTCCATGAGAAGGCGGATCTCGAAGAGGCGATCGCTACCCTGCGCTCGGGGATTTCCTCGCTCAACCGCGAAGGGCGCGAACGCCTGCTGACGGCTTTTGAGCAGGTGAACGGCAATTTCGCCAACCTCTTCACCCACCTTTTCGGGGGCGGT
This sequence comes from Celeribacter arenosi, assembly GCF_039539485.1. Taxonomy (NCBI): domain Bacteria; kingdom Pseudomonadati; phylum Pseudomonadota; class Alphaproteobacteria; order Rhodobacterales; family Roseobacteraceae; genus Celeribacter; species Celeribacter arenosi. The sequence goes on from NZ_BAABDF010000003.1 coordinate 508,923, forward strand.
GAAGCGAAACTGGTGATGGTGGAAAGCGACGATCCGCTCGAGGCCGGTTTGGAAATTCTCTGCCAGCCGCCGGGTAAGAAGCTGTCCTCGCTTTCGCTGCTGTCGGGTGGGGAGCAGACGCTGACGGCGCTTGCGTTGATCTTTGCCGTCTTCCTCGCCAATCCGGCGCCGATCTGTGTGCTCGACGAGGTCGACGCGCCGCTGGACGATGCCAACGTGACGCGGTTCTGCGATATGCTCGATGAAATGACCCGTCAAACCGATACGCGGTTCCTGATCATCACGCACCACGCCGTCACCATGTCACGCATGGACCGTCTGTTCGGCGTCACCATGCAGGAACAGGGCGTGTCCCAACTCGTGTCCGTCGATCTGAAAAAGGCCGAGGCGCTGGTCGCCTGACGCGTTACACGAGCGCCAGAAGGGCGATGATGACGAAGCCCACGCCCCACACCCGCCAGAGTGCTTTTACCGCCAATTGAATGTCTGTGCTGCGCGCCGTTTTGCGGCCAATCGCATTGACCCACGGGTAGTCGCGCATTTCGCCATGATAGGCGCGCGGTCCTGCGAGAGCGAGGCCGAGGACCCGTGAAAGGGCCGCCTCCGGCCATCCTGCATTGGGCGAGCGGTGCAGGCGTGCATCGGCCCGAACGCGGGTGAAATCGACGATCCCATAGGACACGGCAATCAGGGCGGCGGTCAGTCGCGCGGGGATCAGGTTAAGCAGGTCGTCGAGACGCGCGGCGGCCCATCCGAAGTCGCGGTGCCTCTCGGTCCGGTAGCCGATCATGCTGTCGGCGGTGTTGATCATTTTGTAGATCACGATCCCGGGCAAACCCGCGATCAGAAACCAGAAGGCCGGTGCGATGACACCGTCGGAAAAATTCTCCGCCGCGCTTTCGATGGCGGCGCGGGACACGGCGGCTTCGTCCATCCCGTCGGTGTCGCGCCCGACAATCATCGCGACCTCTGCGCGACCGTCCGCGAGGCTGACACCCAGTGCTGTGGCGACATTTCTCACGTGGGTGACCAGCGATTTGTGGGCGAGCAGGATTGCCGCGCCGAGCACCGATAGGACCGGAAATTGTCCCAATGCCCCGCCGATGAACGCGCCCAGAGCGATCAGGGTGATGACAAGCAGCACGCCTTTGGCCCGTCGCGCTGTTCCTGTGTTGATGCGCGTATCCGCCCAACCGATCAGGCGGCCCATCAGGACGGCGGGATGTGGGACGCGATCCCAGAGCCATTTGGGTTCGCCAAGGAGGGCGTCGAGGAGCAGAGCGAAAACGAGGAGGGCGGCGTGGTTCATAGGGCTGCGCCGAGTTGGTCCCAGCCCTGTTCGGATGGCAGGCCGAGGCGCAGCCACGTGTCGCTATAGGGGAAGATTCGCGACCATACGTGCCCGCGTGCCAATCGGTCCTGCCATGCGCGCGCGTCATCCACGTCGTAGAGGCGGAACAGGTCCGTACCGCCGATGAGCTTCGCGCCCTTTTGGGACATAAGGCCATCGAGACGTGTCGCGGACTCTGCCAATTTGCGGCGCGCCTGTGCGGCCCAACCGGCGTCCGAGAGTGCCGCAGTGGCGATGCCTAGCGCGGGACCGGACACGGCCCAAGGGCCCATAAGGTCCGCCAGCCGCGCGATATGGGCGGGTGCGCCGATCGCGAATCCGAGGCGCATCCCCGCGAGACCCCAGAATTTGCCAAAGCTTTTGAGAATGATCGTGTCACCGCGTGTTGTGCGCGACATGTGGCTCTGATCGGGCGTCACATCGCAAAAGGATTCGTCGATTATGACCACATCGCCGGTCAATTCATCGCCCGACCACATGCGCCCGTCGGGGTTGTTGGGGTGTACGACGACCTGCGCGGCGGTGCTGGCCGAGGGTCTCTGTGCCACGTCCCACCCGTGCGCCTCGAAGGCTGCGGCGTGTTCATTATAGGTGGGTGTGTGGATCGCAACCTGCGCGGCGGGCCAGAGTGCGGGTAGCCGTGCGATCAGGGCCGAGGCTCCGGGTGCTGCGAGGATCGCCGCCTCGCGTGGCACGTTCCAGAATGCGCGCGCGGCCTGCAGCAACGCATCCTGCGCGCAGGCATCGGGCAGGGCGGTCCACGCCTGCGCCGGTATGTCAGGGATCGGGAAGGGGTCAGGATTGATGCCGGTCGACAGGTCAATCCAATTGTCGCGTTCTCCGCCAAATCGCGCAATCGCGGCGTCGAGCCCGCCACCATGATCGCGGTGACGTTTCACTCCGCAGCCTCTGGCAGGGGCATGTGACGCGACACAAAATGGCCTTTCACGCCCTGCGGCCATTCGCGAAACGGCACCTGACCGGTCGGGGAGCCGGCGTGTCCCTGCGCGAAATCGACCAGAGCCGTGGCGTCATCGACTGTCCCGTCGAACCGTCCCAGAGAGTAGCCGATTTTGCCCGCGCCCTGCACGATTACGTTGCAGGCGCGCTCGCACCCCATGGTGCAAGACACGCGCCTTGTGCGCAGGCCGGTGTCTTTGGCCTGTGCCTCGATCAGGTCGGCGAATGCTTCGCCATCGCTGCGCTCTGACCCGCGTTCGGCCCAGTCGGTCCGTTTGCAGGAGTCGCAGATTGTAATCCATGTGGGGGTCAAATCGGTCATACCCCTTGTTTTGCCTTCGCGCCTGCGAAGCGCAAGTCGAAATGACGTTGCGACGTTACGGCGATAATCGGCCCAATGGCTTAGAGGTAATTGACCATCAACACTTCGGCGTTACTTTAAACGCCAGATTGCGGCTCTGCCGCCTAATGGTTGCCGAGTCTCATGACGGTTCTGATCGCAGAGAGTAACATCGAGTTAGGCCAGCTATGGCAGCGCCATCTCATGCGACAGGGGTTGCTGGTGAGTCTCGTCCACGACGAAGCCGCCGCGATTGCACATCTCGACGAACATGCGCCGACCCTGATTGTACTCGACCTGATGCTGAACGGAAACGCGGCGTTCGCGGTGGCGGATTATGCGAGTTTCCGCCACCCCGATGCGCGGGTGATTTTCGTGACCAATTCGACCTTCTTTTCAGACGGCTCGATTTTCCAGCATCTGTCGAATGCCTGCGCGTTCCTGCCCAAGGAAGTCGACCCGGGCGATTTGTCCGCGATTGCGTCCCATTACGTGGAAAAAGACTAACCCCGTCCGTGCGGTGCCGAGAGATCGAGGTCCGGTGTGATCGGCACGATCCGGTTCGGGTTAATGGTGTCGTGGCTGTAATGGTAGTGGCGCACGAAATGGTCAAAGCGCACGGTCTGCGCGATGCCTTCCCATTGATAGAGCTCGCGCAGGTATCCCGAGATATTCGGGTAATCGGCGATCCGGCGCAGGTTGCATTTGAAATGCCCGTGATAAACCTTGTCGAACCGGATCAGCGTGGTGAAGAGACGCCAATCGGCCTCGGTGACCCGCTCGCCGGTGAGATAGCGGTGGGTCGACAACACCTCTTCAATCCAGTCGAGCGACGCGAAAAGCGGCCCGATCGCTTCGTCATAGGCGGCCTGCGTGGTCGCAAAGCCCGCCATGTAGACGCCGTTGTTCACCGTGTCGTAGACGCGTTCGTTAATGGCGTCGATTTCGGTGTGCAGGTCGGCGGGGTAGTAGTCATCGCGATTGCCTGTGAGATCGTCGAAGGCCGAGTTGAGCATGCGGATGATCTCCGCGCTTTCGTTCGACACAATGGTTTCGCGTTTCTTGTCCCACAGGATCGGCACGGTCACGCGGCCAGAGATTTTCGGGTCCGCACGCGTGTAGATTTCGCGCAGGAAGGTCGAACCATAGAGGGTGTCACCCGTCGCCCCGTCAAAGTCGGGCGAGAAGGTCCAGCCATCATTCAACATGTCCGGATGCACCGCCGAGACGGTGATCATATCTTCGAGGCCCTTGAGGGCGCGAAAGATCAGCGTGCGATGCGCCCAAGGGCAGGCGTAGGATACATAGAGGTGGTAGCGGTCGGCTTCGGCGGCAAACCCGCCTTCGCCAGTGGGGCCTGCGGACCCGTCCGGTGTGATCCAGTTGCGAAACCCGGCCGTGGTGCGTTCAAAGCGGCCGCCGGAGCTTTTGGTGTCGTACCAGCCGGCGTTCCATTCGCCATTTTCGAGATAGCCCATTGATGGCTCCTATGCGTTGATCGTTTGACGTCATATAGAGCGCTTCATTTTCGCGCAAAACAGGCGTCAGGGCGCATCGAACCTGCGTGAGCGCACAATAAGCCCTCCGGATGTTTCCGCTAAAGCATTTGCGAGTCACCGGTGCTCTGCCTATAGAGAGCACTGACGACGCCTCAAACGATGAGGCCAGAGAGGTTGGCAGTGGCGGATTGACCCAAATCGGGGATCACGCGCAGCATCGTCAGGACACCAGCCTCCTTTAACGTGAACTCGCCTGTTCGGCGCTAGAAAAGGAAGTGCTATGTCCCGTGTCTTGCTCCCCCTCTTTGTCCTCGCAGCCCCTGCGGCAAATGCCCATCCCGGTCACTTGATCGAGCAGGGCGGCCACGACCACTGGATCGCCGGCATTGCCGTCGGGATCGCAATTGGTGCGGTGCTCTGGGGTGCAGTGAAGGGTCGCAAACCGGCCGCGCAGGCGGCACCGGAGTCCGAGCAAGAGGCGGGCGAGGCCCAGGAGGCTTAATCCCATGAAAACCGGTGTGATGATTTGCGGCCATGGCTCACGCAGTCAGGCGGCCGTGGACGAATTTGCGGTGCTCGCCGACAAACTTCCCGCGCTTTTGCCGCCCGACTGGATGGTCGACTACGGCTATCTCGAATTTGCGAACCCTGTGATCCGTGACGGGCTCGACCGGTTGCGCGAGGCGGGCTGTGATCGCATTCTCGCGGTTCCCGGCATGTTGTTTGCCGCGATGCATTCCAAGAATGACATCCCCACGGTGCTCAACACCTACGCGGCCAAACACGGGATCGAGGTCAAATATGGCCGCGAGTTGGGTGTGGATCCAAAAATGATTGCCGCCGCTGCCGCCCGCATCCGCACTGCTGTCGATGCGGCGAACGCCGAGTATGGTGAGTTGCCGCTGCACGAAACCGCTCTTGTCGTCATCGGGCGTGGCGCATCCGATCCTGACGCAAACGGCAATGTCGCAAAGATCATGCGCATGCTGTGGGAGGGCATGGGATTTGGCTGGGGGGCGGTCGGATATTCCGGTGTCACCTTCCCGCTCGTCGAGCCGTGCCTGCAACATGTCGCGCGACTTGGCTACAAAAGGGTCATCACCTTTCCGTACTTCCTGTTCACCGGCATCCTGATCGACCGCATCTACGGTTTTGCTGACCAAGTCGCCGCAGAGCATCCGGATATCCAGTTCGTCAAAGCCGGATATCTCAACGATCACGACGACGTCCTTGCCACCTTCGCCGACCGCATCCGCGAGCTGGCGGGCGATGCGCAAATTCCGAACTGTGGTATCTGCGCCTACCGCGAACAGGTTCTCGCGACCGACGATGGCCACCACCACATCCGTGCCGAAGACCGTAATCATCCCGCCTTTGCCGATATCCCGCCGCCGACCTGTGTGCTGTGCAAATACCGCACCGCCGTTGTCGGGTTCGAGGGCGAAGTCGGCGCAGTTCAGGAAAGCCATCACCACCACGTTGAGGGGCAGGGCGCCTCCGCGCCGGGGTCGAATGTGGCCGATTGTACGCTCTGCGATACATTCTGTACGGGGCTGTGTCGTCTGCAAAAGGTCGACCACGACCACCATCATCACGGTCATTCCCATGATCACGGGCATGACCACCATCATCATCACGCCGAATATCCCCACGCCAAACACCCGCTCGGACCGGAAAGCGCGCGGAAGGCCAAGTGATGCGCCCATACGAAAAAGATCCCGCCGCGATCTATGCAGAAAGCTTTGCAACTGTGCGCCGGGAGGCCCGTCTCGACCGTTTCGGTCCGGGCATGGAGCGTCTCGCGATCCGTCTGATCCACGCATGTGGCATGGTTGAGGTCGCCGACCGCCTCGCCTATTCGCCCGATGCCTATGAGGCCGGTCACGCAGCCCTGCAATCGGGCGCGCCGATCCTGTGCGACTGTGAAATGGTCGGCGCGGGCATCATTCGCCGTTATTTGCCGGCCGACAACAAGGTCATCGTTACGCTCAACAATGACGGCGTCCCCGAGCGGGCCAAGTCTATCGTCAATACCCGTTCTGCCGCCGCGGTCGAATTGTGGGAACCCCATGTCAAAGGTGCCGTTGTCGCCATCGGGAACGCTCCGACTGCGCTATTCCATTTGCTCGAATTGATTGATGCAGGGTTCCCAAAGCCCGCCGTGATCCTCGGGTTTCCTGTCGGCTTTGTCGGCGCGGCTGAATCAAAGGCGGAACTGGCGGCCAATCCGCGCGGTGTGGATTTCGTCGCCCTCAAGGGGCGTCGTGGTGGCTCTGCGATCGCCTCGGCGGCGGTCAATGCGCTCGCCGTTGGGTTGCCGGAGATCGGGGAATAAATCGATGGATAAATGGCTCCACATCATCGGCATTGGCGACAACGGCCTTGATAGCCTCACGCCCGCGACCCGTGCGGTGCTTGAGGATGCCGAGGTCATTTTTGGTGCCGAGCGTCACCATGCGTTGATTGCCGGGGTGAACGGCGAACGCCGCGCGTGGCCCTCTCCGTTTGATGCGTTGATTGGGGATTTGCAGGCGCTGCGTGGGCGCCGCGTAGTCGTTCTCGCGACCGGTGATCCGCTATGGTATTCGGTTGGCGCGCGGATCGGGCGCGAGATTGATCCCGGTGAAATCCTGTACCACCCGCAACTTTCGGCCTTTCAACTCGCCTCCGCGCGGATGGGATGGTCGCTGGCCGATTGCGAAACACTAACCGTTCACGGGCGCCCGCCGGAGCAGGTGATCCCCTTCCTCGCGCCCGACCAGAAGTTGATCATTTTGACAAATGGTGCTGATAGCCCGCTGAAAGTTGCGCAGATTTTGCGCGCACGTGGGTATGGACCGTCCGAGATGAGCGTTCTCGCCCACATCGGCGGCAGCGATGAGGCGCGGTTTGACGGCACCGCCGAGGCGTGGTCCCACGAGGTGCCGGAGTTTCATACCCTCGCAGTGCAGTGCATCGCCGAGGCGGGCGCGACGATCCTGCCGCGCTTTGGGTTGCCCGATGTGGCGTTTCTGTCGGACGGCACGATGACCAAACGCGAAGTGCGCGCCGTGACGCTGGCCAAGCTCGGACCGGTGCGTGGCGGACTGCTTTGGGACATCGGTTGTGGGGCGGGGTCGGTGGCGATTGAATGGATGCGCGCGGCCCGTGATGCGCGCGCAATTGGGATTGATAACCGCGACGACCGTCGCAACCTCGCAGCGCAAAACGCCCTCGCACTCGGCACACCTGCGCTCAAACTGATCGATGGGCATGCGCCAGAAGCGCTCTCCGGATTGCCTGCGCCGGATGCGGTGTTCATAGGTGGGGGCCTGTCACGCGACACCTTTGTTGCCGCGTGGGACGCTCTCAAACCGCATGGCCGCCTTGTTGCGAATGCGGTCACTTTGGAGGGTGAAACGACGCTCGCCGCCTTACGCGCCGAATTTGGCGGGGACCTCGCCCGTCTTTCTGTCGCTCGCGCGACGCCCGTGGGACGTCTGTCGGGGTGGAAACCCTTTATGCCGGTGACCCAATGGAGCCTGAGTAAATGAGCGGAACCCTTTACGGTGTTGGCCTCGGCCCTGGCGATCCCGAACTGATCACGCGCAAAGCGGCGCGGTTGATCGAAAAGGCGACCGTGATTGCCTATCCCGCGCTCGCGGGTGAAGCGTCACTGGCGCGATCCATCGCCGCCGACCTGATCCCTGAAACGGCGCGCGAAATCGCGATGAACATCCCGATGACGGTGGATCGCGGCCCCGCGCAGGTCGCCTACGACCTCGCAGCGGTCGCTGTGCGCGCGGAACTCGACGCCGGTCGCGATGTTGTCGTGCTCTGCGAAGGTGATCCGTTTTTCTACGGCTCCTTCATGTATCTCTACGCGCGTTTGAAGGCGGAATACGCCATTGAGGTCGTCCCTGGTGTGACCTCCATGACCGCCTGCGCCTCTGTCGCGGGGCTGCCTCTGTCGGCGCGCAATGAGGTCGTGACGATCCTGCCTGCGCCGATATTTGCGGGCTCGGAGACCGATGGCGGTCCCGCACGCGTTCTGGAGCAGTCGGACACCGTCGTTGTGATGAAGCTCGGGCGGCATTTCGGTGTGGTGCGTGCCGCCATCGACGCGGCTGGATTGACCGACAAAGCCGTCTATATCGAACGCGCCTCAACGCCGCATGAAGTCGTGCTGCCTCTGTCGCAAGCACCTGAAAAGGCGCCGTATTTTTCCATGATTTTGATTGTAAAAGGGGCCGATCCGTGGCTGTAAAACCCGTCGTTGTCGCCATAAACACCTCTGGCGAGGCCACCGCCCGCCGTATCGCGCAGGCCATTGGTGCTGACCTCCACGGCCGTGAAGGCCGCACATGTATCGAGCCGAGCTTTGCCAATGCATTGGATCATATCCGCACGCTGTTTGCCGCCGGGATTCCGGTGATCGGTGTCTGCGCCTCCGGCATCCTCATTCGCGCCGTCGCGCCTTTGCTCAACGATAAGCGGTCCGAGCCTCCCGTGCTCTCCGTTTCCGATGATGGCAGTGTTGTCGTTCCGTTGTTGGGCGGGCATCGCGGGGCGAACCGTCTGGCGGGTGACATTGCGCAGGCGATTGATGCGAAAGCCGCAATAACCACTGCGGGCGACGTTTCCATGGGGATTGCGCTCGACGTGCCGCCAAAGGGATGGCGCCTCGGGACGCCGGAAACCGCGAAAACCGCGATGGCCGCTATTCTGGCTTCTGGCGGTGCGCAGGTGACGGGTGAGGAGGCGGGTTTGTCCGAGTGGTTGGCGAGTGTTCCGCCCGCAGATGGTGCGAAAATCATTGTCACGTCTAAGGCCGTGCCGAACGCACAGGATAATGCCGTGGTCTACCATCCGCAGCGCTACACGCTCGGTGTCGGGTGTTCGCGCAATTGCCCGCCCGAGGAACTCGCCGATTTGGTGCAGGGCGTGTTGGATGATGCGGATATTTCGTCCAAGGCCATCGCGGCAATTGCCACGGTTGATCTCAAGGCGGACGAGCCGGCGATCCTCGAACTCGCGCGCTCTTTCGGCGTGCCCCTGCGGTTTTTCACGGCTAGTGAACTCGACGCCGAAACCCCGCGATGTGCGACTGTGTCGGATGTGGTCTTCGCCGAGATCGGAACGCATGGCGTGGCCGAAAACGCCGCGCTGGCCTGTGGTGGCACGGATGTGACCCTGCATCGGCCCAAGGTCAAAAGCGCCATGGCAACGGCTGCGCTGGCGATGAGCGAGGGTGTGATTTCCGAGCCCAAGGGGCGCGCACGTGGACGGCTATTTGTCGTTGGCATCGGGCCGGGCCAAGCCGCATGGCGCACGCCGGAAGTATCCCATTTTGTCTCGCAGGCCGAAGAGCTGGTTGGTTATGGCCTTTATATTGATCTTTTGGGGCCTCTGGCGTTCGGCAAAAAGCGATCCGATTTCCCTCTGGGCGGAGAAGAGGACCGGTGTCGCTATGCTCTCGAACAGGCGGCGAAGGGCAAAGACGTTGCGCTGGTGTGTTCTGGCGACGCCGGGATCTACGCGATGGGGGCATTGGTATTCGAACTGCTCGATCGACCCCCCGAACAGCACGGCGTGAGCGAAGCTGCACGGCGCGTTGAGGTTGTGTGTTCGCCCGGTGTGTCGGCGTTGCAGGGGGCAGCGGCGCGGGCGGGTGCGCCGCTCGGTCACGATTTCTGCGCGATTTCGCTGTCCGATCTGTTGACGCCACGCGCCGACATCGTCAGGCGGCTAAAGGCGGCAGCGGAGGGAGATTTCGTGATCGCCTTCTATAATCCGGTGTCGAAAAAGCGCCGTACGCTATTGGCCGAGGCGCGCGAAATTCTGCTTCAGCACCGTCCCGCCGATACGCCCGTCATGCTGGCCTCCAACCTTGGACGCCCGACCGAACATATCCGTTATCGCCGTCTCGATGAGCTGGAGGTTGATGAGGTGGATATGCTCACCGTCGTGCTGATCGGGTCATCGAACTCACGGCTGGCGCAGCTCGGGGAAGGGCCGCGGATGTACACGCCGCGCGGTTACGCCCGCAAAATTGACGGAGACCTGTCATGACCGTTTTCTTCATTGGCGCGGGCCCGGGTGATCCCGAACTTCTCACCAAAAAAGCCGAACGGTTGATTGGTGAGTGTCCTGTATGCCTCTACGCGGGATCGCTCGTCCCTGCGGAGGTTGTGGCCTGTGCGCCGGAGGGGGCAAAGGTCATGGATACGGCGCCGATGACGTTGGATGAAACGCATGCGGAAATCAAAAAGGCGCATGAAATGGGCCATAATGTAGCCCGTGTGCATAGCGGGGACCCATCTCTTTATGGTGCGATCGCAGAGCAGATCCGCCGGTTGCGTGCGGATGGTATCGACTATGAAATCGTGCCGGGCGTTCCCGCCTACGCGGCTGCAGCGGCCGCGTTGGGTCAGGAATTGACCATTCCGGAGATCGCGCAATCCATCGTCCTGACGCGGGTGTCGATGAAATCGACGTCCATGCCGCAGGGTGAGACGCTCGAAAATTTCGCGCGAACCGGAGCGACATTGGCGATCCACCTCGGGGTGCGGAATTTGCGCGAGATCGAGCGGCAGTTGGTGCCGCACTATGGGGCCGATTGTCCGGTGGCTGTCGTGTATCGCGTGGGGTGGCCCGATCAGATGCTGATCCGTGGCACGTTGTCGGATATTCGCGAAAAAGTGCGTGCGCAAAAGATCACGCGCACCGCCCTAATTCTCGTCGGGCCTGCCCTCGGCGAGGTTCAGGATTTTAAGGACAGCGCGCTTTATGATCCTGAAATGCCACATGTATTGCGCCCCAAAGTGCGGCAATAGGGTGACTCTGAATTTGGAAAACTCTCGATAAATTCCTCCAAACTTGACCCATGGGAATGCTGGCGCATGATTGTGGCACATGGCCTGGGGAGGATGTGTTCGTGACTAATCTACTGCCAAAAGAGGTTCTTGAAGGGCTCGCGCTCGCGCGCAAGCGTCGGGAAAGACGGCGCTCTCGGTTGCGCGTTCATGTCGGGGACCAGACGTTTCCGGTGCTACGTCTTTGGGAAAACGGCATTGCTGTTGATCGCGAAGTCGGGCCCAATCTACGTGGTTTGGTTGATATCTACGATGGCTCGCGCCACCTCATGCAGGCGCTGATCGTGACTTCGCAGGACGAGGGCAACATGCGCTATTATGACTTTAAGTGGGCCACACAGGCCTCTGACAGGCCGGCGCTTGACTACGACCGGCCCGACGATGCGCCAGCGGGACTATTGACGCACCGGCTATTGTAGGTCGCTGAACGCGCGTTTCAGGCGTTCGCCTGCCTCCAGAACATTTGCCCGCTGAGTGCCGAGGTTGAAGCGCAACCCTTGGCTGCCACCGGTGCCGAAAGGCAGACCGGGGCTCGGCACAATTTTCGCCTCACCCGTGACGCGCGCCCAGAGGTCGGCGTCATTCAGGCCGGTGCCGGAGAAATCGACCCACGCGAGATAGGTGCCTTCGAGATCGGACATCTTCGCGCCCGGGATCGTATCAATCGCGGCTTTGAAGGCGGCGACATTACCCGCGATATAGGCATTCATATCATCCACCCATGCGGCCCCTTGGGGCGAATAGGCTGCGCGGGTAAGGACCGTTCCGAGCAGGTTCGGCGCGATATCGCTGCAATGAACGGTATGGCGAAATGCGTTGCGAAGCGCTTGGTCGGCGATGATCACAGTCCCGAGGCGCGATCCGGCGATGGAAAAGGTTTTGGATGCCGAGGTCATGGCCACGAACCGCACGTTGTGGCCCGCGAGGACATGCGCGGTTGGTGTGAATGTCTCACCGGGCAGGACAATGTCGTGGTGGACTTCGTCGGAGACGAGCAGGATGTCGTGGCGGGCGCAAAAGGCGGCGACGCCGTCTAGTTCGGATGCACTCCAAACGCGCCCGCCGGGATTGTGGGGCGAGCAGAGCAACAGGATGCGCTCTTTTCCGGTCAGGCGTGTCTCCCATGCCGCCAGATCCATTTCGAAACGGGGGCCATCGGTCAGGAGGGGAAGTTCCGTCACGGTGCGGCCGTTGCGCGCAATCTTGGATGCGAATTCATGGTAGACAGGGGTCATGATCGCCACGGCGTCACCGGGATTGCTCCATGTCTGGATCGCCATCGCAATCGCGTTTCCGAGGCTGAGCACGGGGGTGATATGCGCGGGATCGACGGTCCAGTTGTGGCGGGTCTGCATCCACCACACGATTGCGTCACACATCGTGTCAACATGGGCGAAATAGCCGAAGTCGCCTTTGTCGGCGAGATCGCGAACGGCGTCGGTCAGGAAATCCGGCGCCGGAAAGTCCATGTCGGCGACCCACATTGGCAGGACATCGGGTCCACTCGGGACTTTCAAATAGGTTTCATATGCGTCCCATTTGGTGGAACGCGTCGCGGTACGGTCGTAGGCGTCGTCAAATGTGGCGGACATGCGGGCTCCTGGATTTTTCCGGACGGTAGCTTCATCCGCGGAGGATGTGAAATCGCATTCTGGCATGAGGTTGATCGTCACACGTGATAGCGAATGTTGCACCGCCGCGCCCCATTGACTACATGGACAATTATGACACTGCGACACATTCTCATTCACCCCGACCCGCGTCTTAAAAAGACATGCGAACCTGTGAGTACCTTTGATAAGGGGCTCGCCGCGCTTGCCGATGACATGCTTGCCACGATGTATGATGCGCCCGGTATCGGTCTGGCTGCGCCTCAGGTTGGTGTGATGGATCGTCTGTTGGTGATGGATTGCGTCAAGGAAGAGGGCGGCACGCCCGAACCCATGGTATTGGTCAATCCGCAAGTCGTTTGGGAGAGCGACGAGCGGAGCGTTTATGAGGAAGGTTGTCTGTCCATTCCGGGTCAGTATGCCGATGTCGAGCGCCCGAAAATGGTCCGTGTCACATGGCAGGATCTTGAGGGCAAAGCGCAGGAACAGGAGTTCGACGAACTCTGGGCAACCTGCGTGCAGCACGAGATCGACCACCTCGATGGGGTGTTGTTCATCGACTATCTCAAACCTCTCAAACGGCAGATGATCACGCGCAAGATGCAAAAGCTGAAACGCGAACAGGCGCGCGAATAGTGTCGCTCCGTGACATTTTGCTTTGGCCCGATGCGCGGTTGAGCGTGGTTTGTGAGCCAGTTGGCGAGATTACGGGAGAGGTTTCCCAGCTGGCGTCTGACATGTTTACGACCATGTATAACGCGGCTGGGCGGGGCCTCGCAGCGCCCCAGATCGGCGATATGCGGCGGATATTTGTAATGGATGCCACGTGGAAAGAAGGCCTGCGAATGCCGCGCGTGATGATCAATCCGGAACTGGTCTCTGTGTCCGAGGAACGCTGCGAGATGGAAGAGGTCTGTCTGTCGATCCCCGGCATCGTTGCCCCCGTGGAGCGCCCGTCGCGGATCGCGATGCGATGGACCGATCTGGACGGCATGAAGCAGGTTTCGGATTTCGACGGCGCAGAGGCCCGCATCGCCCTGCACGAATTGGACCATCTAAATGGTCTGGTCCATTTCGACCGTCTCGACCCTTTGACCCGCACCCGACTTGAGGACAGCTACGCATGAGCGCGCGCCCCTTTGTATCCTATCCGGACAAACGCCTGCGGACCGCCGCGGCGCCCGTCGAGGCGATCACCGACCACCATCGCGCAATCTGGGCCGATATGGTCGAGACTATGGATGCGATGCCGGGTTACGGGCTGGCCGCGCCACAGATCGGCGTGATGGAACGTCTGGCCGTGGTGGATTGTTCGAGCGAGCGGGGCAAAGCCGTTCTGTTGGCCAATCCCGAGGTGCTCCACGCCTCTGTCAAACTGCGCGACCATGAAGAGGCATCCCCCAATCTACCCGGTATGTCGGCCGTGATTTCGCGCCCCCGTGCCGTGACGGTGCGGTTTTTGAACGCGATGGGTGACATTGAGGAACGCGATTTCGTCGACCTCTGGGCCACCTCGGTGCAGCATCAGATCGATCACCTGAACGGCAAGATGTTCTTCGATCATCTCAAACCTGTGAAGCGTCAGATGTTTCTCAAAAAGGCGAAAAAGACGGGGGCGATGCGATGAGAGTGATCTTTATGGGATCGCCCGATTTTTCGGTGCCTGTGCTCGATGCTTTGGTTGAGGCGGGGCACGAGATCGCCTGTGTCTATTGCCAGCCACCGCGTCCGGCGGGGCGTGGGAAAAAGGATCGCCCCACACCGGTTCAGGCCCGTGCCGAGGTGTTGGGATTACCTGTTCGCCACCCCAAGAATTTCAAAGACCCCACTGATGTCGCGGCGTTTGCGGACCTCGGGGCCGATGTCGCCGTTGTGGTGGCCTACGGGCTGATTTTGCCGCAGGCGTTGCTGGACGCGCCGACGTCGGGTTGCCTGAATATTCACGCCTCTCTCCTGCCGCGTTGGCGTGGAGCGGCCCCGATCCATCGCGCTATTCTGAGCGGTGATGAAAAGACCGGCGTGTGCATCATGCAAATGGAGGCTGGTCTCGACACCGGTCCGGTACTGTTGCGCCGCGAAACCGACATCACCGCGCAGGACACCACCGCCACACTTCATGACCGGCTCTCGGCGATGGGGGCAAATGCGATTGTCGAGGCGCTCGACACATTGCCGTCGCTCACGCCCGAGGTGCAGCAAGAGGATGGTGTGACCTACGCGCAAAAGATCGACAAAGCCGAAGCCCGCATCGATTGGTCCCGCCCTGCCGTAGAGGTCGCGCGTCAAATCCGCGGTCTTTCCCCTTTCCCGGGGGCTTGGGCGACGTACAATGGCGAGAGGTTCAAATTTCACATGGCGCAGGCCGTCGGCACAACAGGCGCGCCGGGTGAGGTCGTAGGGCCGTTCACGATTGCCTGCGGTGAGGGCGCGGTCGAGATTGCCGTGGCCCAACGCGAAGGCAAACGCGCCATGGCCGTGGACGAGATAATAAAAGGGCTGGACCTGACGGTCGGCAGCCGGTTCGAGTAGGGAGAGACCCATGTTTCCGATTTTGATCGGCACAGTCGTGATCGCGGGAATCGTGGGTTACATTTGCGAAAAAACCGGCTTCACCCATAACGGATATCTACAGTCGATCATCATATGTATCGGCGGTGCGTTTCTCGCCTATTTCATCAAGTTGATGTTCGGGATCGGCCTGCGCCCTGCTGGGGTCAATGCGATTGTTGCCTCTCTCGGTGCGCTTATCATCATCCCGACCCATTGGCGCAAACGATAGGAGCCATCCCATGCCTGTCCTCTATTTGATCATCATCGGTGCTGCGGCCGGTTTTCTGGCGACACGCATCATGGATATGCGCACCAACGTTCTGATGACTGTCGCGATTGGCATCGGGGGCGCTTTGATCGGCGGGTTGATCCTGCGCTTTGTGGGTGCCCTGTTTGGTGCTGCGGCGGGATTTGTTGGCGCATTGCTCGGGGCAATCCTGCTCATCTGGGTCTGGAAAATAATTTCGGAGCGCCGTTGATGTTCGGGCTATTTTCGCTTCCGGGCCGTTTCGTCGGCTTTTTCATCGGGCTCTGTGTGTGGCTTTTCACGCGGCCGGGTGGATGGGCGGTTGTCTGTTGTCTGGCCATCGCGCTGACGTGGTATATCTGACCGTCAGTTACGCGGCGGGCGTGATTTGTAGACCGGCAGGGACCATCCCCACCACAGGCTACCGGCGCGCAGGATGAATGTGATCGACCCGCAGGTTGCGAACACCAACACAGGCGCGAGCGCAAGCTCACGCGCAATGATGGCCGCAATTGCACCGGCGAGCGCGGCGGAGGCGTAAAGCTGTCCGTGTTTAAGGACGAGAGGCACTTCGTTGCAGACCACGTCGCGCATCAGACCGCCAAAGCATCCCGTCGATACCCCCATGAGAGCGATGATCACGGCAGGCTGGTCCAGCTTCATTGCAACACCGACGCCTGCGGCCACGGCCACCGAAAGTGCCACGGCATCAGCCCACAGTAGAGTGTTCTGGCGGCTTTCCACGAGATGCGCCGTAAAGAACACAACGGTGGCCACCACCACTGCGATCACGATGTAGGTCGGATCCTGAACCCAGAAGATAAAGTCGCGACCGAGCAGCACATCGCGGATCGTGCCGCCCCCGACCGCCGTCAGGCAGGCGATGAAGGAAAAGCCGACCAGATCAAGCTGCGCACGCGACGCCGCGAGAGCGCCCGAGAGGGCAAACACAATGACCGAAGCATAATCTAGCAGCGCAACCCAAGTCATCGTGCACCTTCCTTGAACGGGGCCATGCCCGCACGCGCCAATTCGTCCGCGCGTTCGTTTTCGGGGTGACCTGCGTGACCCTTGACCCATTCCCATGTGACATCATGGGAGGCCTGCGCCTCGTCGAGGCGTTGCCAAAGGTCCACGTTTTTGACGGGCTTTTTAGCGGCGGTTTTCCAGCCGTTTCGTTTCCACCCGTGGATCCATCCGGTCACGCCATTTTTGACATACTGGCTATCGGTAATGACCGTGATCGCGGTGGATTTTCCGAGGATTTCCAATGCAGAGATCGCAGCCAGAAGTTCCATCCGGTTGTTGGTGGTCACGGCTTCGCCACCCGAGAGTTCGCGTTCCTTGATGACGGTATCGCCGTCTTTGGCCTGTAGCAGAGCGCCCCAGCCGCCAGGTCCGGGATTTCCGGAACATGCACCATCGGTGTAGACAAAATAACGGGCCACGGGATCCTCCTAAAACGCGCTCGCGCCGATCAGCAGGCAGGTCACGACGACCACCGAAACCGGGATGCGAAGGCTGAGCCACCACACCGGCGCCAGCCCCTGCCGCCAAAACCATGCATCGAGCGCCAAGACAATCGCAAATCCTGCGGCGAGCCACATCAAGAGTAGTTGGAGTGTTACCGCCAGAGAAAAGACGTGGAAGGTGCCAAAGAAGAACGCGAAAAGCGACGGGATAACGGACAGGAAATAGCCCGTCTTGCGCGCCGTAGTTGTGGCGAACCCCCATAAGATGCCGGACATAAAGGCAAGGATCACAACGCCATAAGCTGCCAGAAGTGTTGGCCCGTCAGTCGGGCTGAGTGTGATCGCGCCAAACGTTTGTGTGGTGTCCAGACGCGATATTGCGGCGCCGATGACAAAAGGCACGGCACCCGCAGCGGTCAGGATCAGCGGGACGAAAGGTGGTCTCATTATGGGCGCTCGAATGTGGGTTTTACGGCGAGTCCGGCACGCGATTGGCGCATCCGGCGCGCGCGCAGGGTGCGGGGTGCGAAAGCACCCCTCATGCCGGAACTCGCAAAATGCGGGGCACTTTGAATTCGACGTTTTCCTGCGCGGTTTCGACCAGTTCCACCGTCACGTCAAAGCGTGACTTGAAGGCGTCGATCACCTCGTTGACGAGAACCTCGGGTGCGGATGCGCCTGCGGTAATGCCAACGGAACGGATGCCATCCAGAGCGCGCCAATCGATGTCGCCCGCGCGTTGCACGAGTTGGCTATAGGCGCAGCCGTTTGCGGAGCCGACTTCGACCAGACGTTTGCTGTTGGAGGAATTCGGCGCCCCGATCACAAGGAGTGCGTCAATGTTGGATGCGATTGCTTTGACCGCCGCTTGGCGGTTTGTCGTGGCGTAGCAGATGTCTTCTTTGTGGGGGCCGACAATGGTTGGGAACCGTTCCTTCAGGGCGGCGACGACTTCGATGGTGTCGTCCACAGAGAGGGTAGTCTGGGTGATGAAGGCCAGCTTTTCAGGGTCGCGAACATCGAGGTCGGCGACATCGGAGGGTTTTTCGACGAGCAGGACCTCACCGTCGGGTAGCTGCCCCATCGTGCCAATCGTTTCGGGGTGACCGGCGTGACCGATCATCACCATTTGCAGGCCGTTTTCGGAGTGCCGCTCTGCCTCGATGTGCACTTTGGACACCAGCGGGCAGGTGGCGTCGACAAAGACCATTTCGCGCCTCTCCGCTTCTGCGGGGATGGCCTTTGGCACGCCATGCGCGGAGAAGATCACGGGCCGGTCTGTGGGCGCCTCGTCGAGTTCTTCGACAAAGATCGCGCCGAGCTTTTTCAGCCCGTCGACCACGAATTTATTGTGAACGATCTCGTGGCGGACATAGACCGGCGCGCCCCATTTATCGATCGCCATCTCGACAATCTTGATCGCGCGATCAACGCCCGCGCAAAAGCCGCGCGGGGCCGCGAGATAGAGAGTGAGTGGACTTTTTGGTGCCGTTTTTGGGTCAGTCATGAGCGCGCTCCTTGCGCCCAGAGGTATTGTGCCACGCGCGGTGATGCAAGGTTCGCTTCCGCATCGATTCCCGCCATGAACGCGGCGTGCGAAAACCGCACGCCGCTGCGGTGGTCAAGGGTCAGGACGGGTTGTCGTCCTGCGGATCGCGCGGTGGGCGGCCGATGACGTCGCGCAACTCGTCGAGTTCGATGAAATTATCGGCCTGACGGCGAAGCTCATCGGCGATCATCGAGGGCTGTGTGCGCATCGAGGAAACCACCGACACCCGAACGCCCTGTCGTTGCAGGCTTTCCACCAGCGGTCGGAAATCGCCGTCTCCTGAAAAGATCACGATGTGATCGAGGTGGGGGGCCAATTCCATTGCATTGACCGCGAGTTCGATGTCCATGTTCCCCTTCACCTTACGCCGCCCCATGGAATCCGTGAATTCCTTTGCCGGCTTGGTCACCATGGTGAAGCCGTTGTAATTGAGCCAGTCAACGAGGGGGCGGACCGGAGAGTATTCTTCGTTTTCGAGCAATGCCGTATAGTAGAATGCACGCAAAAGTTTCCCGCGCCGCATGAATTCCTGGCGCAGCAATTTGTAATCAATGTCGAACCCGAGCGATTTTGCGGCCGCATAGAGGTTTGACCCATCGATGAACAAAGCTAGTCGTTCATCTTTGTAAAACATGGAGAAGTTCCTTTTTTGTGAGCATATACCATCTGTGGATGGTCGTCGGGTTTGCCGCGGATGCTCATATGGCGTGTAACGCCAATGCCTAATACTGTTTTGCGTCTTGCGAAACTTGTCTAAAAACACAGGACCACAAAGAATTGCAAAACGCAAAGATCATAAATGAGGGCATTGTGCGCGCTTTCGTCGCATTCGGGGCGAATTTGCCGTCACGTGCGGGAGATCCAATCGCAACCTTTCATGCGGTGATTGCCGAACTCGAAGCTTCCGGGGTCCGTGTCCTGGCCAAGAGCCGACTATTTCAGACGCCTGCCTTTCCCGAAGGATCCGGTCCTGACTACATCAATGCCTGCATCGAAATCGAAACGGATCAATCAGCGCAGGCGGTGCTCGACATGCTTCACGACGTCGAGGCACGGTTCGGTCGTGTCCGTAAAACCCGTTGGGCCGAGCGTGGTGTGGACCTCGACCTGATCGCGGTTGGCGAGCGGGTGCTGCCTGATGAAGCGACGCTGCTCAGGTGGATCGAAATGGATATCGAAACGCAGATGCGCGACGCGCCCCTGACCCTGACACTCCCGCATCCGCGCCTTCAGGACCGTGCATTTGTACTGATTCCATTCGCGGATGTCGCGCCGGACTGGCGCCATCCGGTGTTGGGCCTGACGGTAAAAGAGATGTGCGCGGTGCTACCCGAGAGCGAAAAGTCGGCCATTATTGCGGTAAATCAGCCGTGAATTGGCCGGATATCGGGGAAAAGGGCGCTTGTGTTCCGCTGTGCGAGGTCCTAAATAAGCCCCTTGATTGTCCATCATTCCTACGATTGGAGTTCCCATGGCCCGCGTGACCGTTGAAGATTGCGTCGACAAGGTTCCGAACCGTTTCGAGCTTGTGATGCTCGCAGCACACCGTGCGCGCGAAATCGCGGCTGGTTCGTCGCTGACCGTTGATCGCGATAACGACAAGAACCCTGTCGTGTCTCTGCGTGAAATCGCCGAGGAAACCCAGTCTGCCGACGCGCTGCGTGAGCGGATGATCGAAAGCCACCAGACCCAGATCGAAGTGGATGAGCCCGAAGAAGACCGTATGGCACTTCTTATGGGTCAGGAGCAGGACAAACCTGCCGCCGACGATATGTCGGAGGAAAAGCTCCTGCGTGCTTTGATGGAAGCTCAAGGCCAGCAGTAAGGCGCCACGCGCCAATGGAGTTTGCGGACTGAGATGATCGACGTCGAAGACCTGATCGCGCTGGTCCGCAACTACAACCCCAAAACCAATGCCGATCTCATTCGTGAAGCCTATGCTTACGGAATGGAGATGCATGAAGGGCAGTTCCGGCATTCGGGCGAGCCCTATTTTTCGCATCCCGTTGCGGTCGCGGCCATTCTGACCGAGCAGGCGCTCGACGATGCCACCATCATCACCGCTCTGCTCCACGACACGATCGAAGACACGAAATCCACCTATTCCGAGGTCGCGCGCCGTTTTGGCGAAGAGGTCGCGGAACTGGTCGATGGCGTCACCAAGCTGACGAACCTGCAACTGTCCTCCACCGAGACAAAGCAGGCCGAAAACTTCCGCAAACTGTTCATGGCGATGTCAAAGGATCTTCGGGTGATCCTCGTGAAGCTCGCCGACCGGTTGCACAACATGCGCACGATCAAATCCATGCGCGCGGAAAAGCAGCTGCAAAAAGCGCGTGAGACGATGGATATCTTCGCCCCACTTGCAGGCCGCATGGGTATGCAATGGATGCGCGAAGAGCTTGAGGATCTCAGCTTTCGGGTGATCAATCCCGAAGCGCGCAACTCGATTATCCGCCGGTTCATCACGTTGCAGCGCGAGACCGGCGATGTGATCCACAAAATCACCAACGACATTCGCGCCGAGCTTGAAAAAGGCGAAATCGAAGCGGATGTGTTCGGCCGCGCGAAAAAGCCCTATTCGATCTGGCGCAAGATGGAAGAGAAGCAGCAGAGTTTCTCGCGCCTCTCCGACATCTACGGGTTCCGCGTCATCACACGCACCGAGGCCGATTGTTATCGTGTGCTCGGCGTGATCCACCAACGCTGGCGTGCGGTGCCGACGCGGTTCAAGGACTATATCAGCCAGCCGAAATCGAACGGCTACCGGTCAATCCATACAACGGTGTCCGGTCGTGACGGCAAACGCGTCGAGGTGCAAATCCGCACCCGCCAGATGCACGAAGTCGCCGAAAGCGGGGTGGCCGCGCATTGGTCCTATCGTGACGGTGTTCGCGCGCAAAACCCGTTCGCGGTCGACCCTGCAAAATGGCTCGCCCAGCTGACGGAGCGGTTCGAGAACGCCGATGACCACAGCGAGTTTCTCGAGCATGTGAAGCTCGAAATGTATGCCGACCAAGTGTTTTGCTTCTCGCCCAAGGGCGACGTTGTGAAGCTGCCGAAAGGCGCGACACCGTTGGATTATGCCTATGCGATCCACACGCGGATCGGCGATAGCTGCGTGGGCGCAAAGGTGGACGGTATTCGGGTGCCGCTCTGGACGCGGCTCAAAAACGGACAGTCGGTCGAAATTCTGACCGCCGAAGGCCAGCGCCCACAGGGCACGTGGCTCGATATCGTGGTCACGGGACGTGCAAAGGCGGCCATCCGTAAATCCCTGCGCGAAGAGGACCGTGAGCGGTTTGAAAAGCTCGGTCGCGAACTGGCCCGTGTTGCATTTGAACATGTCGGCAAAAAAGCCACCGAGAAGGTTCTGAAAACCGCCGCCAAGCAGATGAGTTTGGCCAGTCCCGAAGAACTCCTCGCGCGTCTTGGGTCGGCCGAACTGACCGCATCGGAACTGGTGAAAGCGGTCTACCCCGAGCTCGTGCGGGAAAGTGGTGAGGTTGAAGCACCCCGTGCGGTTTTGGGCCTTTCCGACGGGGCAAGTTATACACGCGCGCGGTGCTGTCAGGCAGTGCCGGGCGAAAGAATTGTCGGGATCGCCTACCGTGGCAAAGGCGTGATTGTTCACGCGATTGATTGCCCCGCTTTGGCTGAATTGGACGCCGACACCGACCGTTGGTTGGACCTGCAATGGCACTCCGGTCCACATGCGCCGGTGCATACAGTGTGCCTTGAGGTTACCATTGCCAATGACGCAGGCGTGCTCGGACGTATTTGCACATTGATCGGCGAACAGAAGGCGAATATCTCCGACCTGAACTTTATTGATCGCAAACCAGATTTTTACCGTGTGATTATAGATGTAGATCTACGTGATGTGGAACATCTGCACGCGGTGATGTTGGCTCTCGAAGCGGAAAGTGACGTGGCGCGGGTGAGACGGTATCGCGACCTCGAAAGACGGCCCTAACCAGCGCGGAGCTCAGCGAGTGGTTTTCAAAAGACGCGACAAGCTTTCGGGATGGACCTTGTTCATCCGTAGCATCTGGCCGAAGGGCGGTTGGTCGCGGGCTGCCACCTATATGAAGCACCGCCTGAACCGCCTACCCGATACCCCCCATAAAATCGCGCGCGGTGTTTTCGCGGGTGCCTTCGCCGCCTTCACGCCCTTCTTCGGGCTGCATTTTCTGGTCGCATTTCTGGTTGCCAAGCTGGTGCGCGGGAATGTCCTTGCGGCTCTTTTGGGGACGTTTATCGGCAATCCATTGACCTATGTGCCCATCGGCGTGATCGCCATGAAGATGGGGCACTTCATTCTAGGGTCCCGCTTTGATCGTGAACACGAACGCTCCTTTGTGGGCAAATTCTTGGATGCGGGTGACGACCTGTGGCGCAATCTGGTGGCGCTATTTACCGATCAGGATGCAAACTGGGATGGGCTGTTGAGGTTCACCCATGAAGTTTTCATGCCCTATCTCGTGGGCGGCATTTTCCCGGGAATCGTGGCGGGGCTTGCGTGCTATTACATCTCGTTGCCGATGATTTCCGCCTATCAGCACCGGCGCATTGGTCGTTTCAAAAGGAAATCGGAAGAGCGGCGCAGGAAAGCCGCGGCCAAAAACCGACAAAACCCATGATCGCAGGCATCACGGATTGTCGGTTTCCTTTCGCGCTGACCTGACTATCCTCGCCCGCGCAAACAGCAACGGCGAAAAGCCCGACCGCCAAGGATGAGAGACGATGGAAAAGCTGCGCCTGGGAATGAATATCGATCACGTGGCCACGGTACGAAATGCACGTGGTTCCGCCTATCCCGACCCGATCAGGGCGGCAAAACTGGCCGAAGAGGCGGGTGCCGATGGTATTACTGCGCATTTGCGTGAGGACCGTCGCCATATCACCGATGCCGACATCGAGGCGCTGGTTGACGCGCTTTCCGTTCCGCTCAACTTCGAAATGGCGGCAACAGACGAGATGCAGGCGATTGCTCTGCGCCACAAACCCCATGCCGTTTGCCTCGTGCCCGAGAAGCGTGAAGAGCGCACGACGGAGGGCGGTCTGGAGGTCGCGCGCGAAGAGAACAAGTTGGCCCATTTTATTGCGCCGCTTCGCGAGGCAGGGTGTCGGGTGTCGATTTTCATAGCCGCGGATCAAAGGCAAATCGAAGCGGCACACCGGATCGGTGCGGCCGTGGTCGAACTGCACACCGGCGCCTATTGTGACCACCATTACGACGGGGATTTCGAGGCGCGTGACGCCGAATTGGTGCGGCTCGCCGAGATGGCGCAATTTGCACATAGCCTCGGGTTGGAAGTCCACGCAGGCCACGGGTTGACCTACGAAACGGTTCAGCCGATCGCAGCATTGCCCCAGATTGTCGAACTCAACATCGGTCACTTTCTGATCGGGGAGTCGATTTTCCGTGGTCTGGGTCCGGCCATCGGGGAAATGCGGCGGCTCATGGATGAGGCGCGCGGATGATCCTGCACACTGTATTATGCGCCTTGCGTGCCGATTACGATGCGGGTGAGTTGGCGTCGATTATGGCGGGTCTCGAAGCATTGGACATTGCAGGGTTCGACCGGTTTTCGCATGGCCCCAATATCGATCTAGAGGGAAAATCTCCCCTCTATCCATTCGGGTTCCAATGCCAGTTTACTGATCGCGCAGCCTTGGAGGCCTATGGCGCCAATCCTGATCACCATGCGTTGGGCGCGCGACTTGTGGCGCTGTGCGCAAATGGCGCAGACGGCATTTTTGTGTCGGACCTTGAGGTAAGTGCATGATCCTCGGTATCGGCAGTGATCTGGCTAATATTGATCGTATTCAAGGGACCATTGATCGTTTTGGCGACCGGTTCAAAAACCGTGTCTTCACCGAGACCGAACAGAAAAAGGCAGAGAGCCGCAAAGACGTTGCGGGCACCTATGCCAAACGATGGGCGGCCAAGGAGGCCTGCTCAAAGGCGCTCGGGACCGGTCTCGCCATGGGTATTTCGTGGAAGGATATGGCGGTCACAAATTTGCGCACCGGCCAGCCGGTGATGGAAGTGACAGGATGGGCGCGTGATCGCCTCGCCGAAATGACCCCGCCAGACCATGACGCGATCATCCACGTGACGCTCACGGACGATCATCCATGGGCACAGGCCTTTGTTGTGATCGAGGCGCGACGGCGCGAGGCGTGATTGCGGCATGGGGGCGTTGCTCTTGACTCGTGCCGCCGTGCCCATCATGTAGCCGGAGACCCGAGAAAAGCTAAACTATAGGACGATGCGCACAGATGAGCAGCTACAAAGACAGTATGACCGAGACGATCAAGACAATCGTCTACGCGCTCCTCATTGCCGGCGTTTTCCGCAGTCTCTTTTTCCAGCCGTTTTTCATCCCCTCGGCGTCGATGAAAGACACGCTGCTGATCGGTGATTTCCTGTTCGTGAACAAAATGGCCTATGGCTATTCGCGGTACTCCTGCCCGTTCGGGATGTGCCCGATTTCGGGTCGGATTCTCGATAAATCGCCTGAGCGCGGTGATATTGTTGTCTTTATGCATCCTGTTGAAAAGCGCGCCTTCGTGAAGCGCCTTATCGGCCTTCCCGGTGATAAGGTGCAGATGAAGGATGGCGTCCTGTTCATCAACGGCGAAGAGGCGAAACAGACGCCGGATGGTCTGTTCACCGAGACATATGAGCGCCAAGGCGCCGCGGGCAATCTGCCACGCTGTGCGAATGCGGCCCCCGGTTTGGGCGGTGAATGTGTAAAAGAAAAGCTCGTCGAAACGCTCCCGGGCGGGACCGAGCATTCCATTTTGAACATCGGCACCATCAGCATGGATGACACGCCGGTCTATACGGTTCCCGAGAAGAGCTATTTCTTCATGGGTGACAACCGTGACAACTCTACAGACAGCCGTTTTGCCCAGCCCTATGGTGTTGGCTACGTACCCGAAGAGTTCTTGCTCGGTCGTGTGGATCGGGTGATCTTCTCCTCTGCAGGCAGCCGCATCGTGTACTTCTGGACATGGCGCAAAGATCGATTCTTCAAGGCACTCCAGTGAAGCTATCCCGCGAACTCGCAGATTTCGAAGACCGACTCGGGCACCAATTTAAAACGCCTGACCTACTCGTTCGCGCGCTGACACATAGTTCTATCTCGTCGAAGACCCGCCCTGATAACCAGCGGCTGGAGTTTTTGGGCGACCGTGTGTTGGGCCTGGTCATGGCCGAAGCACTGTTCGAGGCCGACAGGCAGGCCTCCGAGGGGCAGCTCGCGCCGCGATTCAATGCGCTTGTGCGCAAAGAAGCCTGCGCCGAGGTTGCGCGCCAAATCGATATCGGTGTTGTCCTGAAACTGGGTCGTTCCGAAATGATGTCGGGCGGACGCCGCAAAGAGGCGCTTTTGGCGGATGCGATGGAGGCGGTGATTGCCGCTGTCTATCAGGATGCCGGTTTCGAGGCCGCAAAAGTCGTGGTTAAGACGCTGTGGGGCGACCGTGTGGAGCGGGTCGATGAAGACAGTCGCGATTCCAAAACGGCGCTTCAGGAATGGGCGCAGGCGCGTGGGCAAAAGCCACCTACCTATACAGAAATCGCGCGGTCGGGTCCCGATCATGCGCCGATCTTTACAATTGAAGTGATGCTATCGAGTGGCGAAACCGCGACTGCCGAAGCGCCTTCGAAACGACAAGCCGAACAGACGGCAGCGAAAGACCTGCTCTCAACATTGGAGACTTCCAAATGACCACCCGTGCCGGTTTCGTTGCCCTCATCGGAGAGCCCAATGCGGGTAAATCCACGCTGCTGAACCGGATGGTCGGCGCGAAGGTTTCGATTGTGACCCATAAGGTGCAGACCACGCGGGCGCGCATTCGTGGCGTCGCGATCGAAGGCGATGCCCAGATTGTTTTTGTCGACACGCCCGGCATCTTCAAACCCAAACGCCGTCTTGATCGGGCCATGGTTACGGCCGCTTGGGGAGGGGCCGCGGACGCGGATGTTGTGGTCCTTTTGGTCGAGGCGCATCGTGGCGTGACCGAAGGGGTTGAAGCAATTCTCGCCGCGCTCGACGAGCATTCGAACCCGAAGCAGAAAATCGCGCTCGCGATCAACAAGATCGACATGGTGGATGTGGAGAAGCTTCTCGGCATCACCAAGGAACTCAATGAACGCCGCGATTTCGCGGAGACCTTTATGATCTCCGCCGAAAAGGGTCGTGGCGTCGAGGATCTGCGTAAATGGTTGGCCAAGGAGCTACCCGAGGGCCCGTGGCTCTATCCCGAAGACCAGATCGCCGATCTGCCGATGCGCATGATTGCTGCCGAAATCACGCGTGAGAAATTGACGCTCAACCTGCATCAGGAGCTGCCGTACCAGTTGACCGTGGAAACGGAAAAATGGGAGGAGCGCGATGATGGCTCCGCGCGCGTCGACCAGATCGTCTACGTATCGCGCGACGGTCACAAAGGCATCATTCTGGGCAAGCGTGGCGAGACCATCAAACGTATCTCGCGGGCCTCGCGCGAAGAGCTTTCGGAGTTTCTCGGCCGCAAGATCCACCTGTTCCTGCAGGTGAAGGTGCGTCCGAACTGGTTGGAAGAGGCTGAGCGCTACGGCGAAATGGGGCTTGATTTCAAGGATGGCAACTAGGCTTGCCACCCATGTGTGGGTCGGTGCCTATCTGACCCGTCTGCGTCTGGCCGACATTCCCGTTTTTGTCGTTCGAAAAGGGGACGAAACTGCCGGCGCGGTGATCATCAAACTCAATACGCTGGACGGGCAAGCGCGGGCGTTTCAACGCGAGTTCAATTTTGAAAACGACCGGCGTGACTGGGTCATCCTGAAAGAGGGCGCAGAGCGGGACGTAGATGCGGCCCTATCGCGGCAAGCCGGATTTGATCCGGATTTGTGGATCATAGAGGTCGAAGATCGTCAGGGACGTAGTCTTCTCGACGAACCGGGGCTGTCCGACTAATCACCCGTCCGATGGCAACGACCAACACGCCCGCGACATAGAAGGCGATGAGGAATTTCATCACCCATGCCATCAGGCCACCCCACCCGAGTTCGGCTAGATTGACGAAGAAATACGGGTAGAACCCTGTCAGGGCCCCGCGTGTCACTGCGTAAATGACGTAGACCAGCGGCCAGAGCAGCCAGACCGCCGCATGGCGCCACCTCAGTTCCGATTTTGGCGCACAGATCGTCCACCACAATGCCAGCAAAAGCGGATTGATGGTGTGGAAGAGCGTGTCGGACACCCATGACAGCCCGCGTTGCGGTTCGTCATTCCCGAGCAGCAGGTGGAAAACCGCCATCACGATCAACATCCACAGAGTTAGGGCCGCCAACCAACTGTCGCCTAGGAACCGCCCCGTGGAGCTCATGCGTGCGAACAGGACCATGACGAGAACATTGGTCCAGAGGGTGAAGTATTTGAGTTGATGCCACAGAATTCCGATTGGGCCACCGTGCTCTCCCGAGATTGCGTGCTTTGCGAAAGAGGCCGCAAAAGCGATGGCGCCAAGGAGGCTGATGAGGGCTGCGAAGGCCAAAGCTAAACGAGACATTTTCATAGGTCAGGAGGCTAGGCGGGTTTTGCGTTGCAGCGCAATCCGCTTGCGCGTGGTGTGACGCAACGACAGAGTAAAGCCCATGGAGTGGCGTGATCAGGGTACAGTTTTGGCCGTGCGCAAGCATGGTGAGACCTCGGTGATCGTCGAGGTCTTCACACAGACCCATGGACGCCACGCAGGTGTTGTGCGCGGCGGCATTTCGCGAAAGATGACGCCCCACCTGCAGCCCGGTGGCCAGATCTCGGTGACTTGGCGCGCGCGGTTGGAGGACCACATCGGCAGTTTCACGGTCGAACCCCTCAAAAGCCGCGCCGCGCAGGTGATGAGTGATCCGCTCGCGCTGTCGGCGCTCGGCTCTATCACCGCGCTGCTCGTCACGACGCTGCCCGAACGCGAAGATCACGGCTATCTCTATGCCGAAACGGAGCGTTTGCTGGACGCTCTTGGAACCTCCCCCGACTGGCCGCTGAGCTATCTCCATTGGGAGGTGTCGCTGTTGGAGGAGTTGGGGTTCGGGCTCGACCTGTCCGCCTGCGCCGTCACGGGTAGCCCCGATGATCTGGCCTATGTGTCACCCAAAAGCGGTCGCGCTGTGAGCCGTAAAGGGGCAGGGGAATGGGCGGACAGGCTACTGCCATTGCCCCAGTGTCTACTGGGTCAATCGTCGGTGGACTACGTAGAAATCCGGCAGGGCCTCGGCACGACGGGGCATTTCATCGCCCGCATTACTGCCGAGCTATTTGACAAACCCCTTCCGCAGGCGCGCGAGCGATTTCTTGATCGAATGGCGCGTCAGGCGCGGCCCTGACTGTCCAGGAACCAAGCGGTGCGCAGTATCGCTTCGCGAGCGGGGACAAAGGTGACGCCCAGATCGCGCGTGGCCGCAGCGTTGGTCAGTGACATTTTCAACCCGATCATATTCTTCACGACGGCCAGTTGTTTGTCGAACAGCGCGAAAACGGAAACCAACCATTTGGGCGCGATGCGCTGTGCGATTTTGCGGTCGGGGAAGCTATCAGCCAAATGTGCGGCCATGTCGGGCATGGATAAAAAGCCATCTGCGCAAATGTATCTGTTCCCGATGCTGGCGGGATTGTTGAGCGCGCCCAAGTGACAGGCGGAGACGTCTTCGACGTCAACGACCGGCAACATAAAATCGGGCACCATCGGGTCTTTTCCGGACAGAATGCGTTTGATGATCGAAACCGAGGACCCCATCGTATTGTCCATGGGAATGCCGCACACCAATCCGGGGTTGATAACGGTGATTTCCATTTCCGGATGTTTTTCGGCAAACGCCCAGGCTGCTTTTTCCGCGAAGATTTTTGAACGGGTATAGGCCACAGCGGTGGCTGCGGACGGATCGGACCAATCGGAATCGCTCAGCGGAGAGGATTTGACCCCGTGCATGATGGCCTCCATCGAGGAGGTGATAATGACACGTGTGACGCCCGCAGCCTGTGCAGCTTTCAAAACCCTCTCGGTGCCTTCGACCGCCGGTTTGATGACAATGCTTTCGTCCTTCGGGTTTTCGAGGGGGAAAGGCGAGGCGGTATGCATTACTGCATCAACGCCTGCCATTGCTGCGTCCCAACCGGCGTCAGACGTGAGATCGGCCTGCACAAATGTGAGCCTGTCGAGAGCCTCGTCAGGCAGGTCACCCATAGCGGCGCGTACTTCGTCGCCACGGTTCAGTGAACGTAGCGTACCGCGAACGCTGTCTCCCTGCGTCAGGAGGTCATAGGCGATCCGTTTCGCGATAAATCCCGAGACGCCGGTAAGCAGAATGGTGCGAGGCATGCGTAAATCCTAAATCTAAACCAATTCGTTTAGATTTAGGCGTTATGCGCCCGCAATCAAGTCACGAAAGCAGGCGACGTGCGATCACTTGGGCCTGAATTTCACCTGCACCCTCGAAGATGTTCAGAATGCGTGCATCGCACAGAATACGCGAGATCTGATATTCGAGAGCGAAACCGTTGCCCCCGTGGATTTGTAGCGCGTTATCGGCAGCCGCCCACGCCACGCGGGCGCCCAGAAGCTTGGCCATGCCGGCCTCTACGTCGCAGCGGTGTCCGTGGTCTTTTTCCCACGCAGAGAAATAGGTCAATTGACGCGCAATCATGATTTCGACCGCCATCATGGCGAGTTTGCCGGACACGCGCGGGAACTCGATGAGCGATTTGCCGAACTGTTTGCGGTCTTCGGCGTATTGCATGCCGATTTCGAGGGCGTTCTGCGCCACGCCGATGGCACGGGCGGCGGTTTGGATGCGCGCACTCTCGAATGTTTCCATGAGCTGTTTAAAGCCCTTGCCTTCCTCACCGCCGAGCAGGTTGTCGGCCTTGACCGCGAAACCGTCGAAAGCGAGTTCGTATTCCTTCATACCGCGATAGCCAAGCACCTCGATTTCGCCACCCGTCATGCCGTCTGTCGGGAACGGGTTTGCCACATCGCCAGGCGTTTTTTCGGCGATGAACATCGACAGGCCACGGTAGTCCGAGGTGTCGGGGTTGGTGCGGGCAAGCAGGGTCATGACGTTGGCGCGCGCGGCGTGGGTGATCCACGTTTTGTTGCCGGTTACCGAATAGGTTTCGCCATCTTTCACCGCGCGCGTGCGCAATGAGCCGAGATCGGAGCCGGTATTGGGTTCGGTGAATACGGCCGTTGGCAGGACTTCTGCGGAAGAGATTTTGGGCAGCCACTCTGCCTTTTGAGCGTCGGTGCCGCCCGTCAGGATAAGTTCTGCGGCAATCTCCGAACGGGTGCCGAGCGAGCCGACGCCGATGTAGCCACGCGATAGCTCCTCTGAAACCACAACCATGGCCGCCTTGGGAAAACCAAAGCCACCGAATTCTTCGGGAATCGTCAGGCCAAAGACGCCCATTTCGGCGAGCTCTTCGATGACGGACATCGGAATCAATTCGTCTTTGAGATGCCATTCGTGGGCAAAAGGGACGACCTTGTCGTCTGCGTAGCGGCGGAATTGGTCGCGCACCATTTCCAACTCGTCGTCCAGACCCGTCGCGCCAAATGTCGCATGGCCGTGGTTGTCGCGCATGAGGGCCACCAAACGCGTGCGCGCGGCGGTCGAATTGCCTTCGAGAATGAGTTTGACCACTTCGGGGTCGTTGGGTTGCACCAGGCCGAGACCGAGATCCGACAGGCGCACAATCTCACCCTGGTTCATCGGGATGCCGCCGTGAATCTGGCTCAGGTATTCGCCAAAACCGATCTGGAGGATGAGTTTTTCCATCTCGCCGAGCGCGCCCTCGCCGTCGAGTGCCACGGCCCATTTCTGCATCTGGCGCAGGCTTTCCACATAGGTCGCCAACCAGGCCAGTCCGTGCGCGGCCAACTGGTTTTCTTCGACCTTGGCACTGCTGATCCGGTCACCGTCGAGAAACTGGTCGCGCAGGGCGTCGCGTGCGCGTTCCAGAAGTGCCTCCATCGGCGCGACGGAGGCGGCCGTCAGAGTCAGCAAATCTGGGAGCAGAGCATTTGGGGCGGTTGCGTCGTGGGTATCAAGGGCCATGGGAATCTCTTTCGTCTCGGACTCGGGCCTGTCTAATCCTTTCGCAGTTGCAGCGCAATTATATTTTCCAAAAAAGCCACTGTGCGCATAAAAATGTCGTGCGGCATTTTGTGTGTCTCCTCTTCGCGCGACGCTTTATAGCACCTCTATGATCTTTGATGCCCTATTCGCCCTGATGAGCCCGTCAGCGTTTGTTTTCGCCCTAGCCCTCACGGCGATGGCCGGTTTCGTCAAAGGCGCGACAGGGTTTGCCATGCCCATGATCATGATCTCGGGCCTTGGTTCCTTCCTTCCGCCCGACGTCGCGCTTGCTGGGCTTATCGTGCCAACAATGCTCACGAACCTGTGGCAGAGTTTTCGCGGCGGGATGGGCGAGGCCGTTGGCGCGGCGCGGGACTATCGCCTGTATATTGCGGCGCTCTTGGTCGTGATCGTGCTGTCAGCCCAACTCGTGACCATTCTGCCCGATAGCGCGGTTTTCCTTTCGCTTGGTATCGCTGTGATCGCGCTCTCCGCGCTTCTGATGCGTGGATTCACATTCTACGTGCCACGCGAAAAGCGCGGGCCCTATGACATCGGGATCGGCGCATTATCCGGTCTCATCGGCGGCATCTCAGGAATTTGGGGGCCGCTGACAATTGCCTATCTCACGGCGACGGATACGCCAAAAAAGACCCAGATCCGCGTGACAGGTGTGATCTTTGCCTCCGGCGCTATCGTGTTGTTCCTCGCCCACCTCAGATCCGGCGTTCTCAATGCCGCCACACTGCCACTTTCCGCAGCACTGGTCCTGCCTGCCCTGTTGGGGATGGGGGCGGGGCAGCTCGTTCAAGACAGGTTGGACCAAGTGAGGTTTCGTCGGGTGACATTGGTCGTGCTGATGATTGCGGGGCTGAACCTGTTGCGCCGCGGGTTGTTTTAGGATCTCCCGCCCGCGCAAAGAAAAAGGCGCGCCGTAGCACGCCTTTCCTATTGTCTCTTTGGCCGTTGATCAGCCGATAGCCGCAGCTTTCACATCGTCATCAATGTATTCGAGATACTGTGTGAAGTTCTCGGAGAACATATTGACGAGTTTTTCCGCCTGAGCATCGTAGGCTTCTTTGTCGTGCCATGTGCGGCGTGGCTCGAGCAGGAGATCGGGCACGCCGGGAACGTGGACAGGAACGTCAAAGCCGAAGTTGTCGTCTTTGCGGTACTCGACATTCGCCAGAGAGCCGTCGAGGGCAGCGTGCAACAGGTTGCGTGTCGCCTTGATCGGCATCCGCGACCCTGTGCCATAAGCGCCACCGGTCCAGCCCGTGTTCACCAGCCAGCAGGTTGCGCCATGTGTGGCAATTTTTTCCTGCAGGAGTTTTCCGTAGGCTTCCGGACGGCGCGGCATAAAGGGCGCGCCAAAGCAGGTCGAGAATGTCGGCTGTGGCTCGGTAATGCCGCGTTCGGTGCCCGCGACTTTGGACGTGAAGCCCGACAGGAAGTGATACATCGCCTGCGCCGGTGTGAGTCGTGCGATTGGAGGCAACACGCCAAAGGCATCACAGGTTAGCATGATGATATTCTTCGGGTGCCCGCCAAGCGCGGTCTCGGACGCGTTGGAGATGTAGTGCAGCGGATAAGCACACCGCATGTTCGGAGTGAGCGAGTCATCTTCGAAGTCGAGATCTTTGGTATGCGGGTCGAAAACCATGTTTTCGATCACGGTGCCGAACTTTGATGTCGTTGCGTAGATTTCCGGCTCTGCCTCTGGCGAAAGGGAAATAGTTTTTGCGTAGCAGCCGCCTTCGAAGTTGAAGGTGCCGCGTTCGGACCATCCATGTTCGTCATCGCCGATGAGAACGCGGCTCGGGTCAGCCGACAGAGTCGTTTTGCCGGTGCCGGAGAGGCCAAAGAAGACCGCCGTGTCGACCGGATTGCCCGGCGCATGGTTGGCAGAACAGTGCATCGCCATGACGCCTTTGCCCGGCAGGATGTAGTTCAGGAGGGTAAACACGCCCTTCTTGTTTTCGCCCGCATACTCGGTGCCGCCGACAAGAATGATCTTCTTGGCGAAGTTGAGTGCGATAACGGTCTCACTACGGCAGCCGTGTTTTTCGGGGTCGGCTTTGAACGTCGGGCAGTTGATGACCGTAAAATCAGGCACGAAGTCGTCGAGTTCTTTGAGGGCCGGACGGCGCATCATCGTGCGGATGAACAGGTTATGCCATGCAAGTTCCTGAACGAAGCGCACATCAAGGCGGTGTGCCGCATCCGCGCCGCCATAAAGGTCCTGCACGAAGTAGTCGCCGCCCTTCATGTGCTCAAGCATATCTGCGTAAAGCACATCGAAGCTCGCCGGATCCATGGGTTTGTTGTTTTCCCACCAGATGGTGTCTTCGACGTCAGGTGTGCGGACGACGAATTTGTCCAATGGCGAACGGCCGGTATGTTTGCCGGTGGAAACATAAATCGAGCCGCCTTTGCCCAGAGTCCCCTCGCCGCGTTTGAGCGACTCTTCGATGAGGGCAGGCTCCAGATAGTTGTAATAGACGTTGCCGAGGCCTTTGATGCCTTGGTCTTCCAAAGTGAAAGCCGGGTTCACGCGTCCGGTTGTCATGGTGCAAGCTCCCCGCCGCGTCTCTACGGCGTCTTATGATCTGTCATCCGCGAAGGGCCTTTCGCGACCCCGGCTTCGTGCCAAGGCAAGGACGTCATAGCATGGCGATTCACGGCGTAAACAGGACACAGGTCAAAGTTAGCGCAACCAATTTCGTGTTAGCGAAAACATGCACACAGGTATGTGCTGGCAGCATTTGCGGCCTCTCGGGCAATAATGTGAGACAAATTAGCCATTCCTTGCGATTTTTCAGATGAGATCACTCACAGGTCACGCACTGATTCGCGGTTTCGCTTGATTTGAAGCAGGGAAAACGGGAAGGTTAACGCAAAAAAACGAAGCAAATGAGCAGTTAAAGGAACTCGAACATGTCTAGGATCGCTTTGGTCGATGACGACAGGAATATTCTGACATCCGTTTCTATGACCCTTGAAGCCGAAGGGTTCGAGGTCGAAACCTACAATGATGGTCAGTCCGCGTTAGATGCATTCAATAAAAAACTGCCCGATATGGCGGTCTTTGACATCAAGATGCCGCGCATGGACGGAATGGACCTCTTGCAGCGCGTTCGACAGAAAACGAACATGCCGGTGATCTTTCTCACGTCGAAAGATGACGAGATTGATGAGGTCCTCGGCCTGCGGATGGGTGCGGATGACTACGTAAAGAAACCGTTCTCGCAGCGTCTTCTCGTTGAACGTATCCGCGCCCTTCTGCGTCGCCAGGAAGCGATCGAGGGCGCCGAGGTTGGCGATACCGAAGAAACCAAAGTCATGATGCGCGGCGAATTGGAAATGGATCCTCTGCGCCATGCGGTGAAATGGAAGGGCCGGGACGTCACCCTGACGGTTACGGAGTTCCTGTTGCTTCAGGCGCTGGCGCAGCGGCCCGGATTTGTTAAGTCGCGCGACCAGTTGATGGATGTCGCCTACGACGATCAGGTCTATGTCGATGACCGCACGATCGATAGCCACATTAAGCGGCTGCGCAAGAAAATGCGTTCTGTGGACGATGACTTCACCGCGATCGAAACGCTTTACGGTATCGGTTACCGGTACAACGAGGAATAATGTCCCTCTTTTCGCGCCTCGATTCAGATATAAAACGCCCCGAAGACGCCGATGTGGTCCTCGGGGATGATTGGGTTGCCCCGCAGATTTCCGATGCGGACCTGCGGGCCAAACGCGAACGGCGTCGCTTTATCGCGGTCAACCGTTCGCCCTTGGCGCAGAAAATCATAACGTTCAATTTGGTCGCGATCATCTTGATGGTTGCGGGCATCCTTTACCTCAACCCGTTTCGTGACAGTCTCGTGTCTCAGCGGGAATCGGCAATGGTCACCGAAGCCGTATTGATCGCCGATATGGTCGCGATCTCTGCAGGTAGCGATGGCGTTATCGACATTAACGACACAGAGGGTGATGCACGCTCGATTGCAAACATCATGTCTACGCCGTTGCGCGAACACGTCTTTATTTATGACGATTCCGGAAATCTGATCGCTTCCACGGAAGATCTGCCGCGCCTTCAGCCCGTCAATATCGAAGGCCAAAAGGTAGATGGCCGCTCTACAGTGATTTCCGACTTCCTGAACAAGATTTGGTCTTTCTTTTCGTTCGATTCCAATGGTGACGAACGCAAAGATCACGGTGGCGGCGCATTGGTCGGGGCCCTGGTCCCCGCAACGCTTTCGAACAAGATTCACGTTGAAACCGGCACCGATGAGAACGGGTCCATCCAATTCGCGGTCGCGGCACCTGTCACTTCCGTGGACGGGCGGACGATTGGCGCCATCGGGATTGTGTCCGGTGAAGGCGAAATTGACGAACTGGTCCGCGTCGAGCGCGAACAAATTTTGCAGGTCTTCGTCATTGCCATTCTGGTATCGGTCGGCCTGTCGCTGGTTCTGGCTTCGACGATTGCCAACCCGCTCGCCGATCTCGCGGCCGCCGCAGAAGTGGGGCGCGATAAAAATAGCCGCAAGGTCGCACCAGGTCGTGTCCGCATTCCCGATTTGTCGGGGCGTCCTGATGAAATCGGCCGGCTATCCGGTGCGTTGAGGGGCATGGTATCCGCGCTCTATGACCGCATCGACGCCAATGAACAGTTCGCCGCAGACGTAGCGCATGAAATCAAGAACCCGCTGGCATCGCTTCGGTCCGCGGTCGGGTCTCTGCGGCTCGTGAAAAAAGAAGAGCATCGCACGAAACTGCTCGATGTCATTGAACACGACGTGCGCCGCCTTGATCGTCTCGTTTCCGACATCTCGAATGCCTCGCGTCTGGATAGTGAATTGGTCAAAGAGGAAGAAGAGGAGTTCAACCTTCTCAAGATGCTGACCAACCTGACCGAATTCCTGTCGCATGAAGCGCAGGAAAAGGGCATCGAATTTATCGCGGATATGCCGAGCGCCCCCATCGTGGTGTCAGGGCTAGAGGCGCGCCTCGCGCAGGTCTTCGTGAATCTCATCACCAACGCCATTTCGTTCTGTGAGGACGGAGATGCCATTCGCGTATGGGTGCGCATGCGCGACCGACGCGTTTTGGTGGTTGTTGAGGACACCGGTCCCGGTATTCCCGAGCAGGCACTCGCCAAGGTGTTCAAGCGGTTCTATTCGGAGCGCCCTGAAGGTCAGTTCGGTAACAACTCCGGGCTTGGTCTCGCGATTTCGAAGCAGATCGTGGAAGCCCATGGCGGGGTGATTTGGGCGGAAAACATTCGCCCAACGGATGCAGACATTACGTCCGACCCACTCGGCGCGAGGTTTGTGGTTGGCCTACCCTTGTGAGTGATGCGAGGCTGTCACCTGTGACAGAGACCGACGAATCCAAACAGATTATTCACGCAAGCTGCGTCGCATTGAATAGCGCCACAGGTCTGTTGATCTGCGGGCCGTCAGGGTCCGGAAAGTCCACTCTTGCGCTCTCAATGATGGCGCTGGGCGCATGTCTTGTTTCCGATGACCGTACGGTTGTGTCGCGTGATGCGGGCACAGATGTCTTGCGCGCCGAGGCCCCGGGCCCAATTCGCGGACAGATCGAGGCACGCGGCGTGGGCATTCTCGGTGGCGACCCCCTGCCATCCTGCCACATAAAAGCGGTGGTGGATTTGACACATGAGGAAACCGATCGCTTGCCTCCCATGCGCACTCACGTCCTAATCGGTGTAGAGATTCCAATGTTCCTGAACGTCGCGGGGCCGCACTTTCCCCCCGCGCTTATCCAATGGCTCAAAGGAGGCCGCGTCGCTTGAGCGCCGATACAACCGTACCCAAGCAGGGCCACAGGCTCGTACTCGTGACGGGTCCTTCCGGTGCTGGCCGGTCCACGGCCATCAACGTTCTGGAAGACATTGGTTATGAGGTCATCGACAACCTGCCATTGTCGATATTGCCACGCCTGCTTGAGGGGCCGGTTCTGGATCGCCCGCTCGCCTTGGGGCTCGATGTGCGAAACCGTGACTTCGGCGTTACCCGATTGATCACGTTGATTGATGGGTTGCGCGGCGACACAGAGCACCCCGCGGAGGTCCTCTATCTGGATTGCGATGCGGATGTTCTTGTCCGTCGCTATTCGGAAACGCGGCGCCGCCATCCGTTGGCGCCGGCAGAAAGTGCGGCAGAGGGGGTCATGCGCGAGCGTGATTTGCTCGTCCCGATCCGGTCAAGGGCGGACATCCTGATTGATACATCGCGTATGACGCCGCACCAGTTGCGGGCCGAAATCGAACGCTGGTTTGCCGAAGGGCATGATGCAGATATGGCGATTTCGTTGCAGTCGTTTTCCTACAAACGCGGTGTTCCCCACGGAGTCGATATGGTGATGGACGTCCGGTTCCTCGCCAATCCCTATTGGGAGGAGAGCCTGCGCGGCCTCAACGGTCAAAGCGAAGAGGTTCAGGAGTATGTGCGCAAAGACCCGCGATACGATGCGTTTTTCGCCAAAACGCTCGATTTGATTTTGATGCTATTGCCGGCCTACCGCGACGAGGGAAAGAAACATCTCGCGATTGCTTTCGGGTGTACCGGTGGGCAACACAGATCCGTCACCTTGGTTGAATTGTTTGCCAAAGCCCTTGCAGATCACGGGTGGCCGGTGTCAATAAGGCACAGAGAAATGGAACGCCGACAGGGCGACAACAAACTAGGGAATAGCGTGTGATCGGGATCGTGATCGTCGCACATGGCGGGCTGGCGCGGGAGTATCTCGCAGCGGTCGAGCATGTTGTCGGCAAACAACCCGGTGTAGAAGCGATTTCGATCGAGCCGGATCACGACCGTTCTCAGAAGCAGCAGGAAATCTGCGTGGCGGCTGACGACGTTGATACCGGCACCGGTGTCGTGGTGGTAACCGACATGTTCGGCGGATCCCCGTCCAATCTTTCGCTCCTCGCCTGTACGTCTGATGATCGCAAGATCATCTATGGTGCGAATTTGCCAATGTTGATCAAATTGGCGAAGTCCCGTCACAAAACGGTTCGCGAAGCCGTGGACTGCGCACTTGAGGCCGGGCGCAAATACATCGACAGTTTTGACGTGCAGGGCTAACGCACATATAGGGAGAGTGCGCTATGGCGACTGTGACACGCAAGCACGAGATCGTTAATGTCAAAGGGCTTCACGCCCGCGCTTCGGCAAAATTTGTCGAAACCGTCGAAGATTTTTCCGCCAAAGCAACGGTGGAAAAGGACGGACTGAGCACGACGGGCGACAGCATTATGGGGCTTTTGATGTTGGCAGCCTCAAAGGGAACCACTATTGACGTGACGACTGACGGTGCCGACGCAGTGGAGTTGGCGGACGCTCTCGAGTTACTGATCAAGGACAAGTTTGGCGAGGACATGTGACGTGACCGAAACCGGCCAGAAAGACGACGGCCTAATTTCGAAGCCGGGCGATAAGGAATTCGTTCGCTACGATGCAAGCCGTTTGTCCTACGCAGGTACGTTTTCGGACCCGACCAAAGTCATGATCATTCGCACCATCGAATGGGTGACCGGCAAACTCCTGCTATTGCGACGCATCCGACGGTTCGAGCGCCTCGGCGCCCCCATTGGCCAGCCCTTCTTTACCCAGACACTCGATGTGATGGGGATCAAGGTGACGACACCGGCCGAACAGGTGGCAAAGATTCCTGCAACCGGGCCGCTCGTCGTCGTAGCCAACCATCCCCACGGCCTCGTCGATGGGCTAGTGATGGCCGAACTGATTGGTCAGGTGCGCACGGATTACAAAATTCTGACGCGCTCGCTGCTGACCGGCATTACCGAGATTGATCCCTTCATGTTGCCCGTCCCCTTCCCGCATGAAGAGGACAGCCACCGCAAATCGATCCTGATGCGCAATGAGGCTATGGAGCAGCTTAAAGCAGGCGGCGTGATTATTCTGTTCCCGGCCGGTGCTGTGGCGTCGTCCCACACGTGGTTCGGGCAGGTGAAAGAAAAGCCGTGGAACCCGTTCACCGCGAAGATGATCCTGAAATCCGGGGCAACGGTGTTGCCGATCTATTTCCCGGGCCGGAACACCCGCCTGTACCAGATTGCTGACAAGATTTCCGCGACCTTCCGTCAGGGATTGTTGCTCCATGAAATCGCACGCGCTCTCGACACAGAACAATCACCCATCATCGGTGATCCGATACAAGGCGAGAGCCTGTCGGAATGGAAATCGAACCCGCGCGGGTTTATGGATTGGGCGCGCCAGCACGTTCTCGCGCTCGGCGGGCGGACTGACTAGGCGGTGACTGGAAGGCGTCAGCGCGTGGGAACGGGCGTTTCACCACGATAGTCGTAGAATCCACGATCCGTCTTGCGACCGAGCCATCCCGCCTCGACGTATTTCGTCAGCAGCGGACATGGGCGGTACTTTGTGTCTGCGAGGCCTTCGTGAAGAACATTCATGATCGCCAGACAGGTATCCAGTCCGATGAAATCGGCGAGCTCTAGTGGCCCCATCGGGTGGTTGGCGCCGAGTTTCATAGATTCATCAATTGAACGCACAGAACCGACGCCCTCATAGAGCGTGTAGACGGCTTCATTGATCATCGGCATGAGGATGCGATTAACGATAAAGGCAGGGAAATCTTCGGCGCTGGCCGCGGTTTTTCCGAGCTTTTCGACCACCGCGACGAGCGCGAGATAGGTCTCTTCGTCCGTCGCAATCCCACGGATCAACTCGACAAGCTGCATGATCGGAACGGGGTTCATAAAGTGGAAACCCATGAACTTTTCAGGCCGGTCCGTGCGCGAGGCGAGGCGCGTGATGGAAATCGATGACGTGTTCGAGGTTAGAATCGTTTCCGGTTTGAGATGCGGCAAGAGTTTCTCGAATATCGCGTTCTTGACGTCTTCGCGCTCGGTCGCGGCCTCGATCACGAGGTCGGTTTTGCCGAGCTCTTCGAGATTCATGGTCGTTTTGATACGCGCAATGGCGTCGTCCATCGCGGCCTGCGTGATTTTTTCGCGCGAAACCTGCCGGTCAAGATTGTGCGAAATGGTCGCCATCGCTTTGTCGAGAGAGTCCTGGGAAATGTCGTTCAGTAGGACATCAAAACCTGCAAGAGCAAAGACATGGGCGATCCCGTTGCCCATCTGACCGGCTCCGATGACACCGACTTTTTCAATTACCATTGCGATTCTCTCCAAGATCTTCGTTTCGTCAGTATGCGCCTGCAGCACAGCGGTTCAACGTCATAGGCCGACGCCGCCGATAGTTACAAGGCGTCGCGATTTTTAAGTTTAGCCAATTAGCAACTTGTGTCTGCGAATCTCTCTTCCAGGGTGAAATCAAACCAGTGGGTGGTTTAAATGGCTTATCAATATCCGGGGGACGGGTCCCTCAACTATTATCCGTGCCGCTATGGCAACTCGAAAATTCTTTTCCGCGGCCCAAAGGCCAATCTGTCAAAGGATTACGTCGCATTTCTGGGCAGTACAGAAACCTACGGGAAGTATGTGCCGCAACCTTTCCCTGAACTCTTTTCAGGGAGCATGGGTGTAGAGGCTGTGAACCTCGGTTGTGTGAATTCAGGTGTCGATGTCTTTGCGGCCGATGAAGCGATCATGGAAATCTGTTCAGCGGCCAAGGCTACAGTGGTGCAGGTTAGCGGGGCTCAGAACATGTCCAACCGCTTTTACACTGTGCACCCGCGGCGCAATGATCGCTTCCTTCGGGCGTCGACGCTCCTTCAGACGATCTACCGCGAGGTCGACTTTACAGAATTCAATTTCACGCGGCATCTTTTGAACACGCTACACACGGTGTCTCCGGAAAAATTCGGAATGGTGCGGCAGGAACTGAAGGATGCATGGGTCGCACGGTTGCGTATGCTCGTGCAGAAAATTCGCGGGCCGGTGGTGTTGCTGTGGATCGCTGATCATTCACCGGATGACGATGAAGCCGTGGCGGATTTGTGTGCCGATCCTCTATTCGTGGACCGTCAGATGATCGAGGAAATTCGGGAATGCGTCATTGGCGTGATTGAGATCGTCGCGACGCGCGAAGACATTGCCGCTGGGCGCGACCTTCTGGTCTATCCGGATCTCGAAGCGCCGGCGGCGCATGACGTGATCGGGCCGAACATTCATGCCAAAGCGGCCAGCAAACTCGAGTCTGTGCTCGCTTCACATTTGTGAGGGCCATTAAAAAAGGCCCACCGGTTAAGTGGGCCTTTCCAATTCCTGTTTGGAAACTCAGAGCTTTTCTGTGAGCTCTGGAACCGCGTCGAACAGATCGGCGACCAGCCCGAAATCCGCCACCTGGAAAATCGGGGCTTCTTCGTCTTTGTTGATCGCGACGATGACTTTCGAATCTTTCATGCCCGCAAGGTGCTGGATCGCGCCGGAGATACCGACGGCGATATAGAGATCAGGTGCGACCACTTTGCCGGTCTGGCCAACCTGCCAGTCGTTCGGCGCAAAGCCTGAATCGACGGCGGCGCGCGATGCACCGACAGCAGCGCCGAGTTTATCGGCGAGCTTTTCAATGATCTCGAAGTTCTCTTCCGATCCAACGCCACGTCCGCCGGACACGACGACTTTTGCCGAGGTCAATTCGGGGCGATCGCTTTCCGCGACCTTATCTTCGACGAAAGCCGACAAGCCTTTGTCGCCCGCGCCAGAAACGGATTCGACTGCGGCTGATCCGCCATCTCCCGCCGCGTCGAATGTGGATGTGCGGAAAGACACCACTTTGGTCGCATCGGAGGACTTCACCGTTTGTACGGCGTTGCCTGCATAGACAGGACGTTTGAACGTATCGCCATCCACGACGTCGATCACGTCGGAGATAACCATCACATCCAAAAGCGCTGCGACGCGCGGGAGCACGTTTTTGCCGGTCGTCGTAGCCGGCGCGACAATGTGCGAATAGTCGCCAGCAATCGAGACGATGAGATCCGCGATGTTTTCAGCAAGGCCGTTCGCATAGGCTGCATCGTCGGCGGCGAGCACTTCGGCGACGCCCGCAATACCGGCGGCGGCATCAGAGGCCGCTTTCGGACCCGGAACCAGGAGGGTTACGTCGCCAATTTTGCCGCCTGCTGTGACAGCTTTGGCGGTGGCATCTAGCGCAAGTGTGCCACCTGCAACTTCGGCAAGACAAAGAACAGCCATTACACCAGACCTCCTTCTTTGAGTTTCGCGACGA
The DNA here is from genome assembly GCF_039539485.1 of Celeribacter arenosi. Lineage (NCBI taxonomy): Bacteria > Pseudomonadati > Pseudomonadota > Alphaproteobacteria > Rhodobacterales > Roseobacteraceae > Celeribacter > Celeribacter arenosi. Next base: position 551,700 of record NZ_BAABDF010000003.1, read on the forward strand.
GTTCGTCGACCGATCCGACAATGATGCCGGCTTCACGGCCCTTTGGCTCTTCGGTCGTCACGACCGTGAGGCGGGGGCTGGTATCGACGCCGTAGTCAGCGGCTGATTTCTCTTCGAGCGGCTTCTTCTTCGCTTTCATGATGTTTGGAAGCGAGGCGTAGCGCGGTTCGTTGAGGCGCAGGTCTGTGGTGACAATCGCTGGCAGATTTACGGAGATGGTCTGCAGGCCGCCGTCGACTTCCCGTGTCACGACCGCTTTGCCACCGTCAATTTTGACTTCGGATGCAAAGGTCGCCTGACCCCAGCCGAGCAGCGCGGCAAGCATCTGACCTGTCGCGTTCATATCATTGTCGATTGCCTGCTTGCCGAGGATCACGATCTCGGGGCTTTCGTCAGCAACGATCTTGGCGAGGATTTTTGCGACTGCGAGTGGCTCGATGTCGACGCCTTGGTCTTCGGTCACGAGGATCCCGCGGTCAGCACCCATTGCCATGGCGTTGCGCAATGTATCGGTGGCTTTCTTTTCGCCGATGGAGACCACAACGATCTCGGTCACGATTCCGGCCTCTTTCAGGCGGATGGCCTCTTCGACGGCAATCTCGTCGAAGGGGTTCATGGACATTTTTACATTGGCGAGATCGACACCCGTGCCATCGGCCTTCACTTTGACCTTCACGTTGTAATCGATCACGCGTTTGACGGGCACGAGGACCTTCATTGGCGTAAACTCCCTAGAATGCGCAGTCTTTATGACCGCGTTTGTCTCATCTTCGGCAACTTTATTACTCGTTCGCGCCTGCAGAAAACAGTCCCAAAACACCGCATGCGGCGTTGGGACGTGACGTTTGATGTCTCAGGCGACCCAACGTCACATTTCAACGGTTCGCGCCGGGCACCCAGAGCACATCGTCTTTCCCGCCGTTATTGGCCATGCGCGCGGCCACGAAGAACCAGTCGGACAGGCGATTGAGGTAGGTAATTGCCGCCGCATTGACGCCCTCGACGGTCGAAAGTTCGACAGTTAGACGTTCTGCGCGACGCGACACAGTGCGACACTGGTGCAGATGCGCCGAAAGCGGCGAGCCGCCGGGCAAGATAAACGAGCGAAGCGGATCGAGGTCCTTGTTCATGGCGTCAATTTCCGCCTCGAGGCGATCGACCTGACCGGGGGCCATGCGAAGCGGTGGGTATTCCGCCTCTGCGTCTTTTTCCATCTCCGGACGACACAGATCGGCGCCAAGATCGAAAAGGTCGTTTTGAATGCGCGAAAGCGATTCATCGACAGGACCGGTTGCATGCAGCCGCGCAAGCCCGACCACGGAATTCAATTCGTCCACAGTGCCATATGCGTTCACGCGGGCACTGTGTTTAGCCACGCGCGACCCGTCGCCGAGCGCCGTTTCACCTTTGTCGCCGGTGCGTGTGTAGATTTTGTTCAGAACAACCATATCAGCCTCCCGTGCCGCGCAGTGCGACCAGCAATACAACCAGCATGACGACCCCGAACTGCGCGATGATGCGCCATTTCATCAACCGGTTTGATCGCTTCGCGCCCTCAATTCCCCCACGGCCCATTTGGCCGATGCCCATGGCGAGGATCAATAAAACAACGATGCAGCCGATGCCGACGATATAGAGGAGGGGGCTCATGTCAGGGTTCCCGATGTTGATATGCCATGCTCACATAGCGCGTTTGGCGCGCAGGAAAAATACGCGAATGGACGCGGGTGCTACGCGCGCTCGCTCAAGCGGTCGAGCCAACGGGTTGGCAGCAGGCGCTTTGCGATCGCGGCGGCGTGGGTTGGTAGGGTGACGCGGTAGCGTGCTTTGGGGCGAGGTGCTTCGAGCGCGCGAACCACGGCGCGCGTTACGCTTTCGGCGCCCAGTTCAAAACGGTCAGGCGTGCCTTCGGCGGCATACAGACGATTCACCAATGTGTTCCGGTAGAGGTCGGCGATCGATGAGGACTCCCAATCGATCCATCGGTCAAACTGGATTCGGGCATTTTTGCGAAACGCGGTGCGGATTGGGCCCGGTTCGATCAGGGAGACGTGTATGCCAGCGCCACGCAGTTCTTGACGCAACGTGTCAGTGTACCCCTCAAGCGCGAATTTGGTGGCGACATATGCCCCGCGCCACGGCGCGGTAATCAGGCCCAATACAGATGAGCATTGCACAATCCGGCCGTGCCCCTGAGCGCGCATCACGGGCACGACGCGGCGCGTCAGGTCATGCCAACCCAAAAAGTTGGCCTCGAAAATTGCGCGCATTGCATCGGGGGGGACGTCTTCGAGCGCACCGGGAATTGCATAGGCGCCATTATTGAACAACGCATCGAGCGTGCCGCCCGTTTGTTGAAAGACGTATTCCAGAGCGGCATTGATGGTCTCAGGTTTTTCGTAGTCGAGTACGCAGCTTTCCAGCCCCCTGGCTCTGAGCGTTTCGCAGTCCTCGACCCGTCGGCATGTCGCGAAAACCCGCCATCCGGCGTTCGACAAAGTGATAGCGGCATCGTACCCGATGCCGCTGGAGCAGCCTGTGATTAGGATGGATCGCATATACCTGTCCGCCTGTAAGATGGGCGAGACTTAGCCCGTGTGCGCGACGGGCAAAAGTAATTAACCGTCGAGGCTATCGAGGAATCGGGCCGCGATATAGCCCTCGACGCCGTCTCCCTGAACGCTGATTCTTACCCAACCTTCGCCGGCAACTTCGGTGATAGCAACGATTTCTGCCTTAACGACCTGACCGAGGACATCGTGGGACGTCGAGGGGCCAGAGCGCACATTCACGCGCGAACCGGTCACGACGCGAAGGCGTTCGTCAGCATCCGTGCCCGAAGCGGACGGGCCGATCAGGGCTGCGAGTTTGTCGGGGTGAGAAACCTGTGTTGTCTTGCCCGATGTTGTGAGGGCAGCGTCGGCTTTTTCAAACGCGGCGAGGTGGACGAGAGGAATTTCAGTGGATGTGGTTGTCGCAACGCGCGGCGCGGCCACGTCACGTTTCACAACTTCACTGCGGTCTGTGTCCTCGGGCAGGGCCGACTGCCATACCTTTTCGATGGTCATCCGGTCGCCGCGAAGCTGCGCGAGTTCGGCTTTTTCATCACTGGACAGCTCACCGCCAAAGAATGTCATTACACCCAAAACACCAGCCAAAGTCGCGCCAACAAGTTTCAACATTTCGATTCCTCACATTCTTCAAGCGTCGGTGTAGTGAGAAACCAACGACGGTTCCGGGGGAAAAGTTTCAAATCTCTCCCCCATAGGGCGCAATCGGAGTTGAGGCTCTATGGCGCTTGTCGGCCACAATCGTGGCCTGTATCACTGACGTCATGAGCAGTGATTTGACGAATGAACCACCCGTCGAAGGGTCGGTCCCCAACGAAACATTCGAACCGCTACGGCGCGCAATTGGTGAGCGTTATCTCACCTATGCGCTGTCCACGATCATGCATCGCGCCCTTCCGGATGCGCGCGACGGTCTGAAACCGGTTCACCGCAGGATTCTCTATGCGATGCGTGAATTGCGCCTCTCGCCGACAGGAGGCTTCCGCAAGTCCGCGAAAATCTCCGGCGATGTGATGGGTAACTATCACCCGCATGGGGACATGGCGATTTACGATGCGATGGCGCGCCTCGCGCAGGATTTCAACGTCCGCTATCCCCTTGTCGACGGGCAGGGAAACTTCGGCAATATCGATGGCGATAACCCCGCTGCATCGCGCTACACCGAGGCGCGGATGACTGCCGCCGCAGAGGCATTGCTCGAAGGGCTGAATGAGGATGCGGTTGATTACCGTGACAACTATGATGGCACGCTGCGCGAACCCGAAGTGTTGCCTGCGGCGTTCCCTAACCTGCTGGCGAACGGGTCGAGCGGTATTGCCGTTGGTATGGCGACCAACATTCCGCCTCATAACATCGTTGAGCTTGTCGATGCCTCGCTGCACCTGATCAAGACGCCGGATGCCCGCGATGACACGCTGTTGAATTTTGTCAAAGGCCCCGATTTTCCGACCGGTGGTGTGATTGTGGAGCCTGCGGAAAGCATGGCGCGGGCCTATTCAACGGGGCGCGGGTCATTCCGGCTGCGCGCGAAGTGGGCCATTGAAGACCTCGGGCGCGGGGCGTGGCAAATCGTTGTCACCGAAATCCCCTATCAGGTTCAGAAGTCCAAATTGATCGAAAAGCTCGCGGAACTGATCCAGACAAAGAAGGTGCCGATTCTCGCCGATGTGCGCGATGAAAGCGCCGAGGACGTGCGGATCGTTCTGGAGCCAAAGTCGAAGAACGTGGATGCGGATGTTCTAATGAACACGTTGTTCCGCAACTCTGATCTGGAAACGCGGTTCTCGTTGAACATGAACGTGCTGATCGACGGGCGAACGCCGAAGGTCTGTTCGCTCAAAGAGGTTTTGCGTGCGTGGCTCGACCACCGCCGCGTCGTTCTTATCCGGCGCAGCAAGCACCGGATGGAGAAAATCGACCATCGTCTCGAGGTGCTCGAAGGCTTTATCATCGCCTTCCTCAACCTCGACCGTGTGATCGACATCATCCGTTACGACGATGATCCCAAGGCTGCGTTGATGTCGCAGGAGTGGGCGGGCGAACACCGCAAAGCGACCAGCGAACGTGATTATGTTTCACCGCTTCCCTCGACGGGCGAGGGCGAGCTCAGCGATGTTCAGGCCGAAGCGATCCTGAACATGCGCCTGCGGTCTCTGCGGCGTCTGGAAGAAGTTGAACTGGTCAAAGAGCGCGATGCCCTGATGATTGAGCGCGCTGCGTTGGAGGACCTTTTGGCCAATGATGCTGTGCAATGGGCGCGGATTTCCGAACAGTTGCGCGAAGTCAAAAAGACCTTCGGCAAAGACTACGAGCGCGGGCATCGTTTGACCCAGTTCGCCGAAGCTGCCGAGGTTGAAGACGTGCCATTGGAGGCGATGATCGAGCGGGAATCGATCACCGTCGTCCTGTCGCAAATGGGATGGATTCGCGCGATGTCGGGACATATCGACCTCGAACGCGAATTGAAATTCAAGGACGGCGATGGGCCACGCTTTACGTTCCATGCCGAGAATACCGACAAACTCCTGATCCTCGGCTCCAACGGGCGCTTCTATACGCTCTCTGGTGCCAATCTGCCTGGCGGGCGTGGTATGGGTGAGCCGTTGCGTTTGATGGTCGACCTGCCCAACGATGTCGAGATTGTCGATATCTTTGCGCATGATCCAACGCGCCGCCTTTTGGTCGCATCGAACGTCGGAAACGGATTTGTCGTTCCCGAAGTTGATGTGGTTGCCCAGACCCGATCAGGCAAACAGGTGTTGAACGTCAAAGATGGCGAAGTGGCCTGCAAAGCCGTGAAAATCACGGGCGACCATGTAGCGGTCATCTCGCAAAACCGGCGTTTCCTTGTGTTCCCACTCGATGAAGTGCCCGAAATGACCCGCGGCAAAGGAGTCCGGTTGCAGAAATACAACCAGGCACGCGGCGCGCAGGGTATGCTCGAGCTTGATGGCGGATTGTCCGATATCACGACATTCGCGTGGGAAAACGGGCTGTCTTGGACCATGGGCGGGGGCAATACCCGCTCTGAAAAGGACATGACGCCATGGCTCGGGAAAAGAGCCGGCGTGGGCAAGGCGCCTCCGCATGGTTTCCCGCGCAACAACACCTTTGAATGACGCGCGTTGCGGCGGTTTGGGTTGTATTGATCGGGTTTTGACGGAACGCCCCGATAGCGGGGCCGTGGACATGTCGACACTGTGAGGACGCTGTGGCGAGGTTTCGCCAAGTGGCGCTTGATTTTCCTGTTCAGAGACAATAATCAGCGCGCGATGTTAATTCGGGCCTGACAAGGCTCCCCAAAACTTAAGAGGCGCCGGAATATGGCTAAAGGTAAGTTTGAGCGCAACAAACCGCACGTGAACATTGGCACGATCGGCCACGTTGACCACGGT
>NZ_BAABDF010000004.1:0-19367 GCF_039539485.1 Celeribacter arenosi
GGCCTGCGTTTCGCTATCCGCGAAGGCGGCCGCACCGTGGGTTCCGGCGTCGTTTCCAAGATTATCGAGTAAGGTCGACTTCACTCGACAGGAAATTGTGAAAGGCCGCCCCAGGGCGGCCTTTTTCGTTTGGTGGGTCAAAATTCGGATGCGCCAGATGAAGCGGAGGTAGAAGCACAGCAATTGAGTGCCACAACCTGTCCGCATGTGTTTTCGGGCTTGCAAAGCCAGCGGCGCTTTCGTATCCACGCCCTCGGCTCTTTAGGGGTATAGCTCAGTTGGTAGAGCGACGGTCTCCAAAACCGTAGGTCCCGGGTTCGAACCCTGGTGCCCCTGCCATTTTCCACACTTCACGTTGACCTGATCACGCCCCTAGGGCGGTAAAGGCCGCGTATCCCATCACGCAGATGGCGATGATCGAAATCAGCCAGCTCGCTGAGCGCGCCATTGGCACGCCTGCAATGTAAAAGACGTGATAGGCGATCCGTGCCAGCACATAGATCGCGGCAGCTAGACGGCTTGCCGCAGTCGAGACATCATTGAGTAGCAAGATCAGCACGAATGGTGCCATCATCATGCCGGACTCGATGCCATTTCGCAGCGCATTGCCGGCACGGGCAAGCATACCATCAGCAAAATCGGCGGGTCGGTTTTTCTGCATCGCGAAGCTCACGCCTCGCCCGACGACATTGGAAAAATGCTGAACCAAAACGCCGATTAGCGTGATTGTCGCGATAAAGAACAGGACATTAATTTCTTGCACGGGGTTCCTCCTCAGGTGGCCGTACCAACATGGCCGCGCCTCATTGCTTAGTGAACAGTCGGACCTGCACACCCCGCTGTGCAGGCGCGGCTGCCGTGTTCGTCGATGAGCACATGCACAACACCTGATCCAGCGCCTCACATTTGCCCGATGGATCCGCGACGCCACGGGGGTGCCGCTTGGCCCTTGAATTCCGTGACGCCGTGCCGTAGATGCAGCAAACACCTAAAGGTTCAGGAATACGCGAATGGCCACGACCAACCCTCTCCAGTTCATCCAGCAAGTCCGCTCGGAAGTCTCGAAGGTCGTCTGGCCGACCCGCCGGGAAGTTGTTTTGACGACCATCATGGTTTTCATCATGTCGGCCCTCACCGCGACATTCTTCTTCATCGTTGATCTGCTGATCCGGACCGGATTGCAGGCGCTTTTGAATTACGTCGGCTGACACGGTCGGTCGTTCGCCGCGGGAGGAACCCATGGCTGATCAGTTCGACCAATTGTCCCACAAGCACCAAGATTTCATCACGCGCCAGCACATCTTTTTCGTGGGATCTGCCGCGCCCGAAGCGCGCGTGAATATTACCCCCCGATCTACCGAGCATCTGCGAATTGCTGGCCCTGCCGAGGTTCTTTTTCTGGACTTGACCGGTTCTTCCAATGAAACGGCAGCGCATATGCGGGCCGATGGCCGCCTTACGCTTATGTTCTGTGCATTCGAGGGTCCGCCGCTGATCCTGCGTCTCTATGGGCGCGGGCGTGCCGTGCGGTATGACGCGCCGCAATTTGCCACGCTTTGGGAAACCCATTTCGGCGGTGAAATACCCAAGGCTGCGCGCCAAATATTTGTCCAATCCATCGACTTGGTTCAGACCTCATGTGGTTTTGGCGTGCCTGCGTTTCAGTATGAACGCGAACGACCTGCGCTGCGCAATTGGGCCGCAAAGAAATCCCGTGCGGAGATTGAGTCCTATTGGCGCGAGAAGAACGTGACTTCTATTGATGGACTGCCCACGGGTTTGTTCGATGATGTGTAATCAGGTCTAAAGGCTTGAACTCAGGGGTCTGAGGCGGTAGAGCGGGCGCACTCTTCAGAACAGGCGTGCAGCGATTCGAGTTGCGCGCCGATTTATTGTTTCGGGGAGGCGCATTTTGGCGCATGGGATAAACACGTATCGGCCCCAGTAGGGTCGGACAGAAGGCAAGGGCTAAGGCAGATGGCGAAGCGTTGGTATTCGGTAAGCGTTCTCTCGAACTTCGAGAAAAAAGTCGCCGAAGCGATCAAGCAAGCCGCGGTCGAAAAGGGTCTTGAGGAACAGATCGAAGAAGTTCTGGTGCCGACCGAAGAGGTCATCGAAGTGCGCCGGGGCAAAAAGGTGACCGCTGAGCGTCGCTTCATGCCGGGTTATGTGCTCGTGCGGATGGAGATGACGGACGAAGGCTATCACCTGATCAACTCGATCAACCGCGTCACCGGTTTCCTCGGCTCCTTTGGTAAACCGATGCCGATGCGCGACAGCGAAGTCGAGGCGATCCTTGGCCGCGTTGAAGAAGGTGCCGAGGCGCCCCGTTCGACCATCACTTTCGAAGTGGGCGAACAGGTGTCTGTCTCCGAGGGCGCGTTTGAGGGCTTTGACGGCATGGTCGAAGAAGTCGATGAGAACAGCCAGCGCCTCAAGGTGTCGGTGTCGATCTTTGGTCGCGCCACGCCGGTCGAATTGGAATTCACGCAGGTCTCTAAACGGGCCTGACCGTGACGGCGCCTTCGGGCGTCAAAGAGCGTGGGAGGCGAGGGCGACGCGTCGTCCGGACCAGACCACACAACATGAGAGCCCGCGGAACGCGTTTCGTGGGCGTTGGAAAAGGAAAAGCCAATGGCTAAGAAACTCGCAGGTATGTTGAAGCTGCAAGTGCCCGCCGGCAAAGCGAACCCGTCCCCACCCGTGGGTCCGGCGCTCGGTCAGCGCGGTATCAACATCATGGAATTCTGTAAGGCGTTCAACGCCAAGACACAGGAAATGGAAGCAGGCGCACCCTGTCCCACCGTGATCACATATTACAGTGACAAATCGTTCTCGATGGAAATCAAAACGCCGCCGGCGTCCTATTTCCTCAAAAAAGCGGCTAAGCTGAAATCCGGCTCCAGCACCCCCGGTCGTGCGACCGCCGGTTCTGTGACGGTTGCTCAGGTGAAAGAAATCGCCGAAGCAAAAATGAAAGATCTGAACGCAAATAGCGTGGAAGCTGCAATGCAGATTATCCTCGGCTCGGCGCGCTCTATGGGCATCGAGGTGAAAGGGTAATAATCATGGCAAAGCTTGGTAAACGTACCCGCGCCGCGCGCGAAGCATTCGAAGGCAAAGATAACCTCTCCGTTGAGGCTGCTGTCGAACTGATCAAAGCAAACGCAAAGTCGAAATTCGACGAGACCGTCGAACTTGCGTTGAACCTCGGCGTTGACCCGCGTCACGCAGACCAGATGGTCCGTGGCGTTGTGTCCCTGCCCAACGGCACCGGCAAAACGACACGCGTGGCTGTTTTTGCCCGTGGTGCAAAAGCTGATGAAGCTACCGCAGCTGGCGCAGACGTTGTTGGTGCAGAAGACCTGATGGAAATCGTTCAGGGCGGCACCATCGATTTCGATCGTTGTATCGCAACCCCCGACATGATGCCGATTGTTGGTCGTCTCGGTAAGGTTCTCGGTCCGCGTAACCTGATGCCGAACCCTAAGGTTGGCACTGTAACCATGGACGTTAAGGCCGCTGTTGAAGCTGCCAAAGGCGGTCAGGTTCAGTTCAAGGCCGAAAAAGGTGGTGTTGTGCACGCAGGTGTTGGCAAAGCCTCCTTCGACGAAGCCAAACTGGTTGAAAACGTGCGCGCCTTCGTGGACGCCGTTCAGAAAGCCAAGCCGACAGGCGTCAAAGGCTCTTACATGCAGAAAGTTTCGATCTCTTCGACCATGGGTCCGAGCGTAACGATCGCCATCGACAGCGCCACTGGCAACTAAGCCGCGTCGCTTAGCACGAATGTGAAAGGCGCTCCGCATTGGGGCGCCTTTTTACGTTTCCGGGCTTGGGGCGGGCCGAAACTGCCTCTATGATTGACGCAAGAGCGGGGTTCGTGGTGGGTCGCCAATCCGGTCGCGCAGCTTTGCCTTAATGTGTGTGCTGAGCGCGCGGGACGCGAGCGGAGCCATTTCCCGCCGACGCCCCTTGCACGCCCCGTTAATCCCCTCTAAACACCGCCATGCAGTTCAGCGTACGATTCGTCGTGCGCTGCTTTGCGTTTCGTCCAAGACGGTGGGTTGTCCGGATTTCCGGTCATTAAATCCTGCCTGAGACGGGAAAGACGAAGAGTTTTCCGTAGGCTTGACCTCGGGCGACTTTGGCGCAGCCCCGTAACGGACTTCGAGCCTCGACCCTAACGGGTCTTGGTAGAATTGAGCCGGGAGGGGTTCCCCTCCCAACTTGGAGTAAAACTGTGGATAGAGCACAAAAAGAAAAAATGGTCGACGAGCTCGGCCAGATCTTTGACAGCTCTGGCGTCGTTGTGGTTGCCCACTACGAAGGTCTCACGGTTGCTCAGATGCAGGACCTGCGCGCGCGTATGCGCGAAGTTGGTGGGTCCGTTCGCGTTGCCAAGAACAAGCTCGCCAAAATCGCTCTTGAAGGAAAGCCCTGCGAAAGCATTGCAAATTTCCTGACGGGCATGACCGTTCTCACCTTCTCGGAAGACCCCGTGGCAGCTGCCAAGGTCGCCGACGCCTATGCCAAGGAAAACGACAAGTTCGTTATTCTCGGCGGCGCAATGGGTGAAAACGCTCTCGACGTCGACGGTGTGAAGGCCGTGGCGAAAATGCCGTCTCGCGAGGAGCTTATTGCTTCCATCGTGGGCTGCATTGGCGCTCCCGCTTCCAACATTGCCGGCGCGATTGGCGCTCCTGCTTCGAACATCGCGGGTATCCTGTCCACCATCGAGGACAAGGCTGCTGCATAAGCAATCGCAGACCGACGTAGTTGTAATGACACGCGTTGGAACACATCTTAAACGAACGGAAACAGTAAAATGGCTGATCTGAAAAAACTTGCAGAAGAGATCGTGGGTCTCACCCTTCTCGAAGCACAAGAACTGAAAACCATCCTCAAAGACGAGTATGGCATCGAGCCCGCTGCAGGCGGCGCTGTAATGATGGCTGGTCCTGCTGGCGATGCTGGCGCAGCTGCTGAAGAAAAAACCGAATTTGACGTCGTTCTCAAGAACGCCGGCGCTTCCAAGATCAACGTGATCAAAGAAGTCCGTGGCATCACCGGTCTTGGCCTCAAAGAAGCTAAAGACCTGGTCGAAGCTGGCGGCAAAATCAAAGAAGGCGCGTCCAAGGACGAAGCCGAAGAGATCAAGGCAAAGCTGGAAGCAGCTGGCGCCGAAGTCGAACTGGCCTAATGGTCGCGACCTTTCGGGGTCGCAAATTACGCAGGCTGGGTCCGGTTTTCCGGTCCCAGCCGAACCTGTTTTAGAAAGCGCCTTCGCGAAAGGCGTTTTCTAAGGAGAGGTTCGACAGGTCGGGAGCATTCGGTGGGACGGATGCGAGAATAGACCAGAGCACTCCGTTTCGTCAGTGTCCGTCCGCCGGCGCCCAACGGCCGACAGATACGCGAAAATTTGAAAGGTTTAGACGCTTATGGCATCGTCCTTCCTCGGCCAAAAACGGCTTCGTAAATACTACGGTAAAATCCGCGAAGTCCTCGAAATGCCGAACCTCATCGAGGTTCAGAAATCTTCTTACGATCTCTTCCTTAATTCCGGTGACGAACCACAGCCGATGGACGGCGAAGGCATCAAAGGTGTCTTCCAGTCGGTTTTCCCGATCAAGGATTTCAACGAGACCGCTGTTCTCGAGTTTGTGAAATACGAACTCGAAGCGCCCAAGTATGACGTTGAAGAGTGTCAGCAGCGCGACATGACTTACTCTGCGCCGCTCAAAGTGACCCTTCGCCTCATCGTGTTTGATGTGGACGAAGATACAGGCGCCAAGTCGGTCAAAGACATCAAAGAACAAGACGTCTTCATGGGCGACATGCCCCTCATGACGCCGAACGGCACCTTTGTCGTGAACGGCACCGAGCGTGTGATCGTCTCCCAGATGCACCGTTCGCCGGGCGTGTTCTTTGACCACGACAAGGGCAAGACGCACTCGTCTGGTAAGCTTTTGTTCGCATGCCGCATCATCCCATACCGCGGCTCGTGGCTCGATTTCGAATTCGACGCCAAAGACATCGTCTTTGCGCGCATCGACCGTCGTCGTAAACTGCCCGTGACCACGCTGCTCTATGCGCTGGGTCTCGATCAGGAAGCGATCTGTGACGCCTATTACAACACCGTGGACTACAGACTCGAGAAGAACAAAGGTTGGGTGACCAAGTTCTTCCCCGAGCGGGTTCGCGGCACACGTCCTGGCTTTGATCTGGTCGACTCGGCAACGGGTGAGCTGATCTGTAAAGCGGGCGACAAGATGACCCCGCGTGCGGTCAAGAAAATCATCGACGAAGGCAAGATCACCGATCTTCTCATTCCGTTCGATCAGATCGTTGGCCGTTTCGTCGCCAAGGATATCATCAACGAAGAAACCGGCGCGATCTACGTCGAAGCCGGTGATGAGTTGACCTACGAGTTCGACAAAGACGGTGCTGTCACCGGCGGGTCGCTCAAAGAGCTGCTCGACGCTGGCGTGACCGAGATTCCCGTCCTCGACATCGATGGCGTGAACTTTGGTGCCTACATCCGCAACACCATGGCGGCAGATAAAAACATGAACCGCGAAACCGCGCTCATGGATATCTATCGCGTCATGCGTCCGGGTGAGCCGCCGACCGTTGAAGCCGCATCCAACCTCTTCGAAAGCCTGTTCTTCGACAGCGAGCGCTATGACCTCTCTGCCGTTGGCCGCGTGAAGATGAACATGCGTCTCGATCTCGATGCGCCGGACACACAGCGCACCCTGCGCCGTGACGACATCGTCGAGTGCATCAAGGCGCTCGTGGAGCTTCGCGATGGCCGCGGTGACGTCGATGACATCGACCACCTTGGTAACCGTCGCGTCCGTTCCGTGGGCGAGTTGATGGAAAACCAGTACCGTGTTGGCCTGCTCCGCATGGAGCGCGCGATCAAGGAACGTATGTCCTCTGTCGAAATCGACACGGTCATGCCGCAGGATCTGATCAACGCGAAACCGGCCGCTGCTGCGGTGCGTGAATTCTTTGGCTCCTCGCAGCTGTCGCAGTTCATGGACCAGACCAACCCGCTCTCCGAGGTGTCGCACAAACGCCGCCTCTCCGCGCTTGGGCCCGGTGGTCTGACGCGTGAGCGTGCTGGCTTTGAAGTGCGCGACGTTCACATCACGCACTACGGCCGCATGTGCCCGATTGAAACGCCGGAAGGTCCGAACATTGGTCTGATCAACAACCTCGCCACTTTCGCGCGGGTGAACAAATACGGCTTTATCGAAACGCCGTATCGCCGCGTTGTCGAAGGTCAGGTGACGGATGATGTGACCTACATGTCCGCCACTGAAGAAATGCGTCACACCGTGGCGCAGGCGAACGCGAAGCTCGACGAAACGGGCCGGTTCATGAACGATCTCGTGTCCACCCGTCAGTCCGGTGAGCACGCACTCAACCCGCCTTCCAACGTCGATCTCATCGACGTTTCGCCCAAACAGCTGGTCTCCGTCGCTGCGGCACTCATCCCGTTCCTTGAGAACGACGATGCTAACCGCGCGCTGATGGGCTCGAACATGCAAAAGCAGGCCGTGCCTCTTCTGCGTGCCGAAGCTCCGATCATCGGCACGGGTATCGAGGGCAAAGTTGCCGTCGACTCCGGCGCGGCCATTCAGGCGAAGCGTGCGGGTATCATCGACCAGGTTGATGCAACACGTATCGTTATTCGCGCCACCGAAGATCTTTCCATCGGCGATCCCGGCGTGGACATCTACCGTCTGCGTAAATTCCAGCGTTCCAACCAGAACACCTGCATCAACCAGCGTCCGTTGGTGAATGTGGGCCAGTCCGTTGGTAAAGGCGAAGTGATTGCTGACGGTCCGTCCACGGATATGGGCGAACTGGCTCTCGGAAAGAACGTCGTCGTCGCGTTTATGCCTTGGAACGGCTACAACTACGAAGACTCCATCCTGATCTCCGAACGCATCGCGCGTGACGACGTCTTCACCTCGGTACACATCGAGGAATTCGAAGTCGCAGCACGTGACACGAAGCTCGGGCCGGAAGAAATCACCCGCGATATCCCCAACGTCGGTGAGGAAGCTCTGCGCAACCTCGACGAAGCGGGCATCGTCTACATCGGCGCACACGTCGAGCCGGGTGATATCCTCGTGGGTAAAATCACACCGAAGGGCGAAAGCCCGATGACGCCGGAAGAAAAACTCCTGCGCGCCATCTTTGGTGAGAAAGCATCCGACGTGCGTGACACCTCGCTTCGCGTGAAGCCGGGCGATTACGGTACAGTCGTGGAAGTGCGCGTCTTTAACCGCCACGGTGTGGAAAAAGACGAGCGTTCGCTGCAGATCGAGCGTGAAGAAATCGAACGTCTGGCACGTGACCGCGACGATGAGATGGCCATTCTGGACCGCAACATCTACGCGCGCCTGAAAGACATGATCTTCGGCAAAGTCGCCGTCAAAGGTCCAAAAGGCGTTAAGCCGAATGTGACCATCGACGACGAACTGCTCGGTCAACTGTCCAAAGGTCAGTGGTGGCAGCTCGCCCTCGCAGACGAAGACGACGCACAGATCGTTGAAGCCCTCAACGCGCAGTACGAAGCGCAAAAGCGTGCTCTCGAGCACCGTTTCGAGGACAAGGTCGAGAAAGTGCGCCGCGGCGATGATCTGCCTCCGGGTGTGATGAAGATGGTCAAAGTCTTCATCGCTGTGAAGCGCAAGCTTCAGCCGGGCGACAAGATGGCCGGTCGTCACGGGAACAAAGGGGTTATCTCCCGCGTCGTTCCCATGGAAGACATGCCGTTCCTTGCCGATGGTACGCCCGTCGACTTCTGTCTCAACCCGCTCGGCGTGCCGTCGCGGATGAACGTTGGTCAGATTCTCGAAACCCACATGGGTTGGGCATCTCGCGGTCTGGGTATCCAGGTTGACGAAGCGCTTCAGGAATACCGTCGCTCCGGTGACATGACACCTGTTCGTGACGCGCTCAAATTCGTCTACGGCGAAGAAGTCTACGACGAAGGCTTTGCCAACATGGCAGATGTCGACATGCTCGAGGCAGCATCCAATGTGACCACCGGTGTGCCGGTTGCGACACCTGTATTCGACGGTGCGAAAGAAGCCGACATCGACGACGCACTCGTGCGCGCCGGTTTCGACACCTCCGCGCAGTCGGTACTCTTCGATGGCCGCACAGGTGAACAGTTCGCCCGTGAAGTCACCGTCGGTGTGAAGTATCTGCTCAAACTGCACCACCTTGTGGACGACAAAATCCACGCCCGTTCAACGGGTCCATACTCGCTCGTCACCCAGCAGCCGCTTGGTGGTAAGGCGCAGTTTGGTGGTCAGCGCTTTGGTGAGATGGAAGTCTGGGCACTCGAAGCCTACGGCGCCGCCTACACCTTGCAGGAGATGCTTACTGTCAAGTCGGATGACGTTGCAGGCCGTGCCAAGGTCTACGAGTCGATCGTCAAAGGTGAGGATAACTTCGAAGCCGGCGTTCCTGAGAGCTTTAACGTGCTCGTCAAGGAAGTCCGCGGCCTCGGCCTCAACATGGAACTCCTGGATGCGGAGGATGAGGAGTAAGGCCCCGCGCCTTACTTCTCCCGCGCCCTTCCGCCGAAATCTGAGGAAATCAAAAGATGAACCAGGAACTCTCAACCAACCCGTTCAACCCGCTGGCATCGCCTGCGACCTTCAACGAGATCAAAGTCTCGCTGGCGTCGCCGGAGCGCATCCTGTCGTGGTCCTACGGTGAGATCAAGAAACCCGAAACCATCAACTACCGGACGTTCAAGCCGGAGCGTGATGGTTTGTTCTGCGCACGTATTTTTGGCCCGATCAAAGACTACGAATGCCTGTGCGGTAAATACAAACGCATGAAGTATCGCGGCGTTGTCTGCGAGAAATGTGGTGTTGAAGTCACCCTCCAGAAAGTGCGCCGCGAGCGTATGGGCCATATCGAACTGGCCGCGCCTGTCGCTCACATCTGGTTCTTGAAATCGCTCCCGAGCCGGATCGGCCTCATGCTCGACATGACGCTGCGCGATCTCGAGCGCGTTCTCTACTTTGAGAACTACGTGGTGATCGAACCCGGTCTGACGGACCTCTCCTACGGCCAAATGTTGACCGAAGAAGAGTTCATGGACGCGCAGGATCTCTACGGCATGGATGCATTCGAAGCCGACATCGGCGCCGAAGCGATCCGTAAAATGCTCGCCAACATCGACCTTGATTCCACCGCAGAACAGCTGCGTGAGGACCTCAAGGAAGCGACCGGTGAACTCAAGCCCAAGAAGATCATCAAGCGTCTGAAGATCGTCGAAAGCTTCCTTGAATCCGGCAACCGTCCGGAGTGGATGATCCTGACCGTGATCCCTGTGATCCCGCCGGAACTCCGCCCGCTGGTGCCCCTCGACGGTGGTCGTTTCGCGACATCCGATCTCAACGATCTCTACCGCCGCGTGATCAACCGGAACAACCGTCTGAAACGCCTGATCGAACTGCGTGCGCCCGATATCATCGTGCGTAACGAAAAACGTATGCTTCAGGAATCCGTCGACGCTCTGTTCGACAACGGCCGTCGCGGTCGCGTCATCACGGGTGCCAACAAGCGCCCGTTGAAGTCGCTGTCCGACATGCTGAAGGGTAAACAGGGTCGTTTCCGTCAGAACCTTTTGGGTAAACGCGTCGACTTCTCCGGTCGTTCGGTCATCGTGACCGGTCCGGAACTCAAACTGCATCAATGTGGTTTGCCCAAAAAGATGGCTCTCGAACTGTTCAAGCCGTTCATCTACTCGCGTCTTGAAGCCAAAGGTCTGTCCTCCACTGTGAAGCAGGCCAAGAAGTTGGTGGAAAAAGAACGTCCGGAAGTTTGGGATATCCTCGACGAGGTTATCCGCGAACACCCCGTTCTCTTGAACCGTGCACCGACGCTTCACCGTCTTGGTATCCAGGCGTTCGAGCCCGTTCTGATCGAAGGTAAAGCGATCCAGCTTCACCCGCTCGTGTGTTCGGCGTTTAACGCTGACTTCGACGGTGACCAGATGGCTGTTCACGTCCCACTTTCGCTCGAAGCACAGCTCGAAGCACGCGTTCTGATGATGTCCACGAACAACGTTCTGTCGCCTGCCAACGGCGCACCGATCATTGTTCCTTCGCAGGATATGATTCTCGGCCTTTACTACATCACGATGGATCGTGAAGGCATGAAGGGCGAAGGCATGATCTTCTCCGACGTGGAAGAGGTCGAGCACGCACTTACCGCTGGCGAAGTCCACCTGCACGCACGCATCCAAGCGCGGATCAAGCAGATCGACGAGCACGGTCAGGAAGTGTGGAAGCGCTATGAAACAACGCCGGGCCGTCTGCGTCTGGGGTCGTTGCTGCCGCTCAACGCGAAAGCGCCGTTCGAATTGGTCAACCAGCTTCTGCGTAAGAAGGACGTCCAGCGCGTCATCGACACTGTCTACCGTTACTGCGGTCAGAAAGAGTCGGTGATCTTCTGTGACCAGATCATGACCCTCGGCTTCCGCGAAGCGTTCAAGGGCGGTATTTCCTTCGGCAAGGCCGACATGGTTATCCCCGACAACAAATGGACACTCGTGGACGAAACCCGTGGTCTCGTGAAAGACTTTGAACAGCAGTACATGGACGGCCTCATCACGCAGGGCGAAAAGTACAACAAAGTTGTCGACGCTTGGGCGAAGTGTAACGACAAGGTCACCGAGGCCATGATGTCGACCATCTCCGCCAAGAAGATGGACGCGAATGGTGCCGAAATGGAGCCGAACTCGGTTTACATGATGGCGCACTCCGGTGCCCGTGGTTCTGTCACCCAGATGAAACAGCTGGGCGGTATGCGCGGCCTGATGGCGAAACCTTCCGGCGAGATTATCGAAACGCCGATTATCTCGAACTTTAAAGAAGGTCTGACCGTGCTCGAGTACTTTAACTCGACCCACGGTGCCCGTAAGGGTCTGTCCGATACCGCGCTTAAAACGGCGAACTCCGGTTACCTGACACGTCGTCTCGTCGACGTGGCGCAGGATTGCATCGTGCGTCAGGTGGACTGTGGTACCGAAAAGGCGATCACTGCAGAAGCAGCCGTCAACGATGGTGAAGTCGTGTCTTCGCTCTCCGAGCGGATCCTTGGCCGTGTTGCTGCCGATGACGTTCTGCGTCCCGGCACCGACGAGGTTCTCGTCTCCAAAAACGAGATCATCGACGAGCGCAAAGCAGATGCGATCGAAACCTCTGGCATTGCCAAGCTGCGGATTCGCTCGCCTCTGACATGTGAAGCAGAAGAAGGCGTTTGTGCGAACTGTTACGGTCGTGACCTCGCGCGCGGTACTATGGTGAACCAAGGTGAAGCTGTCGGTATTATCGCCGCACAGTCCATCGGTGAGCCCGGTACACAGCTGACGATGCGGACGTTCCACATCGGCGGCGTTGCACAGGGTGGTAGCCAGTCCTTCCAGGAATCGAACCAGGAAGGTCGCATTGAGTTCCGCGACGCTAACCTTCTCGAAAACGCTCAGGGCGAACGTATCGTCATGGGCCGTAACATGGTGCTTGCCATCATCGACGAGAACAATGTGGAGCGGGCTTCCTACAAACTCGGCTACGGCACCAAGGTGTTTGTGACCGAGGGCGCAACGGTTACCCGTGGCGACAAGCTGTTCGAATGGGACCCCTACACTCTGCCGATTATCGCGGAGAAAGCCGGTAAGGCAAAATTCGTCGACCTCGTCTCGGGCCTGTCGGTTCGTGACGTGACCGATGATGCGACCGGCATGACCCAGAAAATCGTGACCGATTGGCGTTCGGTGCCAAAAGGCGGCGATCTCAAGCCCGAGATCCTCGTGTTGGGTGCCGATGGCGAACCAATGCGCAACGATGCCGGCAATCCGGTTACCTACCTGATGTCCGTGGACGCGGTTCTCTCGATCGAGGACGGTCAAGACATTCAGGCCGGTGATGTGGTTGCCCGTATCCCGCGCGAAGGTGCGAAGACCAAGGACATCACCGGTGGTCTGCCGCGTGTGGCCGAACTCTTCGAAGCCCGTCGTCCGAAAGATCACGCTATCATCGCGGAAATCGACGGTCACGTGCGCTTTGGCAAGGACTACAAAAACAAACGCCGCATCTCGATCGAGCCTGTGGATGAGACGATGGAGTCCGTCGAGTACATGGTGCCGAAAGGCAAACACATCCCTGTGGCCGAAGGCGACTTCGTCCAGAAGGGTGACTACATCATGGACGGCAACCCTGCGCCTCATGACATCCTCGCGATTATGGGTGTCGAAGCCTTGGCTGATTACATGATCGACGAAGTGCAGGACGTTTACCGTCTTCAGGGCGTTAAAATTAACGACAAGCACATCGAAGTCATCGTGCGTCAGATGCTGCAGAAATGGGAAATCCTCGACAGTGGCGACACTGTTCTTCTCAAAGGCGAAGCGGTCGACAAGGCCGAGTTCGACGAAAACAACGAGAAGGCGATTTCCAAGGGCGGTCGTGCAGCGAAGGGTCAGCCGATCCTTCTCGGCATCACCAAAGCGTCGCTTCAAACGCGCTCCTTTATCTCTGCCGCTTCCTTCCAGGAAACCACGCGCGTCCTTACCGAAGCATCGGTTCAGGGCAAACGTGACAAGCTCGTGGGTCTCAAAGAGAACATCATCGTTGGCCGTCTTATCCCGGCCGGTACTGGTGGAGCGACCCAGCGCGTGCGCAAAATTGCTCTCGATCGCGACACCAAGGTGATCGAAGAGGCGCGTGCAGAAGCTGAAGCTGCAGCAGCACTTGCTGCGCCGGTTGAAACGATGACTGAAGGCTTTGCAGATGAAGCTGTTGTCGTGGAAACGCCTGAAAGCGAATAAGCCTCGCGCTTACGAAAAATTTAGGCCCCGCAGTTTGCGGGGCCTTTTTCATTTGGAAAGGTTGGACTTCCTCAGGCCTGCGCCGCGGCCATCTCAAGGTGATGGGAATAACGGGGGTCTGACTTTACATCCGATCCGGCCTTCTCGTGCATCCGTGACAACAGGTCAGCGCAGCAAAGGTGGTGGAGGCGAAGCACGCCCTTAACCGCCAATAGCTGCGCCATCACCGCATCAAACCGGTCATCGAACGCCAAAGCAGACGTATCTGTGACCTCATTTCGATTGTGCGCGAGAAAGAAGCGTTCGTTGTAGCGGTCAAAATAGAAGTTTCGCGCAGGGCAGGGAGTGCCGGCCTTGTAGGTGAAGTTTTCCAAGGTCTTGGTGACGTAATGGTTCACCTGCGCACCGGCGAGCGAAATCCACTTCGCTTTGGTCAGTTTGCGTTCCGGGCCATTCGGGTCGTAGTTCATCGGGCGGTCCGAAATATGCGCCCAGCGATTTGGACCCTCTCCCCATTTCCCCTTTCCGCGCCACCCCCGCGGCTCATGGGCAGAGATCATTTTGAAATTCTCCGCCGGTCTGAACGCGAAACTTTTGTAGAATTTGTTGGCGGGGTCCTTTTCATCGGCCGCAAGCGTGAACATCCGATGCAAAGGGCGGTCTTCCCATGTCTCAAGACCGGACGTCCCGAAACAGCGCCATTGCACCGAAATGCCGCGAAAGCGTTCGTGCATGTCCCCGACCAACCCCTGAACAGTGCCGTCGCCCCGTTTCGCAATAAGATATTCGTCGACATCGCAAAGGAAGAACCAATCCGTTTGCGCCACAACAGGGTGGGTATGCAAAGCAATCAGGCCCGAGCGAACCGGTGCCTGGTTCTCCGCCGGAAAATGTTCGAGCTCATGACAAAAGCCGGCTTCTGCCAAGAGCTTCATCATCTCTACGGAATGGTCGGTGCAATCGTTGTGGACGAAAATCACGTCATCGAAGCCCAGCATCTTTTGCCAAGCGAGCCATTCGAGAATGAACGGACCTTCGTTGCGGACCGTTGCGCCAACGCAGAACTTCATGGGCGCTCCCTTTGCCACTTCCTCAACATCGCACATGCCCGTTGTAAACACCTCGCTTCCCAATCGCCAGCGCTGGTGATAGCGCGATTTCAAAAGGGACCGAACCGATGGCCGAACTCTCAGACAATTCACGCGGTGCTTTGCTCATGGCAGGGGCCATGGCGGCATTTACATTTAACGACAGCTTTATGAAGGCCCTTCTGGTCGACATTCCCCTGTCGCAGGCGCTTTTGATGCGTGGTGTGTTGAACGTCTTAATGGTTTTCGTGGCAGTCGCGCCGTTCGTCGATCCGGTCACAGTGACTATGCCGCGTCGCGATTGGGTGCTGATTGTCTTGCGTTCTTTCATGGAAGTGGGAGTGGCGTTTACGTTTTTGCATGCGATAACGACAATGCCTTTGGCCAACGCCACGGCGATCATGCAAACCATGCCATTGGTCATCACTATCGCCTCGGCCTTGGTGTTTCGCGATCCGCTCGGCTGGCGCCGTATCTTGGCGATCATCGTGGGTTTTTGTGGCGTTCTCCTGATCGTCAAGCCCGGCACAGACGGCTTTAGCGCCGGCGCCCTATGGGCGCTCGCCGCTGTTGTGGCCGTAACCATACGTGACCTCTCTGTGCGGGGCATGTCCTCTGCGGCGTCAACATCCACGGTAACACTTTGTGCCGTATTGGCCGTTGTCGTCGTGGCGGGGCTCTCAACGCTTGGCGAAGACTGGGTGCAATTGTCGACCAAGAACTGGGGCCAACTCATGGGAACCGCAATTTGCGTGACAGTCGCCTATGTTCTCTCGGTCGTAGTGATGAAGGTTGGCGAGATTTCCTTTGTCTCGCCGTTCCGCTACACCGCTCTTATCTGGGCCCTTCTGGTTGGGTTTTTTGCCTTTGGTGAGTGGCCCGCGATTTCTTCGCTCGTGGGGGCCGCGATCATTGCGGCGACCGGCATTTACACTGTGATCCGCGAAACACGCCTGCGCCGGACCGGTCAGATCGGCGGTAAGGCGGTCAACCGCGCCTGAGCGGCTGTTGACATCCCACACGACTCTCCATATACCGCGCGCAATCCGGCAAAGGGGGAATTCCCCTCGGGTCCGAATTCAAAATCGTAGTGATCAAGATGCGGGCTACTTTTAAGCCTTCATCCTCTGGGAACTCTCCGCGTCGTTCGCCTCGGAATGGGAACGATTGCGGGTTTTTGCGTTACGCGTATGTGTGTTGCGCATAAATTTTAAATCGTTCCGGCGTGTGGGCATTTGTTCGCGAAGTCGGAGCAGTCGAAGTTAGGAACGGGAAAGAGCCCTATGCCAACGATCCAACAGCTGATCCGCAAACCGCGTCAGCCGAAAGTCAAGCGCTCCAAGTCCATGCACCTGGAGCAGTGCCCGCAGAAACGCGGCGTATGCACACGCGTCTACACCACGACGCCAAAGAAACCGAACTCCGCTATGCGTAAAGTCGCCAAAGTGCGTCTGACGAATGGCTTTGAGGTCATCAGCTACATCCCCGGTGAGAGCCACAACCTTCAGGAACACTCCGTGGTTCTGATCCGTGGCGGCCGTGTAAAAGACCTTCCAGGTGTCCGTTACCACATTCTGCGTGGTGTTTTGGATACCCAGGGCGTCAAAGACCGTAAACAACGTCGTTCGAAATACGGCGCCAAGCGTCCTAAATAAGGAGAGAGCGGAATGTCCCGTCGTCACGCCGCTGAAAAGCGCGAAGTCCTGCCCGACGCCAAATATGGCGATCGCGTGCTGACAAAATTCATGAACAACCTGATGATCGACGGCAAAAAATCTGCCGCCGAACGCATCGTCTACAACGCACTGACCCGCGTTGAGGATAAACTCAAGAAAGCCCCTATCGAGGTTTTCCACGAGGCCCTCGACAACGTGAAGCCGTCTGTCGAAGTTCGTTCCCGCCGCGTCGGTGGTGCAACCTATCAGGTTCCCGTCGAAGTCCGCGTTGAGCGCCGCGAAGCTCTTGCCATCCGTTGGCTGATCTCCGCATCCCGCGCCCGTAACGAAAACACGATGGAAGAACGCCTCGCCGGTGAGCTGCTCGACGCAGTAAACGGTCGCGGTTCCGCCGTGAAAAAGCGCGAAGACACGCACAAGATGGCCGACGCCAACAAAGCGTTCAGCCACTACCGCTGGTAATCAGACCCGAAGGACCCGAGCCCAATGGCACGCGAATATCCCCTCGAACGCTACCGGAACTTTGGTATTATTGCGCACATCGATGCCGGTAAGACCACATGCTCCGAGCGTATCCTGTTTTACACAGGCAAATCCCACAACATCGGCGAAGTCCATGACGGCGCCGCGACGATGGACTGGATGGAGCAAGAGCAGGAGCGGGGTATCACGATTACCTCTGCTGCGACGACGACATTCTGGGAACGCACTGAGAACGGCACCGAGCCCGACTCTCTCAAGCACCGCATGAACATCATCGACACACCGGGCCACGTTGACTTCACAATCGAAGTTGAGCGTTCGCTGGCTGTTCTCGATGGTGCTGTTACCGTTCTTGACGGTAACGCCGGTGTTGAGCCGCAGACCGAAACCGTTTGGCGTCAGGCCGACCGTTATAAAGTTCCACGTATCGTGTTCGTTAACAAAATGGACAAGATCGGCGCGGACTTCTTTAACTGTGTCCACATGATCGAAGACCGCACAGGCGCGACTGCTATTCCGGTTGGTATTCCGATCGGTGCAGAGACCGAGCTTGAAGGCCTTATCGACCTCGTGACCATGGAAGAATGGTTGTGGCAGGGCGAAGACCTTGGTGCATCCTGGATCAAAGCTCCGATCCGTGACAGCCTCAAGGCGCAGGCCGATGAGTGGCGTGCCAAGATGATCGAAGCCGCCGTCGAAATGGACGACGACGCGATGGAAGCCTACCTCATGGAAGGCACAGAGCCCGACGTGAAAACACTGCGCAAACTGCTGCGCAAGGGCTGTCTGACGCTGAAGTTCGTTCCGGTTCTGGGCGGTTCTGCATTTAAAAACAAAGGCGTTCAGCCTCTCCTCAACGCTGTGATCGACTACCTGCCGAGCCCGCTCGACGTGGTTGACTACATGGGCTTCAAACCCGGCGATGAAGAAGAAGTTCGTAACATCCCTCGTCGTGCAGACGACAACATGGCGTTCTCGGGCCTCGCGTTCAAAATCATGAACGACCCCTACATGGGTACCCTGACCTTCACCCGTATCTATTCGGGCACGATGGCAAAGGGCGACACGCTTTTGAACTCCACCAAAGGCAAAAAAGAGCGCATCGGCCGTATGGTCATGATGCACTCCAACAAGCAGGACGAGATCACCGAAGCATTTGCTGGTGACATCATCGCGCTTGCCGGCCTGAAAGACACCACAACCGGTGACACGCTCTGTGCCGTCAACGATCCTGTGGTTCTGGAAACGATGACTTTCCCCGATCCCGTGATCGAGATTGCTGTCGAGCCGAAAACCAAAGCTGACCAGGAAAAGATGTCCTTGGGTCTGCAGCGTCTTGCAGCCGAAGATCCCTCTTTCCGCGTTGAAACAGACCTCGAAAGCGGTCAGACGATCATGAAAGGGATGGGCGAACTTCACCTCGACATCCTCGTTGATCGTCTGAAGCGCGAATTCAAAGTCGAAGCGAACATCGGTGCACCGCAAGTTGCCTACCGTGAGACCATCGGCCACGAAGTCGAGCACACCTACACCCACAAGAAACAGTCGGGTGGTTCGGGTCAGTTCGGCGAAGTCAAAATGGTTATCTCTCCAACAGTCCCTGGCGAAGGTTTCTCCTTCGAGAGCAAGATTGTTGGTGGTGCGGTTCCCAAGGAATACATCCCGGGCGTCGAAAAAGGTATCCGTTCCGTCATGGACAGCGGTCCGCTCGCAGGCTTCCCTGTGATCGACTTCAAAGTCGCCCTGATCGACGGTAAGTACCACGACGTTGACTCCAGCGTTCTCGCATTCGAAATCGCTGCACGTATGTGTATGCGTGAAGGTATGCGCAAAGCTGGTGCGAAACTGCTCGAGCCGATCATGAAAGTCGAAGTGATTACGCCGGAAGAATACACCGGTGGCATCATCGGCGATCTGACATCGCGTCGCGGTCAGGTTCAGGGTCAGGATACGCGCGGCAACGCCATCGCGATCGACGCCTTTGTGCCTCTGGCCAACATGTTCGGCTACATCAACACGCTGCGTTCCATGTCTTCGGGCCGCGCAAACTTCTCGATGCAGTTCGACCACTACGAGCCAGTGCCGCAGAACATCTCGGACGAAATTCAGGCGAAATTCGCCTAATCGCATTCGGGGACCGGTTCCGCCGGTCCCCGCCCAAATGACAAGGAGGCCATCATGGCTAAAGGTAAGTTTGAGCGCAACAAACCGCACGTGAACATTGGCACGATCGGCCACGTTGACCACGGT